>NZ_JBDZDP010000005.1:0-285000 GCF_040044995.1 Xanthobacter pollutisoli
GCGACGGGATCTGCCGCTGCGCCTAGCCAGAAGCTCCGCGCCAGACCCCGCCGCTCACACCGCCGAACAGGCCAAACCCCACCGCCAGAGCGAACTCACCGCTGGATAGAAGTTGGGGGCAACGTCAAGCCAGATGAAGAACGGCCTGTTGACGTCCTTGGCCTTCTTCATGAAAGCCTCGGCCTTCGGGAGAACCTCCTCCTCCTCGAACATCTTCATCCGCTCCTGGGTGAGCGGCCCGGTGTCCTCGATCGTCTGCTTGCCGACCCGCCCGAAACGCGGGTCAACCGTGGCGTCGTCCTTGTCATGGAGATGCCGCCGAGCCCGCCGGAGGCTGGAAATCAGGCCGCCAAGCGGATGAACGGCATCGCTGCCCGCAAGGCCTGACACGGTTGCGGCCCAGCTGAAACCCCGGGCGCTCCCCCGTGTGCCCCCACCCAGACCGGCCGCCACGCGTTCAGAGCAGATCCAGCATCGGCTTCTCGCCGGCGCCGAACGCGCCGGGAGAAATCTCCACCGGAGCGAATGCCACGCGACGGTAGCGCTCTTTCTCGTCCACCGGCACGGTCGCGTCGATGCCCAGCTTGGCACGGATGCCGTTCTTACCGATGCGCACATATTCATGCCCGCGCGCATCGGGCATGACGAGGAGATCCTTCGAGGCCTCCATGCGCGTGGCGAGGGCGTATTCCACGTCCGCGGGATCGCGGATGTCGATGTCGTCGTCCACCACGATCACGAGGTCCAGATCCTTCAACGCGCCGAACGCGGCAAAGATGGCGTTGCGCTGAAACCCCTCGTGCTGGGGCATCTGCTTGCTGACCTGCACCACCGCATGGAAGCGATGGAGGCCGCCCGCGGTCATTTCGGCGTCGGTGACGATGGGCACCGATGCGCGCAGCACCTTGAGGAGGCTGGCTTCCAACACGTATTTGCGCAGCATGATGGTCTCGCGACCATAGCCGTTGATGGCGTGATAGATCGGCTTGGCGCGGCGGGTGAGGGCGGTCAGCTTGAGCACGGGCGCGGGCGCCGCCGGCGCGGCGAAGCCAATGAACTCGCCGAACGGGCCTTCCGGAAGGCCGCCGTCCGGCAGGATCTCGCCTTCGAGGACGAACTCGCTTTCCGACGGCACGACAAGGTCCTGGGTGATGGCCTTCACCACGGAAAGCGGCCGGCCGGCCAGGCCGCCCGCCACAGCCAGCTCATCCATGTGCTCCGGCATCTGCGACCCCATGGTGGCAGCGGTGAAGTGCAGGGCCAGATCCGAGCCGATGCAGACCGCGACCGGGAGGGGAGCGCCCTTCTTCTGTGCCCGCTCGTAGGCGATACGCAGATGACGGCCGAAATCGAGCTTGATGCCCAGGGTGTCCGGCCCAAGCAGTTGCAGGCGGTGGTAGGAGGCGTTGTAGATGCCCGTCTCGGGATCGCGCACGACCACGATCCCGGCCGTGATGTAGCGCCCGCCATCCTTGGGGGCATGGAAGAGGGCGGGGATCTCGGCGGACAGATTGATGTCCGAGGTCTCGATCACCTCGTGCACCGGCGCCGTCTCCACCAATCGGGGCGCGAGAGGAGCGCTGAGGGCCTGGGAGATCATCTCGCGGATGCCGTTGAAGTCGCGTCCGAAGGCCGATTCACAATTCTCGCGGCTCGCCAGGAGATTGCCGATCACCGGGATCCCGTAGCCCTTCACCTTGGGAAACAGGAGCATCTCCTGCCCATCGAGCTTCTTCATCAACGCGGCGATCTGGAGGTGGTGGTCCACCTCGCCGTTGAAGACCCGGATCCGCCCATCCTGTGCGAGCCGCGCCAGGGCAGGCCGAAAGCCGGTGTCCACGGAGTTGGAGATCGCCATGGGAACCCTCGAATGGTGGAAGGAAGATGCAAGGCGACCAGGCGGCACCACGGACCGTGGCCGGAAAACCGGGCCGAGAATTAGCTATGTAACAAAGGTAGTCAAGCAACCTCGATCCCTTTTGCGAGGTCGCGCGTGACATCGGCCTATGCCGGATTCCAATATTGGCGAGCTCAACGCGCATTGCTCCCGCTGGCGGCTTCTATTTGGGGTGCCCGGGCCCCTCGAGCGATTGCCTTATCCGACAGCAGCGGTTGCTCATTTTCATGGCTTGACTGACTTTGTCGCATAGCTAAATTATTAAGCTAATAGAGCGTCGGGCCGAAGAAGCCGGGTGGCGGCATCGTCAGCGCTGCTGTTCGTGCGCAACCCTTCGCGCACGTCCTGTGGCCCCGGAGAGCAGCCGATCCGGCCAAAATGTACCGGGCAGCGCCGCTGTGCGGGTCTTCCGGATATAGAGGAGAGCGGCATGAAGCGACTCGCCGTAGCACTGGTGTCCCTCGCCGTCCTGGCATCCTCCGGGGCGATGGCCGAGGACGCATGGCCGAGCAAGGCCATCAAGCTCGTCGTCCCCTATGCGCCGGGGGGCTATACGGATCTGACCAGCCGCATCGCGGCCAGATTCCTTGAGAAGGATCTCGGCCAGACGGTCGTGGTGGAGAACAAGCCCGGGGCCGGCGGAATCGTAGGCACGGATTTCGTCTCCAAATCGGCGCCCGACGGCTACACCCTCTGCATGTGCAGTGTCGGCGCCGTCTCCGTGGCGCCGGTGGCCCAGAAGACCAGCTATGATCCGCTGAAGGATATCGAGCCCATCGGCATCGTCAGCTCCATCCCGCAGACGGTGATCGTCAATCCCAAGCTGCCCATCACGTCCATTCCCGAGCTGATCGCCTATGCCAAGGCCAATCCCGGCAAGCTCAGCTACGGCTCCAGCGGCGCCGGCGGCCTGATGAACTACTCGGTGCAGCTGTTCGATGCCCGCACCGGCACCAGCCTCGTGCATGTCCCGTTCAAGGGTGGCGCGCCGGCGACGGCCGCGGTGGTGTCCGGCGAGGTGGACCTCTCCTTCACCAACATGACCGACGCCCTTCCGCAGATGGAGGCCAAGACCGTGCGCGGCCTCGCCGTAACCTCGGCCAAGCGCAGCCCCTTCGCGCCCGATCTGCCCACCGTCGAGGAGGCCGGCGTGAAGGACTATCTGGTGGAGTCCTGGAACGGCATCATCGCGCCCAAGGGCACGCCTCCCGCCGTCGTCGCGCGCATGTCGGAGGCGCTGAAGAAGATGGCGGCGGACCCCGAGGTGAAGGACGCCTTCGCCAAGATCGGCGCCACGGCCGTCTACACCACGCCGGAAGAATTCGCGGCCTCCATCTCGAAGGAAGTGAAGCAATGGTCCGGCCTGATCGACGTCATCAAGGCCAAGTGAGGCCGATCCTTCATCGGGACCGACTCCTAGCCAACCAGGCAGGGGGCGCAGGCCGCCCCCTGCCGACAGGCGTTGGGGAATATTGGTGATGATGTTCAAGCTCGTCCGGGGCGGGGTCGATTTCTATTCCGGCCTCCTCCTCTTTTCCATTGCGGCCTTCGCCCTCTGGTACATTTCCGGTCTGGAGATCGGCACGGCGCGGCAGATGGGGCCCGGCTATTTCCCGCTGGGCGTGGCGCTGGTGCTGGCGGCCATGGGCGCCTTTCTTTTGGTCCGCGGCATGATCGTCGAGGGGCCGGATCCGGGCGTCATCCAGCTGCGGACCGCCGCACTGATCCTCTTGTCGTTCTTCGCCTTCGCCGTGCTGCTCGACAGGTTCGGCCTCATTGCCGCGATCCTCGCCCAGGTGGCCCTTGCGAGCTTTGCGGCGCGGGATGCGGTGTTCTGGAAAAGCATGCTGTTCGGCCTCGTCCTAGCGGTGGGATCGGCCGCGCTGTTCGTCTGGGGGCTCGGCGTGCAGATGCGCGTGCTGCCATGATCGAGACCGCCGGCCTCCTGCTGCACGGCTTCTCCGTCGTGCTCGCTCCGGAGAACCTGTTCTTCTGCCTCATCGGCGCCCTGTGCGGCACGCTCATCGGCGTACTGCCCGGCCTCGGGCCGGTGGCGACCATCTCGCTGCTTCTGCCGGCCACCTTCGCGCTGAACCCCATCGGCGCCATCATCATGCTGTCGGGCATCTATTACGGCGCCCAGTATGGCGGCTCCACCACGGCGATCCTGGTGAACATACCGGGCGAATCCACCTCGGTGGTCACGGCCATCGACGGCTACCGCATGGCACGCCAGGGCCGGGCGGGCGAGGCACTGGCCATCGCCGCCATCGGCTCCTTCATCGCCGGCTGTTTCGGCACCCTCGTTATCGCCTTCGCCGGGCCCCCGCTCGCCGCAATCGCCCAGTCGTTCAACTCGCCGGATTACTTCTCGCTTATGGTGTTCGGCCTCGTCTCGGCGGTGGTTCTGGCCAATGGCTCGCTGTTCCGAGCGGTGGCGATGATCGTGCTCGGCCTGCTCATCGGCATGGTGGGCATGGACGTGAACACCGGCATGCCCCGCCTCACCGGCGATTTCATCGAGCTGTCCGACGGGGTGAGCTTCGTCGCCATGGCGCTCGGCCTGTTCGGCGTGGCGGAGGTGATCTGCAATCTGGAAGACGACACCAGCCGGGCCATCCACTCGGCCCAGATCACCAATCTCTGGCCGAGCTGGAGCGTTCTCAAGGCGGCCCGCGGCGCCATCTGGCGGGGCACGCTCATCGGAACGGTCTTCGGCATCCTGCCGGGCGGCGGCGCGACCGTCGCGGCTTTCTCCTCCTATGCGGTGGAAAAGAAGGTGGCACGCGATCCCTCGCGATTCGGCAAGGGCGCCATCGAGGGGGTGGCAGGGCCGGAATCGGCCAATAACGCCGCGGCGCAGACCTCCTTCATCCCGCTGCTCACCATGGGGCTTCCCACCAGCGCCACCATGGCGGTGATGGTGGGCGCTCTCACCCTCCACGGCATCGCGCCGGGACCGATGGTGATCAACCGCCAGCCGGACCTGTTCTGGGGGCTCGTGGCCTCCATGTTCGTGGGCAATCTGATGCTCATCGTCATCAACCTGCCCATGGTCGGGCTGTGGGTGAAGCTGCTGCGCCTGCCCTACCGTTTCCTGTTCCTGCTGATCGTGGTGGTGAGCTCCATCGGCGTCTACTCGGTGAACAATTCGGTCTTCGACATCTATGTGATGATCGGCTTTGGCGTGCTCGGCTACATCCTGCGCAAGCTGGACGCGGAGCCCGCGCCCATGCTCATGGGCTACGTGCTCGGGCCGATGCTGGAGGAGAATTTCCGCCGCTCGCTCATCACCGGGCGGGGCGATCCGATGATCTTCCTGGAGCGCCCCATCAGCCTGTTCTTCCTGCTGCTGGCGGCAGCACTCCTCGTCTCCGTGGCTCTGCCCTTCATCCGCAAGCGGCGCGAAGAGATCTTCGTCGAAGAGTGAGCCGCGCCAACGGATGAAGTCATGAGCTCCCTTGCGTCCATAGCCTGCTTCATCGGCGGCCGGGAAGTGCCGCTCTCCGCCGGCTTCGAGAAGTGCGATCCGGCGACCGGACAGCCATCCGCCCTGGTGGCGGAGGCCGATGACGCTCTCGTGGATCGGGCGGTGAGCGCCGCCCGCGGCGCACTCCAGGGTCCGTGGGGGCGCACGCGCCTGGGCGAGCGCCTCGCCTTCCTGGAGCGGCTCGCCGGCCACATGGAGGCGAACCTTGCCATTCTGGTGGCGGCGGAGATCGCTGATACGGGCAAGCCCGTCACCCCTACCACTCAGGTGGAGATACCCCGCGCCATCGCCAATTTCCGTGCCTTCGCGCAGATCGCCCGTGCCGACGCGCAGGCGGCATCCGGGACGACGTTCGAGACCCCCATGGCCGGCGGCGCGTGGGCGCGCAACACCGTGTCGCGCCGGCCGGTGGGGGTCATCGGCATCGTGGCGCCATGGAACCTGCCGCTCTTGCTGCTCACCTGGAAGGTGGCGCCGGCGCTGGCCTGCGGCAATGCCGTGGTGGTGAAGCCGTCCGAGCATTCCCCGCGCACCGCTTTGCTCCTCGCCCGCATGGCAAGCGCATGCGGACTGCCCGACGGCGTCCTCAACGTGGTCCATGGCCATGGGGCCGGCGCGGCGGGGGAGGCCCTGGTCTCCCATCCCGGTGTCGATGCCATCACCTTCACCGGCGAGACGCGCACCGGCGAGGCCATCATGCGGGCGGCGTCCAGCGGGCCGCGCCCGGTCTCCCTGGAGTTGGGCGGCAAGAATCCAGCCTTGATCTTCGCGGATTGCGACCTTGAGGTCGCCATCGCCGGCACCGCGCGCTCGGTGTTCGACAATTGCGGCCAGGTCTGCCTGACCACCGAGCGGTTGTTCGTCCAGCGGCCCGTGTTCGAGCGCTTCGCGGCCGGCCTGGTGCAGGCCGCCGAGGGGTTGACGGCGGGCGATCCGTGGGCGGCAGAGACGCGCCTTGGCCCGGCCATCAGCGCGCAGCAGCGCGACAAGGTTCTGGGCCTTTACGCCAGTGCGAAGACCGCAGGCGCCCAGCTGCTCACCGGCGGCGGCGCGCTCGCCGTGCCTGCGCCCTTCGCGGAGGGCTACTGGGTCGCGCCCACCTTATGGACCGGCCTGCCGGATGATGCGGAGATCTGCCGGCGGGAAGTGTTCGGCCCCTGTGCCCACATCTCGGTCTTCGATGACGAGGACGAAGTTGTGACGCGCGCCAACGCCTCCGAGTTTGGCCTTGCCGCCACCGTGTGGACCGGCGACGCGGATCGGGCCGAGCGGGTGGGCGGCGCGCTGGAAAGTGGCACGGTGTGGGTGAATTGCTGGCGCGTGCGCGATGAGCGCGCGCCCTTCGGCGGCTTCAAGAAGTCGGGCGTCGGCCGGGAAGGAGGTCGCCACTCGCTGGATTTCTATTCCGAGATCAAGACCCTCTGCGCCTTCCAGCCGGCCTCGTAATCTGGAGGCGTGAAATGACCACGGCCAAGGACGGTACCTCGCGCTCGGGCGGCAGCATTCTGGTGGATGCGCTGCGCATCAACGGGGTCGACACGATCTTCGGGGTGCCGGGCGAGAGCGCGTTGCCGGTGTTCGATGCCCTGCGCGATCAGGCCCACGGCGTGCGCTTCATCGTCTGCCGGCACGAGGCCAATGCGTGCCACATGGCGGAAGCGGACGGCAAGCTGCGGGGTATTCCCGGCGTGTGCATCGTCAGCCGCGGGCCGGGCGCCATGCATGCGACGGTGGGGGTGCACACGGCCTTCCAGGATTCCACCCCGCTCATCCTCATCATCGGCCAGCTGCCGCGCGCCCATCGCGGCCGCGAAGGTTTCCAGGAGATGGACTACAGCCGCACCTTCGCCGACATGACGAAATGGGCGGCGGACATTCCCAGCGCCGAGGCCATTCCAGAATATGTGAGCCGAGCCTTCCACATCGCCACCCATGGCCGGCCCGGTCCGGTGGTGCTCTCCGTGGGCGAGGACGTGCTCAGCGAGATGAGCGCGGTCGCGGATGCGCCGGCCTTCAAGCCCGTCGCCGCAGTGCCCTCGCCGCGGATCCTGGACGAGGCGCGCGAGATGCTCCAGACGGCGGAGCGGCCCCTGGTGATCGTCGGCGGCAGCGGCTGGACGGCCGAGGCCTCGGCCGGCATCACCGCCTTCTGCCTCGCCAATGATCTGCCGGTGGTGGCCGGCTTCCGCTCCCAGGACATCGTGGACAACCGCGCGCCGGTCTATATGGGCGACCTGAGCCTCGGCTCCAGCCGGGCCCTGACCGAGCGCCTGAAGGCCGCCGACCTGCTGCTGGTGGTGGGTGACCGCCTCGGCGAGGTCACCAGCAAGTCCTACGGCGCCCTTGCCGTGCCGGACCCCGCCCAGGGGCTCATTCACGTCTTCCCCGGAGCGGACGAACTGGGCCGGGTCTACAATGCCGATCTTCCCATCCTCGCCGGGCCGCCGGAATTCGTGGCCGGAGTGAGGAATCTGACGCCGCTGGATCCGACCCGGTGGCGCGGCTGGCGGGCCGAGGGTCGCGCGGCCTATGAAGCCTATCAGCGTCCGCCGGAAAAAGTGGCCGGGTTCGATCTGGCAAAGGCTGTGCTGCATCTGGCGGAGGTCCTGCCGGACGATGCCATCGTCACCAACGGCGCGGGCAACTACACCATCTGGCTACATCGCTTCTATCGCTACCGGGCGTTCGGCACCCAGCTGGCGCCGAAATCCGGCTGCATGGGCTACGGCCTGCCGGCGGCCATCGCCGCCAAGCTGCGGTTTCCGGACCGCGCTGTGGTGGCGCTGGCAGGTGACGGTTGCTTCCAGATGGCCTCCCCCGATTTCGCCACCGCGGTGCATCACAAGCTGCCCATCGTGGTGATCGTGGTGAACAACGGCGCCTACGGCTCCATCCGCGCCCATCAGGAGCGCCACTTCCCCGGCCGGGAGAGCGGAACGCGGCTCACCAATCCCAGCTATGCGGCGTTGGCGCAGGCCTATGGCGTCCACGGGGAAGAGATACACAGCCATGCGGCATTCCCCGCGGCGCTGGATCGGGCGCTGGCAGCCGAGGGGCCGGCCCTCATCGAGATCATCATGCCCACCCAGCAGCTGACGCCGGATCTGATCCTCTCCGTCGAGCCGTGATTGGGCGAGGCGTGCCCGCGTTCGTGCCGGTCAGGTCGAGCGACGCTGAAAGAGCCCGTCCCACCGCGCGCAACGGACGCGACGGGGATTTGCGTCGCTGCGTCCGGAGAGTAACCGCACATCCTCCTCCCCTTGCGCTGCGGCGCAACATGGTCTAGCTAGCGCGCCCTTCCGCTCCCCGATCATGCGAGGAGGTCCCATGACCGCCTGCGGCCTCGATTTCGGCACGTCCAACACCACCCTCGGCGTCATCGCCGGCGGCGGGCCGCGTCTGGCCGCGCTGGAGGGGCAGGCGGACACCTTGCCGAGCGCCATCTTCTTTCCCTGGACGGGCGAGCCGCTGGTGGGGCGCGCTGCCATGGCCGCCTATGTGGGCGGCCAGCAGGGGCGGCTCATGCGGTCGCTGAAATCGGTGCTCGGCACCTCGCTCATCGAGGAGACGACGCCGGTGGGCCGGGCGCGGCTGGGCTTCAAGGCGGTCATCGCCGCCTTCCTCGGCGCGGTGAAGACACGGGGCGAGGTGGCGGCGGGCGGGCCGCTGACCCAGGTGGTGCTCGGCCGGCCGGTGCATTTCGTCGATGCCGATCCCGCCGGCGACGCCCGGGCACAGGACGTGCTGGCCGCCATCGCCCGCGACATCGGTTTCGCGGACATCTCGTTCCAGTACGAGCCCATCGCCGCCAGCCTCGATTACGAGCGGCAGGTGGCGGGGGAGGAGCTGGCGCTGATCGCGGACATCGGCGGCGGCACCTCCGACTTCTCCATCGTGCGCATCGCCCGCGGCCATGCGGGACAGGCGGACCGCTCGTCCGACATCCTCGCCAACGAGGGCGTGCGGGTCGGCGGCACGGATTTCGACCGACAGCTCTCCTTGTCGGTGGTGATGCCCCTGCTCGGCCACGGCAGCCCGCTGAAGCGCAAGGGGCTCGCCATGCCCGTGGCGCTCTACCAGGACCTCGCCACCTGGTCCTCCATCAATCGCCTCTATGACGGGCGCACTGCCCGCACCATCCGTGAGCTGGAGCGGGAGGCCGCTCGCCCGGACCTCGTGGCGCGCCTCGCCCGGGCGGTGGAGGAGGAGCGCGGCCACGGCCTCGCCCTCGACGTGGAGGCGGCGAAGATCCGCGTCGCCGAGGCCGGCCGCACCGAGCTCGACCTCGCGGTGCTGGAGGCGGGCCTCTCCGTCGGCATCGCCCATGACGACCTCGTCGCCCACACCGGCCTTCTCGCCGACCGCATCGCCGCGCGCATCTCCTCCTGCCTGAACGCGGCGGGGCTGGCGGCGGGGGACATCGACGCGCTGTTCCTCACCGGCGGGTCCACCCGCCTCAGCCATGTGCGGGCGGCCATCTGCGCCTGCGTGCCCCAGGCGCGGGTGATCGAGGGCGACACCTTCGGCTCGGTGGGAACCGGCCTCGCCATCGAGGCCGGGCGCCGCTACGGCCCGGCGCAGCCGGCAGCCTGAGCGAGGACGCGGCCCCGTCGCCTCGGCCAAGGCCGCGCTTCCCTCTTCCGCATCCCTATGCTGTTCTCTGAGCAGCCGGCGCGCCTGCAGAATGACCGGCCGCAGGAGGAGACATGAGGTACGCCCTTGCCCTGGGCCTGGCGCTTGCCGCCCTGGCCCCGTCCATGCTCGTGGCGCCGGCGGCGGCCCAGACCGAGCCGAAGCCCATCACCGCCGCCTGCTCACAGGAGCGGCTGTGCGAGCTCAAGAAATTCTACGACGTGGCCAACTTCCGGATCGGCGGCCGCTACGATCTCGCCAGCCCGGACACGTGGGCGAACGGCGGCGAGGGCGGCACGACGCTGGAATCCCTGGGCGGCGGCCCGCTGAGGACCGCCTACATCGCGCTGGGCACACCCAAGCGCAACGCCGCGGGCGAGATCACCAACGCCGTGGTGGTGAACTCCTTCTATTCCGGCGACGCCACCGACATGTATGCCCAGTGGGTGGAGGGCACGGCGCTCTCCGGCGGCGCGGTGATCGGCCCCGGCAAGGCCATCGACACCGACCAATATTATGTGGTGCTGCTCGATGCCCTCGGCCTGTGGGGCACCAGCAAGCCGTCCGGCGGGCTCGGGCAGAAATTCCCGCAGTACAGCTACCAGGACATGGTGCAGGCCAATTACCGGATGCTGCGCGACCATCTGAAGGTCGCGCGCGCGTCCATCGTCACCGGCGTCTCCATGGGCGCAACCCAGACCTATGTGTGGGGCGTGATGCACCCGGACTTCATGGACGGACTGATGCCCATCGGCGGCACCAGCCAGTCGGACGGCGGCGATCCGGTGGGCAACTGGACCTTCCAGCTCATGTCGGCCGCCATCGAGAGCGATCCGCAGTGGCGCGCCACGGGCGGCAATTACTACAATCTGCCCAAGGACAAGCACCCCAACCAGGGCGTTGCCTTCGGCTGGTCGGTGCTGCTGCTGACCGGCTTCGACTTCCAGTTCCGCTCCCAGCAGGACTGGGCCAAGGTGCAGCCGGACATCTTCTACTGGAACCCGCCCACCACCGACGCCGGCGCGGCGGTGAACAAGCGCGCGCTGCTGTTCGATGCGGTGGATCTTTTGTGGCGCAACCGCGCCGGCGAGACCTACAACATCAATGCCGAGCTGAAGCGCATCAAGGCGCGCACCCTCGTCATGCACATCGAGAACGACCAGTGGCTCACCTTCGATCGCGCCAAGCGCACGGTGGAGAAGGTGCCCGGGGCGGACTTCGTGCACGAGAGGAGCCCCGTCGCCCATTACGGCGTCTTCCCCATCCTGAAGAACCGCCAGTTCGACCCGACCGTGGCCGCCTTCCTGGGCGACGTCTCCCGCCTCACCCGCAATCGCGAGATGGTGGCGAAGACCTATCGCACGCCGTCGGTCGCGGCCGACATCACCCCCGACAAGTCCTTCTGGAACACGTTCGTCACCTATCCCTTCCCGGTGAAGAAGACCACGGCGAAGGACAGCCGCGGCGTCGCGTGGGACATCGGCTACATGGACGAATATGCCGGCACGGCGGCGAACCCCGACGTCCTGGTCATCGTCCATGGCAAGGGCGCGTTCGGCGGGCATTACGGCAACATCATGCGCATCGCGCTGGAGCGCGGGCTACGCGTGATCGCCGTGGACCTGCCCCATTACGGCATGTCCGGCCCCGGCAACCTCGACAAGAGCCCCGCCCGCAGCATGCAGGACATGCGCGACGTGCTGCACGAGGTGGTGGTGAACCAGCTGAAGGTTCCCAAGGCTGCCTATCTCGGCCATTCCATGGGCGGGCAGATCGTGCTGGGCTACACGCTCACCTGGCCCGAGTCCGTCACCAAGCTGATCTTGGAGGCGCCCGCCGGCCTTGAGGAATATCCCCGCGAGGTCACGGTCGCCCCGGGCAAGAAGCTGGACCTGTTCGATCCCGCCTATGCCCACGACTTCGACGCCTGGAAGAAGACCTGGGACCAGACGGGCCTCAGGGATCGGGAGAAGAACCTCACCGCCCAGCAGGTGGACGACTTCTTCCACTTCCGCAGCCGCGACCCCGTCACCGGGGCGGTCACGCCGCAGCGCAACGGCTACTTCCTGCGCGACAGCGAATATGCCCGCCTGCACACCGCCCAGCGCATCGGCATGATCAAGGGCGATCCGCGCGAATTGCAGCAGTGGGTGGATGTCTTCATCTTCGACATCTACGCCATGGTCGCGGAGTTGCAGGAGAAGGACCCGCAGAGCCTCTACAAGCGCCTTACCGAGATCAAGGTGCCCATCTTCCTCGCCTTCGGCGACAAGGAGCCCTTCATCCCCGGCTATGCCTTCAACGGGCTCGACGACCTCTCCCGCCAGCTCATCCTGCCCTTCATGCGCCGCATGAACACGGCCGGAGGCGATGTGCAGTTGAAGATCTATCCCGGCACCGCGCACTTCATCCACACCGACGAGCCGGTAGCCTTCGCCGAGGATGTGGTGGACTTCGTGGAGACCGGCCGCGTTCCCTCCGGCGCGCCGGCCAGCGTCGACCGCCTGATCCACGGCGCACCCGCCAGCGCCGAAGTGCCCGCCGCCAAGCCCGCGGCGCCGACGGGACTGAACAAATAGGACGTCGGGGCCGCTTCTGCGGCCCCGCCCATCCCCGGGAACAGACCATGCAGATGCTCGACGTAAACGGTCTTCGCCTCGCCTGCCGCCAATGGGGCGAGGGGGAGACGACCGTCCTCTTCATCCACGGCAATCTCGCCAGCAAGGAATGGATCGAGCTCGCCGCGCCGCATTTCCCGCGCGGGGTGCGCACCGTGGCGGTGGACTGGCGCGGCTGCGGCGAGAGCGACAAGCCGGCCCCCGCCGCCGATTTCTCCAACTATTCCATCGCCCAGCACGCCGACGACATGATCGCGGCCCTCGATGCGCTCGGCATTTCCTTCTGCCACCTCGCCACGCATTCCACGGGCGGCATCATCTCCACCCGCATGCTGCTGAAGCAGCCGGAGCGCTTCGGGCGCGTCCTCGCGCTCTCGCCGGTGGGGCCGCAGGGCATCGACTTCCCGCCGGACAAGGCCGCCTTCTTCGGCCGGATGAAGTCGGATCCCGCTTTGGCGCGGCAGATCATGGCCATGACCGCGCCCAGCCTGTTTGAGCCGCAGAGCCTCGCCGAAGGGCCGGCGCGCTTCCGGGCGGGCGCGGGTGCCCGCGCCGGCCTGTTCGACCGCATCCTGGCCCAGGTCATGGCGGTGTCCGACGGCATCTGGTTCGGCACGCCGGACACCCTGACGAAGGAGGCGAAGAGCGGCGCGCTGAAGGCGCAGATGGCGGCGCTGCGCCATCCCCACCTCGTGGTGTGGGGCATGCTGGACGCTGTGATCGCCGAGGCCGACATGAGGGAGATGGCGCAGGTGATGCCCGCCTGCCGCTTCGCCGCGGTGCCGGGCGTCGGCCACTGCATGAACCTGGAGGCGCCGGAGCTCTACGCCGGCTATTTCGGCGCCTGGTTCGGCGGGTTGTAAGGCGAGCGAGTCACCCCTGGGCGAAGCGGCGGAACTGCTTCACCACCTCTTCATAGACGCCGCGCTTGAACGGGATGATGAGGCCGATCACGGCGTCGATATCCTCCCAGCGCCACTCCATGAACTCCGGCTTGTGACGGCCGCCGCCGGGCCGCAGGATGTCGATCTCGCCATCCGCGCCGGTGAAGCGGAAGGCGAACCATTTCTGGGTCTGGCCCCGGTACTTGCCTTTCCACGCCTCGCCGGCGATGCGGCCGGGCAGATCGTAGGACAGCCACTGGTCCACCTCACCGATGAGCGTCACCGAGCGGATGGACGTCTCCTCGTAGAGCTCGCGGAGGGCCGCGTCATAGGGCTCCTCGCCCTTGTCGATGCCGCCCTGAGGCATCTGCCAGGAATGGGTCGCGTCCACATGCTCCGGCCCGCCGAGACGGCGCCCGACGAAGACCTTGCCCGCAGCATTGAACACGCACAGGCCGACGCAGGGGCGGTAAGGCAGATCGTCGGTGGATTTCTCGTGTTTCTTCGACATGGCGCCATCCGGCAGAAAGGGGGCTGCGCCGTGATGGCCCGCCCCGCTGCCGCGCGCAAGACCCGCCGGCCAACTCTCGCGCCCGCACCGCCGCCCGTCGTCGCGCTCCTCCCGCTTGAGGGAGAGCACGCGACGGGGGGCCGGGCGCAAGCCGCGTCGGTTCAGTGGGCCGCGCGATGGCGCGGAAGGGCGGTGGACCCCCAGGCGCGGATGGAGGCCCAGGTGCGGCGGTCGAGCTGGAAGCGGTCCACCGGCACCGAGGCGCCCAGCGCCTTCACCCGGCACAGGCCCACCCCGGACCATTGGAAGCCGCACTTCTCCAGCACCCGACGCGAGCCCGGATTGACCACGCGGGCGGAGCCGAGGAGCATCTGGAGGTCGGTCTCGGAAAAGGCATAGTCGATGACGGCGCGCACCGCCTCGGTGGCGATGCCGCGGCCCCAGAACGGCTCGCCGATCCAGTAGCCGATCTCCGGCGCGGGCTCGGGCGCACGGCGGCCGAAGCTGACCATGCCGGCGAAGGCGAGCGCTCCCTCGCCCTTCATGAACACCGCGAAGGTGGCGGCATCCGGGGCGGCAGCCAGGGTCTCGACGAAGGCGTGGGCGTCGGACGCCTTGTAGGGAAAGGGCAGGTTCGCGGTCATCTCCGCGATCCGGCGGTTGTTGGCAAGCTCCGCGACGGCAGCAACGTCCTCGAGGCGCGGCGCGCGGAGCACGAGCCGGTCGGTTTCGAGGACGGGGATACAGTTCTCCGCGAGCAGGGCTCCGGACGGCGTCTCGCACAGGGTCATGGCGGGCTCCTCAAGGCACGGGTCAAACGAAAACCGGGGAGACGTGTCCCGTCTCCCCGGTTCGTGTCTGAGCTTGAGGGTACTGCCTGCTCAGGCGCCCACCGGATCGACGAGATCGGCGGGATCCTGCATTTCAGGTCTCGCCGCTTATTCGGCCGCCTCGGCGGCGGCAGGAACGACCGATACGTAGGTTCGGTCGTTGGCTTTGGTGCGGAAGGCCACTTTGCCTTCCACCAGCGCGAAGAGGGTATGGTCCTTGCCCATGCCCACGTTCGTGCCGGGATGCCACTTGGTGCCGCGCTGGCGCACGATGATGTTGCCGGCGATGACGTCCTGGCCGCCGAAGCGCTTCACGCCGAGGCGCCGGCCGTCGGAATCGCGGCCGTTACGGGACGAGCCGCCTGCCTTTTTATGAGCCATTGTCGCTCTCCTCGATCTTCAGGTCAGGCGTCGGCAGCGGCTTCGGAAGCCGGCGCGCCAGTGGTTTTCGGCTCGGCCTTGACGGTCTCGCCCAGGCCGGAAATCTCGGTGATGCGCACGACGGTGAGGTCGGCGCGGAAGCCCCGCTTGCGGCGCGAATTCTGCCGGCGGCGCTTCTTGAAGGCGATCACCTTGTCGCCGCGGGTCTGCTCGACCACCTCGCCGGTGACGGTGGCGCCATCCACATGGGGAGCGCCGACGGCGACAGTAGCGCCGCCCAGCATGAGCACCGGGAAGGTGAAGATCGAGCCAACCTCTGCGTCGAGGCGGTCGATGGTGATTTCGTCGGCGGCGGCAACGCGATACTGCTTGCCGTTAGCCTTGATGACCGCGAACATCTTGTCTCGCTTTCGTGTTCCGCCGCGCCTCGAAGGGCGGGCTTCTTCCGGTCGGGTTCGGGAGTGCAGGCCCAGCGGCCCACGCGAAGTGGGTCCGATACACAGGGGCACCCGAAAAGTCAATGTAAAGCCGGCGCCGCGCTGGCCGCCGACCGCCCTCTCCGGCCGGAACCCCTTCCTATGGCTCGCGCGTTGAGGCCGGGCGCACCCCCCGTGCGCCCCTTGCGCCGGGCGGCAGCCTCCGCTCTTCTGGCACGAACCGGCCGGAGTCCTCTTGATGAGTCTTCTGCGCGTCTACGCCCGTACCATCAGCCTGCTGGGGCCCGAAGCCCGGCTCGGCGCGGTGCTCGCGGGCTCCAATTTCCTGCTCGCCCTGTCGCAATTCGCCGAGCCCATCCTGTTCGGGCGGATCATCGACGCTCTCGCCACGGCCCAGGCCGCCGCGCGCCTGCCCCGGGCGGACGAGCTGGTGCCGCTGCTCGCCGCATGGGTCGGCTTCGGCCTGTTCAACATCGCCGCCGGCGTCCTCATCTCGCTGCATGCCGACCGATTGTCCCACCGCCGCCGGCTGGGCGTGCTGACGCAGTATTTCGAGCACGTGCTCCAGCTGCCGCTGAGCTTCCACGGCACCACCCATTCCGGCCGTCTCCTGAAGGTAATGCTGGAGGGCGTCGATGCCCTGTGGGGCCTGTGGCTCTCGTTCTTCCGCGAGGATTGCGCGGCCGTCCTCTCCCTCATCATCCTGGTCCCCGTGGGCATCCTCATCAACTGGCGGCTCGGCCTGGTGCTGATCGTCCTGATGGCGGTGTTCGGCATCGTGACCGCCTTCGTCATCCGCCGCACCGAGGCGATGCAGCGGCAGGTGGAGGAATACAATTCGGACCTCGCCGAGCAGACCTCCGACGCCCTCGGCAACGTGGCGGTGATCCAGAGCTACACCCGCACCGAGGCCGAGGTTTCCGGGCTCAGGGACACGGTGAGCCGCGTGCTGGCGGTGCAGATTCCGGTGCTTTCGTGGTGGGCCATGGTGTCCATGGCCACAAAGGCGGCAACCACGCTCACCATCCTCGCCATCCTGCTCATCGGCACCTGGCTCTACATGCAGGGCCTGGCCGCCATCGGCGACATCGTCACCTACGTCGCGTTCGCCAATATGCTGATCGGGCGGCTCGACCATACCGTCATGTTCTTCAACCGGCTGATGCTCTCGGCGCCGCGCCTCGCCCAGTTCTTCGCGGTGCTGGATACGGTGGGCGCCGTGCACGAGCGGGCCGGCGCGCCGGCTTTGCCGCCGGTTTCGGGCGACGTCGTGTTCGAGGACGTCTCCTTCTCCTACGACGGCAAGCGCACCGCCGTGGGCGACGTGTCGTTCCATGCCCGGCCCGGCCAGACGTTCGCCTTCGTCGGCACCACGGGCGCCGGCAAGTCCACGGCGCTGGCCCTGCTGCACCGGGTGTTCGATCCCCAGTCCGGCACCATCCGCATCGACGGCCACGACATCCGCGACGTCTCGCTGGCCTCGCTGCGCCACGCCATCGGCGTGGTGTTCCAGGAGCCGCTGCTGTTCAACCGCTCCATCGCCGACAATCTGAAGGTGGGCAAGCCCGACGCCACCGACGCGGAAATGCGCGAGGCCCTCGCCCGGGCCCAGGCGCTGGAGCTGGTGGAGCGCAACCCGCTTGGTCTTGAGGCCGTGGTCGGCGAGCGCGGCCGCGCGCTCTCCGGCGGCGAGCGCCAGCGCCTGTCCATCGCCCGGGCCTTGCTGAAGAACCCACCCATCCTCATTCTCGACGAGGCGACCAGCGCCCTCGACGCCGCCACGGAGGCCAAGGTGCAGGCGGCCCTCGACGAGGTTATGAAGAACCGCACCACCTTCGTCATCGCCCACCGCCTCGCCACCGTGCGCAATGCCGACCGTATCCTGGTGTTCGAGAACGGACGGGTGGTTGAGGCCGGCAGCTTCGACGAACTGGTCAATCTCGGCGGCCGTTTCACCACTTTGGCCCGCGCCCAGTTCATGACCGCCGCGGACCGGGCCGAGAACGCCGAGGCGCGCCCGCTGGTGGAGACCTGACGGCGACGGGCCGGGCGCCAAGGACACGTCCAAGATTTCGCGCGCCCGCCGTGCGACTTTGATCAAGTTGGGCAAGATTGTGGCAAGCCGAATTGCGGCTCTCCCAGCGGCGCGGGACGCGGGGTTTGGATTTCGCCTTTTCCGGATAAGCGAAACCGGGTATTGAGGGGCAGGCTTTGCCCGCAATTTCTCAAGGGAGCGGATCGGTTGGCGCGCTCGAACTCCAGTCCCGCCGCCCGAGCATCTTTTCTCGGCCTCGTTGCAGCAACCCTCGCGCTCGTCCTTGCCGCTGCGGCACCGGCGCTGGCCAATCCGATCCTGCTGGTCGAAGCGGATACCGGCAAGGTGCTGGAGCAGAAGGAGGCCGGCCGGCCCTGGCATCCGGCGTCCGTCACCAAGCTGATGACGGTCTACGTGGCGCTCAATGCGGTGAAGAACGGCCGTCTCACCATGGACACGCCGATCACCGTCTCCCCCGCCGCCGCGGCGCAGCAGCCCTCCAAGATGGGCTTCCGGGCGGGCACGGTCGTCACCCTCGACAACGCGCTCAAGATGGTTCTCGTCAAGTCCGCAAACGACATGGCGTGGGTGGTGGGCGAGGGTGTCGGCGGCTCCATGCCTGAATTCGTCGCCGAGATGAACGCCACCGCCGCCCATCTCGGCATGAGCGGAACGCATTTCGAGAACCCGAACGGGCTGCCGGACGAACAGCAGATCACCACCGCCCGCGACCTCGCCATCCTGGCGCGGGCCATCATCTATCATTTTCCCGAGCAGGAAGCCCTGTTCCGCATCCCGGCGATCAAGCTCGGCAAGGCGGTCATCCGCAACTACAACCGTCTGATCGACCGCTATCCCGGCGCCGACGGCATGAAGACCGGCTTCGTCTGCGGCTCGGGCTACAATCTCGTCGCCACCGCGACCCGCGGCAACAAGCGCCTCATCGCCGTCATCCTCGGCGCCCGCTCCGGCACCGCCCGCACCGAGCAGGCGGCGCTGTTGTTCGAGAAGGGCTTTCAGGCCACCTGGAGCCCGTTCGGCGCGGTGAACCCGCTGCTCTCGAGCATTTCCAACCAGGGCGGTCCGCCCGGCAACATGAAGGCCGAGGTCTGCGGCGGCAAGCGCGCCGTCACCGCCTCCGAGGCCGACGACGAGCCCGATCCCACGGCGAGCGCCGGCTTCGCCTTCGCCGCACCGACCTTGCCCAAGTCCGGCGCGGAACTGCTCCAGACCCTGCCGCCGTCCATGGCGCCGGTGCCGGTCTATGTGGGCACGCGCAATTCGGTGGAGGATTTCGCCACCGCTTATGCCCCGGACGAGAAGCCAAAGAAGCCCAAGCAGGCGGCCAAGCCCGACGCCAAGCCCGATGCCAGGTCCAAGGCGACCGCTTCCGCCGACGGCGACGGTGCAGCCGACGGCGACAAGGACCCGCCGAAGGCGGCTGCCAAGCCCGCCGCAAAGCCTGCGCCGAAGCCGGCCACGGCCACCGCCAGCACCTCCGACAAGCCGAAGACCGACGCCCCCAAGAAGCAGGTGCAGCCGCAGGCCCCCGTTGCCGCGGGAAGCGTGCCCACGCCGAAGCCCAAGCCGAAGCCGAAGCCCGCTGAAACCCCCGCCGAGAGCGCAGCCCCGGCCCCCAAGCCGGCGACCTGACCCGGCCACTTTCCCGTTCGGCCACCGCCGGCGCGTGACGTCCGGCGGCGAGATCCGATGGCGCCCGCCTGTCGCCTCAGCCGCCTCGCCCGCCCTGTCATTCGGGAGAATTGGGCGCTTGCTCTCAACAATGAGCTGCCGAGCAAACCAGCTCCGAAGCGCAGATCCACCGCGCCCGAAACCGTGTGCGGAGCCCGTCCGCTTCCTTCTCCGCTGTCCGTCGCCCGCCGCCGCGCTCTTGACCCCGCGGGCGGTCTCGTAGAGGCAGGAAGAACAATCCTCTCCCGCCCGGAGATTCTGCCATGACGGGCTCCGCGCCCACGGGCCTGGCGCCCGACCCGATCCCTCCCGCCGCGCCGGAAGCCGAGCCCCCCGCCCGCCGCCGTGGGCCTCCGGAGCCGATCGCCGTCACCGTGCTCACCGGCTTCCTCGGTGCCGGCAAGACCACCTTGCTCAATGCCCTGCTGGCCGATCCTGCGCTGGCGGACGCCGCCGTGCTCATCAACGAGTTCGGCGAGGTGGGGCTCGACCATCTGTTCGTGCGCACCGTGGAGGAAGGCATCGTCATGCTCTCCTCCGGCTGCCTGTGCTGCACCGTTCGAGGTGATCTCGTGGCGGCGCTGGAGGACCTGCTTCGCGGCCGCGACAACGACCGCCTGCCCCCCTTCTCCCGCGTCATCATCGAGACCACCGGCCTCGCCGATCCTGCCCCCGTCATCCATACGCTGATGACCCATCCCTATCTCGGCCTGCGCTACCGGCTCGACGGCATCGTCTGCGTGGTGGATGCGGTGAACGGCGACGCCACGCTGGACGCCCATGAGGAGGCGGTGAAGCAGGCGGCCATGGCCGACCGCATCGTCCTCACCAAGGCCGATCTCGTCGGTCCCGAGGGACGCGCCGCCCTCGATGCGCTGAAGGCGCGGCTGAAGCGCCTCGCCCCGGCCGCGCGCCTCGTCGACGCCGCGGCCGGCGAGGCGGATGCCGCGGCGCTGCTGGGCGCCGGCCTCTACGATGCCGCGAGCAAGATCCCGGACGTGGCGCGCTGGCTTGCCGAGGAGCAAGTGGCGGCTGCGGACGCCGATCCTGCCGGCGTCGACCCCAACCGCCACGACGCCCGCATCCGCGCCTTCACCCTCGCCACCGACGCCGCCATCCCCGCCGCAACGCTGGACCTGTTCCTGGAGCTGCTGCGCGCCACCCACGGCGGCCACGTGCTGCGCATGAAGGGCATCGTGAAAGTGGCGGAGGAGCCTCAGACTCCGGTGGTGATCCATGCCGTGCAGCATGTGATGCACCCACCGGCGCGGCTCGCCGGCTGGCCGGACGACGACCACCGCACCCGCCTCGTCATGATCGTCCGTGACCTTGATCCTCAGGTCATCACCCGCCTGTTCAATGCCTTCCTCGGCGTGCCGGAGGTGGACGCGCCGGACCGCGCCGCCCTGACCGACAATCCGCTGGCGCCCCCGGGGATGGCGCGATGAGCGCGGTCGCCCTCACTCCCGAGGCGGTGCTCGACTTCTGGCAGAAGGCGGGACCGCAGAAGTGGTTCGACGGCGGGCCGGCGTTCGATGCGGAGGTGCGGACGGGCCTGCTGCCGGCCTTCGAGGCGGCGGCGGGCAGCGCCCTCGACAGCTGGCAGGGCACAGCGCCCGGGGCGCTGGCGCGGATCATCCTGCTCGATCAGGTGCCACGCAATGTCTTCCGCGGCACCCCAAGAGCCTTCGCCACCGACGCCATGGCGCTGGCGGGGGCCGAGCGGGCGGTGGATCGCGGCTTCGACAAGGACCCGTCCATTCCCGAGGCGCTGCGCAGCTTCTTCTACCTGCCGTTCATGCATGCCGAAGACAAGGGCACGCAGGCCCGCTGCGTCGCGCTGTATCGCGTGCTCGGCAATGCGGAGAACCTCGAATACGCCTTGATCCATAAAGACGCCATCGACCGCTTTGGCCGCTTCCCCCACCGCAACGCCATCCTCGGCCGCCCCTCGACACCCGAGGAAGAGGCCTATCTGAAGGACGGCGGCTTCAGCGGCTAAGGCCGAGGCGGGCCAGCGCCCCCTCCGCCGCCGCCCGGCCCGTGGCAAAGCAGGCCTGCAGCAGATAGCCGCCGGTTGGGGCCTCCCAATCCAGCATCTCGCCGGCCGCGAACACCGGCGGCCAGTCCGCCGGCATGCCCAGCAGCGCGTAATCCGGCGCAATGCTCTTCCAGGCGATGCCACCGGCGCTTGAGATCGCCCGCTCCAGCCCGCCGTGGCCGGTGACGGTGAGCGGCAGCGCCTTGATGAGGCCGGCGAGCGCCGCGGCCTCCGGCCGGGCCGGACCGGTCACCTCGCGCACCAGGTTGGCCGCCACCGGCAGGAGGCCCCCGCCCTTGGCGAGAACGGTGGAATAGGACGCCTTGGCCGGCACGCCGGCGAGCTTGGCCGCCAGCGTCTTCTCCTCCACGTCCGGACGCAGGTCGAGATGGAGGGTGACGGCCTTGTGGCCGAGGGCCCGGCGCAGGTCCCGGGAGAGCGCATAGACGGCGCCGCCCTCCAGCCCCTCCGCCGTCACCACCGCCTCGCCGCGCACGACGGTCTTGCCGAACGAAAGCGCGATGCGCTTCAAGGGCGTGCCCGCGAAACGGGTGCGGAAATGCTCCGACCAACTGATGGTGACGCCCATGTTGGCCGGCGCCAGCGCATGCACGGCGATGCCCGCGGCCCGCAGGGGCTCCACCCAGCTTCCGTCCGCCCCCAGGCGCGGCCAGGATGCGCCGCCCAGCGCCAGGATCACCGCGTCCGCCGTCACCTCCGCCGCCCCCTCGGGCGTGTCGAAGGCAAGGGCGCCGGAGGGCGTGAAGCCGCGGAAGGCGTGGCGGGTGTAGAGGGCGACCCCCTGCCCCGCGAGCCGGCGGAGCCAGGCCCGCAGCAGCGGCGAGGCCTTGAAGCTCAACGGAAAGACCCGTCCGCTGGAGCCGACGAATGTCTCCTCCCCCAGGTCCTGGGCCCATTGCCGCAGGGCGTCGGGCGGGAAGGCGTCGAGGGCGGGGGCGAGGCGCTCGGCCGACGCGCCGTAGCGGGTGCGGAAGCGCAGCAGCGGCTCGGAATGGGTGAGATTGAGTCCGCCCCGGCCGGCCATGAGGAATTTGCGCGCCACCGACGGCATGCGGTCATAGAGCGTGACGCGCGCGCCCGCCGCGGCGAGCACCTCCGCCGCGGCAAGGCCGGCGGGACCGGCACCGACGACGGCGACGCAAGGGGAAGGCTGGATCAATCTGGCTCCGATGCTGAAAATGCGGATGCCCGACGTTCGGGCCAGCATGGGTGAGCCGGAGGTTGGGAAAAAGCAAGCCGCCGGCTCGAAGGCCGATCCCCGGGCCAGGCGGCGCCCAGGCAGGCCGAGGCGGCCTAAGAGCCGCCCCGGGGTGTCTGAAGGCGGCTCAGATGGTCTGGTTGTACTCGCCCACGGCCGGGTGGGTGCGCAGCACGCTGTCGACTTCCTTGAACATCTCGCGCATGCGCGCCTCGGAGACCGGGCTCTCCACGACCACCACCAGCTCGGGCTTGTTGGAGGAGGCACGCACCAGGCCCCAGGAGCCGTCCTCGCAGGTGACGCGCACGCCGTTCACCGTCACGAGGTCGCGGATCTTCTGGCCGGTGACGAGGGCGCCCTCGGCGGCAAGCTTCTCGTAATGCTTCACCACATCGGCGACGATGCCGTACTTGGCCTCGTCCGCGCAGTGGGGGGACATGGTGGGCGAGGACCAGGTCTTGGGCAGCGCCTCGCGCAGCTCGGAGAGCTTCTTGCCGGGGTTGCGGTCCAGCATGTCGAGTACCGCGATGGCGGAGACGAGGCCGTCGTCATAGCCGCGACCCACCGGCTTGTTGAAGAAATAGTGGCCCGACTTCTCGAAGCCCACCAGCGCGCCGGTCTCGTTGACCCGGCGCTTCATGTAGGAATGGCCGGTCTTCCAATAGTCCGCCTTCACGCCGAGCTTGATGAGCTCGGGATCGGTGGCGAACAGGCCGGTGGACTTCACGTCCACCACGAAGGTGGAGTTGGGGTAGATCTTGGCGAGGTCGCGGGCGAGCAGCACGCCCACCTTGTCGGCGAAGATCTCCTCGCCGGTGTTGTCCACCACGCCGCAGCGGTCGCCGTCGCCGTCGAAGCCCAGCGCCACGTCCGCCTTGTGCTCCAGAACAGCGTCCCGCATGGCATGGAGCATCTCCATGTCCTCGGGGTTCGGATTGTACTTGGGGAAGGTGTGGTCGAGCTCGGTGTCCAGCGGCACCACCTCGACGCCCAGCGCCTCCAGGATGCGCGGGGCGAAGGCGCCGGCGGTGCCGTTACCGCAGGCGACGATGGCCTTGATAGGGTGCTTCAGCTTCGGCCGGTCGGTGAGGTCCTTGATGTAGACCTCGGGGAAATTCTCCACGAAGACGTAGGAGCCGCCGCCCCTGAGGTCGAACTTCGCGCCGAGCACGATGTCCTTCAGCCGCGTCATCTCGTCGGGGCCGAAGGTGAGCGGGCGGTTCACGCCCATCTTCACGCCGGTCCAGCCATTGTCGTTGTGCGAGGCGGTGACCATCGCCACCGCCGGCACGTCGAGGGCGAACTGGGCAAAATAGGCCATGGGCGACATGGCGAGGCCGATGTCGTGCACCTTGATGCCCGCCGCCATGAGGCCGGACACCAGCGCCAGCTTGATGGACGACGAATAGGAGCGGAAATCGTGCCCGGTGACGATCTCGGGCTTCACGCCCATCTCGTGCATCAGCGTGCCGAGGCCCATGCCCAGAGCCTGTACGCCCATCAGGTTGATTTCCTTCTGGAACAACCAGCGGGCGTCATACTCACGGAAGCCGGTCGGCTTCACCATGGGCTCGGATTCATAGGCGTAGGTGTTGGGCGTCAGGACCGGCTTCGGCGTCGGGAACATGTGGACCATTCCTCCGCAGCGCTCAATTTCGCGGTCGCGAGATAGCACGGATTCGTGACCGAACGAACGGCTGAGCTTCGCATTAGTTCCCTCGCTGACGGCGGCACGGTGGCGCCGCCGTGTTGCACACGCGGCCGAGGGGCATTTTCCGGAGAACCGCTCGCCGCGCGGTCCGATGTCGACGTGAGGGAAGGCTCTCAGGCGGTGATCGCGACAGGCAGGCCGAAGGCGTCGCGCCCCGGCGGATCTGGAAAGCGCAAGGCCCTGCCCTCGGCCAGTCTCTTGGCGGTGACCACGCAGGCGCAGGCGTCCACCAGATCGTCCAGCCCGGCGCGGAGCGAAAGCGCAGTCTTTTTCGTAAGCAGGCCGGCGGGAACACCGGCCCGCGCCAGAAGGGCGATGCGATATGCGATCCCGGGCGGGTGAGGACGGCTCTTCACCTTCTTGGCGTCGACAAGCGGCCCGCCGTTCATGACCGCGAACGACACCTCCGGAGGGCACTCCACCAGCCGGGCCTGCAGCTCCGGCCGGCGGCGCAGCAGCTCGTCCAGCTCCGCCATCTTGGGAAACAGGTGGAAGCACTGCTTGGAAACCTTGCGCGGCGGGTGCGAATTCGCGAGGGCTGCGGCGCAGGCGGCGGCAAACCGGACGGACTCGTCACCTGCCCCGACGCCCGCCATCACCGCGGCGCGGGCCGGAACCGAGAACACCGAGGACTGGCGCATGCCGAGGAGGGGACGCACCGCCCGCTCGGCGGCCCGGCCGCCGGTCTCGCTCGTGTCGGGCAGGCCGATGGGCATGTCCATGGCTGCGGCAACGGGTGCGTCGGCTTCATCGAACAGCTCTTCCATCCGGGCGCGGCGATAGAGCTGGAGATGGTCGGCGCCGTCCCACCGCGCGATGACCCAGCCGCCGCGGCAGCCATCGATGCCGGCAAAGGGAAGCGCGCCCGCCATCTTCAATCCTCACCGGCCCTGGCTTTCGGGAGCGGGATCGTGGACGGCTGGGGAATCGGCGCCGTGTAGTATTTGCGCTTGATGGATCCGGTCTCGGGATTGCTCGACGACGAATAGGACATGGGAACCCCTTGCGGGCCCACCTGCCAGCCGGGCGGCAAGCCCTGCGGCGACCCCGCCCCGCGGGCGGTCGGCGGGACGGCGGGGGCCGGCGGGGGGGCATAGCCGCCCTGCCCCACCGTCGACGGCGGGTATCCGGGCGGCGGGGGCGCGGGCGAGGCGATGATCTGGGACGCCGGCTGCGGCGCAACCGACATGGGCGGCAGCGCGGGGGGCGGAGGCGGAGGTGGCTCTTGCGCAGCGACGGGAGCCGGCTGCGGCGCCGGGCGGCCGCCGCCGAACAGGGTCGAGAAAAAGGACGGCTGCTCGGGCGGCGGCACGGCCTGCTCGCTGCGATAGACCGCGGGTGCCTCCGCCACGGGCGCCATGGCGGGAGCCGCGGCCATGGGCGGGGCCTTCGCCGGCAGCGGCTCGGCCATGGGCGGTGCGGGCAACGGGCGGGGTGCCGGCTTGCAAATGGTGCGGCCCTTGGCGTGGCGCATCAGGTCCACGTGGATATGGTCGTAATGGAAGACGTTGGAGCCCGGAGCAAGCACGGTGGTGAAGCGTTCGCACGCACCCGCCTGAACCTGCAGTAGGAAGCCGCGCTCCTCCGATGAGCCCTTCCAGCCGTTCTTCACTGTGATCCAGCGCCCGTCCGCCGTTCGGAAGGCGCCGACATCCAGGGCATTGCCGAATGCATGCTCGGAGATCTTGGCGTTGGGGTCCCCGTTCATGCCGCGGCATGAATAAGAGGACATCTGGCTGATGGCGACGATGGGTTGGCCCAGCCAGGCGAGTGCCGCGGGCTGGACTACCTCCTGAACCCACATGTCCACCTGATAGATGACCGGGCAGGCGAGCTTGCCGGCCGGCTCCAGCACCACATTGCCCTGGGCCAGCGCACTCACGCGGAACGGATGCTCCATGCCGCAAGTGCCGGGTCCGTCGATGGCCGGAAGCGGCTCCATAAAGGCGGAGGCAACCACGGCCTTGGCCGCAAGGCACTGCTCTTCGGCCTCCGCACGCCAGGGGTCACGCTCCTCCAGGCCGAAGCGACAGCCCGTGAGGGCGCCGGCCACGAGGAGAATGGCGAGGAGGAAACGGGGCGTGCCGCGCGACATGGCCCCACCTTGGCGAGACCGGTCTTGCGAAGGGGTTAAAGCCGCGCACGATTTGAGAAAAACGTCTCAAGCACAGGCAGACGCGCCCCTCCCATCATGCCCTTAAGACATGTGAAAGGGACGCTTAAATTGTGTAGGATTGGACCCGGAAGACTAGGCCTTCGTGCTGTCCTGGTCTGTCTTGTCCGCAGCGTCGGGCTCGGCTGCCTCGGCCGGGGCGGAACCGCCTCCCGAGGCAGAGCCGTTGACGACCGCGTCCTCCGGTTCGTCCTTTCGCTCGAACGCAGACTGCAACCGCTCGGCGAGCGCCTTCAGCTCATCGGGCATGTCTTCCTGGGTGTAATCGTCGAAAAGCTGCCGCAGCTCGCGCCCAAGCAGATCCTGCCTGGCGGAGATGTCGCGGCGATGAGGCGTTCGCATGCCGCCTGCCTCTTTCTGATGCTGCGTCGTCATGGGCGTGTCGATGGAGCCTTGAAAGCGTGCCGTTCGCATGGCGGGGTCTTCAGGACAGACGCGGGCGCCTTGACAATGAAGAACACCCACGTGCGTTGCAACATGGTTTTACCGTCTCGTCCAGCGGCTAATCACGATAAAGCCGCGACGGGCTTTCGGCCGACGGCACGCCGTCCTCCGCATCGCCGTCGTCCTGCACGTCGATATCCTCTCGCCGGTCCGGACCCTCGAAAGCGGCTTCCGCCTCTTTCAGGAGCCGACGCTCTTCGTCCGCCTCGCGCACGCGGCGCGGCGGAAAATCGCGGCGGCTTTCACCCGGACCGAATTCCGGCCGGTCATAACCATGGGGTGCCGCTGCGGACGGCCACTGCGTGTCCTTCCGCTCGGAGCCGGCTGGTGCCGCATCGTTGCGCGATCCGTTCATCCTGCTCCTCCTTGGTTCGACCGATCCATCCAGCAACGCCGCACGGCAGGATTGGTTCCCCCGCGCACACCGCCGCACCGGCGGGCGGCGGGCTGATGAGGAATCGCGCGAGGCGTGGAACAAGCGCCACAGTTCCGCCGTTGCCAAGACGGGTGACAATTGCAGCACAGACGAAGGTGATCTCCCAGTAATGGAGCGCCCATCGACTGGCTGAACCTGTCCGATCAAGGAGACAGAAAATGCTGAGCTGGGCGATTACCTTTCTCGTCATCGCGCTGATCGCGGCGCTGCTTGGTTTCGGCGGCATCGCCGGTACTGCCATCGAGATCGCGAAGATCATCTTCTTCGTGGCGATCATCCTCTTCGTCATCTCGGCCGTCCTTGGCCTGATGCGGCGCGGCCGCGGTCCTACTGTGCCGTGAGTGCAAACCACGCAATCACGCTCTCGTGAACAGAAGGGAGGCTGGCAAATCCGGCCTCCCCTTTTGCGTGGAACCGGCTCCAATTCACGCGGCTTGGTTAAAAATCCTGCGCCGACCTCTCTTACCGACCGTCAGAAGGAAGGACAGCGGCAAAGAAAAAGGCGCCCGACGGGCGCCTTTCTCGTTGTAGCGATGCTTTGGCTCAGGGGCACTGCACGCGATAGCGGTTGCCGTAGGCATCGCGCGCCCAGCAGGCGCGGGGGGTGGTTTCCGCACCGATGATGGCGCCGGCGCCAGCACCCACAAGGCCGCCTACCAGGGCGCCAGTGCCCGTTCCAGTCGCCGCCGCGCCAATCAGCGCACCGGTGCCGCCGCCGATGAGCGCGCCGCCCACCGCCCGGTCCTGCCGGGAATATTCACTGCAGCCGCCGAGCGCCAGCGCCATGGCGCACACAATGAGAGCCGCTTTCATCATGTTCTCCCTTGCCCGGTCCCGGCAGCGCGCCGGAACATCCATTTCCAGTCATTCCGCCGTCGGATAGTACGGCTCGCCGTCTTCATCGGCAGCGTCACTCGAGGGGCTTTTGCCTCTCGATACGGCATATAGCACGGCGCCGACGCCGAGCCCCACAACCACCGCTGCGGCGAGCACCGGCAAAACCGGCATCGGACGATGCGCCGGCTCCACATATCGGCGAATCGCCCTCAGCCCCGGACGGGCCAGCGTTTCCGCATGCTCGGACACCCAGTCGTGGGCGTCGGAGGCAAGCCGGCCCAAGCCGCTGCCGCTGTGTCGGACCGACAACTGCAGGTTGTCAAGTTCATCTCGTAGCGTCGCGATGCGACGGCCGACGCTGTCCGCCGTCGAATGCGTGTCCCAACCGAGCATTGGCCATGATCTCCCGTGTCGCTGGTCGAACGCCGATGAACGGCTGCGGTTCCGTATGACCTTCGCCTTCGCCGTCGAAGTTTGCCGTGTGGCGGCTTTGCGACCATCATGCGGGGGAACCGTGGCGCTTACAGCGGCGTTGAAGCGACAGTAATGGAATAAGGATCAACCCGTGCTTGGCATGCTGCAAGGACCGCCGCGTCCGGCGGGATATGCTTTTTCGGGATCCGCTTCAGGGCTTTGCGGCGGCATCGACGCCACGACTCATGCTTTCTTCCTTGATGTCGACGGCACGCTGCTCGATATCGCTGCCCGCCCCAATGAGGTGGTCGTTCCCTATAATCTCCCCGATACGCTCGCAGCCCTCGCGCGGCGGGCGGGCGGGGCGCTTGCGCTCGTGAGCGGGCGTACCATCGCCGATCTCGACGCCCTCTTCGGTCCACGGCGCTTCGCCGCCGCAGGAAGCCATGGCGCCGAGAGCCGCACCGCGCCCAGCGGCGACATCGTGCGGGCGGCGCCCCTCGAGCGGTCGCTGCGCCGCGCGGTGGGAACCGTTGCCTCCGAGTTCAACGGCGTTTTCGCCGAAGACAAGGAGACAGCCATCGCTGTGCACTACCGCGCTCAGCCGACGGTGGAGCCCGTGCTGCGCCGGGCCCTCCTGTCGGTCGTCGGCGGCTTCCCCGATGTCACGCTCCTGCCCGGTCATTGCGTGTTCGAGATCAAGCGCAAGGGCCACGACAAGGGGACGGCGGTGGACGCCTTCCTCGCCTTGCCTGCGTTCGCCGGCCGCACGCCGGTCTTCATCGGCGACGACGTCACCGATGAAGCCGGCTTCCGTGCCGTCCGCGCAGCCGGAGGTATCGCCATCGCGGTCGGCATCGAGCGCGCCGGCGCGCAGACGGTGCTTCCCGATCCCAGCGCGGTGCGCGCCCTCATCACCCACCTCGCGGCCGAGCCGCGGCAACTGAGGAGGTGACCCCCGTGTCCCGAATCGTGGTCGTATCGAACAGGGTGGCCCTGCCCCAGCGCTCCGGTGGAGCTGCCGGCGGACTGGCTGTGGCGGTGAATGCCGCCTTGAAGGACAGGGGCGGCATCTGGTTCGGCTGGAGCGGGCGGATCGCGCCGGACCCGTCCGACGCGCCGCAGGTGACAAAGCACGCCGGCATCACCTATGCGGTGGTGGACCTGACCAACGAGGACTACCAGGAATATTACAACGGCTTCGCCAACCGGGTGTTGTGGCCGGTCCTGCACTACCGGGTGGACCTGTCCGAATTCTACCGCTCGGATCTTTCCGGCTATATCCGGGTCAACCGCCAGTTTGCCGATCATCTCGAGAAGATCATTCGCCCGGACGATATCCTGTGGATCCATGATTACCACATGATGCCGCTGGCGAAATATCTGCGCGAGCGCGGCCATCGCAACCGCATCGGCTTCTTCCTGCACATTCCCATGCCGCCGGCCGATCTTATCCAGGCGCTGCCGCAGCATGGCGATACGGTCGGCGCGCTTGCGTCCTACGATCTCGTCGGGTTCCAGACGGAGGGCGACCGGGAGAATTTCGCCCGCTATCTGGAAACCCGCGGCGGCCAGACCACGCCGGACGGCACCGGCTGCGATATAGGCGGCCGCCGGGTGAAGCTCGGCACCTTCCCGGTCGGCATCGAGACGCGCCCCTTCGCGCGCCGGGCGCGCCATGCTGCCCGCACCAATTTCATCAAGTCGTTCCACGACAGCCTGTCCGGCCGCAAGCTCATCATCGGCGTCGACCGCCTCGATTATTCCAAGGGCATTCCCAATCGGCTGGATGCCTACGAGCATTTCCTGCGGACCGCGCCCGAGTGGCACGACCGCGTGACCTATGTGCAGATCACGCCCAAGAGCCGCATCGATGTGCCCGAGTATCAGGAGATGGACCGCTACGTCTCCCACAAGGCGGGCCAGATCAACGGCGCCTACAGCGACGTGTCCTGGACCCCGCTGCGCTATGTGAACCGCACCTATTCGCGCTCCGCTTTGGCCGGCTTCTATCGCCGTGCCAACGTGGCGCTGGTGACGCCGCTGCGCGACGGCATGAACCTCGTTGCCAAAGAGTTCGTGGCTGCCCAGGACCCGGCAGATCCCGGCGTGCTGCTGCTCTCCCAATTCGCCGGCGCGGCGAGCGAGATGCGCACCGGTGCGCTCATCGTGAATCCGCACGACACGGAGGGTCTGGCGGCCAATCTGCGCCGCGCGCTGGAAATGCCGCTGGCAGAGCGGCGCGACCGCCATGCGCGGATGATGCGCGTGCTGGAAGCTCGGGACATCGACCGCTGGGCCGAGGAATTCCTCGCCGCTCTGGCCCCTGAGGAGGAGACCCGCCGCGAGGTCGCCCTGCCCCGCGCTGCGGTGCGCAGCGTGGTCCGCCTGCCCGTGGGCTGGGGCTCGGGGCTCGTCCCGCGGGGCGTCTGAGTCCGGCGGCTCGGCCATATTGCCGGGCCTTTCGCCAGCCGCTATAGCAGCAAGGCGCGCGGGAGCCCTGCCCCCGCCGTTCGGCATGCGGGCGTGGCGGAATTGGTAGACGCAGCGGACTCAAAATCCGCCGTCCTCACGGATATGTCGGTTCGAGTCCGACCGCCCGCACCACGCCACTCTGCCGGCTTGCGCGTCGGCGCTGCCCGACCGTCCAGCCAAGATCCCCACCGCAGTTGCATTCGGGCGTCGGCGCTACCGCGCGAGCTTGCAGCCCGCTTTCGGTGAACCATCCGGGGCTCCCGGGCATTGAAGGGGGACACCTCTCAAAGCCTCAAGCGGAGAAAAAGATGGCTGACATGACCCTCGCCGACGTTGCCGGCAAGATGCGCAAGATCGACTTCACCACCCTGTTTACCAAGAGCGACGGCGGCGCTCTGGCGGGGCGCCCCATGAGCAACAATGGCGATGTGGACTACGACGGCGATTCCTTCTTCTTCGCCCTGGATGACAGCCGGGTGGTGAAGGACATTGCCCGCGAGCCCAGCGTCGGCCTGTCGCTTCAGGGGTCGAGCGGCATGCTCGGCCAGCGCCCGTTCTTCGTGACCATCGAGGGCGCGGCGAGCCTGGTGCGGGAAAAGCAGCAGTTCGAGGCCCACTGGAATTCCGATCTCGACCGCTGGTTCGACAAGGGCGTAGACACCCCCGGCCTCGTGATGATCAAGGTCGAGGCGCGCCGCCTGCACTGGTGGGACGGCGAGGACGAAGGCGAGGTCGTGCTGCCCTGATCCTCGCGAGGGAGCGCAACCGGGCCTGTCCTGTGCGCCGGCCCCGCCCGCGCTGCCCCATTCTCTGCCCGCCGGGCCTGCTATGGTGGCGGCTTGCTTGCCGAGCCGCCGCCAGCAGGAGACCGCCATGTCCACCAATGGGTACGCCCCTTCCCTCAATGAGCGCGTCGGTGAGGTGACCGAGCGCATCGTCCGCCGCAGCGCGGACACGCGCTGGCGGTATCTCGATCGCATCAAGGAGGCCGCGGCCCGAAAGCCCCAGCGCCAGGCGTTGGGCTGCGCCAACCAGGCCCACGGATTTGCGGCCTGCGGCCCGTCCGACAAGGCAATGCTGCGCGCCGGCCAGGGCGCGTCGATGGGCATCGTCACCGCCTATAACGACATGCTTTCGGCGCACCGCCCCTACGAACGTTATCCCGAGCTGCTGCGCGAGGCCGCGCGGGATGTCGGCGGCGTGGCTTTGGTGGCTGGCGGCGTGCCGGCCATGTGCGACGGGATCACCCAGGGTGAGGCCGGCATGGAGCTCTCCCTGTTCTCCCGCGAGGTGATCGCCCTCTCCACGGCCGTCGCCCTCTCCCACCAGACGTTCGATGCGGCCGTCTTCCTCGGCATCTGCGACAAGATCGTGCCCGGCCTCGTCATCGGCGCCCTCTCATTCGGCCACCTGCCGGCAGTGTTCATTCCCTCCGGTCCCATGACCAGCGGCCTGCCCAACAACGAGAAGTCCCGCATCCGCCAGCTCTACGCCGAGGGCAAGGTGGGGCGCGACGCGCTGCTGGAGGCGGAGTCGCAGTCCTATCACGGGCCGGGCACCTGCACCTTCTACGGCACCGCCAACACCAACCAGATGCTCATGGAGATCATGGGCCTGCACCTGCCGGGCGCATCCTTCGTCACCCCGGACACGCCGCTGCGCGACGCCCTCACCCGCGCGGCGGCGCAGCGGGCGCTGGCCATCACGGCGCTCGGAAACGCCTATATCCCCGCCGGCCGAATGCTGGACGAGCGGGCCTTCGTCAACGGCATCGTCGGCCTGCACGCCACCGGCGGCTCCACCAATCACACCCTGCACCTCGTCGCCATGGCAGCGGCGGGGGGCATCGCCCTCAGCTGGGACGATTTCGCGGCGCTGGCGGAGGTGACGCCGCTGCTTGCCCGCGTCTACCCCAATGGCTCGGCGGACGTGAACCATTTCCACGCCGCCGGCGGCGTGCCCTTCGTCATCCGCGAACTCCTGTCGGCGGGGCTTCTTCACGCCGACGTGGAGACCATCCTGGGGCCGGGGCTGGAGGCCTATACCCGCGAGCCCGTGCTGGGCGAGGACGGCAGCCTCGCGTGGCGTGACGGTGCGGCGGCGAGCGGCGACGACAAGGTGCTGCGCGGGGCGGCCGCGCCGTTCCAGCCCACCGGCGGCCTCGCCGTGCTGGACGGCAGCCTCGGCCGTGCCGTCATCAAGACCTCCGCGGTGGCACCCGAGCGCCATGTGATCGAGGCGCCGGCACGGGTGTTCCACTCGCAGGAAGAGCTCCAGGCCGCCTTCAAGGCCGGAACCCTCGACCACGACATGATTGCCGTGGTGCGTTTCCAGGGTCCCCGGGCCAATGGCATGCCGGAGCTGCACAAGCTCATGCCGCCCCTCGGCGTGCTGCAGGACAAGGGGCACAAGGTGGCCCTCGTCACCGACGGACGGCTCTCCGGCGCCTCCGGCAAGGTTCCGGCGGCGATCCACGTCACGCCCGAGGCGGTGGAGGGGGGCGCCATCGCCCGCATCCGCGACGGCGACCTCATCCGCCTCGATGCGGTGGAGGGACGCCTGGAAGTGCTGGTGCCGCCGGCCGAATGGGCCGCCCGCCCTGCGGCCTCAGCCGATCTTACGGGCAATCACGTCGGCGTCGGCCGCGAGTTGTTCGCGCCGTTCCGCGCCGCCGTCGGGCCGGCGGAGCTCGGCGCCTCCATCTTTGCGGCGGTGTAGTCGCCTGCCGGCGGAGACATGTCGGATCAGGCCAGCGCCGCGCCGTTGGCGGCCAGCACCGCGCCGGCGAGATAGAGAGACCCGGCGATAAGCACCCGCGGCGGCGGCACCACAGCCTCGCGGGCGATGGCATCGAGGGCGCTCGCCACATCGCGGGCGACGCTGGCCTTGATGCCGAGGCCCACCGCAGCTGCGGCCACCTCTTCCGGCTTCAGGCCGGCATGCTCGCCGGGCACGGGCACCGCGATGGCCTCGCGCACGAGGCCGGTGAAGGGGGAGAGGAAGCCGGTCACGTCCTTGGTGCCCAGCATGCCGAGGATGAGAACCAGCGGACGCGAATAGCGCTCCTCCAGCTCGCACAGGGCATGGGCCAGGGCGGCGCCGCCGGCGGCATTGTGGCCGCCGTCCAGCCAGACTTCCACCCCGGCGGGTGCGCGCGACACCAGCGGCCCGGGAGCGAGGCGCTGAAGCCGGGCCGGCCAATCCGCCTTGATGATGCCCGACTGGAGCGTTGCCGCATCCTGCGCCGCAGGCAGGCGGGCGGTGCGCAGCGCGGCGATGGCGAGACCGGCATTGTCGATCTGGTGCGGTCCCACGAGGCGCGGGCGCGGCAGGTCCATCAAGCCGTTCTCGTCGGCATAGACGAGGCGGCCCGCCTCCTCCTGCACGTTCCAGTGCTCGCCGCGCACGAACAGGGGCGCCAGCCGCTTCGCCGCCGTCCGCTCGATGACGGCGAGCGCCTCGGGCGTCTGGGCGCCCACCACGACGGGGGAGCGGGGCTTGATGATGCCGGCCTTCTCGCCGGCGATGGCCGCCACCGAGGAGCCGAGGAAATCCACATGGTCGATGGAGACCGGGGTGATGACGCTGGCGAGGGGCTGGTCCACCACATTGGTGGCGTCGAGCCGGCCGCCGAGGCCGACCTCCAGCAGAAGCACGTCGGCCGGGTGCTCAGCGAACAGGACGAAGGCGGCCGCGGTGGTGATTTCGAACAGGGTGATGGGAGCACTGTCGTTGGCCGCCTCCACCCGGTCGAGGGCGTCGGCCAGCGCCGCGTCGGACACCAGCCGCCCGCCGTCCGGAGCGCCGAGCCGGATGCGCTCGTTGAACCGCACGAGATGGGGCGAGGTGTAGACGTGGACGCTCTGCCCGGCGGCTTCGAGCATCGCCCGCATGAAGGCGATGGTGGAGCCCTTGCCGTTGGTGCCGGCCACGTGGATCACCGGCGGCAGGCGTCGCTCGGGATGGCCAAGCGCCTCCAGCAGCCGCTCCATCCGGGCGAGGGAGAGGTCGATCTTCTTGGGGTGAAGCGCAGCGAGGCGGGACAGGATCTCGTCGGTGGCGCGGGCGGGCAGGGGCAGTGCCATGGTGTTCAAGCCGGGGCCGTCGGGCCCGTGTCAGGCCTCCCTTACGCTGCCTGGGGGCGGGGAAGCCGCCCCTTCGGCGGCAGGGCCGGCGCCTTGGTGAGCAGCCGGCAGAGCCGGCCGAGGGTGTCGCGCATCTCGTGGCGGTGGACCACCATATCGAGCATGCCATGGTCGCGCAGGTATTCGGCGCGCTGGAAGCCGTCGGGCAGCTTCTCGCGGATGGTCTGCTCGATCACCCGCGGGCCGGCGAAGCCGATGAGCGCGCCGGGCTCCGCGATCTGCACGTCGCCGAGCATGGCGTAGGAGGCGGTCACCCCGCCGGTGGTGGGATTGGTCAGCACCACGATGTAGGGCTTCTTGGCCTCGCGCAATTCCTGGATGGCTGCGGTGGTGCGCGGCATCTGCATGAGGGACAGGATGCCCTCCTGCATGCGCGCCCCACCCGACGCCGCAAACATGATGAAGGGCGTGCCCTTCTCCGCCGCGGTCTGGAGGCCCTTCACCACCGCCTCGCCGGCGGCCATGCCCAGCGAGCCGCCCATGAAGCTGAAATCCTGCACCGCGATGGTCACCGGCAGCTCGGTGAGGAGGCCTGTCGCCACCTTCACCGCATCCTGGTAGCCGGTCTTGGTGCGCGCATCCTTGAGGCGGTCGAGATAGCGCCGCTCGTCGCGGAACTTCAGCGGGTCTGTGGCGACGTCCGGCAGCACCACCTCGTCATAGGCGCCGTCGTCGAAAGTTGCCTTCATGCGCTGCACCGCATCCATGCGCATGTGGTAGCCGGACGCGGGGATGACGTAGAGATTGGCCTCGAGATCCTTGTGGAACACCATCTGCCCGGTCTCGGGGCATTTCACCCAGAGATTCTCGGGGACCTCGCGACGGGCCAGGAAGTCGCGGATCTTCGGGCGGACGACGTTCGAAATCCAGTTCACGGGATCTTCTCCGGGGACGGGCGGGCCGTCGGGCGGCCGCGTTCGGGGCGGGCCGCTGTGGGAATACAATAACCCGCTTCGTGTGCAGCGCACACTGTCTTGCGCGCCTCTATTGGCAATCCCCCCGCGGCGAAAGTGCGGCAGGGCGGCGAAAGCAGGTGGGGAGGCTCACCGGCGGACGGCGCGCACCGCCTGGGCCAGCTCGCTCACCAGCGCCTCGACGCCCATCACCGTGTTGGCGGTGGCGCGGCCCTGCTCGTCGAGCGTGCGCCGCACCACTTCAACGAGCGCCGAGCCCACGACCACCGCGTCCGCTCCGGCGGCGATGGCGGCGGCCTGCTCGGGCGTCTTCACGCCGAAGCCCACGGCCACCGGCAACGCGGTATGGCCCTTGATGCGAGCGACGGCCTTGGCCACCACGTCCGCATCCGGCGTCGCCGCGCCGGTGATGCCGGTGATGGAGACGTAATAGACGAAGCCCGCAGTGTGCCGCAGCACCGCCGGCAGGCGATTGTCGTCGGTCGTGGGGGTGGCGAGGCGGATGAAATCCAGGCCGGCGTCGAGCGCCGGAATGCACAGCTCGTCGTCCTCCTCGGGCGGCAGGTCCACCACGATGAGGCCGTCCACGCCCGCAACCTTGGCGTCGGCGAGGAAGCGCTCCACGCCATAGACGTAGATGGGATTGAAATAGCCCATAAGCACCACGGGCGTGGTGCCGTCCTCGGCACGGAAGGTGCGCACCATGTCCAGCGTCTTGGCGAGGGTCTGGCCCGCCTTCAGGGCGCGCAGGCCCGCCGCCTGGATGGCCGGGCCGTCGGCCATAGGATCGGTAAACGGAACGCCTAGCTCGATCACGTCGGCGCCCGCGCCGGGCAGTGCCTTCAGGATGGCAAGCGAGGTCTCGCCGTCCGGGTCGCCGGCGGTCACGAAGGTCACGAGGCCGGGCCGGCCCTCTTCCTTCAGAGCGGCGAAGCGGTCGGAGATGCGGGTGGTGGAACGCGCGGTCATGGGCTTGCCTGGACTCGAGGGATGCGGGCGGTGGCGCCCTATTTCTGGCCGGTGATGGCGCAATTGGTGCGGTTCGCCGACGAGCCGCCCAGCAGGCGCACCTGATCGGTGCCGGTGAGGCCGCCGACGATGGAGAAAACCGTGGTGGAGGACTTGCCCAGCGAGCGCTTGCCGGCGAAGAACTCGCAGGTGACGAACACCTCCGACACCGTCTTGGCGCCGGTGTTCTTCACCGCCACCGACACGTAGGCGCCGGCGGCGTCGGTATAGACCTTGGCCGCGGTCAGCTGCAGGCCGTCGGCCGGGGACGGCACTGCTGTCTGGGCCTGAGTCTGGGCGGACGCGGTCGCGCCCGGCAGGACAGCGAGGACGGCAACCGAGGCCCACAGGGCAGCTCGCATGCGGTGAACGGCGCAGAAGCTCTTCATGGTCACGCCCCCAGACGAGTTCCAAGAATCTCCGCCACCTGGGGCACGTCCTTGTCCCCCCGGCCGGAAAGGTTGACCACCATGAGATGATCCTTCGCCCGCGCCGGCGCCAGCTCGATCACCTTGGCGATGGCATGGGCGGATTCCAACGCCGGAATAATGCCCTCGAGGCGGGTCAGCAGTTGGAAGGCGTCGAGCGCCTCCTGGTCGGTGCAGGACAGATAGGTGGCGCGGCCCACGTCGTTCAGCCAGGAATGCTCCGGCCCGATGCCGGGATAGTCGAGGCCGGCGGAGATGGAATGGGCCTCGGTGATCTGGCCGTCGTCGTCCATCAGCAGATAGGTGCGATTGCCGTGCAGCACCCCCGGCCGCCCGCCGGCGATAGAGGCGGCGTGCTCGTGTGTGTCTAGGCCGCGCCCGGCCGCCTCGACGCCGAAGATCTCGACGGTGGAATCGTCCAGGAAGGGGTGGAACAGGCCCATGGCGTTGGAGCCACCGCCCACCGCGGCGACGAGGCTGTCCGGCAGGCGGCCTTCCATCTCCATCATCTGCTCGCGCGTCTCGCGGCCGATGATGGACTGGAAGTCGCGCACCATGGCCGGATAGGGGTGTGGCCCCGCCACCGTGCCGATGCAGTAGAAGGTGTCGTGCACGTTGGTCACCCAGTCGCGCAGCGCCTCGTTCATAGCGTCCTTCAGGGTGCGCGCGCCGGACTGCACCGGCACCACCTCGGCGCCCAGCATCTTCATGCGGAACACGTTGGGCGCCTGACGCTCCACGTCCACGGCGCCCATGTAGACCACGCACTTGAGCCCGAAGCGCGCGCACAGGGTGGCGGTGGCGACGCCGTGCTGGCCGGCGCCGGTCTCGGCAATGATCCGCTCCTTGCCCATGCGGCGGGCGAGCAGGATCTGGCCGAGCACGTTGTTCACCTTGTGGGAGCCGGTGTGGTTCAGCTCCTCGCGCTTCAGATAGACCTTGGCGCCGCCCAGGTGGTCGGTAAGACGCTCGGCGAAATAGAGCGGCGAGGGCCGGCCCACGTAGTGAGTGAGGTAGCCTGCCATCTCCGCGTGATAGGCGGGATCGGCCTTGGCCTCCTCATAGGCCCGTTCCAGCTCCAGGATCAGCGGCATCAGCGTCTCGGCGACAAAGCGCCCGCCATGGATGCCGAAATGGCCGCGGTGATCGGGGCCGGTGCGATAGGAATTGAGAGCGGTCACGACGCGCGGACTTTCGGTGAGAGGTCGGCGGCCCCGTCCGCTGCGCGGTCAGGGGCCCCGGGATCGGGAAGGCCGGCCGCGGCGCGTCGGGCCGCGGCGATGAAGGCGCGGATCTTGTCGGGGCTTTTGACGCCGGGCGCATCCTCCACACCTGACGATACGTCCACCCCGCTCATCCGGACCACGCCGAGGGCCTGCGACACGTTGTCGGCAGCAAGGCCTCCGGAAAGCATGAGAGGCCGCCCAACGTCAAGGCCGGCAACCAGCGTCCAGTCGAACGGAACGCCGTTGCCGCCCGGCAACAGCGCGCCGGGATCGGGCTTGGCATCGAACAGGATGCGGTCGGCGACCTCGGCATAGGCGCCGAGCGCCGCAAGATCCTCCCGCCGCGCCACCGGCAGCGCCTTCATGACCGGCACCGCGAAGCGGGCGCGGATCGCGGCGACGCGCTCCGGCGTCTCGGTGCCGTGCAGCTGGATGAGGTCCGGCGAGAAGGCGGCAACCACCTCGGCCACCAGGGCGTCGTCCGGATTGACGAGCAGCGCCACCTTCTTCGCCCGTCCGGCCACCCGCGCCACGAGGGGCGGCGCATCGGCCAAGGCGAGGTGGCGCGGGCTTTTCGGAAAATGCACGAAACCGACGAAATCGGCCCCGGCATCGAGCGCCGCGTCGAGGGCCTCGGCCGTCCTGATGCCGCAAATCTTGATATCGAGGCGTCCGTCGTCGCTTGTCATCTCGTCAGCCCTGCCGGCCGCCGGTCGCGGCGGCTGCGGGGGACGCTCCTCCCAGCGGGGCGGCGTCCCGGATCATGTCTCCACGCGGGTGAATTGCCCGGCCTTGCGGAACCGCCAGAGGTAGGTGGGCAGGACCGCCGACAGCGCCGCGGGGGAGATGTCGAGGCCGGCGAAGGTCAGCCCCGCCGCCCTTGCGGCGTCCGACACCACATTGTCCGAGCGCAGCATGGCCACCTGGTCCGTGGTGAGGGGCGCGCCCGGCGCCCACTGGGTCAGGCCGGCGATGAAATTGGCGAAGCCGAACGGCAGGTCTACGAGAAGGCGCTGGGCGCCGATCTCACGCAGCATCAGCTCCATCAGCTCGCGGAAGGTCCGCACTTCCGGCCCGCCCAGTTCGTAGGTGGCGCCGGCCTTGGCCTTGCCGTCCACCGCCTTGAGCACGGCGGCGGCCACATCGCCCACGAACACCGGCTGGAAGCGCGTGGCGCCACCGCCGATGAGGGGCAGCGCGGGGGAAAGCCGGGCCATGGCGGCGAAGCGGTTGAAGAAGGTGTCCTCCGGCCCGAACATGACCGACGGACGGAAGATCACCGCGTCCGGCACCGCGGCGCGGACCGCTTCCTCGCCTTCCGCCTTGCTGCGACCGTAGCCCGACGGGGAGTCCGCATCGGCGCCGATGGCCGAGACATGCACCAGCGGCGTGCCCCGGGCCGCCGCGGCGGCGGAGACGGCGCGGGCGCCATAGACATGGACCGCGTCGAAGCTCTGGCGGCCGGTCTCGGCCAGCACGCCCACGAGGTTGACCACGGCCTCGGCGCCGTCAACGGCGCGGGCGACGCTGTCGGGAAAGCGCACGTTGGCCTGGCTGACCTGGATCTGCCCGACGAAGCCGAGGGGCTGGAGGAAACCGGCGAGCTCGGGCCGGCGGACCGCCACGCGGACGCGATAGCCGCGCATGGCGAGCGCGCGCACCACGTGGCGGCCGACAAAGCCGGAGCCGCCGAAGACCGTCACCAGACTGTCGTTCACCGGACGATCGGTCACCGTCACATCGTTCATGCCGAACCCCCGCCTTAACCGGCCGTCGACCGGCGCGCCGCGCGCTGCCGGTCCGCACTATATAGAATGCGCCGTGCACATACGCGATGGCGGCCCGCTCCGTAAAGCCGGGCCTCGCGGGCGCGGCGGGCGATCGCATATTGACGTGGAGGCTGCGCCCCACTATAAGCCCGGCACTTCGCTGGTGGCATCGGCTGCCGGCTTGTTCACCCATTCATGCGCGACGCGGGTCGGGTCCTTGAGAGCCGTTCCACCGGGCGCGAACCAGCAAGGACGGCCGATGGCCAATACGCCTTCCGCCAAGAAAGCGGTGCGCAAGATCGAGCGCCGCACCGAAGTGAACCGGGCTCGGCGCTCCCGCGTGCGCACCTTCCTGCGCAAGCTCGAGGACGCGCTTGCGTCCGGCGACGCGTCCGCCGCGACCGCCGCCTTCCAGGCCGCCGAGCCGGAGATCATGCGCGCGGTCACCAAGGGCGTAATTCACAAGAATACCGCCGCGCGCAAGGTTTCGCGCCTCGCTGCCCGGGTGAAGACTCTCAGCGCTTGATTTAGATCAAGAATACTTCCTGACGTGATGCAAAGGCCCGGCTTCGCTGGGCCTTTTTGCTTGTCTGCATCCCAGTTCATCCATAGATCCGCGCCGGCGGCGAACCGGAATCGATTCGCGGCGCGCGTCAAGCGCCCTCTCCTCGGGCCACAGCGAGCAAACTTCAGCGCGGCCATAAGCAATGGGTTTTCCGACCGATCAAAAAATCCCGATCCCCAAGAAGAGCTTAGTGGCCAAAGGTCAACCTGCGCCAAAGCGGACCCGTTTTGCAGGTAACACGGAACCGAAAGCGGCGGCTCGCACCTCGCCGGGGGATATCTTGCCGGCTCCGTGAATCTCATTGTCCCGACAGAGGTTTGCCGGCTGACATGAAACGGCGGGTGTGGCGGTCGCGCACCGGCTTTTGCCCGTTATCCCATGGGCGGGGGGAAAGCCGTTGCACCCCCCAAACCGGCTGTGTATGTTCAATCTCACTCCGGGAGCGACACCGGGGGATCACCGATAGAATGAAGATTTCACGGCTCTTCGTGGCTGAGGAGGGGATGTATCGTGTCTGTATTCGTTCACGAACCCCTCAGCGCGATCTTTGCCCTGCGTGCGCGTAACCTTCATTCGTTGGAGCTATGCTGAGAGTGGGCATCTGATCCTCCTCTGAGCATCTACGAGACCAAACAAAAATCTGGTTTATTCCAACGCCGCCGATGATCTTCGTCGGGGGAAATGGGGCGACTATGACTTCAGGCACATACGCGGCAGCGGACGCAGAATCAGCTCCGGCATTCCATTCGGTCTCGCGTTGCGTTCGAGCCTTCCCGGACCCCGTGTTCCGGCGCGTGTGCACCTCGCCCCCCTGCCTCTTCCGGTCGCGCGCATGATGGTGCGCTGACGCGGTGGTGCCTGCGCGCACCCTTTGAAATTCCACCACATTCGCACGAGGCCGCGCTGCCCGCGAGGGCGCGATCGGCTTTTGCATCTCCAACCAGGGACCCGCCTTTCGGGCGGTCGGAGCACCTATGCTCAAACCACTTTCGCCGGACGCCCCGCGCCCCGGAACAGCCCCTTTTCAAGCCCTCGTGGAGGCCGCCGATATGGATTGCCCGTCGAGCCCATGGGACCGGGTGCGTCTGCGTCTGCGTGAGGAGATCGGCGAGGAGAAGTTCACCAGCTGGTTCGCCCGCATGGACCTCGACGCGCTGACCTCCGATGTCGTGCTGCTGTCGGTTCCCACGCGCTTTCTCAAGTCGTGGATTCACGAGAACTATCTCCCGCGCATCACCGATATCTGGGCGGAGGAGAGCGGCGCCCGTCGGCGCGTCGACCTCACCGTGCGCAGCGCCTTCGCCCGTCCGGTGGCGCTCAAGTCCACCTCCCCGCGCGAGGTGGTGAGCGAGCGCACCGAGCGCCCGGCCGAGCCCCGCGCCGCCGCCCCCCGCAACGCCGAGAGCCGCCCGGCCGAGGTGCGCGACGCCGGTGGCGACGTGGCGTCCGGCTCGCCCCTCGACCCGCGCCTCACCTTCGAGAGCTTCGTGGTCGGCAAGTCCAACTCCCTTGCCTTTGCCGCCGCCCGTCAGGTGGCTGAAGCCCCCGCGGGCGCGGCGCCGGTCTTCAACCCGCTCTATCTCCATGCCGCCGTCGGCCTCGGCAAGACCCACCTGCTCCAGGCGGTGGCACGGGCCGGCGCCGCCCATGGCCGGCGCACCACCTACCTCACCGCCGAGCGCTTCATGTACGGCTTCGTGGCTGCGCTGAAGGCGCATTCGGCCATCGCCTTCAAGGATACGCTGCGCACCATCGACACCCTGGTGATCGACGACCTGCAATTCCTCAAGGGGAACAATCTCCAGCAGGAATTCTGCCATACACTCAATGCGTTGCTGGACGGCGGGCGGCAGGTAGTGGTGGCGGCCGACTGCCTTCCCGGTGAGCTTGAGCACCTCGACGAGCGGGTCCGCTCGCGCCTTGCCGGCGGCCTCGTGGTGGAGCTCGCGGCGCTGGAGGAAGACCTGCGCCTGGAGATCCTGAAGTCGCGCTACCAGACCCTGGCGGAGCAGCACCAGGGCTTCGCCGTGCCTGCGCCGGTGCTGGAGTTCCTCGCCCGCAGCGTCGGCCAGAGCGGCCGCGACCTCGACGGCGCGCTCAACAAGCTCCTCGCCTTCAACCAGCTCACCGGGGAACCGGTGACGCTCGACATGGCGGAAAACGCGGTCAAGGACCTCATCCGCCCCACCGACCCGCGGCGGGTGCGCATCGACGACATCCTGCGCGTGGTGGCCAAGCACTACAACGTGTCGCGGGCCGACCTTTTGTCCCAGCGCCGCACCGCCAACGTGGTCAAGCCGCGCCAGATCGCCATGTATCTGGCCAAGACCCTCACCCTGCGCTCGCTGCCGGAGATCGGCCGGCGCTTCGGCGGCCGCGACCATACCACCGTGCTCCACGCGGTGCGCAAGATCGACGGCCTTGTGGCTACCGACCGGGCGCTCGCCGAGGAGATCGAGGTGTTGAAGCGCCTCGCGCTGGATGCGTGACCGAAGCATGACCCGGGCGTGACCCGCGCCTGATCGCGATCGCGCCCGCTCCGCCCTCGCGCAGTGCTGAGGGCGGGTGGTTTTCTGCCTTCCCGCAAAATCTCCCCCCCAACCCTTGCCTTGCGGCGGCTTGGGCGGCAATGTCGGCGGCCCGGCATTCGATCTCCTCGGATGCCGAGCGGTGCTCCTCGCGCCGCCGCGCCACGCCACACCGGCGCTCGCCCCCCTCGCCCGCAACGGCGGATGAGCGGGCCGGCGGGCGTCATCCTTAGATTGTCGGGGCGGACCCACCGGCGGGACAGTGCGATCCCGCGGCAGGCCGGCTCGAAGCGAAGAGTGAACGGGCCAGGACCATGAAGGTCACCGTCGAGCGCGCCGAGCTTCTCAAATCGTTGAGCCACGTGCACCGTGTCGTGGAGCGGCGCAACACCATTCCGATCCTCGCCAACGTGCTCATCAAGGCCGGCAAAAGCGGACTGGAGCTGAAGGCGACCGACCTCGACCTCGAGGTGGTGGAGAATGTGCCGGCCGAGACCGGGCAGGCGGGCGCCACCACCGTCCCCGCCCACGTGCTCTACGACATCGTGCGCAAGCTGCCCGAGGGGGCGCAGGTGCAGCTGGAGGTCGGCGGCGAGCGCGGCACCCTCACGGTTCGCGCCTCGCGCGCCCGCTTCACCCTGCAGACCCTGCCGGAAGCCGATTTCCCGGATCTCGCCGCGGGCGAGTTCTCCCACACCTTCAAGGTGAAGGGCGCGGACTTCCGCCGCCTCGTGGACAAGACCCAGTTCGCCATCTCCACCGAGGAGACGCGCTATTATCTCAACGGCATCTATCTGCACGTCACCGACGGCGCGAATGGCAAGGCGATGCTGCGCGCGGTGGCGACGGACGGCCACCGGCTCGCCCAGGCCGAGCTGGAGGCCCCTGCCGGCTCGGCCGGCCTGCCGGGCGTGATCGTGCCGCGCAAGACCGTGGCCGAGATCCAGAAGCTGCTGGAGGACAAGGAGACGGAAGCCACCATCTCCCTCTCCGCCACCAAGATCCGGGTGCAGGTGGGCGCCATCGTCCTCACCTCCAAGCTCATCGACGGCACCTTCCCGGACTATGGCCGGGTCATCCCCCAGGGCAACGACAAGACCCTCATCGTCGACAAGGACGAATTCGCCGCCGCGGTGGACCGCGTCTCCACCGTCTCCAGCGAGCGCGGGCGGGCGGTGAAGCTGTCGCTGGGCGACGGCAAGATGGTTCTGTCCGTCACCAATCCGGATTCCGGCAGCGCCACCGAGGAGCTCGAGGTGGACTACGCCGCCGAGCCCCTCGATATCGGCTTCAATTCCCGCTACCTGCTGGACATCACCTCCCAGCTCGAGGGCGACACGGCGGAGCTCAAGCTCGCCGATCCCGGCTCGCCCACGCTGGTGCGCGATTCCACCAAGACGGATGCGCTCTACGTCCTCATGCCCATGCGGGTGTGAGGCGGGAGCGCCCAAAGGCGCCGCCGGCGCCGCCGCGGCGGACGTGACGTCAATGCCCCACGCCGCCGTTCTCAAGCTCACCCTCACGGGCTTCCGCTCCTATGGCGCGGCGCAGATCTCCGTCGGCCCCGGGCCGGTGGTGCTCACCGGACCCAACGGCGCGGGCAAGACCAATGTCCTCGAAGCCCTCTCCTTCCTCTCCCCCGGCCGCGGGCTGAGGCGCGCCCAACTGGGCGACATCGGTCATCGCGAGGGCGGCGACACCGTGGACGCCGCAGGCACGCCCTGGGCCGTCTCGGCCTTCATCGAGGGAGCCCTGGGCGAGGCGCGCCTCGGCACCGGCTATGATCCGGCGCAGGAGGGCGGCCAGCGGCGCTGCCGCATCGACGGCGAAGCCGCCCCCTCGGCCAACGCCTTCCTCGATCATCTCAAGGTGCTCTGGCTGACGCCGGAGATGGACGGCCTGTTCCTCGGTCCGCCGGGCGACCGGCGGCGCTATCTGGACCGGCTGGTGCTGGCGGTGGACGCCGCCCACGGCGCGCGGGTGAACGGGCTGGAGCGGGCGCTGCGCTCGCGCAACCGGCTTTTGGAGGACAACGGCTCGGCGCGCTTCCTGGACGCCGTGGAGCACGAGGTGGCCGAACTGGCGGTGGCGGTGGCGGCAGCGCGGCTGGAAACGGTAGCGCGCCTTGCCGCCGAAATCGCCGCCCATCGCGACGAGGCTTCGCCCTTTCCCTTCGCCGAGCTGGCTTTGGACGGGGCGGTGGAGCGCCTCATAGCCATCCGCCCAGCGCTGGAGGTGGAGGACCGCTACCGCGCCGTGCTGCGGGATAACCGCCCCAGGGACCGCGCCGCCGGGCGGACGCTGGAAGGGCCGCACCTCACCGATTTATCGGTGAGCCATGGCGAGAAGCAGTTGCCGGCGGCGCGCTGCTCCACCGGCGAGCAGAAGTCGCTGCTCATCGGCCTAACCCTCTCCCACGCGCGCCTCGTGGCCGCCATGCAGGGGCTCTCGCCGCTGCTGCTGCTGGACGACGTTGCCGCCTATCTCGATGCCGATCGTCGGGCCGGCCTGTTCGAGGCGCTGGACCGCCTCGGCGCGCAGGTTTGGATGACCGGGGCCGATCCCGCGGCCTTCGCCGCGCTGGATGCGGCGGTGCGTTTCACCGTCGCTCCCGGACGCGTCGCGGCGGCCTGAGCTCCTTCTTCCGCCGCCGGGTCTTCTGCCTTAAACAGCGCCCATGCCGATCCGCCCCGCCCTCTCCTCCGACATCCCCGCCATCAGCGCCATCTATGACGAAGCCGTGCGCACCGGCACCGCCTCGTTCGAGCTCCAGCCGCCGGGCGCCGCCGAGATGGCGCGCCGCCACGCCGCTTTGGTGGAGAGCGGCTATCCCTATCTGGTGCTGGAGGAGGAGGGTGTGCTGCTGGGTTATGCCTATGCCAGCGCCTTCCGGCCGCGCATCGCCTATCGCTACACGGTGGAGAATTCCATCTATGTGGACGAGGCGGCCCGCGGCCGCGGGGTCGGGCGGGCGCTGCTCGTCGCCCTGATCGAGGCGTGCGAGGCGCGCGGCTTCCGCCAGATGGTGGCGGTGATCGGCGACAGCGCCAATGCTGGATCCATCGCTCTGCACCGGTCCTGCGGCTTCGACTCCATCGGCATCCTGCCCGCCACCGGCCTCAAGTTCGGCCGGTGGATCGACACGGTGCTGATGCAACGCGCCCTGGGTCCCGGGGCGAGCACGGTTCCTTCCGACGGAGACGACTCCCTCAGCGGGTGATGAGGGTGCCTGCGCCGTGGTCGGTGAGGAGTTCCAGCAGCACCGCGTGGGGCACCTTGCCGTCGAGGATCACCACGCCCTCCACTCCCTGCTCCAGGGCATAGATGCAGGTCTCGACCTTGGGGATCATCCCGCCCGAGATGGTGCCGTCGGCGATGAGTGCCTGGGCCTCGGCGATGGTGAGACGGGGAATGAGCTGCTTGGTCTTGTCCAGCACGCCGGGCACGTCGGTGAGCAACAGCAGGCGCTTGGCGCCCAACGCCCCGGCGATGGCCCCGGCGAAGGTGTCGGCGTTCACATTGTAAGTGCCGCCGTCCACCGCGGCCGCCACCGGCGCGAGCACCGGGATCAGCTCGCGACGCAGGATCTGGTCGAGGACGGAGGTGTCCACCTTGTCCGGCTCGCCGACGAAGCCGAGGTCCACCACCTGCTCGATCTTGCTGTCGGGATCGACGATCACGCGGCTGGCCTTCTTGGCCAGCACCATGTTGCCGTCCTTGCCGCACAGGCCGATGGCCTTGCCGCCCGCCTCGTTAATGAAGCCGACGATCTGCTTGTTGATGGAGCCGGCGAGCACCATCTCGACGATTTCCACCGTGGCCTTGTCGGTGATGCGCAGGCCGGCGGCGAATTCGGACTTGATGCCGAGCTTCGCCAGCATGGCGCCGATCTGCGGGCCGCCGCCATGCACCACCACGGGATTCACGCCGGACTGCTCCAGCAGCACGATGTCCTGTGCGAAGTTGCGCGCCACATCCTCGCTGCCCATGGCGTGGCCGCCGTACTTCACCACGACGATGGCGTCGTCATAGAGCTGCATGTGGGGCAGCGCCCGGGCCAGCACCTCGGCCTGCAGCTGGGGTTCCGATACCGGAGGGGAAAGGGGCTCGGTCATGGGGCGCTCGCTGGTGGGCGGCGACCACGGCCGCCGGGCGGCGCCCTTCTAGCCGTTTCCCCTGGCAGGTGAAAGGCCCGCGCCGCGGCGGCACCGGGATATGGCTGCCGCTGCGTCCTGCCGCAACTGACGCGACGTCAGTCTTTTCAGGGTCGCGAAAAGGTGATGGGTGGCGGCTCCGGCGCACCACAATCGCAGGGTCAACACCCTGGCGCCGCTTCCGCAAGCCGCCTCCAGCCCGAAGCCAGAGAGACCGCCCGGCCCGCCATGACCGTTACCGTTCCGCCCGCTCCGCTCCCTGAGACCATCCCCGTGCTGCCGGCGGCCGATGGGCCCGCCGCGACCCGTCCCCATGGCGCCCCGCCCGCGCGGCGGCCCCACGATCTGAGGCCCGGCACCATCCTCGTCCTGTTCGTCGCCTGCCTGGCGCTGGTCTCGGTGCCGATCCTGAGCCACCCGATCCCGCCCCTGTCGGACTACGTGAACCACCTCGCCCGCATGCACGTCATCGCGGCGCTCCCGCACGATGCCGATATCGCGCGCTTCTACACGCTCCAATGGGCCATCATCCCCAACCTGATGATGGATCTGCTGGTGCCGCTGATCGACCGGATGACCGACATCTATGTCGCCGGCGAGATCTATACGCTTATGTGCTTCACCCTCATCACGGCGGGCACGCTGACGCTCAACCGGACCTTGTTCGGCACCTGGTCCGCCCTGCCGCTCATCGCCTTCCCCCTGCTCTACAACGCGGTCTTCCTGATCGGGGTGATGAACTATTATTTCGGCATCGGCCTCGCCCTGTGCGCCCTGTCAGCCTGGGTCGCGCTGCGCGACCGGCCCTGGCCGTGGCGGCATCTCGTGTCTGCCGGTTTCGTGGTGGCGCTGTTCTTCTGCCACCTGTTCGCCGCCGGCGTGTACGGCGTCGGCCTCCTCGCCTATGAGATCGACCGGCTGCGGCAGACGCGCGGCCCCCTGCGCCCGCGCCTCGTCGCCTTCGTCTGCGCCGGCCTGCCCTTCCTGCCCATCGTGCCGCTGCTGCTCGCGAGCCCCACCTGGGGCCTCAGCGGCGAGAACTACTGGGAGCCGCAGGGCAAGATCGACGGCATCGAAATGGTCTTCAACGTCTATTTCGACCACGTGGCGGTCGCGCTCGCAGCCATCATCGTCGGTGCCGGCGTGTGGGCGGCGCGGCATCGTCTGCTCCAGGTGCACAGCGTCCTGCTGCCCCTGCTGCTGGTGGCCGGTGTCGTCTATCTCGCCATGCCGCGCGTGGTGTTCGCCACCTACATGGCCGACCAGCGCCTGCCGGTCGCCATTGCCTTCATGGTGCTCGCGGCCATGCGGGTGGACCTGCGCCACCGCTTCGCGCGGCGCGGCTTCGCCGTGGTGCTGGTGCTGCTCCTCGCGGTGCGGGTGGGCGAGGTCCAGGTGGTTTGGAACCGCCTGTCGCAATGGACGGTGAACTTCGTCCAGTCGGTGTCGCTCATCCGTCCGGGATCGCGCGTGCTCGTCGCCTATGCCGATTCCCAGGCCGGCGCCGATCCGCAGGACCTCGGCCTCATGCACGCCGCCTGTCTCGCCATGATCGAGCGGTCCGCCCTCGTCACCACCGCCTTCACGGTGGAGGGCAAGCAGATCCTGCGGGCGCGCGCGCCCTACCGCGGCCAGGTGGACACCCAGGACGGCACCCCGCCGCAGATCGAGCAATTGCTCATCACCGAGGAGGAACCCTCGGCCGATGGGCCGCATTATTGGGACCTCTGGCCGACCAAATTCGATTATGTCTATCTGCTCTACACCGACCGCGGCGCGGCAAACCCGGACAGCGACCGGCTGAAGCTGGTGTTCGAGGGCGAGCGCTTCCAGCTCTATGCGGTGATCCCGCCGGCGGCGCCGCCATCCTAAGACGTCGAGCTGGGCCCCATGGCATCTTCGTCATGGCATCTTCGTCATGGCGCCGTCACGGTTCGATGCAACGGGAGGCGGCCCTTGCGCCGGCCTGCCAAACGGCGGACCGGAGCGCGCCGCGTTCAGGCCTTGACCGGAGACCCGATGGAAACCGTCCTCACCAATGCCCGCCTCATCCTCGACGAGGCCGTCATCGACGGCACGCTGACCCTTCGGGACGGGCGCATCCATCGGGTGGAGGAGGGGCGCGCACAGGGGCCGGCAGCGGTGGATTGCGAGGGCGATTTCATCGCCCCCGGCATCATCGACCTGCACACCGACGCCCTGGAGGGCCATTTCGTCCCGCGCCCCAAGGTGTTCTGGCCGGACGCACGGGCCGCCGCCTTGGCGCACGACGGTCAGACGGTGGCGAGCGGCATCACCACCGTGTTCGACGCCATCTGCGCTGGGGGCTTCGACCAGGCCAAGGCGGAGCGGCGCGCCCTGTTCGAGGTGATGCTGGACGCGGTGGCGCATGGCGCACCCCTGTTCCGCGCCGACCACCGCGTGCACCTGCGCTGCGAGATGACCGATCCCGATCTCATCGGGCTCGTCGAGCCGGCGCTGGCGCACCCGGCCCTCGGCTTCGCCTCGCTCATGGACCACACGCCCGGCGCCCGGCAGTGGCGCAACGTGGACGTGCTGCGCAACTTCCTTTTGGGCATCGGCAAGGACGCCGCAGAGGCAGACCGCGAGATCGGCGAGCGCACGGCGCGCGGCCGGGCCAATGTGGAGCGCAATTTCGCACCGCTGGTGGAGATGCTGGCCGCCACCGGCATGGTGCGCGCGAGCCACGACGACACCACGGCCGACCATGTGGAAACGGCCCGCGCCGCCGGCTGCACGGTGAGCGAATTCCCCACCACCCGCGAGGCTGCGACGCTGGCGCGCGAGGCGGGGCTCGGCACCATCGGCGGCGCGCCCAACGTGGTGCGCGGCGGCTCTCACTCCGGCGGCGTCGCCATGGGGGAACTGGCGCAGGACGGGCTGGTGGATGCCCTCGCCTCCGATTACGTGCCGGCGAGCCTGCTTCAGGCCGCCACCCGCCTGCACATGACGGACGGCGTCGCCCTGCCCGACGCCATGGCCCTCGTGACACGCAATCCCGCCCGGATGGCGGGGCTCGACGACCGCGGCCGGCTGGCGCCGGAGCTGCGCGCCGACCTGCTGCGCTTCCGCATCGTCGAGGGCACGCCCGTGGTGCGGCAGGTTCTGGTGGAGGGCGAGCGGGTGTTCTGAACCGAAGGTCAGAACACCGGCGGAATGATGCCCACCGGGAAGCCCGCGAGCTTCAGCGTGCCGGAATCGAATGAGAGGGCGAAGGTGGTGCCCTTGCGGCCCTCCACCTGGCCCGCCTTGCCCACCATGGCCAGCGCGGTGACGATGGGCGCGATCTCGCGCGGGATGACGCCGGCCCGGTCGAGGCCCTGCACGAGCTCGTTGAGGCCGGCGAAGCCGAGGTCCAGCTTGCCGTTGAGGCGCCCCTGGGTGTCCAGCGAGACGGCGCCGCCCGCCGTCACGGCGAGCCGCGGCGAGGTGACGACGAAGCGGTCCAGCTTGGCGACGCCGCCGGCCGCCGCCCAGGCACGCATGCGCTGGGCCAGGGGCATAGGCCGCAGGTCCGCCGAGGCGGTCACGGTGCCCTGGAGCGTCATGTCCACCGGGCCGGAGGCACCGAGCGCCGCCAGCACCGCGCTTTCCCCGCCGGCAAGGCCGGAGGCGTAGTCGACGCTGTCGGGCCGGCCTTCGGCTCCAGGCGAGCGGCGGGCGTGGAACTCGAACAGGCGGGCGGACAGAAGCGGCGCAGGCGGCGTGCCCGCGGCGCCGGGCTGCTCCAGCCGCACGTCCTGGGCCCGCAACGAGAAGCGGTCAGGCCGGCCGGAGAGGTCTCCGACGCCGCTCATCTGCAGCAGCGACCAGGCCGCCACATAGGCCGCGCCCGTATCGAGGTCCTCGACCCGGGCCGGACCGGTGAATTCGGCGACGAGATGGTTGGGCGCCCAGACCTGCGCCACCGCGTGCACCGACGCGGCGGTGAATCGCATGGCGTCGCCGCCGCGGGTCTCCAGCGTCGGCATCAGGCAGCGCAGCTCGAAGCGGAAGGGGAAGCCGGCGAGGTGCCGGTCCGAGCAGGTCCAGATGCGGCCGAGCTTGGCCTCGCGGCCGATCCAGGCATCGATCTCGCGCTGCGCCCGGTTGGCCGCGTAGAACCACACGCCGCTCCAGGCGACGGCGAGGACCACCAGAATGGCGAGGGGAACGATGACGAGCCAGGGCTTCGGGCGGCGGGTCGGGGCGTCTTCGGCAGTCATGCGCGTCCTTGCGGCTGTCCGCCCGCGCCATGACTTGCCTCGCTCACGGCTTGCGGCGGTCCTTGGCGGCTGTTAGGCGACGGTCTGGCGTTTCTGTCAACGCCGGGAGCGTCTGGCGCATCCACAGGGGACGAGCGGACGGTGAGGCAGGCCCACAGCATAGACGAGAGCGCCGGGCCGGGCGACGTGTGGGTGTTCGCTTACGGCTCGCTCATGTGGAACCCCGGCTTCCCCTTCGCCGAACGCTGCGAGGCGCGCCTCGTGGGCGCCCACCGCACCCTGTGCGTCTATTCGTTTCACCACCGCGGCACCCCCGAGAAGCCGGGCCTCGTGCTGGGGCTGGACATCGGCGGCTCGTGCCGCGGCATTGCCTATCGGGTCACGGCAGAGGAATGGCCGCAGACCCACGCCTATCTCACGGCGCGCGAGCAGATCTCGGGGGTGTATCGGGAAGCCGTGCGGCGCGTGCGGCTTCTGGACGGCTCGGGGCGGGAAGCGGCAGCGGTGGCCTATCTCGTCAACCGCGCCCACCCGCAATATGCCCGTGGCCTGACGCTCGACGACCAGCTTCACCTCGTGCGGCGCTCCCACGGCAAGTCCGGGCCGAACACCGATTATGTGGTGGCGACGGTGAAGGCGCTTGAGAGCCTCGGCATCCGCGACCCCGGCCTGTTCCACCTCGCCCAGCATCTCACCGCAAGCCACGCCTTGCCCGACGCCCTCCCCACCGATGCGGAAGACGACGGGCGTCCGTGACGAACCCGTCAGGCGGCGTGGCGCCGGTCGATCCGGCAGCGGACCATGCCGGCGGACCGGCGGACCGGCGTGGACTCAAAGCGGCGCATGAGACGGCGCAGCGCGCTCGCCTCCCCTTCGCCGAAGACGTGGATGTGGATTTCGTCGCCATCGAGCCGCTGCGCTGCCGACCGCGCGACGTCGCCGGCCGGACCCGCCCACATGGCAATGGAGCCAGCGGGGGTGCGCCGCGCGACCACGGCCAGGGCGTCGGGATAGTCCGGTGCGGAGGCGGCCGAATAGACCGAGAACACATGGCGCACGCCGTCTTCATCGCGCCAGAAGCGGAAGCGCGCGCCGAGGGCGCCGTGCTTGAGGCCGTTGAGGCCGCCGGCATCCACGAGAGGAATGAGGAGCGAATCAGTTGCGTTCATGAGAACGAAACTAGAACGATCCCCGGCCGTCGATCAAGAGTTTTCCACAGGGGTGGACAGCGGGGATGAAATGCCCCCTGCCCGCGCCCTCAGATCCGGCGGAGCGCGCTCGCCGAGCTCGGCCAATCCTTCGGCCAGAAGGCGGTCGCTGGCGGTCTCGATGAGCGGCTCGAGCGTGGCAATGAAGGCCGTCCTCGAGAGCCCTGGCGGGATGGGTGGCAGGATCTGCACACGAATAGTGCCGCGCCGCTTCAAGATGGCCCGGCGCGGCCAGTACAGACCCGAATTGAGGGCGATGGGCAGGCACGGCACCCGAAGGCTCGCATAAAGGTGGGCCACGCCGAACTTGTAGTCGGGCGGCGCCCCCGCGGGGCGACGGGTGCCTTCCGGGAAGATCAGGATCTGCCGGCCCTCCGCCATGTCCGCCTGGGCCCGGCGGGTCATCGCCTTCAGCGCCGACGATCCACCCTTGCGGTCCACCGGGATCATCCGCGCCTTGGCGGCGAACCAGCCGAACACCGGGATGCGCATCAGCTCCTTCTTCAGGATGAAGGCCGGGTCGGAGAAGAGCGGCAGCAGGGCGAAGGTCTCCCACGCCGACTGGTGCTTGGAGGCGATCAGCAGCGGGCCGTCGGGAATGTGCTCCAGCCCGCGGATCTCCGCCCTTGTCCCCACCAGCACGCGCAGCAGGAAGACATTGGTTGACACCCACCACATGACGCCGGTGCGCCACAGGCCCCGGCGCGACAGGAAAGGCAGGAAAGGCAGGAAGGCCAGCATGTACAGCGTCGTCACCAGATAGAAGGCGATCTGGAAGACGAACGAACGCAGGAAGGTCACAGGAGATCTCCGTGGGGCCCGCGCCCGCCGGCGACGGCCCGAAGCACCATTCTAGGGCGAGATCCGCGCCTGCGCCCGATGCGGTTCAGCACCGAGCCCCGAGCGGGGCGCCGCCGGCTCGGCTTCGGACGGGGCAGATGCCGGATCACCGGGACCCGCCACCGCCTGGGCCGGGCGGAACTTCACCGTGGCCATGATGTACTTCAGATACTCCTTGAAGAGGAGCTTCAGCGTGCCGAAATCGCTCCACCAGCGCTCCGGTTCGGTGCGGCTGGTGACGACGGGATAGGCCACCAGTTCCACGTCCGGCAAGGCGCGCGACAATTCCATCATGGCGCGCGGCATGTGCCAGGACGATGTCACCACCACGAGGGAGCGGAAGCTGCGGTCGCGCGCCCATTCCGCCACCTCCAGCGCGTTGCCGCGGGTGTTGAGCGCCTTGTGGCCAAGGTCGATGCAGCAGCCGATGAGGCGCTCGCCATCCGGCAAGGCGCGGCGCATCTCGTCCGGTGAGGTTGCCGGATTGACTCCGGTAATGAGCAGGCGCTGGCCCCGCCCGTCCTTGAGCAGCCCCACCGCGTCGATGATGCGCGAGGGGCCGCCGGTGAGCACGACGATGGCATCTGCTGGCCGCACCGCTGCCGGCTCGCGGCCCGCGATGAGAGCGGTGAAGGCGATAAAGCCCGCCGCTCCGGCCACCCCGCCAGCCCCCGCCAGCAGCACGGCGGCGATGACGAGCCGGCGCGCGAGTGTCCTGCGGCGCGGGGCTGCGTCCCCGTTCCTGCCCTGCCCGGGCCTCGACTGCCCCACCGTTCTGCGCTCGGTGTTCGACATGGTCATGCGGCAAAGAATGCCGCCGGAATGCGGCGACGGCGAGATGACCACGCGGCAGGCGCCGGACGGCCGGCAATCATTGAATCGTCCTCAACGTGCGGTAAACGGTGAAACGGGAGGTCAGCGCGGTCGCCAGCGCCACACCCACCACCGCCAGAGCGATGCCGAGAAAGCCGAGATAGCCGGGATTGAGCCACCCGAGCACCGTCGGCAGCTCAGGATCGCCCCCAAGCCCAAGGCGCGGCAGGGCGGCGAGGATGCCGAACACCGCCGCTGCCGCGACCCCGCCGATCACGCCGCCCTCGGCTCCGATCCTCAGGAAATGCCGCTGGAACTGGGCGGCGATGAAGCCGTCGCGGGCACCGACGAAATGCAGCACCTCCACCACCGCGCGGTTGGTGGCCACCGCCGCCCGGGTGGCGAACACCACGGAGAGCACGGTGGCGAGGCCCACCAGCACCAGCAGCACAATACCAATCAGCATCACACCGTCGGTCACCGCCACCAGCCGGCGCGACCAGCCGCGGTGGTCGTCCAGCGTGGCGGTGGGGATGCGGTCGGTCAGCGTGCGCTTCAGCCGCGCGAGGTCGGCGGTGCCGGAACCGTCGAGGCGCAGCACCACCACGCGCGGGATCGGCAAATCGGCAAGTTCCAGTCCCGACCCCAGCCAGGGCTCCAGCAGCCGGCCGGTCTCCTCGGGCGTCAGGATGTGGGCGCCGGCGATGCCCGGAGTCTTGCGCGCGATGTCGGCCGCGGCCTGCACCTGCGCATCGGTCGCCTGCTTGTCGCCGGCGCGGACCTGGATGGTCACCTCCTGCGTGACATCGCTGCGCCACTGGCTCGCGGTGCCCCGCACGGCGACGGCGGTGCCGATGGTGAGGCCGGCGAGGAAGGTCATGATGGCCACCACCGCCACCAGGGCACGGCCGGCAATGGTGGCCGACGGCACGATGGAGGCCAGCGCCCGCGCCTTGGCGCGCGGCGCCTCGCCGGCCGCGGCGGCGGGCGGCTTCTTCTCGGGGCGGGCGGCGTCAGTCATAGACATAGAGGCGGCCGTCGGCGATCACGAGGCGGCGGGCGTCGTACTGGTCCATCAGCGCGATGTCGTGGGTGGCGAGCAGCACCGACGTGCCCGACTTGTTCAGCTCGATGAACAGGCGCAGCAGGCGGCGGGCGAGCGTCGGGTCCACATTGCCCGTGGGCTCGTCGGCGAGCAGGAATTCCGGCCGGCCGATGAGCGCGCGGGCGATGGCGGCGCGCTGCTTCTCGCCACCGGACAAGACCGGCGGCAGCACGTGCATGCGGTCGCCCAGGCCGACCCAGCTCAAAAGCTCCGTCACCTCCGCGCGGTAGGCGGTCTCCTCCTTGCCGAGCACCCGCAGGGGCAGCGACACGTTCTCGTAGGTGGTGAGGTGGTCGAGCAGGCGGAAGTCCTGGAAGACGATGCCGATGCGCCGGCGCAGCACCGCTACCTCGTCCGGGTCGAGGGCGGAGACGTCGCGCCCGAACAGGGTGATGAGGCCGCGGGTCGGCTTCAGCGACAGGAAGAGGAGGCGCATCAGCGTGGTCTTGCCGGCGCCCGAGGGGCCGGTGAGAAACTGGAACGAATTGGGCTCGATGCCGAAGGACACGTCCTTCAGCACCTCGGGACCCATCCCGTATCTCAGGCCGACATTCTCGAACCTAACCACGCCCCACCCTTCTCGAATCGCGCCGCAGCGCGCGGATCACCATAAACCAAGCATGGCAAGGCGCCACCGCCGGCCGCGGGCGGGGGCGAGCACCCGCCGCGACGCGCGGCGCGATTGCGCCGGCCGGCTGTGCTGACTATGTGCGGGTGGACGCTGGCCGACCTTCGGGTCCATGCTCGCGCGCCGTGCGACGAGGAACCATGCACCTGCCGAATATCACCGTCCTGTTCGACGAGAACCGCATCGCCGCGCGCAACCACGCGCTGGCGGCGGAGATCGCCACGCTCACGCCCGAGCGGCTCCTCGCCGTGGCGGTCCTGAAGGGCTCGTTCATCTTCGCTGCCGACCTGCTGCGGGCCATGCACGCCTCGGGCCTCGCGCCGGAGGTGGAGTTCATGCATCTCTCCTCCTACCGCGACGCCACCATCTCCTCCGGGCAGGTGGAGATCCTGAAGGACGTTGAGAGCGACGTGCGCGGGCGCGACGTCCTGCTCATCGACGACATATTGGAATCGGGCCGCACTTTGGCCTTCGCCAAGGATTTGCTTATGGCGCGCGGGGCACGGCGGGTGCTGGTATGCGTGCTGCTCGAAAAGCCCGGCAAGCGCGCCGTGCAGATCGACGCGGATTTCGTCGGCTTCAGCTGTCCCGACGTGTTCGTGGTGGGCTACGGCATGGATGTGGCCCATGCGTTCCGCCAGCTGCCCTTCATCGGCCACGTGGAGGGGCTGGAATAGCCCTGCGGCGCTCAGCCGCCCTTGAGGCGGGCGCGGATCTGGCTGCCGATCTCGAACGCCCGCTGCTCCATCAGCACCGGCGATTCGCACACATAGGTCAGGGAGCGCGCCCGCTCATCGAAGATGCGGGCATCCCACGTCAGCTGCTCGTCGAGCGTCCTGGTCTGCGGCGTGTCGGCCGCGGCGGGCGAGGTCTTGGCCTTGCTCAGGGCGTCGCCCTCCTCGCGGATGCGATCGGCGAGGCGCTGCTGGCCGCGGGCGTAGCGCTCGATGCCGTGGATCAGCCGGCTGCGCTCGGTGTTGATGATCTCGTAGACCCCGGCCATGACACGGAGCAGCTTCTGGTCCGCCTCGGCCCCCGCCTCCTTCACGAAGGCGTCGAGGAGCGGGCCGAACTGCTCGGCCTGGGTGCGGCGGGAGGCCAGGGTCTGGGCCAGGGTGGCGGCGTCCTGATCGTCGGTCCACTTGCCGGCTGAGGCGGGATCCGGGCCGCTCCAGACCTGGGCCAGATCGATCTCCGGCGTCTTGCGCTGGACGCAGGGCCAGTCCGGGTCGCTGCCGGGCGGGCCCTTGGGCTGGGCCGAGGCCGCGCCGCAGAGCGTGAGCGATGCAAGGGCGATGAGGACAGGCGAACGCATCACGAGACTTCTCACGAGGCTTCTCCCTTGGGCCCGCCCCGCCGCCCCATAATGCCCCGTCCGGGATCATAGGCCACGACCGCGAGGGCGAAGAAGACGAGTGTGGTTGCGAGGACGACGGCGAAGGCTTGCGGCTCGAACACGCCGTAGAGCGCGTTGCGCACCAGTTCCACGGCATGGGTGAAGGGGTTGATCAGGCAGACGATATAGAGCGTCTCGCTGGCGTCACGGATGCGCCACAGGGGGTAGAGCGCCGAGGAGGCGAAGAACATGGGGAAGATGACGAAGTTCATCACGCTGGCGAAATTCTCCAGCTGCCGGATCGCCGAGGAGATGACCAGCCCGATCGCCCCCAGCATGAGCCCGGTGAGCACGAAGGCCGGCAGCGCGGAGAGATAGCCCATGGGCGGGATGTCCACCTCCCACAGCCGCGCGATGGCAAGGAAGACGTAGACCTGCGCCAGCGACACCGCCACGCCCGCCACCAGCTTCGACAGCAGCAGGAACCAGCGCGGGAACGGGCTAGTCAGCAGCACCCGCATTGAGCCCACCTCCCGGTCGTAGACCATGGAGAGGGACGATTGCATGCCGTTGAACAGCTGGATCATCACGGCGAGGCCCGGCGTGACATAGACCTCGTAGAGCACGTACGTCTCGTAGGGCGGGATGATGGAGACGCCGAGCACGCTGCGGAAGCCGGCGGCGAAGATGAAGAGCCACACCAGCGGCCGCACCAGTGCCGAGAGAAAGCGTTCCTTCTGCTGCACGAAGCGCAGCAGCTCGCGACCGACGATGCCGGACAGGCACACCATGTAGCCGCCGGGGCCGAGATGGCGGGCGGGGGCGCGCAGCGGCGCGAGGGCGGAGTCGGTCATGCCGCATCCTCCGCACGGGTGGTCATGGCACGGAACGCCGCCTCCAGCGCCGCCGTGGAGCCGGAGGGGCGCGCCTCCGCTCCGGGCGCAGCCGGATGGGCTCCGGCCACCGATCGGGCGGTGCCGTGGGCGATGATACGGCCCTTGTCGAGCACGTAGATCTCGTCGTCCTCCTGCACCTCGTCAAAGATGTGCGTCGCCCACAGCACCGCCAGATGTTCCTCGGCGACGAGGCGGCGCACCACGTCCACGATGGCGCCACGCGAGGCGAGGTCGAGGCCCACCGTCGCCTCGTCCAGCAGCAGGAGGCGCGGGCGATGGATCAGGGCACGGGCGATCTCCACCCGCCGCGCCTGCCCGCCGGAGAGGGTGCGGACCTTGTCGTCGATGCGCTCGCCGAGCCCGACGAGGGCGAGGAGATGGACGATCCGCGCCTTGGCGGCGCGCCCGGCCATGCCGTGCAGCGCTGCGTGATAGGCCAGGTTCTGGCGCACCGAAAGGTCCAGATCGAGGGTACGGCTCTGGAACACGACGCCGAGGTCGGCGAGGGCCGCGGCGGGCGCGCGCGACAGGTCGCGACCGAAGATGCGCACGCTCCCGGCCCGCGTCGCGTAAAGGCGGGTCGCCAGCGAGAACAGCGTCGTCTTGCCCGCCCCATTGGGGCCGAGCAGGGCGACGAAGCGCCCCGCCGGGACGGTGAGGGATACGCCGTCCAGCGCCTTGCGCGCCCCGAAGGCGTGGCTGACCGCCTCGACCTCCAGCGCAGCTTCGTTCATGTCTTCGGACATCCCGGCACCGAGCGTGTCCCTGCCGTTGCGACCCGGCACAGGGTCGGTGCAAGGCGCGCCGGCGTCCAGCGCAAAACGCAGGACGCCCTTGCACGATCCGGCGATGCAGAGCGCGCGGCAAACACGCCGGCGAAGAGGCTCGGCCTCACTGCGGCGAGACCACGACGCCCCAGGGTGCGCCGCCCACCTTGATGGACTTGACCACCTTCATCTCCGGCACGTCGATGACCGACACGTCGTTGGAATTGCCGTTGGTGGTGAACAGCAGCTTCTCATCCGGCGTCAGGGCGAGCTGCCACACGCGCTGGCCAACCAGGAGATACTTCTCCACCTCGAAGGTCTCGGCATTCACCACCGCCACGCGGTTGGCCGGGCCGAGGGCGACGAACGCCTTCTTGCCGTCCTTGGTGAGGCGCACGCCCACCGGCTGGATCGCCTCCTTGGAGACGCCGGGGATCTTGAACGACACCTTCTGGATGATCTTGCGGGTCTCGGGGTCGATCACCGCCACCGTGCCGCCGACCTCGGCCGATACCCACAGGCGCTTGCCGTCGCTGGAATATTCGGCGAAGCGCGGGCGGGCATCCACCAGCACGTTGGCGACGATCTTGTTGGTCTTGGTGTCGATGAAGTGGGCCATGTTGGTGGTTTCGGATGTGGCGACGAGGATCGCGCCGTCCGGGCTCACCGCCATGCCCTCGGGCTCGGTGCCCACCGGCACCTGCGCGGCGATCTTGTTGGCCTCCACGTCCAGCACGGTGACCTGGTTGTCGTCCTCGTTGGCGATGTAGAGAGGATTGCCGGAGGGATGCAGGGCGAACAGCTCCGGATCCGGCCCGGACTTCAGCTTGCGCGTTACCTTCATCGTGGCCGGGTCCACCACCTGCACCGCGTGGTCGTCGCTGGCGCAGATGTAGAGGACCTTGCCGTCGGGGCTCATGGTGATGCCGCGGGGGCGGCGGCCGACCTTCACCGTCTGCTTCACCTCAAGCGTAGCGGAATCGATGACGGAGACGGAATTGCCGCGCTCGTTGGACACATAGACCGTGTAGGCCGAGGCGGCATCCGCCGCGAACAGAGCGGCGGCGCCGGCGAGGAGCGGGGCGAGGCGGCGGGAAGCCGGCCACCGTGGGGCGGGCGTGGACATCGGGCGTATTCCTCCAGGAATCGGGCGCTTTGCGCGCGCATGCGTTGCAGGCGAACTCAATTCAGGCGGCATTTCGTTTCGCGCTCGTCGGCGCCGAGGGTGTCGAGGGGTGTGCGCTGGTGCAGAAACCCCTCCTCGGGCGCGACGCCGACGATGCCGAGGGGCTGGGCGATGAGGAGCGGCTGGCGTACCTGCTGGTCCCACGGGCGGATGCTGAGCGGGACGCCCTTGAAGGCGGCGATGTTGAAGTCGGGCGCCCGGAGATATTTGGCGATCACGTCCGGATCGGCGCTGCGGGTGCGGGTCGCCGCCTCGCCCACCATACGGGCGGCGAGCCAGGCCTGGTAATCGGCCGGGCGCATCACGCGGTTGGAATTGCGCAGGAAGCGGCTCTGCAGCTGGGCGGAGCCCCACGCATCCTGCGCCGGATGCCAGGTGGAGGCGGTGAGCCCCTGGGTGCCCACCACGAGCCGCGGCTCGAAGGTGCGGAAGGGAATGTAGTTGCCGAAATCGTTGGCCTCGTCGGCTACCACGATCACGTCGGCATCGACGCCGCGGCTGAACACCAGGGCATCCGAACGGGTGATGCTGTCGGACCGGTCGCGGGCCAGCGGACCGAAGGTCCACGGCTTGTCGGCGACGATCTTGAGGCCGAACTTCTTCGCCGAGCGGCGCAGCGCCTCGGCATAGAGCTGGTCCCCCGCATTGGGGCCGACCACCAGGAACAGCTTGGACCAGCGCTTCACCGCCAGGAACTGGGCCAGCGCATCGGTCAGCATGGCGCGGCTCGGGGCGATGTGGAACACGTCGGCCCGGCACTTCTCGCCGCGGAGGTCGTCGTCGGAGGCGCCGACGTTGAACACCACCACGCCCTTGTCCTTCACCGCGTCGGCAACCTTCAGCAGGTCGGCGGCGGCGAGGTTGGCGATGATGAGGCGGATGCCGTCGTCGGCGAGCTTGCGGGCCGCCTCGGCTGGATCCTCGTCCTCTGAGAGCGTGACGTTCTCCAGCGTGAAGACCTGCCCGGTGAAGAGGCCCGTCGTGGCGTTGTCCTTCATCGCCAGCTCAGCGCCGGCGACGGCCTCGTCTTCCGGCACGGCGAGAAGGTCATAGAGCGGAGGCGGCGGCACGGCGCGGGTGATGAGGCCCATGCGGACCTCCACCGGTTTTGCCGTATCTGGCTGAGCACCGTCGGATTGTGCTGGAGCCGCCGCCGCGGGGGCGGGCGGCTGCTGGGCGCGCGCCGGGAGGACCGGGACGGAACAGGCCACGAGGGCGGCACAGGCGGCCGCCAGCAGCAGACGTGGCCGATCGAGGTGCATGGAGCAGTCAATCCCGGACGAGCGAGCGGGAAGATCTAGACACCATCGCCGGCGACAGGCAACTAAATAGATATAAGAAAACAATAAGATGATCTCGTCTTGCCACCCGATGGCGGGCTGTGAGACCCTTCGCTTTGCAATAGGTTCCCGATGATGCTTGGCCGGCGCTTCGTCTTCTTAGCCCTTCTCGCGGGCGCAACATTGCTGGAACAGTTGATCGCACCGCACGCGTCCGCGGCTGCGGTGCCGACGGCTGTCTTCGGCTTTGAGATGTTCGACGACACCGAGGACCAGCGCGCGGACGTCCGCGCCGAGCAGGCGGAGCGGATCAAGCTGGTGAATGCCGAGCTGACCCGGCTGCTCGGGGATTCGGGCGAGATGGCCCCCGTCGATCTCTCGCCCGCCGCCGCACGCATCGCCGAACTTGCCCCCCTATACAATTGCAACGGCTGCGAAGCCGAGATCGCGACTGCCGCCGGCGCGCAGCTGGAAGTGGTGGGGATGGTGCGCAAGATTTCGACCCTCATCCTCCAGTTGACACTGCAGGTGCGGCAGGTGGGCGGACAGGAAAAGGTGCTGCGCGTCGGGCACGTCGACATCCGCGGCAATACGGACGAATCCTGGATGCGCGGCATGCGCTATCTGGTGAAGAACCGCATCCTCGCGCCGGGACAGCCGGCGCTGGGGCAATGACAAACGGGGGCGAAAGGCGCCCTGACATCGGAGGACGGGTTTTCATGAAGCATTTTCTTGCCGCCGCGGCCGCGCTTTCCCTCGCGCTCCTGCCGCTCGCCGCGGACGCGCACGGCCCCACCCGCAAGAAGGTGACCGAGAGCGTGGAGATCAACGCCTCCGCCGACAAGGTGTGGGCCGCCATGGGCAATTTCCAGGACATGGGCTGGCTCCCGGTGGTGGAGAAGACCGAGGGCAAGGGCGGCAATGAGGTGGATGCCACGCGCACGCTCACGCTCAAGGGCGGCGGCACCATCGACGAGGTGCTCTACAAGTTCGAGCCCGAGCAGAAGAGCTATTCCTACCGCATCACCACTGTGGACGTGAAAGTCCTTCCGGTGACCAATTATTCCTCCACCCTCGTGGTCGTCCCCGTGGATGCCGCCCACTCCAAGGTGGAATGGCGCGGTGCCTTCTATCGCGGCTATCCCAACAACGATCCGCCGCCGGAATTGAATGACGACGCAGCCGTCGCGGCCGTTACCGGCGTCTATCGCGCCGGTCTCGACGCCCTCAAGGCGAAGCTCGAGAAGGGTTCCTGATGGCCCGGCGGCGCACCGCCGCCCACCTCGTCCCCGCGGCCGCCGCAGGCGCCGGTCTCCTGCTCCTGGCGCAGGTGTGGGCCGCTCCGGCGCGCGCCGAGGAGGCGTTTCTCACCAACCAGCCGGCCAATGAGGTGGCGGTGGTGGACCTCGGGCCGGACGGCGCCTCGCCCCGCCTCGTGGGCCGCATTCCGGTGCACGGCTCCCCCGCGGGCGTCGCGGTGACAAAGGACGGCAGCACCGCCTTCGTCACCAGCCCCGACGGCAAGGCGCTCTCGGTCATCGACGCCGCGACTCGGCGCGTTCTGGCCCGCATCCCCGTGGGCGGGGGCCCGCTGGGTGTCGCCGTGGCGCCAAGGGGCCGGCCGGTCTACGTGGCCGACTGGTACGGCGCGCGCCTGCTGGTGGTGGATCCGGACCACGCGGGCGACGTGCGCATCGCGCCCACCGGGGCCTCGCCTTCGGGCGTCGCGGTCACGCCCGACGGCGCGGTGGTGCTCACGGCCGATCGCGACGACGACACGGTCTCGGTGATCGACGCGGCGCGTCTGGAGCGCATCGGCGTCATCAAGGTGGGCCAGCGGCCCTTCGGCATCACGCTGTCCGAAGACGGCCGGCGGGCCTACACCGCCAACGTGGGATCGGACGATGTCACGGTGATCGACGTTGCCACGCGTTCGGTGACGGCGACCGTCAAGGTGGGGGCGCGGCCCTATGCGGTGGCCCTCGCCGGAGACCTCGCATTCGTCACCAACCAGTATGCGGGCACGGTAAGCGTCTTCGACACGACGACGCTGGCGCCGCGGGCCACCATTCATGTCGGCGAATATCCCGAAGGCATCGCCGCCTCGGGCGACGGGCGCCACGTCTATGTGGCCAACTGGTCCGACAACACATTGAGCGTCATCGACACCGCCGTGCTCAGGGTCGTCGCGACCCTGGAAGTGGGCGACGGTCCCCGCGCCTTCGGCGCGTTCCTGCGCCGCACCGCGCGGTAAGATCGCCGGCCAGGAGCGCTGGCACACAGCGAGCCACCGGCACAAAAGAAAACGACCGGCGGACAGTGCCGCCGGTCGTTGGAATGGCCTCTACCTGTTCAGAAAAATTGCTGCCAACCGCTGGATCAGACCCTTCGGCATGGGCGGAGGGTCGCCGTCCTGTCCAGGGTGGTTTCCGCTCTAGGCCGCGAAAGGATGCTTCACCAGGTCGCGCTGGTCGGTCGCTTCCTTGGCGGTGGGCACGCCCTTCACCGCGCGCTCGATCGAGAGCTTGGTGGCCTCGTAATTGTACTGCTGGATCTTGGCGTCGTCGGCCGCCTCCCAGTGGATGAACACGCCGACGCAGACATACACGTCGTCGGCCTCTTCCATCGGGATGGTGCCTTCGGCCACCGCATCCTGCACCGCCTTGGCGACGCCGCGCTGGGCGGGTCCGAACATCTGGACGGCCTGGCGGGCGTCCTTGATGGTCACCTTGTTGAACATCACGGTGTTGGGCTTGCACGGCATGTTCGGCGCGAGCACCGCGAGGAGGGCAGTGAAGCCATCCTTGTTGTTGGTGAGGCTGGTGCAGAACGCCGTCTCGGCGGCGCTGCCGCGCGGGCCGATGATGAGGTCGATGTGGGCGACCTCGTTGCCGTCGCCGACGAGCGCCTCACCAACCAGAACCTTGCTGATCTTAGCCACCTTATGTCCTCCCACGTAGATCGACTAGGGATGACCGCCCCGAAGACATTCCGGATAGCGGTCCTATGCCGCCTACCCTTGTTGTCAGCGCCCGGCATACGTGCCGAACCGGTTCACCAGATAGCGCGGCGGAGCCTAGCCGCGCCGACGCCGGCCCGCAAGCCGGGCGAGCCGCGAATCCATGCCGCGCCGCAGCGTGAAATCCGCGCGGCAAATGCGCTGCATGAAGGTCCTGCGCGGGCGTCAAACGCGCCGGTTCGCGGCCATGACGCAGAAGGTTAGAAGACGTTATTGGGCGTGCCGGGTGAAATGGGGATACGATCTTCGCGTTGATCTGCTCATCGGCGCGAAGTGGTATTTTCGTGCGGATGTATTGGTGCCGGTCTGGCCAGACCACCAGCGGCATCCGCCAGCGCAATTCGCGGCGCCGCAGACACCAGAACACGCCTGGCACCACTCTTGCTTCTTAGAGTTTGCTTAGGCCACAGAGAACAATGCACCGTACCGCAGGTAAATACCGCGGACTCGGTCAGGGGGACCCGTCAGCGGCGGGGTCGGAAACGGAGGATTGGCAGACGCAGCGCAAGATCGGGATCGCGAGTCATGTTCATCGTCCTTTATGCCTGCCTCATCAGCGCGCCGGCCACGTGCCGCGAGGAGCACCTCAATTTCTCCGTTGAGGTGAGTGCGCCGACCGCCTGCATGATGTCCTCGCAGGTCGCTATCGCCCAGTGGAGCGAAAGCCATCCGCAATGGCAGGTGGGCCGCTGGAAGTGCGTGCAGGCCGATCGCCTTTCGCGCGACATTTGAGGCCGCTCTCGTTCCCTAACGGAAATATGGGCCAGGCGCTCCGCGCGCCTCCCCTTGCGACGCCCGGTCGCGCTTCCCATCCTCTATCCCGAGGCTCTGCCGATCCATGGCGGACGCCGGGAGGGACGGATGAATCACCTGAAGACGGCGATCCTGCTCGCCGGGATGACCGCCTTGTTCATGGCCGTGGGCTTCGCGATCGGCGGCCGCGGCGGCATGATGATCGCGTTCGTGGTGGCGGCAGGCATGAACCTGTTCAGCTACTGGAACGCCGACAAGATGGTCCTGCGCATGTACGGCGCGCGGGAGGTGGACGAGGCGTCGGCGCCCGAGTTCGTCGGCATGGTCCGCGAACTGGCACGCCGGGCGGACCTGCCCATGCCGCGCGTCTTCATCATGGACAATCCGCAGCCCAACGCCTTTGCCACCGGCCGAAACCCGCAGAATGCGGCGGTCGCCGCCACCACGGGCCTGCTGGAGAGCCTGTCACCTGAGGAGGTGGCGGGCGTGATGGCGCACGAGCTGGCGCACATCAAGCATTACGACACCCTCACCATGACCATCACGGCCACCATCGCCGGCGCCATCTCCATGCTGGCGAACTTCGGCATGCTGTTCGGTGGCGGCAACCGGGAGAACAACAATCCGTTCGGCTTCATCGGCACCATCCTGATGATCTTCCTCGCCCCGCTGGCCGCCATGCTGGTGCAGATGGCCATCTCCCGCTCGCGCGAATACGAGGCCGACCGGGGCGGCGCCGAGATCCTCGGCCGACCCATGGCGTTGGCGTCGGCGCTGGCCAAGATCTCCGGCGCGGCCCATCAGGTGCCTAATTATGAGGCGGAAGCCAATCCGGCGACCGCCCACATGTTCATCATCAACCCCCTCTCGGGGGTGCGCATGGACAATCTCTTCTCGACCCACCCGGCCGTAGAGAACCGGATCGCGGCCCTGCGCGAGCTGTCGCAGCAGATGGGCGGTGCGGGCGGCTACGCCCCGCAGCGGCCGGCGCCGGCCCAGCCCCGGCGCGGGCCCTGGGGCTGAGACAGGGGCAAAATCCTCCGGTGTCGTGCGGCGCAGGTCGTCAGGCGCGCGAGGGGCGCGCCGGCGGCACGCTCTGCGCCTCGCGGGTGCGCACGAAGGTCCAGATGACGCGGGGCGTGCGCGCCACCTCTCCCGCGAGCACCAGCTGGGAGGTGCGGCGGGGACCGCCGGCGGCGGCGAGGTCCACGCTCTCCTCCACCGCCAGCGGCAGATGCGGCGCGGCGAAGGCCCAGGCCTCGCCGTTGGGCAGGCTCAAGAGGGCGGTGTGCGGGTCATCGAGCCGCTCCACGCTCACCGACGGGTGGAGATGGAAGCGGATGGCGAAGGCCTCCGACGGCAGCGGCCCGGCGTCCGCGGCGGAGCGGAACACGTCTTCGCCGTCCAGCCGGTTGCCTTCCATGGCGAGTCGCCACGAGCGCTGATGGAGGATGCCGAAGGTCTCGGCGTAGCCGTCGTGGCTGGCGCGCAGCAGCAGCGCATTGTTGCGGGTACCGCGCTGCACCTCCACGCTCTTCGGACCCGACACGATGGGCGCGCCGAAGATGCGCGTCATGGACCCGCCCTGAAGGAAGCGGCAGGACGAGGTGTCGGCGATCACCGCGGTGGAATGGGCGGCCGTGGAGCGCGCCACCTGCCGCCACATCTCGCGGTGCACGTCCGGCACGCCGCAATTGATGACGATGCGCTGGCGCGCCGAGGAGAATTCGAAGGCAAGGCAGCTCGCATGCGCCTCCCAGCTCGCCACCGCCGGCGGCGGGGGGCCGGTATCGACGATCACCATGAGGGAGCGGGCATCGAGCCGCTGGTAGCCGGAATAGGGCGCGTTCGCCACCGGCGCGCCGCGGGCGTCATCGAAGGCGAGGATGGTGGCGAGCTGGTCCGCCTGGGTGTGGCCCATGCCATGGAAATGCGCGAAAGCCCCGTCGCCGTGACGGAAGAAGCGCAGCATGGGCATCATCCGGTCCACCGCATTCATCAGCGCGGGCGGCGCCGGCTGGTTGCGCGCGGTGAAGGCCTGGCGCAGCGGCAACAGGTCCAGCAGCAGTTCGATGAGCATGCCGGGATTGCGGGTGAGTGGTCCCCCGTCCGGCAGGATCTGGCGGTCCAGCTCCTCGCCCAGCCGCTTCTGCGCCGCCTTCAGAAGGCGCGGCTGATCGGACATGCACAGGCCGGCGAAGATGAGGGCGATGATCGCCACCATCCGTGGATAGCCGTCGGGCGCTTCACCGGCCATGCGGCGCAGCTGGCGCACCTGCCGGGCGAGGGAGCGCATGAAGCGGCGATAGAAATCGTGGTCGGCATCCTGCAGCAGGAAGGTCGCCTGGGTGAGCCAGGAGATGATCCGCCGCGCCGCGATGTCCGGCCGCGCCGCCACGGCGCGCGCCTTGCCGGGATCGCGCATGAAATCGCCCACCAGAGCCCGCGCATTGGCCCGCGCGATGGTGGTGCCGGCGGCCTTCAGGTGACGCAGCCAGCCGAAGCCGTGCAGCGCCTCCGCCCATTCCACGGAGGGCGGGACCAGCTCGAACGGGGTCCGCCCGTCCAGCATCATCACCTTGCCGGCGAAGGCGAAGCGGCCCGAATAGATCTCGCTGGCGAGGGTGGCGTCGCCCGTGCGCAGGTCCTGCGGGGCGATGAGCAGGCGCTCCGGCACCGGCACCGGAACGTAACCGAGGGCCATGGCCCGACCGCCGACGCGCGCCAGCACCGTCTGCGACCACAGCTCGGCAAGGAGCGCCGCCAGCCGGGTGCGCTCGCGCAGGCCGCCGCGGGTCACGACGCCACCCGGCGCGCGGGCGAGGCCCTTCGCCATGGCCCCGAGCGGGCCCGCCGATCCGTTCCAAATCCGCATGCGCGTGTCTTCACCGCCCTGATGCCCTCAGGATGGGGAGCCGCGCCGGGTTCAGGCCCTGCGGCGCAGCCGGGCGGCAAAGAAGCCGTCGAGACCCGACCGCTCCGCCTCCCCCCGCATCCAGTGAGACGGAAGAGTGCGCACATCCCCTTGAGGAGTTATGAACAAATCAAGGCCATCCACCTCTCCGGGCGAAAGCGGCGCCCGTTCGAGGTCGGGCCGAGCCGCCAGGAGGCGCTCGATCTGCCCCTCGCCCTCCTCCGGCTCCAGCGAGCAGGTGGAATAGACCAGCGTGCCTCCCGGCCTGACGAGGTCCGCCGCATGGTCGAGGAGCCGTGCCTGAAGCGCGGCGAGGGAAACGAGGTCGACCGGCCGCTTGGCCACCGCGATGTCCGGGTGGCGGCGCAGGGTTCCGGTGGCCGAGCACGGCGCATCCAGCAGCACCGCGTCGAACGGGCCGCCGGCATAGGCCGCGGCGTCGGTCTCCACGACCTGCGCGGCGAGGCCGAGCCGCTCCAGATTGTCCTTCAGCCGGCCGAGCCGGACACCCGAGCGGTCGACGGCGGTGACCTTGGCGCCCGCCGCGGCGAGCTGGGCGGTCTTGCCGCCGGGGGCGGCGCACAGGTCCGCCACCTGAAGCCCGCGCACGTCGCCAAGGAGCCGGGCCGGCAGCGCTGCCGCCGCATCCTGCACCCACCATTCGCCCTCGGCGAAGCCCGGCAGCGCCCGCACCGGGCCGGCCTGGAGCACGCGCACGGTGCCGGTGGGCAGCACTTCGCCGGAAAGCCTCTGCGCCCAGCCCTCGGGATCGGTCTTCACCGTGATGTCGAGGGGCGGCTCCACCTTGTGCATCGCGGCCATGGCGCGGGCGGTTTCGGCGCCATAGGCGGCGATCCAGCGCTGGCGCATCCAGTCCGGCGTGTCGGCGAAATCGGGGTCGAGGCCGGCCATAAGGGCGTCCGCCTCGCGGGTGAGGCGGCGCAGCACGGCATTGACCAGCCCGGCGAAGCCCACGGTCGAGCGGTCCGCCCGGGCGACATCGACGCTGAGGCCGACCGCCGCATGGCTCGGAACGTCCATGAACAGAATCTGGGTGGCGCCCGCCAGCAGGATCGATTCGAGCCGCGGAGACGATTTGGGAAAGCCGCGCTCGAGCAGCTTGCCCAGCACGCCGCGCAAGGTGCCGAGGCGGCGCAGCGCGGTGGCGACGATGCGGAAGGCGAGCGCCCGGTCGCGCGGTTCAAGCCCTGAGGGCGCGCTGTCCAGGGCCTCTTCCAGCGCGGCTCCCTGCCGCAGCACCGCCTCCAGGGCGTCGACGGCGAGGGCGCGGGCGGCAAAGCCCGGCGCTGCGGTACCCGAAGAGGGCGGCGGGCCGGGGCGGCGGGGCGTGCGGGAGGCGCTGCGGGGTGTCTTCATCGCCGGAGATAGAGCACGAACCGCCGCCCCGCGCCAACGCCCTCGCGCGGGCCGCCGCCGCCCTTCGCCTTGCCTCCCAAGCCTCGATCCCGTAAGACGCTTGCGTAACGCCCCGGACCTGAGCCGGGGCTTTCCTTTGTGCGCGCGGGCCCCTTTGCCGTGTCCCGCGCCGGGTCAGGAGGCACCTCCGCGTGGCCAATGTGGTCGTGGTCGGCTCCCAGTGGGGCGACGAAGGCAAGGGCAAGATCGTCGACTGGCTCTCCGAGCAGGCGGACGTGGTGGTGCGCTTTCAGGGCGGCCACAATGCCGGCCATACCCTCGTGGTGGGCGGCGTCACCTATAAATTGTCCCTGCTGCCCTCCGGCGTCGTGCGTCCCGGCAAGCTGTCGGTGATCGGCAACGGCGTCGTGCTGGACCCGCAGGCGCTGGTGGACGAGCTGGCCCGCCTCGCCGGCCAGGGTGTCGAGATCGGCCCCGACCGGCTGCGCATCGCCGAGACCACCCCCCTGATCCTGCCGCTCCACCGCGAGCTGGACGCCCTGCGCGAGAGCGCCACCACCGAAGGCGCCCGCATCGGCACCACCAAGCGCGGCATCGGTCCGGCCTATGAGGACAAGGTGGGGCGCCGCGCCATCCGCCTCGTGGACCTCACCGATCCGAAGACCCTGCCGGCCAAGGTGGACCGACTCCTCACCCACCACAATCTCATCCGCCGCGGCCTCGGCATGGCGGAGGTGGACGGTGCGGCCCTGGTCGCCGAGCTCATGGCCCTCGCGCCCAAGGTCCTGCCCTTCATGGACCGGGTGTGGGAACTGCTCGACAAGGCCCGCCGCGAGGGCAAGAAGATCCTGTTCGAGGGCGCTCAGGGCGCGCTGCTCGACATCGACCACGGCACTTACCCCTACGTTACATCGTCCAACACGGTGGCGGGAGCGGCGGCGAGCGGCACCGGCATCGGCCCGGGCGCGCTGGATTATGTGCTGGGCATCACCAAGGCCTATACCACCCGGGTGGGCGAAGGCCCCTTCCCCACCGAGCTGACCGACGAGGTGGGCCAGACCCTCGGCTCCAAGGGCCGCGAGTTCGGCGTCGTCACCGGGCGTCCGCGCCGCTGCGGCTGGTTCGACGCGGTGCTGGTGCGCCAGACGGTCCGGACCTGCGGCATCCACGGCATCGCCTTGACCAAGCTCGACGTGCTCGACGGCTTCACCGAGCTGAAGGTGTGCGTTGGCTACAAGGTGGATGGCAAGGAGATCGACTATCTCCCGGCCGAGATGGGCGCGCAGGCGCGGGCCGAGCCGATCTACGAGACCATGGAAGGCTGGCAGGATTCCACCGCCGGCGCCCGCTCGTGGGCCGACCTGCCGGCCGAGGCGGTGAAATACGTGCGGCGCGTGGAGGAGCTGATCGGCTGCCCGGTGGCGGTGCTCTCGACCAGCCCCGAGCGCGACGACACCATCCTCGTGCACAATCCATTTCAGGCTTAACGTTGGGCTAACGGCTCTCACTCGAGAATGGGTCGCGCCGCGGCGCGGCTCTTAGGGGAAACTCACCGCTCCCATGGCTGACTACTACCCGCTCCTGGTCCGCGCGATTTCGAGCCTGCCCCAGAAGACCGGGGACAGCCGCCGCGCCGTGTACGATCGCGCCCGCACGGCTCTGATGCGCCAGCTGCGGGGCGTCGACCCGCCGCTGCCCGAAGGCGAGATCACCCGCGAACGCATGGGCCTCGAGGAGGCGATCCGCCGGGTCGAGGCCGAGTACGCCCAGCAGGACAACGCGCCGCCCGAGGAGGTCGAGGAGCCGGACGTCGAGGACGACGCCGACGGCGATGATGCCGAGGCGGCGGACGAAGCCGCCCCCGAGCCCGCCCCGTCCGCCCCCCTCCCGCCTTCGCGCTCGGCGCCGCCGAAGCCCATGGCGCCGCCCGCCCCGCCGGAGCCACCGGCCCGGGCCGAGCGCCGCCTGCCGCCGCGCCAGCGCAGCGAAGAGGACAGCGACGGCGACCGCCGCCCGCCCATGCGGCGGGGCGAGGTCCGCAGCCGCGGCGCCGCAGCCAATGGCGGGGCGCGCAACGGGCGTGCGGAGGGTGGACCCTCCTGGAAAAAGTTCCTGCTCTGGGCCCTCCTCGCCCTTCTGGTGCTGGGCGGCATCGCCTTTGCCGTGGTCAATCGCGAGAATCTTCTGGGCGGCCTTTCGGGCGGTGACCAGCGGCCGGCGGCACCCGCCGCGTCCGGTGCGTCCGGCGCCTCCTCCGACCAGCCCAAGTCGTCAGACCGGATGAATGCCGCAGCGGGCGATGCGGCCCGCCGCGCGCCGGCCGCCCGCACCGGTGCCGGTGCCGGCCTTGCCCGCGCCGTGCTGATCGAGGAATCCTCCGGCAGCGCACAGCCCCAGACCTTCGAGGGCACCGTGACCTGGAAGACCGAGACGGTGAACGCGGGCCCCGGACTGCCGCCTGATATCGGCCTGCGCGGCGACATCACCATTCCAGAGCGCAAGATCGCCATGAGCTTCGTGCTCCGGCGCAACACCGACCAGACGCTGCCGGCCTCGCACACCATCGAGATCGGCTTCCGCCTGCCCGAAGACTTCCCCTTCGGCGGCGTCTCGAACGTGGACGCCGTGCGCGCCAAGCCCAACCAGCAGGCGCTGGGAACGCCGCTGGCCGGCCTCGCCGTCCGGGTGAACCCGACTCTGTTCCTGGTGGGCCTGTCGGAGAAGGCGGCCGACCGCCAGCGCAACGTCACCCTGCTCCAGGCCTATCCCTGGCTCGATGCGGTGCTCACCTACACCAACAACAAGAAGGCCGTGCTGGCCTTCGAGAAGGGGCAGGCGGGCGAGCAGGCATTCAACGATGCCTTCTCCGCCTGGGGCGAACTGCTCCAGCGCCCGCCGGCACAGGCACCGCAGTCCGGCAGCAACTGACGCGGTGCGCCCGAGCTGGGTTCTCCACCCGGTCGTGGGACCGTGCTTGAGCCGGTCAAGCGCTGACCCCGCGGGTGGATGCCTACCCCTCCCGCAGCAGCCCCTTCAGCCGGTATAGCGCCTCCAGCGCCTCGCGCGGGCTGAGGCCGTCCGGGTCGAGGGCGTCGAGGGCGTCCCGGACAGCCGCTGCCCTGGAATCGGTGGGGGCGGCCGCCGCCGCGGGCTTCGGCCGGGCGGCGAACAGCGGCAGATCGTCGATCAGCTTCTGCGCCGGCGCGGCGCGCTCGGCCGCCTCCAGCTCCGCCAGAACCGCCTTGGCTCGGGCGATGACCGCCTCGGGCAGGCCGGCGAGCTTGGCCACCTGGATTCCGTAGGATCGGTCCGCCGCCCCCGGCACCACCTCGTGCAGGAAGATCACGTCGCCCTGCCACTCGGTCACTTTCACCGTGGCATTGGCGAGGCGGCGGCAGCGCTGGGAGAGCGCCGTCAGCTCGTGGAAGTGGGTGGCGAACAGGGCGCGGCAGCGATTGACCTCGTGCAGGTGCTCGAGGCTCGCCCAGGCGATGGACATGCCGTCGAACGTCGCCGTGCCGCGGCCGATCTCGTCGAGGATGACGAGGGAGCGGGGCGTCGCCTGGTTCAGGATGGCCGCGGTCTCCACCATCTCCACCATGAAGGTGGATCGCCCCCGCGCCAGATCGTCCGCCGCCCCGACGCGGGAGAACAGGCGATCGACGATGCCGATGCGGGCCTCCCGCGCCGGCACGAAGGCGCCGGCCTGGGCGAGGACCGCGATCAGCGCGTTCTGCCGCAGGAAGGTGCTCTTGCCCGCCATGTTGGGGCCGGTGACAAGCACGATGCGGCCCCCGTCTTCGCGCCCGGCGTCCGGCGGCGACAGATCGCAATCGTTGGGCACAAACGGCCCGCCCTCCTTCGCCAGCGCCTGCTCCACCACGGGATGGCGGCCGCCAGCGACGGCGAAGGCGAGCCCCTCCTCCATGTGCGGGCGCACGTGGGCTTCGGCGGCGGCGAGCTCGGCGAAGCCGGCCGCGACATCGAGCTCGGCCAGCGCCTCAGCGGCGGCGCGGATGGTCTCGGTCTCCGCCACGACGGCCGCGGACAGGCGCTCGAAGATGGCGTGCTCCAGTCCGAGCGCCCGCTCGCCGGCGCTGGCGATGCGGCTTTCGAGGTCGCCCAGCTCCACCGACGAGAAGCGCATGGCGCCCGCCATGGTCTGGCGATGGACGAAGACGGCGTCGTGCGGCGGCTCGCGCAGGCGGTCGGCGTTCTGCTGGGAGACCTCCACATAATAGCCGAGCACCGCATTGTGCCGGATCTTCAGTGCGCGGACCCCGGTTTCCTCCACATAGCGCCGTTCCAGCGCGGCCACGACCCGGCGGCTCTCGTCGCGCAGGGCGCGTGTGGCGTCGAGCTCGCCGTCATAGCCCTCGCGCACAAAGCCGCCGTCGCGGCGATGGTGCGGCAGGCTGTCGGCCAGCGCGGAGGCGAGGTCCAGCGCCACGGCGTGGGGCACGCGGGCGAGGGCGGCGGCGGCGCGGCGAAGGTCGGCGGGCGGCTCGGTGCCGAACAGGCCGGCGACGGCGAGCGCGCCGTCGAGCCCGTCCCGCACCGCTGCGAGATCGCGGGGGCCACCCCGCTGCAAGGCAAGGCGGGTGACCGAGCGGGCCATGTCCGGCGCGCGGGCAAGCGCCGCGCGCAGGGTGCGGCGCAGGGCGCCGTCCTCACACAGGCAGGCCACCGCGTCGTGGCGGGCGCGGATGGCGGAAAGGTCGGTGAGCGGCTCGGCGATGCGGCGGGCGAGGAGACGCGCGCCTGCCGCCGTCACCGTGCGATCCACCGCGGCGAGCAACGAGCCCCGCCGCTCGCCCGAAGTCGTGCGCACCAGCTCCAGATTCACTCTCGTGCCGGCGTCGATGGCCATGATGCCACCCTCCGCCTCCTTTTGAGGTCGGGCGAGCAGCGGCCTGGCGCCGAGCTGGGTGCGGTCCACATAGGCGACCACCGCCGCGGCGGCGATCAGCTCGGCACGCGAGAAGGCGCCGAAGGCGTCGAGGGCCGCCACGCCGAAGAAGTCGGTGAGGCGCTTTTCCGCCCCCGCCCCGTCGAAGGACTGGCGCGGCAACGGCGTCACCGCCGGAAAGTCCCGCAACAGGGCGCGCAGCTCGCCGTCATCGAGGAGGGCGTCGGAGACGAGGATTTCCGCCGGGTCGATGCGGGCGAGGTCGCCAGACAGCGCAGTTCGGCTCGTGGCCGCCACCCGGAAGGTGCCGGTGGACATGTCGGTATAGGCAAGGGCGTAGGCAAAATCCTCCGGCCCCGACCCGGCCCGCACCCGGGCGAGGGCGGCCAGCACGTTCTCGCGCCGCGCGTCGAGCAGCGCATCCTCGGTGAGGGTGCCGGGGGTGACGAGGCGGGTCACGTCGCGCCGCACGACAGACTTGGCGCCCCGCTTCTTCGCCTCGGCAGGGTCCTCCAGCTGCTCGCAGACCGCGACGCGGAAGCCCAGGGCGATCAATTTGTGCAGATATTCCTCGGCCCGCTCGATGGGCACGCCGCACATGGGAATGTCTTCGCCCAGGTGCTTGCCGCGCTTGGTGAGCACGATGCCCAGAGCCTGCGAGGCGGCTTCCGCATCGGCGAAGAACAGTTCGTAGAAATCCCCCATGCGGTAGAACAGGAGGGACCCCGGATTGGCCGCCTTGATCTCCAGATACTGCGCCATCATCGGCGTGACGCGGGTGTCCTCCGCGCGCACCCGTGCCTCGGCCGGTGCCGCCTCAGCGGGGACCGGTGTGACGGGGTCTGCCGGCGCGGCGGGCACGACGGGAAGATCGGATGCGGCGGTGCGGGCGCTCATGGCGGGCACGGTACCGGGCGACAGAGCCCGTGTCAGCGCGTCGGCGGCGCGCATCGACAGGAAATGGCGGGATGGGCGCCCGGTGCCGCCCCTATGCCGCTCGCCGATACCGGCCATGCCGGAACGGCGGTCTCACGCGCTGGCGATGGCCGCCCAATGGTGCTAGGCGAGCGGCAATCCTGGAGCGCGATCCGGGCAAGTTGTCCTCGATTTGCCCGGTTCACCGCCTCCACACCCGTTCAGAGCACGCGCCGGAGCCCATCCATGACCGCCGACATCCGTCCCGTGACCCGCGCCCTCCTCTCGGTGTCCGACAAGACGGGGCTGGTGCCGTTCGCGACCAAGCTCGTCGCCCACGGCGTGGAGCTGGTCTCCACCGGCGGCACCGCCAAGGCCATCGCCGATGCCGGCCTGCCGGTGAAGGACGTCAGCGAGCTCACCGGCTTCCCCGAGATGATGGACGGGCGGGTGAAGACGCTCCATCCCAAGGTGCACGGCGGCATCCTCGCCATCCGCGCCGACGCCGGCCACCAGGCAGCCCTCGCCGAGCATGCCATCCAGCCGATCGACCTCGTGGTGGTGAACCTCTATCCCTTCGAGGCCACCGTCGCCCGCAAGGCGGATTTCGACGAGACCATCGAGAACATCGACATCGGCGGACCCTCCATGATCCGCGGCGCCGCCAAGAACCACGGCGACGTGGCCGTGGTGGTGGAGGCTGAGGATTACGAGGCGGTGCTCCACGAGATCGCCGAGCATGGCGGCACCACGCTCGCCCTGCGCCGCAGGCTCGCCCAGAAAGCCTATGCCCGTACCGCCGCCTATGACGCGGCCATCTCCAACTGGTTCGCCCGCGAGCTGAAGGAGGAGGCGCCCGCCTTCCGCGCCTTCGGCGGCAAGCTCATCGAGGCGCTGCGCTACGGCGAGAACCCGCACCAGTCGGCCGCCTTCTACGCCTCGGACGAAATCCGGCCCGGTGTCGCCACGGCGCGGCAGGTGCAGGGCAAGCAGCTCTCCTACAACAACATCAACGACACCGACGCCGCCTTCGAGGCGGTGGCCGAGTTCCACCCCGCCCGCACCGCGGCGGTGGTGATCGTCAAGCACGCCAATCCCTGCGGCGTGGCGGAAGGCGCCGACCTCGCCGACGCCTACCGCAAGGCGCTGGCCTGCGATCCCGTCTCGGCCTTCGGCGGCATCATCGCCGTGAACCGGACGCTGGACGCCGAGGCGGCCCGCGCCATGGTGGAGATCTTCACCGAGGTGATCGTCGCCCCCGACGCCACCGAGGAGGCGATCGCCGTGGTCGCCGCCAAGAAGAACCTGCGCCTCCTCCTCACCGGCGGCCTGCCCGATCCGCGGGCCCCCGGCCTGACGGTGAAGACCGTGGCCGGCGGCCTGCTGGTGCAGGGCCGGGACAATGCCAGCGCCGACGACCTGGAGCTGAAGGTCGTCACCAAGCGCGCGCCTACCAACGATGAGCTCACCGACCTGCGCTTTGCCTTCCGCGTCGCCAAGCACGTGAAGTCGAACACCATCATCTATGCCAGGGACCTCGCCACAGTGGGCATCGGCGCTGGACAGATGAGCCGGGTGGATTCCGCCCGCATCGCCGCCCGCAAGGCGCAGGACGCGGCCGAGGCGGCCGGCCTCAAGGAGCCGCTGACCAAGGGCTCGGTGGTCGCCTCCGACGCCTTCTTCCCGTTCGCCGACGGCCTCATGGCGGCGGTGGAGGCGGGAGCGACGGCGGTGATCCAGCCGGGCGGCTCCATGCGCGACGCCGAGGTGATCGCCGCCGCGGACGCCGCCGGCCTCGCCATGGTATTCACCGGGGTGCGCCACTTCCGCCACTGAACCGGCGGAGCGCGCGCTTCAGCCGGTCATCAGCTGCTGCACGATGAGCCGGTCCACATAATGTGGGCCGTCGAACACGAAGACGTCGAAACCTTCGTAGGCCTGAAGCTGGGGCTTCAGCTCGGCCGCCGTGGCAGCCCGCAGGCCGCCGTTGCCGGTGGGTCGGAAGGCCTCGGCGATGAGCTTGAAGCGGGACGGCCCGAGCCGCCGGGACAGCACCTGCGCATAGTGGCGCGCCGCGTCCGGCGCCCGGGTGTAGATGCCCACACCGTCCTGGAAGAACAGGCCCACGTCGGAAGGCAGCCAGCTCTCGACCCAGTCGGCGAGGGCGTCGGCGCCGACGTTGGAATTGTCGTAGCAGCTCGCCCAGAGCGGCCGCGGAATGTCGGCCATGGCGGCCTTCATCTGGCCCACCTCGCGCCAGGTCGGGTCGGCCTCTACCGGGAAATAGAATCCCGCGGGACGAAACGGCAGCCGCTGCCGCGCGATCTTGGCTGAAAGGGCCCCGAGGGCGAGCACGTCGGCGCGGGCCTGCGGCTCGCTGAACCGGCTGGCGAGGCCGGCGATAATATCCTGCGCCCACGGCTCACGGGCGATGCGGACCCAGTTGGGCGCGTCCGCGATCAGGGGCAGGCCGAGATCCGGCAAGGGTACGAAGGCCGTTCCGTCGGCCACCAGCCATTGGACGAGCAGGCTGCGCGCGCCGATGAAGTCCCAGTCGCCGCGCGGATCGAGCACGCCGCCGTGGAGCTGCCAGACCACGCCGTCGATGAGGCGCGGCCGGCCTAGGTCGAGGCCCCCCAGCATCAGGTCCACGCCGATGAGGCCGCCCCCGGCCGCAGCCGCGCCCGCGGCGAGGAGCGCCGTGCGGCGGCTCAGCGTCATGAGGCCCTCCTTGGCGCACCGGCCGGGGCGCACCTCATACGGTGGCGAGCGCGGCGACGCGGCGCTCCTGCTCGCGCACGGTGGCAAGCAGGGCCTCTTCCTTCACAACGCCGCAGCGCACCAGATACTCGCCGATCCGCCCGTCCACGTCGGGATGGTAATTCTCCATGGCAGCCTCGAAGGCCTCGCGCTGCATCAGGCCCTTCTCCAGCAGGAGGTCGCCGAGGAGGGGCGGCGACTTCTGGCCGTCGGCGCCGGGGCCGGCGCCGCGCAGCAGCCGCAGTCCGTCATTGACCTCGCTCTCGCGGGCGATGCGCTGGAGCGGCTCGTCACCGACCGCCTGGCGCACCTCGTCCAGCGCTTTCGGGCTGAGGGGAGAGGGCACGGCTACCACGAGGCGGCCCTTCGGGTCGCGGCCGATGGGCAGGATGCGCCGGCGCACCATCAGGTCGATGGGCAGAAGGTCGTTGAACTCGCGCACCATCTCCTCGGTGACGTTGGTGCGCGGCAGGTTCGACTGGAAGGCCATGGCCTCGGCCAGCGTTTCCTCGTCGAGCCAGCCGCGGGAGACGAGGATGCGGCCGAGCGGCTGCTGGCGCTCGCTCTGCAGGGCCAGGGCCTCCTCCACCTGCTCCGGCAGCACCGCCTGCCAGGTGAGCAGAAGCTCGCCGAGGCGCTGTCGCTGCTGGCCGAGCTCCATCTGGTCGGGGAATTCGTGCGCCGTCTTGTCCCAGACGATGCGGTGGCCGAAGAAGGTGTAGCCGATGAACAGCTTCCACGCGCGCACCGTTGCGGCGAAATTCACGAAATTGGCCATGACGATGCGCGGCACCGACATGAGCCCCTGCTCCCAGCCGTAGATGGCCGTGACGAAATGGTAGCGCTGCACGAGCCGCAGGGCGAAGGCCGCCGCATTGGCGGTGAGCACCGCCAGCAGCCAGGCCTCGGTGGCGAAGATCGAGGGAAAGCGCGCCGGCAGATAGCCGAGCTTCTCGATGGCGAAGAACACGAGAAAGTGCGCCGCGACCACATAAGCGAGCACCGCCACCAGCGAGGTGATGATGCCCTTGCGGTCGCGGAACAGGAAATATTTGGTCGCCCAATTGCCGCGCCAGCCCATGATGCCCCACCCCTGGAACGAGATGCCCAGGGACCAGCGCGCCTTCTGGCGATAGGAGGTTCGGAACGTGTCGGGAAAGAACTCGCGCACGCACAGCGGCATGGCGAGGAGGATCTCCTTGTCCGGCCCGTAGCCGAACAGGCTCGGCCGCTTCACCAAATATTCCACCGGCAGCCGGGCGATGATCGACTGCATGCGCGCCTCATAGAGGCGTGCGCTGATGTCGTAATCCTCGGTGAGGCTCGCGGTGTTGAAGACCTCGCCGGTGCCATCGTTCAGAAGGTGCAGCATGGCCTTGCGGGAGAAGCACGTGCCCACCCCGGCCGAGGGGACGGAGCCGGCGACGCTCTCGCGGACCACGAGGTCCTTGGCGTGCCATTCGGCGAATTCGTCCATGTAGATGCCGGCCACCAGCTCCGACCAGTGGCGCTCCAGCGACAGCACCGGCACCTGGATGAGGTCCTTGCGGGGCAGCAGATAATTGAAGAAGCGCAACTCCAGCGGATGCAGCACGTCCTCGGCGTCGTGCAGGATGAGGCCGGCGAACTCGATGCCGGTCATCTGCTCGTGCTGGAAAATGGCCCGCACCACCGCGTTCAGGCAGTCCGCCTTGTTGGTCGGCCCGGGGTTGCGCGTCTCCACCCGCACCAGCTGCTTGTAGCGTCGGCGCATGCGCTCGACCTCTGCGATGGTGTCCGGGTCGTTGGGATAGGTGCCGACGAAGATCACGTAGCGCCGGTAATCCAGCACGCTCACCATGTTCTCGATCATGGCGGCGATCACCGCCGATTCCATCCAGGCGGGAATCATGATCGCCAGCGGCTGCTCGTCCCGCTGGTAGAGAGCGGCGGGGGTGAGCGGGCGGATGAAGGGTTCGATGACGAAGCGGCGGTAGATCCGCCGCCCCCAGTACCAGGCATCGATGAACAGGTCGTCGAGCGAGGAGATCAGGATGATCACCGCCACCACGGCCGCCACGTTTTCCACGAAGCGGATGTAATCGGCCAGAAAATAGGGCCAATAGAGTTCCATGGCGGCGTCCGATCCGATCAGTTGCCGCGGCGGCGGACGCGCGAGGCGCGGATCAGCAGCAGGAAGAACAGAGCGGCGGCGCCGATGCCGAGGGGCAGGCCCCAGTCCGCCGAATTCTGCCACAGCCGCTGCAACGTGCCGGCTGGCCCGTCGGTGTCGGCGACGCGCACGGTGCCGGGCGCGGCGCCCGAGGCCGACAGCTCGGTGAGGGTACCGTCGACGCCCACGAGGGCCACGTCGCCGCGCGAGAGCCGCACCGACTTGGCCGGCGTCATCGGCACGGGCCCGATGCTCTGCCACAGGATGCCGCGGGCGTCGTCGCCGCGCACCGCCTGCACCAGCGCGAGGTTCTTCAGCCCGGTGATGTCCAGCAGGCGGGGCTTGTCCTCCGCGCCGACCACGAGACGGTCGCCGTCCACTCGCGCCTTGGGCGTGACGCCCTGCACGGGCACGTCGAGGGCGAGGAAGCCGCCCGCGGCGCGGAACGGGGCGCCGGTGGCCGACACGTCGAACGTGCTGGTGCCAGCCGGCATGCCGGCGGCGGCGGCGGCCCGCACGACGCGGGGCAGGCTTGTCTTGGCGGTGGCGAGATAGCTGTCGGGCACCACCAGCTTGCCGCCGGAGGCCATGGCCGAGATCACGCCCAGGAAGTCGCCGCTCGGGATCGCCCCGCCGAGCTCGAAATGGCTGGTGCGCAACACCGAGACCGGGAAGGCCTGAGGCGTCTCGCGGCAGCGGTCGCTCACCGGCTGGCGCTGGAAGGTCACCCGCAGCACGTTGCGGGCGGCGAGCGCGTAGGGCGGCACGGTGGCTGTGAGATGCTCGGGATGGCCCGTGGCCTCCAACCGCTTGGCGGCGAGCAGCACGTCGTTGAGGAACACCGCCACCACCGGCTCGGACGAAGAGGCGCCGGGCGCGGCCGCCACGTCGAGATTGAGGCGGTTCGGCAGGCTGCGGCCGCCGGTGGCGGCGGCGAGGTCGAAGCTCACCACCCAGTCGCCGCGGGCCAGCACGTCGAGATTGCTGTCCGCGGGGCCGAGGTTGGAGAGCATGACGGACGAGGGCTTCTCAGGGGCGAGGTCCACCGCGCGGATGGTCACCGCGCTGGACGCCAGCGAGGTCCGCCAGAAGCTGTCGAACAGCTGGGTGGCCTTGGCGCCGGCCGCACCGCCGACAGCGATGATGGGGCGCCCGCCGAGGAACTGGAGGCTCACCTCGTCGGGCGCGACGCTGACCGAGCCGAGGCTCGCGGCCTTGGCCCGCCATTCGGTGAAGGCCTGCGAGGCGGTGCCGAGGCGCGCGCCGAGGGCATCGAGGGCGCCGCGGATGCCCGACAGCAGCGCGCTGTCGGCCACCGCCACGTCGGCGCCGACCGGCGAGCCGGGCAGCACCAGCAACGCGCCCAGCTCGGACGCATCGCGCAGGCGGTAGGTCCTGACCCCGACGAAGCTGGAGAACGGCGCCACGGAGCGCAGCGCCGCCGGCACGTCGAGGGTGGAGAGGTCCACCTCGTCGCCGATGGACGGCAGCGTCTTGACCACCAGCCGCTTGCCCGCGGATTCCAGGGCAAGGCCGAGACGCCAGGCGGTGTCGTAGGTCTCCTTGGACAGGGTGCCGGCGGGAACAAGCAGCGATCCCGTGCCGGGCATGCCGGTCCAGGCGGTGGCGAGGTTGCGCACCGCGCCCGCATCATAGGAATAAGTGAAGCGGCTCGAGGGCTGGATCTTCAGCACATTGCCGATGCCGCGCTCGTCGGCGCACAGCGCCTCGCCGATCACCGACGACCAGGCCATGCCGAAGCGCACGAAGCCGGTCTCGCGCGGGCGGCCGTCCACGGCGACGGTCGTGTTGGCGCTGCCGCTGTCGCCTTCCAGGCGGCGGGAAAAGATGGGTGTGCTGTCCACCGACAGCACCATGGTGGTACGCCCACCGTCGCCGCGCAGATAGTCGCCATCCACCACGATGCTGGCATCCTGCAGCGGCACCCCGGCCGGCACCGGCAGGTAGACGTCGCGCCGCGCGTCCATGCCCTGGAGCACCACAGGCCCGTCGATGCCGAGGTCGGCGAGGGAGAAGGAGCGCGTCACCCGCGTCTCCGAGGCCCGTTCCTGGATCGCCGCCTGGATGGGATCCACGGTCTGGGCCGCGGCGGTGCCAAGGCTTGCGGCGAGCAGGGCGGCCGGCAGCAGGAGGCCGGCGAGGTGCGCCGGCAGGCGGCGTGCGAAGGCGCGGGGCGCTGCGTGGAGGGAGGGGTCGTGTCGCATGTCAGTCGCTCATGTACATGGCGTCGAGGCCGGCGGGACGCCGATGGACGGACGCTGCAGGCGGGGAGGGCAAAGGCACGAACTCCTGCACCGGCCGCCCGCAGATGCAGTCGATGATCCGGCGGCAGGCGTGCCCGTCGCCATATGGATTGATGCGGCCCGCATAGGCCGCGTAGGCGTCCGGATCGTCGAACAGGCGGGAGACGGCGCCGACGATGGCGGCGCGGCCGGTGCCCACCAGCTGGACGGTGCCCGCCTCGACCGCCTCGGGCCGCTCCGTCACCTCGCGCATGACGAGGACGGGCTTGCCCAGGGCCGGGGCCTCCTCCTGGACGCCGCCGGAATCCGTGAGCACCACGTGGGCGCGCTGCATCATCCGCTGGAACGGCAGGTAGTCGAGCGGCGGCAGGAGATGGACGTTGGGCCGGCCGGCGAGCGCGTCGGTGACCGGACCCTTCACGTTGGGATTGAGGTGAACCGGATAGACGATCTCCACGTCCGGACGCCCGGCGATGTCCGCCAGGGCCTCGCAGATGGCGCGGAAGCCGCCGCCGAAATTTTCCCGGCGATGCCCGGTGACAAGCAGGATGCGGCGGGACGGGTCGAAGGCCGGCATCTCCGCGTCGAGAGCGTCCCGTAGCGTTGGGTCGGCGTCGAGCCGCGCCTGCACGGCGCGCAGCGCGTCGATCACCGTATTGCCCGTGACGACGATGCGCCCGTCCAGGCGCTCGGCCATGAGATTGACGCGCGAGCCCGGGGTGGGCGCGAACAGGAGGTCGCTCGCGAGGTCCACCACCCGGCGGTTCATCTCCTCGGGAAACGGCTGGGCGAGATCGTAGGTGCGCAGCCCCGCCTCCACATGACCCACCGGAATCCGGCGGTGGAAGCCGGCAAGCGCCGCAGCCATGGCGGTGGTTGTGTCGCCATGAACCAGGATGCGGTCGGGGCGGACTTCCTCCAGCACGGCATCGAGGGCCGCCATGGCGCCGCCGGCGAGGCGGTTGAGGCCCTGGTTGTGAGCCATGAGGCCAAGGTCGAAATCGGGCTGAAGGTCGAACAGGCGCAACACCTGGTCGAGCATCTCCCGGTGCTGCCCCGTGACGCAGACCAAAGACGTCAAGGACGGCTCGCCCTGGATGGCCTGAACCAGCGGCGCCATCTTGATCGCTTCAGGCCGCGTGCCGAATATCGATAGTATTCTCAATGGCGCACCGGTGATTCGACCTCGGGCAGACGGGCACACGAGCGTTGTCAAGGGCAAGTCATATCACTTGCCCGCCAAACGCGAAAATAGGGTGTTACGCTGGTGTGCTGCCGCCCCGTCCGGCGTTTTCGGCGCCGCACGGCTTCCCATCTCCCGACACCACCACTTTGCCCGGGGAAGGTTGCGAGAGCCTTAAGCGCACATTCGTGTTTTGGCAATTTGCAAAAGCAGCAAAATGCCCGCGGCTCAGCGCCGGGGAGAGACCTCGGCCCGGCCTGCACCCACCGCGGCCTTCACCAGCGCCTCCGCATCTGCCCCGCCCCATTCCGCCGGTCCGGCGAGATAGGCCATCTCGCACCCGTCGCGATCGACGAGGATGGTGGTGGGCAGGCCGAAGCCTCGGCCAACCCCGCGCAGGGCCTGAAAGGTCTTGGTCGCCGGATCGGCGAAAAAAGCGAGGTTTGAGACGCCGATCTCCGACAGGAAGGCGCGCGGCTTCTCCGGGTCGCGGGTGTCGAGATTGATGGCCACCACCTCGAAGTCGGGGCCGCCGAGGCGGGCCTGGAGATGGTCCAGGGCCGGCATTTCCTTGCGGCAGGGCACGCACCAGGTGGCCCACAGATTGAGCAGCACCACCCGCCCCTTGAAATCGGCCAGGGTCACCGGCTTGCCGGCGCCGTCGGTGAAGGCGAGCGGCGGCAGGCGGCGCGGCTCGCTTGCCAACGCCAAGGCGGCAAGCTCGCCCTTGGCCAGCGGCGTGAAGGCGCGCACCCGCTCCACCGTGCCGGCGCAGGCCGGATCCGCCGCCGCGACGCGCTCGGCGGCCGGGGTGGAGGCGGTGGTCTCGGGCGGCGGCGGATTGCCGGGGAGCCGGTTCATCCCGTATAGGGCGAGCGCGCCGGCCACGGCGCCCGCCAGCGCCGCCAGCGCGACCACGGCGAGGGTCCTCGGCGCAGAGCCTGTCTTCCGCGGCACGGATGTCAGGGGTTCAGCCGCCGTCTCCTTCGTTTCGGGCGCGCGGGAGGGGTCGGCATTCGTCATCACCGGAGGGTTCCGTCATGAGCAACAAGATGTGGGGCGGGCGCTTCAGCACCGCTCCCGACGCCATCATGGAGGAGATCAACGCCTCCATCGGCTTCGACCAGCGTCTTTATGCGCAGGACATCGCCGGTTCCAAGGCCCATGCGACCATGTTGGCCGCCCAGGGCATCGTGGCGGCGAAAGATGCCCAGAAGATCACCAAGGGTCTAGACACGATCCTGTCAGAGATCGAGGCGGGCAAGTTCTCTTTCCGGCGCGAGCTGGAGGACATCCACATGAACGTGGAGAGCCGCCTCGCCGAACTCATCGGCGCGCCCGCCGGCCGCCTCCACACCGCCCGTTCCCGCAACGATCAGGTGGCGACCGACTTCCGCCTCTACGTGCGCGACACGCTCGACGCGTTCGACGCCCAGCTCGCCGACCTCCAGCTGGCGTTGGCGGAAAAGGCGCTGGCCCACGCCGCCACCGTCATGCCCGGCTTCACCCATCTGCAGACTGCCCAGCCCGTCACCTTCGGCCACCATTTGATGGCCTATGTGGAGATGGTGGCGCGCGACCGCGGCCGCCTTGCGGATGCGAGGAAGCGGCTCAACGAATGCCCGCTGGGCTCGGCGGCGCTCGCCGGGACCTCCTTCCCCATCGACCGCGAAGCCACCGCCGCCGCGCTCGGCTTCGACCGGCCGACCGCCAACTCGCTCGATGCCGTCTCCGACCGCGACTTCGTGATGGAGACGCTCGCGGCGGCGTCGATCTGCGCGGTGCACCTCTCGCGCTTCGCCGAGGAGGTGGTGATCTGGACGTCGCCCTCCTTCGCGCTGGTGAAGCTGTCGGATGCCTTCACCACCGGCTCGTCCATCATGCCGCAGAAGCGCAACCCGGACGCCGCCGAGCTGGTGCGGGCCAAGGCCGGGCGCATCATCGGCGCACTCACCGGCATATTGGTGGTGATGAAGGGTCTGCCGCTGGCCTACGCCAAGGACATGCAGGAGGACAAGGAAGGCGCCTTCGACGCCTTCTCGGCCCTCTCCCTGGTGGTGGCCGCCACCGCCGGCATGGTCCGCGACATGGAGCCGGACGCCAAGCGCATGGAGAAGGCGGCCGGCCAGGGCTATTCCACCGCCACCGACCTCGCCGACTGGCTGGTGCGGGCGCTGAACATTCCCTTCCGCGAGGCTCATCACGTGACCGGGCGCATCGTTGCGCTGGCCTCCGAGCGCGGCATCGCGCTGCACAAGGTGCCGCTTGAGGACATGCAGGCCATCGACAAGCGGATCACCGCCGACGTGTTCTCGGTGCTCTCCGTGGTCCGCTCGGTGCGCAGCCGCACCAGCTACGGCGGCACCGCGCCGTCGCGGGTGCGGGCGCAGGCGCGGCGCTGGCTGAAGCGGCTCGGCGCGGCATGAGCGCGATCCCTGCTTCTCCCCCGCGGCGGCGGGGGCTCGCCTTTGCCGCAGCGCGGGCTATAGTGTCGCCACCTTTTCCCGGAACGGCTCGGCCCGCGATGCGATCCCTTGTGACCCTGATGGCCCTGTGCGGCACCCTCGCCCTTGCGGCCTGCGGTGTGAAGGGCCCGCTGGAGCCGCCGCCCGGCGCGCAGGTGGCTGCCCCGCCGCCCCAGGCGCCGCCGTCCGCCAGCACCGCAGCGACGCCGCGAACCGCCGCCCAGTTCAACGACAGCGCGACGCCCCACGCCGACTGGCAGAAACAGAAGACCACCGGCTCGAGCTCCAGCTCGCAGAAACTGCTCCAGGGCGTGCAGCGTCCGGACCAGCCATTCATCCTCGACGGGCTGCTCTGACCCGCCACGCCCCTCGACCGACACACCGCACAGCAACCCCGCCCCGAGTGCCCGCGGACCGGTTCCGCGGCATCCATCCCGGCTATCGAGGCGCCCAGAACCGCCCCCATGCATCATTTCGACTATCGCGACGGCCGCCTCCACGCCGAGGATGTGGACCTCTCTCCCCTCGCGGACGAGGTGCGCACGCCCTTCTACTGCTATTCCAGCGCCACGCTTGAGCGCCATTACCGGGTGTTCATGGAGGCGTTCGCCGACCGCGACGTTCTGCTGTGCTACGCGTTGAAGGCCAATTCCAACCAGTCGGTCATCGCGACCCTCGCAAGGCTCGGCGCCGGCGCGGATATCGTCTCGTCGGGCGAGCTGATGCGCGCACGGGCCGCGGACGTGCCGGGCGGGCGCATCGTCTTCTCCGGCGTCGGCAAGACCCGGGCGGAAATGGCCGAGGCGCTCAAGGCCGGTATCCTCTGCTTCAACGTGGAGAGCGAGCCGGAGCTGATGGCCCTGTCGGAGGTCGCCACTGCATTGGGGGTGTCCGCCCCGGTCTCGGTGCGCGTCAATCCGGACGTGGATGCCAAGACCCACAAGAAGATCTCCACCGGCAAGTCGGCCACCAAATTCGGCATTCCCATCTCGCGGGCCCGGGAGGTCTATGACCTCGCTGCCCGCCTGCCCGGGCTTACGGTCACCGGCGTGGACATGCACATCGGCAGCCAGATCACCGACATGGCGCCGTTCGAGAATGCGGTCACCCTGCTGGCGGAGCTCGCCCGCGACCTGATGGCGGCGGGGCACGCCCTGCGACATCTCGACCTTGGCGGTGGGCTCGGCGTCCCCTATGCGGCGTCCGATCCGGTTCCCCCCTCCCCGGCGGCCTATGCGGCGGTGGTGGGGCGCGCGCTCGGCGACCTGAAGCTGCCGCTGGTGTTCGAGATGGGCCGCATGCTGGTGGCCAATGCCGGCATCCTCGTGACCCGCGTGATCTATGTAAAGCAGGGCGAGGGCAAGACCTTCGTGGTGGTGGACGCCGCCATGAACGACCTCATCCGCCCCACCCTCTACGAGGCGCACCACGACATCATCCCCGTGGCCGAGCCGGCGCCGGATGCCGCCATGGTGGTCGCCGACGTGGTGGGGCCGGTGTGCGAGACTGGCGATTTCCTCGCCCTCGACCGGCCGCTGCCGCAGCTCAAGGCCGGCGACCTGCTGGCGGTGATGACGGCGGGCGCCTATGGCGCGGTGCAGTCCGGCACCTACAACACACGCGCCCTCATTCCCGAAGTGCTGGTGCGCGGGGATGCGGCGGCCGTCGTGCGCCCGCGCGTCGAGCCCGAAGCCCTGATCGCCCTCGACCGTCCCGCGCCCTGGCTGGCGTGAGGCGGTGGCCTCAGGCGAGCGCCGACCTCAGCAGAGCGCCCGGCGCTCGGCGATGAAGGCGTGCAGCGCTTCCTCGGTCATGGGCCGGCCGAGATAGAAGCCCTGAACCTCGTCGCAGGAATCCGCCTTCAGCACGTTGAGCTGGCTCTCGGTCTCGACGCCTTCCGCCACCACCTGCATGCCCAGCGCACGGCCAAGGCCAAGGATGGCCTGGACGATGGCGAGAGCCCCCTTGCTCTGGTCGAGGTCGCCGACGAAGCGTCGGTCGATCTTCAGCGCGTCGAACGGGAAGGTGCGCAGATAGCCGAGCGAGGAATAGCCGGTGCCGAAATCGTCCATGGACAGGCGCACGCCGAGCTTCTTCAACCCCTCAAGGATGTCGAGGGCCTTGTCGGTATTCTCGATCAGCACGCTCTCGGTGATCTCCAATTCCAGGCGATGGGCCGGCAGATCGGTGGCGCGCAGGGCCGATTCCACAGTTTCCACCAGCTCGCCGTTGCGAAACTGGACCACGGACACGTTCACCGAGACGTTGAGCTCCGGCAGCCGGGAGATGGTGGCGCAGGCCTTGCGCAGCACCCATTCCCCGAGCGGGATGACGAGGCCGCTCTTCTCGGCGATGGGCACGAACTCCGCGGGCGCGAGGCGGCCGAGCTGGGGATGATCCCAGCGGATCAGCGCCTCGACGCCCAGCAATTCCAGCGTGCGCGCGTCACAGCGCGGCTGGAACAGGAGGACGAACTCGTCGGAGACGATGGCCCGCCGCAGGTCGCCCTCCAGCGTCTTGCGGCCGGCCATCTCGTCATTCATGTCAGCGGCGAAATAGCAACAGGCGCCCGGCCCCTCTTCCTTCGCCCGGGCGAGGGCGAGGTCGGCGCAGTGCAGCAGGCTCTCGGGCTCCTGCGCGTCGAGCGGGGCGAGGGCGATGCCGATGTCGGCCTGGGGATAGGCCACGGCGCCGGAGGGCAGCGCCACGGGCACGCTCAGCGCGGCTTGGAGGCGGCGGGCCAGGCCGTCGAGCGCCCGCGAATCCGCAAGGCCCGAGGCGATGAGCACGAACTCGTCCGCCCCCACCCGCGCCACGAGGTCGTTGTCACGCACGCAGCGGCGCAGGCGGCGCGCCGTCTCGGCCAGGATGAGGTCGCCGGAGGCGAGGCCGAACATGTCGTTGAGCTGGCGGAAATTGTCGATATCGAGGGAGAACACGGCGAGCGTGCGCCGGCTTTCCTGCGGCGAGTTCAACGCGCCGGCGAGGAATTCCATCATCAAAAGGCGGCTTGGCAGGCTGGTCACCGGGTCATGCAGCGCAAGATATTCCGATTGCCAGGGGCCTCGCGCTACATCATTGGTTTCGCTCACCATTCGCTCTTAGCTGGTTCTGTGCAGCGGCCCCGCTCGCACCCCCGTCCCCCGGCGGTCCGGCCGGTCCACGGCGCGTTTCATCCTCCCCCGAACCGCTGGCTCCGACGGTTCTTCCGCGCCGGATGACACCGCCCGAGCCTCCGGCATGGTGGAGCCTGCCCGAACCCGTGGCAATAGGGATATCGTGGCGACCCTAAAGCACGTCAAGCCTCGACCGGTATTCCGCTCCCTACGGGCGACGGCGCTGCGAGGTCGATGACGACCCGCATCACGGAGGGGTCCTCGCTGCCCGGCGTGGCCTTGAATCCGAGGTCCTCGGCGAGGCGCAGCATGGGGCCGTTCTCGCGCATCACGTCGCCGAACACGATCCTGAGGCCGCGCTTGCGGGCGTAAGCGAGAATCTCGCTCATCAGCTGGAAACCGAGGCCTTTCCCCTTCATGTCCGAGCGCACCATGATGGCGTATTCCGCCTCCTCATTGTCCGGGTCGGCGATGATGCGCACCACGCCCGCGATGTCGCCGTTCGCCTCCTGGGCCACGAAGGCCATCTCTCGGTCGTAGTCGATCTGCGACAGGCGGGCCGCCATGAGGTGGGGGAAGTCCTTGACCGAGCCGAGGAAGCGCATGCGCACGTCCTGTGGATCGGAGCGGTGCACCACGTCCACCAGCCCTGGCTCGTCCTCCGGCCGGATCGGCCGCAGCAGCACCACCGACCCGTCGGTGAGGTGGAGGTCGCTCACCAACGTCGAGGGATATGGCTTGATGGCGAAGCGCCCGGTGCCCTCCACCCGCGCCTCGTGCACCACGATGCGGGCATCGAGGGCGATGACGCCATTCTCGTCGGCCAGGAGGGGGTTGATGTCCAGTTCGGCGATCTGCGGCAGGTCGGCGAGCAGCTCCGCCACCTTCACCAGCGTCCCGGCCACGGCATCCATGTCCGCCGGCGGGTGGTCGCGGTAGCCGGCAAGCAGCCTGGAGACGCGGGTGCGCTCGATCATCTCCCGGGCCAGCGCGCCGTTGAGCGGCGGCAGCGCGACTGCCCGGTCGCCGATGACCTCCACCGCCGTGCCGCCCTGGCCGAACAGCACCACCGGGCCGAAGGTGCGGTCGTAGCCGATGCCGGCGATGAGCTCCTGCGCGTTGGGCCGGCGGATCATCGCCTGCACGGTGAAGCCCTCGATGCGGGCGCCCGGCGCCTTCTCCGCCACCGAGGCGACAATGGCGCGGCAGGCTTCCTCCACCGCCGCGGGATTGCGCAGGTCGAGCCGCACGCCCCCCACGTCGGACTTGTGGGTGAGATCGTGGGACAGAACCTTGACCACCACCGGGCAGCCGATGGCCGCGGCCAGCCGGCCGGCCTCCTCCGGGGAAGCGGCGATGCGGGTGTCCACCACGGGGATGTCGTATGCGGCGAGCACCGCCTTGGCCTCCACCTCGGTCAGCGCGCTGCGCCCCTCGCGCAGCACCCCCTCCACCAGCCGGCGCCCCACCTCGCGGTCCGGCTCGTCGAAGGTGCGGGCGGGCGGGGTCTCCATCAGCAAGGTCTGGTTGCGCTGGTAGGAGACGAGATGGCCGAAGGCGCGCACCGCCTCGTCCGGCGTGTCGTAGGTGGGAATACGACGGGCGGCGAAGCGCCGGCGCGCACCGGCGGCAGCGGTTTCGCCCAGCCAGCAGGTCAGCACGGGAGCCCGGGGCCGCGTCTCCAGCACCGCCATGACCCCGTCGGCGGCCGCGCCGCTGTCGGACAGAGCGTTGGGCGCATGCAGCACCAGCACCGCGTCGGATCCCTTGTCGGCCAGCAGCGCCTTGAGGGCGGTGCCGTAACGCGCCCCGTCGGCATCGCCCTGCACGTCGACGGGATTGCCGCGCGACCAGGTGCGTGGCAGCAGCTTGTCGAGCGCCTCGAGGGTCGCCGGCTGGAGGGTGCCGAGCTGGCCGGCGCCCACCTCCAGCGCATCCACCGCCACCACGCCGGCACCGCCGCCGTTGGTGAGGATGGCGAGGCGCTCCCCGGCGAGCCGGATGCCGGAGGACAGGGTGGTCACCGCCTCGAACAGCTCGCGCATCTCGTGCACCCGCAGCATGCCGGCGCGGCGGAAGGCGGCGTCATAGACGAGGTCGCTGCCGGCGAGCACGCCGGTGTGGGACATGGCCGCCCGCGCCCCCGCCGCGCTGCGCCCGGCCTTGATGACGATGACGGGCTTGGCCCGCGCCGCGATCCGGCCCGCCGACATGAACTTGCGGGCATCGGTGACATTTTCCACGTAGAGCAGAATGGCGCGGGTGGTGTTATCGAGGGCGAGATAGTCCAGCATGTCGCCGAAATCCACGTCCGCCTTCTCGCCCAGAGCCGCCACGTGGGAGAAGCCGAAGCCGCGGGCGTGGGCCCAGTCCAGCACGGCCGCGGTCATGGTGTCGGACTGGCTGATGAAGGCGACGTCGCCCTTGGCCGGCATGAGGTGGGCGAGGCTCGCATTCACCCGCGCCCGGGTGGAAATGAAGCCGAGGCCGTTGGGGCCGACGATGCGCAACAGGTGGGGACGGGCGGCGTCCAGCATGGCCTGGCGCTGCTCCGGCGCCTCCATCTGCTCGCCGGGACCGTAGCCGTTGGGCAGCACCACGGCGGCGCGGCAGCCCCTCTCGCCGAGATGGCCGATGACGCCGGGCACCTGCTCGGGCGGGGCGGCAATGACCGCGAGGTCCACCGGAATGGGCAGGTCGGCCACCGAGGCATAATTGAGCGAGGAGCGGATCGCCCGCTCCTTGGGGTTCACGCTCAGGATCGGGCCGTCGAAGCCGGCGTCGAACAGGTTGCGCGCCACCAGGGCACCGATGGTGCCGGGCCGGTTGCTGGCGCCGACGAGGGCAATGGCGCGGGGATGAAAGAGGGCGTCGAGATTGCGCGTGGTCATGGGCGGCCTCGGACGTGCAATGCCCGGCGCACCGCGGCTGCGGATCATGCCGGGGACGACAGGGAGATCACACTCGAGCACGCGCCGACAGCCCTGCATCGCAAGGCGGCCGATCCCGCGTTCTCTTAACGGAAATCCGAGCGCGATTCACCGGGCAAGTGGATCAATTCGCCCGATCGTTTTGGACAAGGATGCGTGGAGGGGAAGACAAATCGTTTCAGCAGGGGGCGGCGCGCGTGAAGCTCTCCCGCACCGCCTCCGCCAGCTGGTTGCTCAGCAGCGGTTTCTCGATGATGGCGACGCCCTGCGCCGTCGCGCGCGAGCGCACATGCTGGGCGGGATTGCTGGTGATGAGGAAGGACGGCAGATGCACGTCGCGCCGGTCCAGCTCGCGCAGCAGGTCGAGGCCGTTGAGGCCCGGCAGATTGTAGTCGACGATGACGCAGCCCACCTGCGGCAGGTCGCCGGCCAGAAGATCTTCCGAGCGCGCATAGGTGCGCACGCTGAAGCCGTCCACCTCGAAGGCGAACTTCAGCGAGCTGCACACCGCAGGGTCGTCGTCGACGATGTGGACGACGAAGGGACGCATCTCGTCGAACGCGATCATTCCTCGGATCCTTCCACGACCCGCTCACGGGCCGCGTGGTCGGTGGGCAGAAGCTACTTTAGGAGGGGGCTGACGGGCCTTGCGGTAGATCAAGCCGCGCCCGGTTCGCCGGAGCGCCCCCACAAGGGTACCTCAGTCCCCCACAGGGGTCACGCCGCCTTGGGGGAGATTCCGGCGAGCAGGGCCATGCGCACCAGCTCGGACAGGCTCTGCGCCTTCATCTTGGTCATCACGTTGGCGCGGTAGACCTCGACGGTGCGGGGGCTGATGCCGAGCTCATAGGCGATGGTCTTGTTGGCCTGTCCCGCCACCAGGCATTCCAGCACCTGGCGCTCGCGCTGGGAGAGGCCGGCGATGCGCTCGGCCACCTGCTCGCGCAGGGCGTCGTGCTGGTTGGACTTCTGCCGCCGGTCGAGGGCCGAGTTCACCGTATCGAGGATGGCCACGTCGTCGAACGGCTTCTCCAGGAAGTCGGCGGCGCCGAGCTTCATGGCCTCCACCGCCAAGGGCACGTCGCCATGGCCCGTCACCACGATCACCGGCACGGCGCAGTTCTTCTCCTTGAGATAATGCAGCAGGTCGATGCCGGTCATGTCCGGCATGCGCACGTCGGTGATGATGCAGCCGGCGGCAGGATCGGCGGCCGGAAGGCCGGCCTCGACGAAATGCCGCGCCGAGGCATGCTCGTGCACCGTGTGGCCGGCGGTGGACAGGAGAAAGGCGAGCGATTGGCGCACCGCCTCGTCGTCGTCGATAACATGGATCACGGCAGTCTTCCGGTCAGTCATGCAGCGCCATCTCCTCGCCCACGGCGCGCACGGTGAAGCGGAACACGGCGCCCCCCTCGGGGTTGGGCTCGGCCCAGATGCGGCCGCCGTGCCCTTCGATGATGGTTCGGGAAATGGAGAGGCCGACGCCCATGCCGTGACGCTTGGTGGTGACGAAGGGCGTGAAGAGTTGCGCGTCCACCTCAGACGAAATGCCGTGTCCGGTATCCGAGACGCTGACCATGACCATGTCGTCCTCTGCCGGCTCGGTTTTCACCACGAGATGGCGGCGCGGCGCCTCCATCATTGCCTCCAGGGCGTTGCGCATCAAGTTCAGCAATACCTGCTGGACCTGCACCTTGTCGGCCAGCACCAGGTCGCATCGGGGATCATACTGGAATCTTACCTGAATACCATGTTCCTTCGCGCCGACGAGGGCCAGGGCGCTCGCCTCCTCCACCAGCTTGGAGAGGCTCTCCACCCGCCGCTCGCTTTCGCCGCGGGAGACGAAGTCGCGCAGACGGCGGATGATCTGGCCGGCCCTCAGCGCCTGCTCGCCGGCCTTCTCCAGCGCCCCCTGGAGCATCTCCACCTTTACCGTGCCGCCGTCCAACAGGCGGCGCGAGCCCTTGATGTAGTTGGCGATGGCGGAGAGCGGCTGGTTCAGCTCGTGGGCCAGGGTCGAGGCCATTTCGCCCATGGCGGTGAGGCGGGAGATGTGCACCAGCTCGGCCTGCAGCTCCTGCAGGCGCGCCTCGGTCTGCTGGCGCTCGGTCAAGTCGCGGATGAAGCCGGTGAAGAATCGCTCGGAGGCCGAGCGCATCTCGCCCACCGCCAGCTCCATCGGGAAGGTGGTGCCGTCCTTGCGCTCACCCACCACCACGCGGCCGATGCCGATGATGCGCCGCTCGCCCGTGGTGAGATAGCGCGAGATGTAGCCGTCGTGCGATTCGCGATGCGGCGAGGGCATGAGCACCGAGACGTTCTGCCCGACCGCCTCCGCCGCCGTGTAGCCGAACAGACGTTCCGCCGCGCTGGAGAAGGAGCGCATGACGCCGCGCTCGTCGATCACCACCATGGCGTCGGGCACGGTGTCGAGGATGGAGGACAGATGCGCCTCCCGGGCCAGGAGGTCCCGTGTGCGGGCGGCAGCGTCGAGGCGGGTGCGGCGCAGGCGCTCCCCAAGGACCGCGATGCCGAGGCCCACCGCCACGAACAGGACGGGCGCGGCGAGGTCGATCCCCGCCCCGGTCCCGGCGAGCAGCGTCAAAGCGATGCTGCCGGCGAAGGCGACGGCCACCGCCGTGCCGCCGGCCGCGAGGCCGCGTCCGCTCACCAGCATCACCGCGGCAAGCTGAAGCAGCAGGGCGTTGGCGGCGAGCGGCGCGAGCCCGGCGAGGCGGCACAGGCCGAGGGCGAGCAGCGCCGCGCACGCGCCGCGGACGATGTCCCCCATCATCCGCCGGCTCAGCATCGCGGAGCCCGCGCGCATCTCCTCGCCTGAAGCCATGTCCAATCTGCCGTCCAAAGCACCCACCCGATGCCGCCACTCGATACCGTCGCGAGCGCGCGAAACCCCCTCCGTAATACTACCTAAGGGGAGCGACTTAAGTGTTCGATACGAATTTTTCTCGCGCCTTTAGCCGGTTATCCCTTTGTCATCTCCGATGGAAGGGTCAACCGATGCCGAGCCCCGCAGCAGCGATCGCCCACCAGGCCTACACCCAGCCCCGGTCTTCCGCGCGGCCTGCCCCCCGCTGGAGCGAGGAGGTTGACACGCGAACCCCCACCGACGTGGTCGCGCGCCTCGGAGTGGTGGCGACCTTTGCCCGCAACGCCGAGATCTTCGGCGAAGACCAGCCGGCCGAGCATCTTTACATCGTTCTGTCCGGCGCGGTGCGCATCTGCAAGCTGCTCGGCGACGGACGGCGGCAGATCGAGACGTTTTGCCTCGCCGGCGACGTGTTCGGGTGGGAGATGTCGCCCCGCCACCGCTTCTCCGCCGAGGCCGTGAGCGAATGCCGCGTGGTGCGGGTCAAGCGCTCCATCCTCTTCTCCCGCGCCGCCGACGATGCGGACCTCGCCCACGCGCTGTGGGCCCTGACCGCCGCCGAGCTCGGCCGGGCGCAGAACCATCTTCTCGTCCTCGGCCGCAAGACAGCCCAGGAGCGGGTCGCCACCTTCCTTCTGGACATGGCCGAGCGCGCCGGCGCGGGCCAGGGTCCGAACGGCATCGAGGTGACGCTGCCCATGTCGCGCCAGGACATCGCGGATTTCCTCGGCCTGACCATCGAGACCGTGTCGCGCACCCTGACCCACCTTGAGGAGATCTCGGCTATTGCCCTGCCCTCCTCGCGGCGCGTGCTGCTGCGCGACGGAGCGACGCTGAAGCGCCTGAACAGCTGATCTTCCCCCGGCGCGCTGCGCACCTGCGCAGCGTCTCCGTCCTGAGGCACGCCCGGCGTTCGCGCCGTCGCGTGCCTTTTTCTTTTTGGTGTCTGCAACGGCCGCCCGAGCTGGCGGGGCGCGGGAGCCTGAGCCGCATGTCGCGGACGGCGGGCTCACACCGCCGCGGCGTGCCGCTTCTGGGCCGGTGCGGCGGCGCGGCTTGCGGCGAGGCGGGCATCGAACACAGCGCAGACCACGCGGGTGAAGGGCCGCGCCGCCTCCGGCACGCAGACCACGGCGCCGCGCCGCTCGGCGAGGCCATCATCGATCAGCGGCTCCAGCGCCGCGATCTCCGGCGCGAAGACGCCGCGGGGAAAGCCGAAGCGCGCGGCGGCATCGTCGAGGTCCACGGCGAGATCGCACATCAGGCGCTCGATGACGTGACGACGCAGCCGGTCCTCGTCGGTCAGGGCGACGCCGCGGGCGATGGGCAGCAGGCCTGCTTCCACCGCCTTGTGCCACTGGGGCGTCGCCGGCAGGTTCTGCACGTAGCCCTGCGGCAGCGCGCCGATGGCTGAGGCGCCGAAGCCGAGCAGCACCGGCGCATCGTCGGTGGTGTAGCCCTGGAAATTGCGCTTCAGCGTGCCGTCTTCCGCACGCCGGGCCATCGGATCGGCCGCCTTGGCGAAATGGTCAAGCCCCACCTGGCGATAGCCATGGGCCTTGAGCCGTTCGGCCACCAGCTCCGCCTGGGCGAGGCGCTCCGCAGCGTCGGGCAGCGCCGCCTCGGGGATGAGCGCCTGATGCTTCTTCATCCAGGGCACGTGGGCATAGCCGAACACCGCGATCCGATCGGGATCGAGGCCGAGGGCCTCCTCCACCGTCCGGCGCACCGAGGCCGTGTCCTGATGCGGCAGGCCGTACATGAGATCGAGGTTCAGCGCGGCGATGCCGGCCGCCCGCAGCGCGTCCGCCACCGTCCGGGTCTCGGCGTAGGACTGGCGGCGGCCGATGGCCTCCTGCACCGCCGGATCGAAATCCTGCACGCCGAGGCTCGCCCGGTTGAAGCCCTCGCGGGCCAGCACCGCCACCTTGGCGGCGTCCATCACCCGCGGGTCGATCTCGATGGCGATTTCCGCGTCCGGAGCGAAGGCGAAGGCGGCGCGCAGGGCGCCCATGACCGTGGCGAAATCCTCGTCCGCCAGCATGGTGGGCGTGCCGCCGCCGAAATGCAGGTGCGTCAGCGCCGGTCGTCCGGCGAGGTGGCGCGCGACGAGGCCGATCTCCTCCACCAGGCGGTCGGCATAGGCCTTCACCGGCGTGCGACTACGCGCCACCGCAGTCTGGCAGCCGCAATAGAGGCACAGCTCAGCGCAGAAAGGCACGTGCACATAGACCGAGACCGGCGCGTCCGGCGGCAGCGCCGCGAGCCAGCGGGCATAGGTGGCGGCGTCGATCTCGGGCGAGAAATGCGGCGCCGTCGGGTAGCTCGTATAGCGCGGCACCGGCTGGCCGTAACGGGCGAGGAGGTCCTGGGCCGAGGGGCGCGCCGGGTCGCGGGCGATGCTGGAAATGGGCGTGGGGCAGGGGGTGGGGCAGGTCATGGGGCGACCATGCGGCCCTACCCCTCGCTTTGCCTTGATGTGGCGCAAGCGGGGCGCCCTGGGCCCCGCCCGCCTTGGCCTAGTAGGAGAGGAAGGCGCCGGCGAAGAGGCCTTCCGCCCGGTCGTCGCCTGCCAGCTTGAAGCGATATTGCAGTGTCAGGTCGAGATAGGAGCGGGGCGCCGCGTATTCATCCTCGTTGAACCAGTAGCGCAGGGTGGCGCCGGGGCCGGCACCGAGCGCGAACGGCGTCGCAAGGCCCGTGTCGTAGCCGCCGCCGATGGCGAGATAGGGCCACAGCACCAGCCGGTCCGAGAAGGCATCCAGGCGGAAGGCATGGCCGTAGCGCGCCTCGAAGGTGGCGATCGTCTGCGGCAGGCTGACGTAGTAATTGTAGTCGGCATAGATCTGCCAGGAGCGCCAATTGTCCACGTCTACCCGCAGATCCGTGCCCTCTGCCTTGGAATAGGCGGCGCGCAGCAGCATATCTTCGCGGGAATACTGGCCCACCGGGAAGAGATAGGACACCTCGAACACCAGGTTCTCGCTCTTCAGCGGCTTCCAGCGGGCGCCCGCGGAGCCCTGGATGGTACCGAAGCCCGTCGGTCCGCCCGACTCGTCGTAGAGGGTGGAGAAGCCGCGCACGAACAGCTCGAAGATCGACCCGTCGCGATAGCCGATGCCGGGCGGCCGCCAGTAGATCTCACCGCCCGCGCCCACCGTGCGGTTGGCGCCCGGGGACGGCGCGGCGAGGAAGGAGCCGGGGGCGACACCCACCGGGCCGTAGCTCACCGAGAGATAGGCGCCCCAGGTGCGCGTCAGCTCCGCCACCTCGCGCTTGAGGCCGAAGAGATATTGCGGCTCGAGCTTCAGCTTGCCCTCGCGCGCCTCGTCGATGGCCGACTTGAAATAGTCCACCGCCTCGGAATTGTGGTAGGTGCGCCGGGCGTTGTAGCCGGCATTGACGAGGTTGGTGCCGCGCAGCTGCCAGCGGCTGTTGGCCTCGGAGAAGTATTCATAGGCGAGATCGTCCTCGCCCGCCTGGCTCGCCAGCACCGCGAGGTCCACCGGCTTCATGCCGCGCAGGGCGCCGGAATTGTAGGCCTCCAGGAAGATCTGGCGCGCCTCCTCCTTGCGGTCGAGCTGGTTCAGCACGCCGATGCGGGCGGTGAGCATCGACATGCGCTCCTGGCCGTTGCGCGCCCGCGCCGCGGCCCGGGTGAAGGCGGCGAGCGCGCCCTCCTTGTCCTCCATGGCGAGGTAGGCGAAGCCGAGGCGCGCCTGCACCTCGTAGCTGTCCTCATTGATCATGGGCTGAAGCGCCCAGATGGCGACTTCCGGCTGCTTGGCCGAGAGCGCCGCGTCGGCAAGGCTCAGCCGCACGATGCGAATCTGCGAGACCATCAGGTTTCGGGAGGCGAGCGCCGCGCGGAAATCCTGGATGGCGCCGGCATAGTCGCGCGACTGGAGGCGAAGATTGCCGCGCTGCACGAGCAGCGTCGCATCCCGCGGATTGGCCGCCAGCAGGCGGTTCACCACGGTTTCGGCCTCGGCGAAGCGGCCGGCGGTGGTCAGCGCGTTGAGCAGCAGGATCTGGTAGTTGCGGTTGCCGGGATCGGCATCGACCGCGCGGCGTGCCTCGGCCACCGCCGTGGAATAGTCCTTGCGCGCCATGGCGGCATAGGCCGCGCTCGCCGCCGCATAGCCGGGCGCCGCGGGATTGAGGCCGGCGACCCCGGGGGCCATCAGGCTCTGGCCGGCGAAGACCGAGCAGATGACGCCGTAGGAGGTGGGCTGGCACAGCACCGCGGGCTGGACCAGGGCCGGGCGCTGCGGGTTGGTCGCCTTCGCCTGCGCCTCCGCCTGCTTGCGCAGGACGCCGACCTCCTTGTTGCGCTCGGCGTCGAGGGGCTCGAGCACCTTCAGCGCCGCGTCGGGCTGGCCCGCCGCCATGGCCGCATTGGCCGCGATCAGGCGGTAATTCAGATCCTCCAGCTCGGTCAGAACGTTGCTGGCGAGAACCGTGTCGAACTCCTTCACCGCCTCGTCGCGCTGCCCGATCTTCTGCAGCAGATAGGCGCGCAGGATGTGCGGCAGCGGCTCATTGGGATTGTCAGCCACCGCGCCGGCGGAGGCGGCCTCCGCCTCCTTGAACTGGTCGGCCGCCATCAAGGCGTTGATGAGGACGATGCGGAACACCAGGGAATCGGGCGCCCGCTCCACCGCCTGCTTGGCGGCGGTGATGGCGGCCGGCACCTTGCCGCGGCCGATGTCCTTGATCGCCTGGGCCGCCAGCGGCTCGGCGAGGCGCTTCTCGTTGGCCGCCCGCAAGGCGACGAGGGTCGGGTCGCCGTCGCCCTGGGCGATGGCGTCGCGGATGGCGACATCCAGCTCCTTGTACTTCTTGGCCCGGTCGAGGATGTCCACCAGGAGCCGGCGCCAGGTGCTGTTGCCGGGATTGTCCTTGAGCGCCTCGCGGATGCGGGTCTCGGCCAGCGCGTCGTTGCCGTCGCGAAAGGCGGTGAAGGCCTCCAAGGCGGCATCGTAGCCGGGCGTGTCGTTCACCCCGCCGCCGGGCGGGGTGGTGGCCGGGACCAGGCTGCACGAGGGGCCGTAGGGCGTGTCGACGCACTTCTGGTAGGGCACGGGCAGGGTGCGGGTGGCATTGTCCGGCACGCTGCGGGGATTGCGCTCCTGCGCCCGCGCGACCCTGAGGCGGGCCTGCACGGCGGGCTCCGGCTCCACCGAATCGAGCAGCTTCAGCGCGCGCTGCGGATGACCGGCGGCGATGGCCGCGTCCGCCATCACGAGGCGCACGTCCCGCGCGGTCGCGCCGGCCAGCACCTCATCCTTCAAGGCCGTGTCGAAATCCTGCTCGCCCTCGGCGACGCGGCCGAGGCGGACGCGCAGATAGCCGCGCAGGGTGCGCGGGAGGAAGGACTGGGCGTCGACATCCACCGCCTCGCCCGCCGCCTTCTCCGCAGCCTCGATCTGGTTGTCGGCGATGAGGGCGTAGACCAGCAGCATACGATAGCTGAGGTCGTCCGGCACCAGTGCGATGGCCTTGCGCGCCTCCTCGATGGCGGCCTTCGGATTGGCCGCCTCCAGCGCCTTGTTGGCGGCGAGGGAGGGCGCCTGCGCCAGGATCTTGCTCTGTGCCCGAAGGCGCGCGGTGAGGGCGGTGTCGGTGATGCCGGCGGCGACCGCCTCACGGGCGGCGGCGACCGCCTCTGCGGTCTTGCCCTGCGCCTCCAGCGCATCCATGAGCAGCAGCCAGAGGCGCGGCACGTCGGGCCGCAGCTTCAGCGCCTCGCGCACGTAGACCACCGTCTCGGCGTATTTCTTTTCCCGCTGGGCGGCATAGGCCCGGTCGGCGGCGGCCCAGGCGGCGCCTGTGAGCGCGGGCGGCTCCACCTGCGCGTGCGCCGTGCCGGCGATCGTCAGCGCGGCGGCCGACACCGCCAGCATCAATCCCACGGCAACACGCCGGTGAAGCTTCGCCCGTCCGTTGGGGGAGGGGCATGTGGAGCCGAATGGAATCGCGAGGGTCATGGCGATCACCATGCCGGCGATTACTTAAACCGCAGTTAACCTTAACAAGAATCGCGAAGATAACGGGGCGTAAAGGGTTTGTTTACTTGGGATTCACAAGTGTTAGCAGATCGTAAACAAAGCCCCCCCGGGAGGCATGGAGCACGGGACAAAGCGGGCAGGCGCGGGAGCGTCCACCCCCCTAGCGGCGCACGGCCGCCAGCATGCGGTCGCGCCATGCCTGGGGCGCCATGATGGACGGGGCGTCCCACTGGTCGGTCGCCTGCGGGCCGCTGTGGAACGGCCCCTCGTTGAACTGCCACACCAGCACCTGCGGCGGCGACTTGGCGAAGTCCGGCGAGCCCACATACTGCAGGAAGGTCGCCCAGGGGCCGACGTTGCCCGGGTTCCAGGTGAGGGAGACCGGCCGGTCGAGGGCGTTGGAGAGCTTCTGCGGGAAACCGAGGTAGGGCTGGACGAAGCTGTTGCCGACCACATGGACCGGCGCCGGCCCGCCGTCCACCAGCGACGATTTGGCGGCCTGCGGCGTGCGCACGGTGTAGAGGTCCGGCCCGATCTGCTTCTGCTGGTCGGGGGTGAGGAAGCGCTGGGCGAGATCGCCGAGATGGCGCTGCGTCACCCACTCGCCGAGCTTTTCGCCGGGCGGGCTGCCGGCGAGCTTGGCGACCTTCGCCTTGATGGCCTGCGCCACCGCGTCGGCGGCGGCTTCCGAGGCCCAGGCGGTCCAGTGGTAGTCGGCGCGGTAGAAGCTCGTCTGTCGGCCGGTCTGCACGCCCTTGAGCGCGGCGCGAAGGTCCACCGTGTCGATGCCGGCCTTCTTCAGCTGGTCGAGGATGAGATCGTACTGGCCCGCGACGTCCGCCGAGATGGTCGTGCCGTCCGGGAGCTTCTCCTTGTAGAAACTCGCCTTGAGCGGCACCACCATGACCATGAGGGTGGTGCCGCGGGTGGCCAGCGCGGTCTTGGCATCCTGCAGGAGGGTGATGTTGGCGCCGATGGCGGCGCGGTTGAGCACGGTGAGGCTTTCCCACCCGGGGAACAGCCAGCCGTCCTTGCCCGTGATGATGGACGGGCCCTGCGCGAAGGCCGGACCGGCGCCGAGGCCCGCCCCGAGGGCGAGCGTCGCGGCAATGAGGGTGCGGCGGCTGAAGGGGCGAAGCATCATCTCACATCTCCCGGTGGCGCGGCGGTCGTTGTCGGTTCGCCCCCGAGGCGGCGGCGCTCGGCGTCGGTCAAGGGCTGGGTGAGCGCGCGCATGGGAAATTCCCACACCACGAGCTTCACGCCGTCCAGCATCTGGGGCGTCGCATCGAGGATGTCCAGCAGGACCCCGGCAAAGCCCGAGCCCTCCCTGCTCTTCTGCGCCACCTCGCGGCCGAGCGCGGCCTGGAGCAGGTCGGCGAAGCCGGAGTTCAGCGAATAGGACGATCCGGCCAAAAGCACGGCGGGACCGGCCACATCGTCGAGAAGCCCGCCGGAGCGGGCGATGCGCGCCGTCACCTGCGGCACGAGGTCCGGCTGCGGCCCGGACCAGGGATAGGTGCGCGTGAGGCCGGCGAGGCGCATGAGGTCGCCGGGACGCGGCTGCGACGCCCCTTCTTCCAAAGTCACCCTGGTGTCGCCGGGACCGAGCCGCGCCGCCACCGCTGCGGCGACGCGGGCGGCGGCGTAGCGCGCCCCCGTCACGTTCCAGTGGGTATCGGTGCGCAGCACCGCGTCCTTTGGCCAGCCGGCGGCGATGTCCACCTGGGCGAGGGCGAGGCCGGCGCTGCCGGTGCGCCACGCGGCGCTGCGCTCGGCCGCCTGCCGCGCCACCGCGAGGCCGCAGCGCCCCTCGGGTGCCAGTTCGGCCTTGTCCGGCACGGGCAGCACCACGAGGGCGACGCCGCGCCGGGCGAAGTCGTCGGCGATGCGCGCGGCGAGCCGCAGGCGGGCGGCGAGATGCGCCGCCCCACCCTTCACCTCGGTCAGCTCCTCGGCGAGGAACAGCCAGTCGGGACAGCCGGCCCGCACCTGCGCGCCGGCATCCTTGAAGACGAGATAGGAGAGTCCGCTGGCGAGATCGTCCAGCGTCTCGGTCTTCGGCAGGGACGCAACCACCTGCTTGTCCACCGCGGCGCCCAGGCCGCCGTTCAGGACGTTGCGAACCGTCGCGGCCGCCACCACCGGCGCGGCGCCCGGGCCCGTCAGGCGCGCCAGCACGAAGGCCAGCCCGGCGAACATGAGCGCCAGGAAGGCGAGGGTGGCGAGGGTGCGGGCGAGACCGGTCATCGCCTAGAACTGGAAATAGAGGAAGGGCACGACAATCCGCCCCTGAAGGACGAACACCGCGAACAGGAACAAAGGCAGCGCGCTCCAGGCCCTAATCGCATGGCCGGGATTGGGCGCGGAGGGGTCGATGCGCAGGACCTTCGGCAGATAGACCAGGCCGATGCCCAGAACCAGCGCCGCCACCTCGATGGGCCGGATCGCCGCCCCGAGGGCGGGGGAGATCGGCACGCCATTGGCGCCGAAGAGGCCGGAAAAGATCACCCCCGCCTCGTTCCAGCTCTGCGCCCGAAACAGCGCCCAGCCCACCATCACGAAGGCGAGGGTGAGGATGTGGCCGACGAGCGGGCCCGTCCCCGGCAGACCGAAGCTCTTCCAGATCCGGCCCACCATGAGGCCGAAGCCGTGCCACAGGCCCCACACCAGGAACGTCCAGCTCGCCCCGTGCCACAGGCCGCCAAGGCCCATGGTGACGAGCAAATTCATGGAGACCCGGCCGGTGGATCCGCGATTGCCGCCGAGGGGGATGTAGAGATAGTCGCGCAGCCAGCTGGACAGCGAGATGTGCCAGCGCCGCCAGAAATCCGACAGCGACGCGGCAAGGTAGGGATTGTCGAAATTCTCGGGGAATTTCAGACCCACCATCAGGCCGAGGCCGATGGCCATGGCGCTGTAGCCGGAGAAGTCGAAATAGAGCTGCAGGGTGTAGCCGGTGACGGTGAGCAGCACGTCCACCGTCGTCGGCTCGGCGATGGAATAGCCCGCGTCCACCAGCGGGGCGAGGGTGTCGGCGATCAGCACCTTCTGGGCGAAGCCGAGCATGAAGCGCTCCACGCCGAACATGAATTCGGCGCGGTGGAAGGTGCGCTCCCTGAGGCGCTGCGCCACCCATTCGTAGCGCACCACGGGGCCGGCCACGAGGTGGCCGAACATGGACTGGTAGGTGGCGTAGTTCACGAACGAGGGCTCGGCCTTCACCGTCCCGCGGAACACGTCGGTGGAATAGGAGATGGCGCCGAACACGAAGAAGCTGAGCCCGATGGGCAGGAGCACGTCCTCCCAGCCCCAGACGGAGGCGGTCAGCGCCTCGCCCGAGTGGACGAACATGTTGGCGTATTTGAACCAGACCAGGGAGGCGAGCGGCCACACGATGCCCACCACCAGCGCCTGCCGCCGCGCCGCGCCCTCGGCGCGGGCGATCCACAGGCCCGTGGCCCAGGACCAGATGGCGATGGAGACGATGAGGGGAAGGAAGTCCGCCCGCCACCAGGCGTAGAACAGCCAGGAGAAGGCGAGGATGGCGAGGTTGCGCGCAACGCCGGGCGTCAGCGCATAGACGATGAGGAAGACCGGCAGGAACAGGAACAGGAAGCTGTCGGACGCGAAGACCATGGCAGCCGGTCAGTTGCCCGCGCCGCGATAGGGCTCGGTCTCGTCGCGCTGGCCGGTCAGGCTCGGCGCGGCCGCGCCGGGTTTCAGGAACAGGCTGTAATGGTCGCCCGCCTTGAGCGGCGGCAGCTTCAGGGGCGGTGCCACCGCCGCGCCGCAGGAGGCGACGAGCACCGCCTCGATGGGGTTGATGGCGCGCTGGCGGGTGTCATTGGTGGCGACGTTCTCGAACACGGTCGGCCCGCCGTCCGCCACCGTCACCGCGGCGGCGCAGCCCGGCACCAGATTGTAGACGCGCAGCTGCGCCTTGAGGTCGTTGCGCCCCTCGGTCGGATCGGTGATGACCACCGCCGGGCCCTGCGGGGGGACGACGATGGTGGAGAAAGCATCGGCCGCCGGCACGAGGGTGCCCTCCGCCGCCTTGCCGCCGACGCTGACGGACAGCGGCGCGCCACCCTTCACGATGCGGTAGATGGTGGCGGTGTCCCCCGCGGGGACCGGTGCTGCGGCGGCACTGCCGATGGCAATGGGCGCGCCGCCGGCGGAGAGATCCACCACCCGCACGTAGGCCGAGCCGGCCGGCGGCTTGGGCGCATAGAGCCGCGTCAGCTCCTGCGCGCCGGCCGGCGCCAGCATGCAGCCGACGGCGGCGAGGCCGGCAGCGATCCGTCGACCAATGAATAGGAACGCGGACATGAAGGCAGACCCCGGATCTGGCCGCAGACGGCGGGCAAGATGCGACAGATACGGGGTGCGCGGTGCCCTGGCAACGCCGCCGCCCCCTCGTCGCCGGTTAAGGTTACGGGAAGCCGGCCGCCCGCGCCACCGCTCGACCGGCCTACGCCGGGCGCAGCGCAGTCTCGCACAGGCGCGACGGCGCCGGATCTCAGGCGGCCTTGGCGGCCATGGCCTGCGCCACCTTGGAGGCGGGCGTGCGGCCCAGCGCCGCCGTGATGGCGCGGCCGGCGGCGGCGAGGCGGTCGAGGTCCACTCCGGTCTCGATGCCGAGGCCATTCAGCATATAGACGAGGTCCTCGGTGGCGAGGTTGCCCGACGCGCCCTTGGCGTAGGGGCAGCCGCCGAGGCCCGCCACCGCCGCATCGACAGTGGCGACGCCGATGTCCAGGCAGGCGAGCACGTTGGCCAGCGCCTGCCCGTAGGTGTCATGGAAATGGATGGCGGTGCGGGCGAGGCCGATATGGTCGGCGACCGCCTGGGCCATGGCGCGCGCCTTGGCCGGGGTGCCGACGCCGATGGTGTCGCCCAGCGAAACCTCATAGCAGCCCATGGCCACCAGCGCCTCGGACACCTCCACCACCTTGGCCACCGGCACCTCGCCCTGATAGGGGCAGCCGAGGACGCAGCTGACATAGCCGCGCACCGCGATGCCGCGCGCCCGCGCGAGGTCCAGCACCGGGGTGAAGCGCTCCAGGCTCTCGGCGATGGTGCAATTGATGTTCTTGGCGGCGAACGCCTCCGACGCCGCAGTGAACACCGCCACCTCCTCCACACCCGAGGCCAAAGCCAGCTCGAGGCCCTTCAGATTGGGCGCAAGCACCGGGTAGCGCACGCCCTCGCGCCGGTCGATCTCGGCCAGGACAGCGGCGGTGTCGGCCATCTGCGGCACCCATTTGGGCGACACGAAGGAGCCGCTCTCGATCACCTTCAGTCCGGCATCGGCGAGGGCGTCGATCAGCGCCACCTTGGCGGCGAGGGGCACCACCCCCGGCTCATTCTGGAGCCCGTCGCGAGGACCGACCTCGACGATGCGAACGGATTGGGGCCTCGCCATCACGCGTCCTCCAGAACCAGCAGCTCGGCGCCCTCGTCCACGAGGTCGCCGACGGCGAATTTCAGCGCCTTCACCCGCCCGTCGCGGGGCGCTGCGACGGTATGCTCCATCTTCATCGCTTCCACCACCACCAGTGCGGCGCCCTTCGCCACCTCCTGCCCTTCCGCCACCGCGATGCGGATGATGGTGCCGGGCATGGGGGCGACGAGACGGCCGGCGGTGCCCGTCGCCGCCTGCGAGGCGAGGCGTGGGTCGACCACGTCGAGGGCATGCTCTGCACCGCGCACGAAGACGGTGAGGCGCGAGCCCGTGCGGATCACCCGGGCGGAGAGGGCGACGCCGTCGAGCCGGGCACGCAGGCTGCCGTCCTCGGCCGCCTCGCCCTCCACCCTCATGTCCCCGCCGGGCAGGGCCAAGGCGAAACCCGAGGGGCGGAAATGGGCGCGCACGACAATGCGGCGCTCGCGGTCGGCGAAGGTGAGGTCCACATGGGCGTCGCGGTTGAGCCGCCAGCCGGGGGCGAGGCCCCAGGGCGACCACGGGTCGGCGGCGTCCACGCTCTGCGCCGACTGGCGCGCCTCCTCCTCCAGTACGAACAAGGCGGCGAGGGCGAGCACGGTGTCGTCCACCGGCTGCGGCGGGGGCAGCAGCGCATCCTGGTGGCGGGCGATGAAATTGGTGTCGAGCTCCGCCGCCGCGAAGGCCGGATGGGCGGCGATGGCCTTGAGGAACACCCGGTTGGTGGCGAGCCCCACCACTTCGGTGGCCGCCAGCGCGGCCTCCAGCCGCCGCACCGCCTCCAGCCGGTCGGCGCCGAAGACGATGATCTTGGCGATCATCGGATCGTAATGGATGGAGACGGCATCGCCCGCACGCACGCCCGTATCGACGCGCGTGTGGTCGAGATGGGAGGGCAGCACGAGATGATCGAGCCGGCCCACCTGGGGCAGGAAGTCCCGCGCCGGGTCCTCGGCATAGAGGCGCACCTCCATGGCGTGGCCGACGAGGGGGATCTCCTCCTGCTTGAGCGGCAGCGTCTCGCCCTGGGCGACGCGGATCTGCCATTGCACCAGATCCTGCCCGGTGATGGCCTCCGTCACCGGATGCTCCACCTGCAGGCGGGTGTTCATCTCCATGAAATAGAAATTGTCGCCCTCGGCGATGAACTCCACCGTGCCGGCGCCGCGATAGCCCACGGCCTTGGCGGCATCCACCGCCGCCTTGCCCATGGCGGCGCGGCGCTCTGGGGTCATGCCCGGGGCGGGAGCCTCCTCCACCACCTTCTGGTGGCGGCGCTGAATGGAGCAGTCGCGCTCGTGGAGATAGACGCAGTTGCCGTGGCTATCGGCGAAGACCTGCACCTCGATGTGGCGCGGGGTGGTGAGATATTTCTCCACCAGCACCTTGTCGTCGCCGAAGGCGCTCTTGGCCTCGCGCTGGGCCGAGGCGAGGGCGTCGGGAAACTCATCCGCCGCGCGCACCACCTTCATGCCCTTGCCGCCACCGCCGGCGGACGCCTTGATGAGCACGGGAAAGCCGATGCGCGCCGCCTCACGAGCCAGGAGGCCCGCGTCCTGGTCCTCGCCGTGATAACCGGGCACCAGCGGCACGCCGGCGGTCTCCATCAGCGCCTTGGCGGCGCTCTTGGACCCCATCGCGCGGATGGCCGAGGCGGGGGGGCCGACGAAGACGATACCGGCCCGCTCGCACGCCTCGGCGAACTCCGCATTCTCCGACAGGAAGCCGTAGCCGGGATGGATGGCGTCCGCCCCGCTCGTCTTCGCCGCGTCGAGGATGGCGTCGACCCTGAGATAGCTCTCGCGCGCCGGGGCGGGGCCGATGGGATAGGCCTCGTCGGCCACCGCCACGTGCAGGGCATCGGCATCGGCCTGCGAATAGACGGCGACGGTGCGGATGCCCATGGCCTTGGCGGTGCGCATCACGCGCACGGCAATCTCGCCGCGATTGGCGACGAGCAGGGTGCGGATGGGACGGATCATGCGGTCCCCCAATTGGGTTTTCTCTTTTCGAGGAAGGCGGTGACGCCCTCGCGCCCGTCGGCGCTGCCGCGCTGATCGGCGATGCGGCGGGCGGTGTCCTGCACCACGGCGGCGTCGACCGGCCGGTCGACGGCGGCGACCAGCGCCTTGGTGGCGGCAATCGCTGCGGGGCTCGCCGCCTTCAGCGCCTTGAGATGGCGGGCGATGGCGGCGTCCAGCTCCTGCGCCGGCACCACCTCATGGACGAGACCCAGCTCCAGCGCGGTGGCGGCGGAGAAGCGTTCGGCAGTGAGGAAATAGCGCCGCGCCTGCCGCACGCCCATGGCCCGCACCAGATAGGGGCTGATGACCGCCGGGATGAGGCCGATGCGCACCTCGGTGACGGCGAATTCCGCCTCCGGCACCGCGACCGCGATGTCGCTGCACGCGATGAGCCCGGTGGCCCCGGCGAAGGCCGAGCCGTGGACGCGCACCAGCGTCGGCTTGGGGCTGAGGTCGATGGTGCGCATGAGCCGGCCGAGCGCCATGGCGTCCGCCAGATTTTCCTGGCGCGAGTACGACGCCATCCGGCGCATCCAGTTGAGGTCGCCGCCGGAGCAGAAGAGCGGGCCGTTGGCGCGCAGCAGGATGGCGAAGACGGCCGGGTCCGCGCTTGCCGCCTCATAGGCTGAGGTGAGCGTGGCGATCAGCTCATCGTCGAAGGCGTTGCGCACCTCCGGCCGATCGAGGGTCAGGACGGCGACCCCGTCCTCGACGATTGTGGTGAGGCCGGTGCTTGAGGCGCTCATGTGTTCCGCCTTTCGTGCCCACCCATCACATGCGGAACACGCCGAAGCGCGTCTCCTTCTCGGGGGCATTGAGGGCTGCGGAGATGGCGAGGGCCAGCACCATGCGGGTGTCGGCCGGGTCGATCACCCCGTCGTCCCACAGCCGGGCCGATGAGTAATAAGGATGGCCCTGCAGCTCGTACTGGGCGCGGATGGGGGCCTTGAAGGCGTCTTCCTCCGCCGCCGTCCACGCGCCGCCGCGGGCCTCGATGCCGTCGCGCTTCACCTGCGCCAGCACGCCCGCCGCCTGCTCGCCGCCCATCACCGAGATGCGGGCATTGGGCCACATCCACAGGAAGCGCGGATCGAAGGCCCGGCCGCACATGCCGTAATTGCCGGCGCCGAAGGAATTGCCGATCACCACGGTGAACTTGGGCACGCTGGCGCAGGAGACGGCGGTGACGAACTTGGCGCCGTCCTTGGCGATGCCGCCCGCCTCATATTTCCGCCCCACCATGAAGCCGGTGATGTTCTGCAGGAAGACCAGGGGAATATTGCGCTGGCAGCACAATTCCACGAAATGCGCGCCCTTCAGCGCGCTTTCCGAGAAGAGGATGCCGTTGTTGGCGATGATGCCCACCGGATAGCCGAAGATGCGGGCGAAGCCCGTCACCAGCGTCGGGCCGTAGAGCGGCTTGAACTCGTCGAACTCTGAAGCATCCACGATGCGGGCGATGATCTGGCGGACGTCGAAGGGCTGCTTGGGATCCGCCGAGACGATGCCGTAGATCTCCTTCGCGTCGTACAGCGGCGGGCGCGGCTCGCGGATGTCGAGGCTGTGCGCCTTGGTGGCGTTGAGGTCGGCGACGATGGCGCGGGCGATGCCCAAGGCATGGGCGTCGTTCTCCGCCATGTGGTCGGCGACGCCCGAGGTGCGGGTGTGGACCTCCGCCCCGCCCAGCTCTTCCGCCGTCACCACCTCGCCGGTGGCGGCCTTCACCAGCGGCGGGCCGCCGAGGAAGATGGTGGCCTGGTTCTTCACCATGATGGACTGGTCGGCCATGGCGGGCACATAGGCGCCGCCCGCGGTGCACGAGCCCATGACCACGGCGATCTGCGGGATGCCCTGCGCCGACATGTTGGCCTGGTTATAGAAGATGCGGCCGAAATGCTCGCGGTCCGGGAAGACCTCGTCCTGGTTCGGCAAGTTGGCGCCGCCGGAATCGACGAGATAGATGCACGGCAGGTGGTTTTCCTGCGCCACGCGCTGTGCGCGCAGGTGCTTCTTCACCGTCATGGGAAAATAGGTGCCGCCCTTCACGGTGGCGTCGTTGGCGACGATGACGCATTCGCGGCCGGAGACGCGGCCGAGGCCGGTGATAATGCCGGCGGCCGGGACCTCGTCGTCATACATGCCGTAGCCGGCGAGCTGGCTCAGTTCTAGGAAGGGCGAGCCGGTGTCCAGCAGGGTGCGGATGCGGTCCCGCGGCAGCAGCTTGCCACGCTTGAGGTGCCGTTCGCGGGCGACTTCGCCGCCGCCTTCGGCGATCCGCTCGACAACGGCCCGGAGATCCGCGACGGAGGCCTCCAGGGCCTCCCGGTTGCGGCGGAATGCGTCGGAGCGGCGGTCGACCGCATCCTCGATGATCGCCATGAGCGCCCTCGCCCCCGGTCTGAGCTTCGTGATCGCGCTGCCGTCGGGCCGGAGAGGACGCACGCCCCGGCGCGCCGCGGGCGCGGGGTCGAGACGGGCGTCATCCTCCGGTGCCGGTCAGCGCCGGCTTGGAAACGATCGTACGTTTTTTTCCGGTGGGCGCAAGGGCTTTCCGCGCGCGCTTCTTCGCTCAGCCGCGGGCGGCCTTCGCCATGCCGGCACGGGGCTTTCGGGGTTCGGCCTGCCGCACGGCGGTGCGCGGTTCGGCGGCGCTCTCCGGCAGAGCGGGCGCGGCGAGAAGGCCCGGCCCGCCGGTCACGCCGCTGACCACGAGGCCGGTATAGATCTCCACCAATTCGTCCTGGCTCAGCCGCCCGCCGGGGCGGTACCACATGCAGATGCCCGTGAGCATGGAGATGATGGCGTAGGTCGCGACCTTGGGCTCGCGCACCTGGAACATGCCCTCCTCGGCGCCCTGCCGCAGGATGGTCTCCAGCAGGCCTTCGTAGCGCCGGCGCAGGCCCACCACCACGGCGCGGTGCGCCTCGTCCAGGCTGCGGATCTCCATGTTGGCGATGAAGACGTGGGCCATGCGGGTCATGTGGTAGCGCAGGTGGAAGGCGGAGAAGGCCTTCACCCGGTCCAGCGGATCGTTCACGCCGGCCAGCGCCGCCTCAGCCTTGCCCAGCAGGTCCTCCATGTGGTCGCGCACGATGTCGAACAGCAGGCTCTGCTTGTTGTCGAAATATTTGTAGAGCGAGCCGGACTGGAGCCCCACCTCGCCCGCGAGCTGGCGCAGGCTCATGGCCTCGTAGCCGTGCCTGTAGATGAGCTTGACGCCCGCCTGCCTGATGGCTTCGGCGGTGCGTGCGCCGTTGGAACCGATGGTGCGCGCCATTGCCTTTTAACGCTCGATGTCCCGCCCCTTCAGGGTCCGGCCCGTGAAGCTTCATTGCGCGAACGGACTGCGCGAACGCGCGATCCGCGTGGCAGAGTGCGAGCACCGCCCCCGCGATGCAAGATCATCTTGCGACACGAAATGCCGCTTGACCACAATAAAAAAGAACGCTTGATTGTTTAATGAACCCGGCGAGACGATCGGGCCGAGAAATCAAGCAAGGCGCCTGGCCAGCTGTACAGCGAGGGCGCCGACTAGGGAGACGAAGGTATGGTCGCCCTGCGGGCGTGGCCTCAATCCTTGTGCATTGAAATCGCGTGGGACGCCTCTCCGGCGTAGTGGACGCAGCCATCGGCATCCACATGGCCGGTGTCTCCGGTGATGTAATAGTCGCTGCCGAACCGAAATCTGGCCTTCGTCGCCGCTTCGTCCTGGCTGTAGGCGCGAAACCAGAAGAGCGGCGAACGCGGCACGTGTATCGCCAGTATTCCCGTCGCGCCGACGCCCAGCTCGTTTCCCTCCTCGTCGAGGACGACGAGGGAAAATCCGGGCGCGACGCGGCCGACGGAAACACGATTGAGGGAGCCGGGATCATTGGGGTCATGCTTCATGCCGACGATCATGCCCGCTTCGCGGTGACCATACTGGTTCACGAGCGGCACGCCGAGCTTCTGCGTGACCCAGGAAATGATGTCCTGAGGCAGGGGCTCGCCGCCGACGGTGACGATGCGCAGTGCGAGGCGGTGCGAGAGCGCGGTGGGATCGCCGCGCCGCCACGCCTTGATCTGTGACGGCGCGGCCGTGAGGTTGGTGACGCGGAATTTCGACAGGACGCGATAGCCTTGCGAGACGTCGTAGGGCCCATCGCAGAAGATGATGGACTTGCCGATCAGGAGGGGGCCGACGAGGCCGTAGAAAACGCCGTATTCCCAGCCCTGGTCGGTCATGTTCCAGAACACGTCCTCGTCGCGGACGTCGAGCCCGTGGCGCATGTACTGCTCGATCTCGGCCAGCGCGCGAACGGGGGTGAGCAGGCCGTATGTCGGCTCCACCGCCTTGGCCGAATAGGTCATGATGAAGGGGTCGTTTTCGCCATAGGTCGCAGCCTCGGCCAGAGGTTCGGCCTCGTAGATCGATGACCAGAACTGGGTCACGCGACCTTCTATGCGGTTAATGTGGTCTCCCTCGACGAGAAAGACGGGAGTCGATGGCTTGATGTACTTTCTCGCGCGCTCGACCAGCACGCGATCGGCGACGATCGCCTTCACGCCGCCCGCCTCCAGGCGGGCATTCACCGCCGATGCGGAATAGGTGGAGAAGAGCGGCATGTACACCGCGCCGACCCGCCAGATTGCGAGGGCCGCAATGATCAGCTCGACGCCCTTGGGGAGCATGACGGCGACGCGGTCGCCCTTCCTTATGCCGACGGATGCGAGGACACGGGCAAAGCGCGATGAATAGTCCGAGAGCCTGCCGAAACTCAGTTCCGAGGTCTGGCCCGACACCGACTCATGGATCATGGCCGGATGCGCACGCTTGCCTGGCAAGTGACGGTCGCACAGCAGATGCGCGAAGGATATGGCGTTTCCGCGATATTCCGGCCGCTGGTACTGGCTCGGATTGGGCATGGCCTCGGCCGGCGGCGCGCCGGGACCCTGCGGCGGACCGGCCCGATGCCCGATCTCCTGCAGGAATGCGCCGAAGGTGTAGAAGCGCGTCGCCGCATCGTACGCCAGCAAGCCCTCGCGAACGAGTGCCGCCGCGAGCCGATGGGCCGTGGGCTTGGAAAGGCCGGTGCCTGCCATGAGATCGGCCAGACGCGCGCCATGGGGCGGCGCACCCGCAACCGCCCGCAGGACGGAAATGGCGCGGGACAGGCTTTGGGCCCCCTTTGGGCCCGTATCCGGATCAGACGGCACTGGCATGTCTTATTATGTGAGACGAAATCCGGCGGACGGCAATAATTTTCTCAATAGTCAAAGTCGCGCTTGAAAGATTCGAACGACCGCTTGATAATGTAGGCAATCAACGTCTCACAATATGAGATTGTGGCTCACAGAAGCCACCCCGCGCAAGCGGGTTAGGGAGGGGACCATGTCGCTACCTGCCGCCTCGGCCGAGGCTGCCAAGGGCGTGTCTGCCCTGCTTGACGTGCAGAACATCTCGCTGCGGTTCGGCGGCCTCAAGGCGCTGTCCGACGTGAGCTTCCACGTGCGTCCCAGCGAGCTCTTCTCCATCATCGGCCCCAACGGCGCCGGCAAGACCTCGATGCTCAACTGCATCTCCGGGCGCTATACGCCGAGCGAAGGGCGCGTGGTATTCGACGGCGCCGACGTGACCAGGCTGAAGCCCAACCGGCGCGCGGAGATCGGCATCGGCCGCACCTTCCAGAACCTCGCCTTGTTCAGCCACATGAGCGTTCTCGACAACATCATGGTCGGCCGCCATCACCTGCTGAAGAACAACTTTCTCACCGGCGCGCTCTACTGGATCGGCGGCGCCCAGAAGGAAGAGCTGGAGCATCGCCGCAAGGTGGAGGAAGTCATCGACTTCCTCGACATCCAGCATGTGCGCAAGGCGACCGCCGGCACCCTGTCCTACGGGCTCCGCAAGCGGGTCGAGCTGGCGCGCGCCGTGGCGCTGGAGCCCAAGCTGATCCTTCTCGACGAGCCCATGGCGGGCATGAACCTGGAAGAGAAGGAGGACATGGCCCGCTACATCGTCGATCTCAACGAGGAGTGGGGCATGACCATCGTGATGATCGAGCACGACATGGGCGTGGTGATGGACATTTCCCACCGGGTCATGGTGCTCGACTTCGGCCGCAAGATCGCCGACGGCCTGCCGGCCGAGGTGCTCGCCAACGAGCACGTGCGAAAGGCCTATCTCGGCGAGGAGGATCCCCTGCTCGAAGACGAGACGGCCGCCGCCCCTCTCCCCGAAATGCGTTCCGCGTGAGCCGCCCCATGGCCATTGCCAACGAGACCTATCCGGACGTCACCGTCCACGACACCATGCCGAAACTGCTCGCGCAGCACGCCAAGGCCCATCCCGGCGACGTGTGGCTGCGCGAGAAGGACCTCGGCATCTGGATTTCCTACACCTTCGCGGACGTGCAGCAGCGGGTGCGCGACATCACCCTCGGCCTCACCACCCTCGGCGTCGCCCGCGGCGACGTCATCGGCCTGCTCGGCGACAACCGCCCTGAATGGCTGATGGGGGAGATCGCCGCCCATGCGCTCGGCGGCATGAGCCTTGGCATCTATCGCGACGCGCTGGGCGACGAGGTGGCTTATCTCGTCACCTACGCCGACGTGGCCGTGGTGTTCGCCGAGGACGAGGAGCAGGTGGACAAGCTGCTCTCCCTCGACGAGAAGATCCCCACTGTCCGCCACATCGTCTATTCCGACCCGCGCGGCATCCGCAAATACGACGACCCGCGTCTCATCTCCCTGAAGGAGCTGGAGAAGCGCGGCGCCGAGGTGGCCGCCCGCGATGCTTCGGCCTACGACCGGCTGGTGAGCGCCGGCAAGGGCGACGACGTCGCCATCCTGTGCACCACCTCGGGCACCACGTCCCATCCCAAGCTCGCCATGCTCACCGGCGGCGCGGTGCTGAAGCACTGCCGCGCCTATCTCGACATGGACCCGCGCACCGCCGCCGACGAATACGTCAGCGTGCTGCAGATGCCGTGGATCATGGAGCAGATCTACGCCTTTGGTCAGGCGCTCATCTCCCGCATGAAGGTGAACTTCGTGGAGGAGCAAGAGACGCTCATGGCCGACATGCGCGAGATCGGCCCCTCCTTCGTGCTGTTCGCCCCGCGGGTGTGGGAGCAGATCGCCGCCGACGTGCGCTCGCGCATGATGGATTCCTCCGCCTTCAAGCGGGCCATGTTCGACATCGGCATGAAGCTCGGCCTCAAGGCGCTGGACCAGGGGCGGCGCTCGCCGCTTGCCGACTTCATCCTGTTCCGCGCCCTGCGCGACCGGCTCGGCTTCTCGCACCTGAAATCCGCCGCCACCGGCGGCGCGGCGCTGGGGCCCGATACCTTCCGCTTCTTCCTCGCCCTCGGCGTGCCCATGCGCCAGCTCTACGGCCAGACCGAGCTGCTCGGCGCCTACACGCTGCACAAGGCGGAGGACGTGGATTTCGACACCGTGGGCGTGCCCTTCGACGGGGTGGAGATCCGCATCGACGATCCCGATCCCAACGGCCTCGGCGAGGTGGTGACGCGTCACGCCAACATGTTCACCGGCTACTTCCGTAACGCCGAGGAGACCGCCAAGTCCTTCGCCGAAGAGGGCTGGATGCGCACGGGCGACGCCGGCTTCTTCAACACCAAGGGCCATCTCGTGGTCATCGACCGCATCCGCGACATGGCCAAGACTTCCCACGGCGACCGTTTCTCGCCGCAATACATCGAAAACAAGCTGAAGTTCTCGCCCTACGTGGCCGAGGCCGTGGTGCTGGGTGACGGGCGCGACAGCCTCGCCGCGCTCATCTGCATCCGCTTCTCCATCGTCTCCAAATGGGCGGAGAAGAACCGCATCTCGTTTACCACCTACACCGACCTCTCTGCCCGCCCGGAAGTGATCGAGCTTCTGCGCAAGGAAGTGGAGGCGGTGAACCGCACCCTGCCCGAGAAGCAGCGCATCGGCCGCTTCCTCCTGCTCTACAAGGAGCTGGATGCCGACGACGGCGAACTGACCCGCACCCGCAAAGTGCGCCGCGGCGTCATCAACGAGCGCTACGGCACCATCATCGATGCCATGTATGCCGGCCAGAAGGTGATCGACGTGGACACCACCATCACTTTCCAGGACGGCACCCGCCAGCGCATCAAGACCAAGCTCGACGTCATCGACCTCGGCGCCCCGCGGCCGGTGAACGACGATACCAAGCGGAGGGCCGCGTGATGCGGAACTCGATGCTGCCCGCACCCCGGACCAGCGACCGCGCAGCCGGAGCGCCGAGCCGGGGTCCAGGGGAAAATACGGCGCAGCCGGCAATATCGCCAACCACCTCAGCTGAAGCCGCCTTCGGCGCACCCTTGCGCTGGGCCCCGGCTCGCCGTCCGCTGTCGCTCACTGGGTCCGGGGCGCGAATCCGGCCCTCAAATGTCATCGCGACGGAGCCCGTCTGATGCAATCCCAGCTTCTGCTCCAGCTCATCATCAACGGGCTCATCATCGGCACGCTCTACGGCGTGGTCGGCATGTGCTTCGTGCTCATCTACAAGGCCTCGCAGGTGGTGAACTTCGCCCAGGGCGAGTTCCTGCTCATCGGCGCCTGGACCTGCTGGTGGCTGCTCACGGCGTGGAACATCCCCTTCTTCTGGGGCTTCCTCATCGCCATCTGCTTCATGATGGTGTTCGGCATCTGCGTGCAGATGGTGATCCTGCGCCCGCTCATCGGCGAGCCGATCATCTCCGTCATCATGGTGACGATCGGCATGTCCATCTTCTTCCAGGCGCTGATGAAGTGGATGTTCGGCACCTTCGCCCAACCGTTCCCGCCCATCTTCCCGGTGGACAAAGTGAACATCCTCGGGCTGCAGGTGCAGACGGCCTATCTCATGTCCACCGGCGTCAGTCTCGCGATCATGGCGGGCTTCGCCTGGTTCTTCAAATATTCGCGCCTCGGCCTCGCCATGCGGGCCACCGCCTTCTCCCAGCAGGTGGCGCAGTCGCTCGGCATCTCGGTGCGCCAGGTGTTCGCCTTGTCCTGGGGCATCTCGGCGGCGGTCTCGGCGGTCGCCGGCGTGGTGGTGGGCATCGTCAACGGCGTGTCCTCGGCCCTCTCCTTCTTCGGCATCAAGGTGTTCCCCGCGGTGATCCTCGGCGGCCTCGACAGCGTGTTCGGCGCGGTGGTGGGCGGCCTCATCGTCGGCCTGCTGGAGAACCTCGGGCAGTTCGTCGACAGCCAGTATCTCAAGTGGGGCAACCTCTATGAGATCATTCCCTTCTACGCCCTCATCATCATCCTGATGATCAAGCCCTACGGCCTGTTCGGCACCCGCGACATCGAGAGGGTCTGAGGAAAATGGCCATCACCTCGCTCCGCCCCTGCGGCGACTACCGCGCCAGCTACCGGGCCGACCAGACCATCTTCACGACGCGGCTGACCATGCTGTTCTGCGTCGCGGCCGTGGTGCTGCTGTGCTTTGCGCCCTTCTTCTTCTCGCGCTACGTGCTGAGCCTGATGATCCAGATCGGATATCTCGGCATCGCCGCGCTGGGGCTCAACATCCTGGTTGGCTTCTCCGGCCAGATCTCCATCGGCCATGCCGTGTTCTTCGGCTTCGGCGGCTTCGCCTCCGCCTTCCTCGCCGACAAGGGCGTGCCGGTGCCGCTCGCCATCGTGCTGGCGGGGCTGTGGACCACGGTGGTTGGCCTCATCTTCGGCCTGCCAGCGGCGCGGGTGAAGGGGCTCTACCTCGCCATCGCGACGCTCGCCGCGCAGTTCATCCTGCAGGACTTCTTCGTCCGCGCCGAGTGGTTCACCGGCGGCACCCACGGCGCCATAGCCGCGCCCTTCACCCTGTTCGGCTATGATCTGTCCGGCGACGACAAGTATTTCTACGTCGTGCTGTTCTTCGTGGTGGTCATGTATCTCGGCGCGACCAACCTGATGCGCTCGCGCGACGGGCGGGCGCTGATCGCCGTGCGCGACCATTATCTGTCCGCCGAGATGATGGGCGTGAACCTCACCAAGTACCGCACCATGGCGTTCGGCATCTCGTCCTTCTACGCCGGTATCGGCGGCGCGCTCTATGCGCACTATGTGGGCTTCATGTCGGTGGAGGGGCTGGACATCCTGTTCTCCATCCAGTTCCTCGGCATGATCATCATCGGCGGCCTCGGCTCCATCATGGGCTCGCTCATGGGGACGATCTTCATGGTGCTGCTGCCGGAGGCCACCGGCTGGCTCGCCTCGGCCCTGTCGGGCAGCGTGATCGACCAGGTGCTGCACCTGAAGGACGGCATCACCTACATGCGCGAGATGCTGATCGGTGCCACCATCATCCTGTTCCTGATCTTCGAGCCGGACGGCCTCGCCCACCGCTGGCGCCTCATCAAGGCCTACTGGAAGCTCTACCCCTTCTCCTACTGACGAAACCCGGGAACGGCGGCACAGAACCGCCGACCCCGAACGAGGAAACCCAAGGAGCAAAAGATGAAGCGACTGACCCTCTCCCTCGTCTCGGCGCTGGCGCTCACCGCCGCCGCCCCCGCCCTCGCCCAGTCCATCAACATCGGCCACCTCGCCGACTATTCCGGCGGCACCTCGGACGTGGGCCAGCCCTACGGGCAGGCGGTGCAGGACACCATCGCCTGGGTGAACAAGAACGGCGGCGTCAACGGCAAGCAGATCAATTCCGACTTCAACGAATACGGCTACCAGGTCCCCCGCGCGCTGGCCGCCTTCAAGAAGTGGGTGGGCACCGACAAGGTGGTCGCCATCCAGGGCTGGGGCACGGCCGACACCGAGGCCCTGGTCGGCATGGTGACGAAGGAGGAGATCCCCTATTACTCGGGCTCCTACTCCGCCTCCCTCACCGACCCCAAGGGCAAGGTGAACGAGAAGAGCGAGCGCGCCGCGCCGTTCAACTTCTTCTACGGCCCGTCCTATTCCGACGCCGCCCGCGCCATGGTGCAGTGGGCCGCCGACGACTGGAAGAAGAAGGGCAAGCCCGGCAAGCCCAAGTGGGTGCACATGGGCGCCAACCATCCCTTCCCCAACTCGCCCAAGGCGGCGGCGGAAGCCTATGCCAAGGAACTGGGCTTCGAGGTGCTGGACCCCATCACCTTCGCCCTCACCCCCGGCGACTATACCCCCCAGTGCCTGACGCTGAAGCAGGCGGGCGCCAACTACGCCTATCTCGGCAACACCGCCGGCTCCAACATTTCGGTGCTGAAGGCCTGCAAGACCGCGGGCGTGGACGTGCAGTTCTTCGGCAACGTCTGGGGCATGGATGAGAACGCCGCCAAGGCGGCGGGCGATGCGGCCAATGGCGTCGTCTTCCCGGTGCGCACCGCCGTGACCTGGTCGGGCGACGCGCCGGGCCTCGCCACCGCCAAGGAGATCTCCAAGATCTCCGATCCCTCGGGCACCACCTATCGCCCGGTGCACTATCTCGCCGCCATCTGCACCGCCCTCTACATGAAGGAAGCCATGGAGTGGGCGGACAAGAACGGCGGCGTCACCGGCGTGAAGATCCGTGACGGCATGTACCAGAAGAAGGACTGGGTGCCGAAGGGCATGGAAGGCGTCTGCAAGCCCTCCACCTGGACCGCCACCGACCACCGTCCCACCACCAGCGTGGACCTCTACCGCTCGGTGGTGTCCGGCCCGACCGACGCCTCCGTGACCGACCTCGTGAAGTCCGGCGTCATCAAGCTGGAGAAGGTCGCCACCATCGACCTGCCGCGCAAGACCGAGCTGCAGGGCTGGTGAGCCCCGGGGCGCGCGGACCCGACGCGCGCCGCGCCACACGCATCATCCCCCGGCGTGGCCGGGGGATCCACCCATCCGTTCGGTCGGTGCCGAACATCCGGGCAGCGGCCCGGCCCGCCAAGGATCCCCCGGCCAGTCCGGGGGATGCTGTCGGAGGGGCAAACCGGATCGGGCTCGCATCGCCGCATGCGGGCAAGACATAGGGGCAAAAGCCATGGCCGAGGCCGCACTGAAGATCGAACCCGTTGCCGAGACCGCGCCCCCGCTGCTGTCGGTGGACAACATCGAGGTGGTCTACAACGACGTCATCCTCGTGCTCCGCGGCCTCTCCCTGAAGGTGCCGCAGGGCCAGATCGTCGCTTTGCTCGGCTCCAACGGGGCCGGCAAGTCCACGACGCTCAAGGCGATCTCCGGGCTGCTCAAGACCGAGGACGGCGAGATCACCCGCGGCGACGTGACCTTCATGGGCGAGAAGATCAACGGCATCGAGCCGGACAAGATCGTCCGCCGCGGCATCTTCCAGGTGATGGAGGGCCGCCGCATCATCGCCGACATGACCTGCCTCGAAAACCTCCGCCTCGGCGCCTTCACACGGCGCGACAACGAGGTGAAGAGCGACATCGAGCGCGTCTACGAATATTTCCCGCGCCTCAAGGAGCGCACCGGCCTTGCCGGCTATCTCTCCGGCGGCGAGCAGCAGATGCTCGCCATCGGCCGGGCCATCATGTCCCGCCCCAAGCTCATCCTCATGGACGAGCCCTCCATGGGCCTCTCGCCGCTGCTGGTGAAGGAGGTCTTCGCCATCATCAAGAAGCTCAACCAGGACCTCGGCGTCACCATCCTCCTGGTGGAGCAGAACGCGCGCGTGGCGCTCTCGGTGGCGGACTACGGCTACATCATGGAGCAGGGCAAGATCGTGCTCGACGGCACCGCCGACCAGCTCCAGTCCAACGAGGACGTGAAGGAATTCTACCTGGGCCAAGGTGGCGGCGAGGAGCGCAGGAGCTTCAAGAATCTCAAGAGCTTCAAGCGCCGCAAAAGGTGGCTCTAGCCGTGCCCTGGACACGCGACGGCGCCGCCGGAGCGCCGATCCGCCGTCCAGGGGACACTCCCGCGAAGCCGGCCCGCTCCCGCTTGCGGTTCCAGGCAGGCCGCCTTCGGCGAACGTGAGCGCTGGACCCCGGCTCTCCTTCCGCTCGCGCTCCAGTCGGCCGGGGAGCAGAGCATGTTACCCGGCCAGTTTCCGCAAGAGCCCGACCATGACCGATCCGAACCGCCATTACGATTCCAGCGAGATCCGCGACCCTCAGGCGCGCGAGGCCGCGCTGCTGCAGGCGCTCGCCGCGCAGGTCGCCCACGCCAAGGCGAAGGCGCCCTATTTCGCCGCGCTGTTCAGGGACGTCGACCCGGCTGCCATCACCACCCGGGCCGCGCTGGCGCAACTGCCCGTGACGCGCAAGTCCGACCTCCTCGAGATCCAGCCGCGCAGCTATCCCTTCGGCGGGCTCAACGCAACGCCGCCGGGCCGCCTCGCGCGCATCTTCATGTCGCCCGGCCCCATCTACGACGTGGAGGGCCATGGGCCGGACTTCTGGCGCTTCGCCCGCGGCCTGTTCGCCGCCGGCTTTCGCGCCGGCGACATCGTGCACAATTCCTTTTCCTACCACCTCACCCCTGCCGGCTCGATGGTCGAGAGCGGCGCCCATGCGCTGGGCTGCGCCGTTGTCCCCGCCGGCGTCGGGCAGACCGACCTGCAATTGCGCGCCATCGCCGACATCCGCCCGCAGGGCTACGGCGGCACGCCCTCCTTCCTGAAGATCCTGGTGGACAAGGCGCGCGAGAGTGGCACCGACATCTCCTCCCTCACCAAGGCATTGGTGTCGGGCGAGGCGTTCCTCCCCGCCCAGCGGGCCGAGCTGAAGGCCGCCGGGATCACGGCCCGCCAGTGCTACGGCACGGCCGACCTCGGCCTCATCGCCTATGAGAGCGAGGCCGAGGAAGGGATGATCGTGGACGAGGGCTGCCTCGTCGAAATCCTGCGTCCCGGCACCGGCGATCCGGTGGAGACCGAGGGCGAGGTGGGCGAGGTGGTCGTCACCCTGTTCGAGCCGGACTATCCCCTGGTGCGCTTCGCCACGGGCGACCTCTCGGCCATCATGCCGGGCATGAGCCCGTGCGGGCGCACCAACATCCGCCTCAGGGGCTGGATGGGCCGCGCCGACCAGACCACCAAGATCCGCGGCATGTTCGTGCATCCCGTGCAGGTGCAGGCGGCGGTGAAGAAGCATCCGGCCGTGGCCAAGGCCCGCCTCGTGGTGGAGCGCGCCGGCGGCCAGGACGACATGATCCTGGAAGTCGAGGCCGCCGAGCCGGGCGCGCTCGCCCAGGAGGCCCTGCTGGACGATCTGCGCGCCACCACCAAGCTGCGCGGACGGCTGGTGATGCTCACGCCGGGGTCCCTCCCCGCGGACGCCAAGACCATCGAGGACCGCCGGCCGGTGTAAGCCGGCGGCGGCCAGGGACCGTCGCCCAATGGGCAGCCGGGAACTTTTGCCCGAACGGCTTCTTAAATTCCTCTCACAAAATCCTTTTATATCAGATCGTTATGGACAGCCCCCGCGCCGGACGCCACAGTGGCGCGCATCCGGCGAGGCGGGGGTGAAACCGCGCCCGCCCGCAGACCGGGAGGACGGCCATGCTCACCCGCCGCCGCATGCTGGCGCTGACGGCAACGGCGCTCGCCGCCGCGGGCACGGCACCCGGCGCTGCGCGCGCCGCACCGCCGCTCCGCCTCGGCATCCTCCAGTTCGGCACCGCGGCTTGGGAAATCGCCGCCATGACGGCGCTGGGGCTGGACGCCGCCCACAATTTGAGCCTCGCCACCACCCGCTACGCCAACAACGACGCCGGCCGCATCGCCTTCCAGGCCGGCGCGGCGGACGCCATCGTCACCGATTTGCTCTGGGCCGCGCGGGTGAAGGCGGAAGGCCGCGACCTCGTCTATCTGCCCTTCTCCTCGTCCGAAGGCGCGGTGATGGTGCCGCAGGCCTCGCCCATACGCTCCCTTTCCGACCTCGCCGGCAAACGGCTGGGCGTGGCGGGCGGCGCCCTCGACAAGAGCTGGCTGATGCTGAAGGCGGCGGCGCAGGAAAAGGCCGGTCTCGACCTGCAATCCGCCGCCCAGCCGGTCTTCGCCGCGCCGCCTCTGCTCGCCGCCGAGCTGGAGCAGGGGCGGCTCGACGCCGCTCTGCTCTACTGGACCTTCGCCGCCCGGCTGGAGCCCAAGGGCTTCCGCCGGCTGGTGAGCGTCGAGGAACTGGTGAAGGGCTTCGGCCTGCCCCATGAGCCGACCCTGGTGGGCTACGTGTTCGACGGCGGCTTCGCCCGCGCCTATCCCGCGGTGGTCTCGGCCTTCGCCGCCGCCTCCCGCGCCACCAAGGCGGCGCTGGGGGATGCGAACCCCGCCCGCTCCGGCCCCGCCTGGGCCGCGGCGCGGCCGGAGATGCAGGCCGGCGACGACGCCACCTTCGAGGCCCTGCGCCGCGGCTTCATCGCCGGCATCCCGCGCCTTCCGCTCGCCGAGGAGCGCGCGCTGGCGGCGCAGCTCTACGCGGTGCTGGCCCGCCTCGGCGGGCCGCGCCTCGTGGGCCCCGCTCTCACTTTGCCGCCGGACCTCTATTTCGCGGGGGAGCCGGTGGCGCGATGAGGCTGCTCACGTCCGGCGCCGCGGCCCGGGTCGGATCCCTCGTCCTGCTGCTCGTCCTGTGGGAGGCCGTCGCCAGCCTCGTCCATAGCCGGTCCCTGCCGGCCCCCCATGCGGTCTTCGCCTTCATCGCCCGCGAGGCGACCACGGGGGACCTGCTCTCCAACCTCGGCATCACGCTGGTGCGCGTCGTCGTCTCCTTCTGCGTCGCCATGGCCATCGGCTGCGCCATCGGCGTCGCCTTCGGGCGGCTGCGGCGGCTCGATGCGGCGTTCGACACCTGGCTGGTGGTGCTGCTCAACACGCCAGCCCTCGTCCTGACCGTGCTCTGCTACATCTGGCTCGGCCTGACCGAGGCGGCGGCGGTGCTGGCGGTGGCGCTGAACAAGATTCCCACCGTCGCCGTGCTCATGCGCGAAGGCGCGCGGGCGCTCTCCCCGGAGCTGGACGAGATGGCCGGCGCCTTCCGCCTCTCCGCCCTCGACCGGATGCGCCACGTGGTGTTGCCGCAGCTCCAGCCGCACATCGCCGGCGCCGCCCGCTCCGGTCTCGCTCTGGTGTGGAAGATCGTGCTGGTGGTGGAGCTGCTGGGCCGCCCCGACGGGGTGGGCTACGCCATCTCGGTCTATTTCCAGCTGTTCGACGTGACCGCCGTGCTCGGCTATTCGCTGGCCTTCATGGCGGTCATGCTGGCCATCGAATATGGCGTCATCCAACCCTATGAAGCCCATGTCCGCCACTGGCGCCTCGCCGCTTCTTGAGGCGGTGATCCGCGCCAAGACCTATGTGCGCCCCGACGGCACCGCCATGCCGGCGGTGGCGGGCCTGACCCTCGCGCTCCGGCGGGGCGAGTTCGTCTGCCTCATCGGCCCGTCGGGCTGCGGCAAGACGACGACGCTGCGCATCCTCGCCGGCTCGACCGCGCCTTCGAGGGCAGCGTGACGCCGGACCCCGCCCGCCTCGCCATCGGCGTCGCCTTCCAGGAGCCGCGGCTGCTGCCGTGGCGCACGGTGGAGGAAAACATCCGCCTGGTGCTGCCGCGGTCGCGGCGGGGCGAGGACCTCGCGCCCCTGCTGGCGCGGTTCGGCCTTGCCGACCACCGCGCGCGCTACCCCTCCGAACTGTCGCTCGGCCTGGCGCGGCGGGTGTCGCTGGCCCGGGCGCTGGCGGTGAAGCCGGATCTGCTGGTGCTGGACGAGCCCTTCGTCTCCCTCGACAATCAGGCCGCGGCGGAGCTGCGCCGCTACGTGGCCCTCGCCGCCGCCGACGGCGGCATGAGCGTGCTGATGGTGACCCACAATGTGCGCGAGGCGCTGGAGCTCGCCGACCGGCTCGTGCTGCTCGCGCCGCGCCCGACCTTCATCCTGGACGAGGTCCGGCTGGAGGCACCGCGAGGCCTGCGCGATGGCGCCTGGATCGAGACCCGGCGGGCGGACCTAGCGGCGCGTTTCGAGGGGCTGCGCGAAGCCTGAGAAGGAGAAAAGGGCATGGGCCTTGCTTGGTTGCGGCGCCTCGCCGCACGAGTGATGGCGGTACTGCTGACCGGCAGCCTGTCCTATGCTGCGGCGCAAACACACGCCGAAGTCCTTCCCGTGCGAGAGGTCGCGCCCGGGGTGTTCGTGCATCAGGCCCCCTATGCCCTTGCCCTGCCGCGCAATCTCGGTTTCGTCGGCAACGCGGGCTTCATCATCGGCAAAGATGCGGTGGCGGTGGTGGACACCGGGGGCAGCTTCGCCGCAGGGGCGCAGCTGAAGGCGGCGATCCGCGCCCGCACCGCCCTGCCCATCCGCTACGTCATCAACACCCACATGCATCCCGACCACGTGCTCGGCAACGCCGCCTTCGCCGATGCAGGCGTGGTCTTCATCGGCCATCGCAACTTGCCCGAAGCCCTCGCCGCGCGGGCCGAGGCCTATGCTTCGGCGACCGAGCGGCTGGTTGGGCCGGCGGCGGCCGGCACGCGGGTGATTCTGCCCAGCGAGACCGTCGACGGCGTGCGCGAGATCGACCTCGGCGAGCGCCGCCTGAAGCTGGAAGCCTGGCCTACCGCCCACACCGCCACCGACCTGACCGTGCTGGACGAGATGACCGGCACCTGGTTCCTGGGCGACCTCCTGTTCCTCGGCCATGTGCCCGCCCTCGACGGCAAGGCGCTGGGATGGATCGCGCTTCTCGACGAACTCAAGCGCCGTCCGGCGGCGCGGGTGGTGCCCGGACATGGCCCGGCGTCCGCCCCGTGGCCCGAGGCGGCAGCCCCCACCGAGCGCTATCTGAACCGCCTCGTTTCCGACGTCCGCAACATGGTGCAGGCCGGCGAGGGCATGGCCGACGCGGCCCGCACTGCAGGCCGCGCCGAGGCCGGCGACTGGGCCCTTTTCGACGATTTCAATGCGCGCAACGCCACCGCCGCCTATCACGAGCTTGAGTGGGAGTGAGCGCGGCCGTAAGCGCGACACGGCTGTTGCAGCGCAATATTGTCGAGGCACGGTCTTCGCAGCTGCATCACAAGTCTTCGTCCCCTCCGGACGAATGGCGTATTGCTTCCGATCAAAACATTGCTTACGTTCCCCACAGCTTCGGCTTCAACAACTCCGTGCGGGGAACGCGGGGTTGGTTCGCAGGCCTGCGGGACCCTTTGTCACCGCAAGGCTTCAGGGCATCACGCCGGTCGTGACACGCTGCCGAAGTAGATGGAGTCCCCCAAGGCGACAACAACGCTCAGTGCGTTACCCGAGCCATATGCGTGGCGGCGGGCGCGCATCCATCGGAGGAAGCCCGGATGAGACGTCTTTTGGTTATGACCGCGGTGGCGGCGGCGACCGCTTTTGCCGGCGCGCCCGCCAGCGCGAACGACAGTGTAATGAAGCTCACGCAGGACCCGAACCAGTGGGTGCTGCAGACCGGCGACTACGCCAACACGCGCTATTCCAAGCTCAAGCAGATCACGACTGACAATGTGGGCAAGCTCCAGGTCGCCTGGACTTTCTCCACCGGCGTGCTGCGCGGCCATGAAGGCTCGCCGCTGGTGGTGGGCGACGTGATGTATGTGCACACGCCGTTCCCCAACATCGTCTACGCCCTCGACCTGAAGAACGAAGGCAAGATCATCTGGAAGTACGAGCCGAAGCAGGATCCCAACGTGATCCCGGTGATGTGCTGCGATACGGTCAATCGCGGTCTCGCCTATGCCGACGGCAAGGTCTTCCTGCATCAGGCCGACACCAAGGTCGTGGCCCTCGACGCCCAGAACGGCAAAGTTCTGTGGTCGCAGGTCAACGGCGATCCGAAGAAGGGCGAGACCAACACCGCGACCGTGATGCCGGTGAAGGACAAGCTCATCGTCGGCATCTCCGGCGGCGAGTTCGGCGTGCGCTGCCACGTCACCGCCTATGATCTCGCCTCGGGCAAGCAGGTGTGGCGCGCCTATTCCATCGGTCCGGATTCCGACATCCTGATGGATCCGGAAAAGACCATGGATCTCGGCAAGCCGGTCGGCAAGGATTCGTCCCTGAAGACCTGGCAGGGCGACCAGTGGAAGATCGGCGGCGGCTGCACCTGGGGCTGGTATTCCTACGACCCCCAGACCAACCTGATCTACTACGGCTCGGGCAACCCCTCCACCTGGAACCCGAAGCAGCGCCCCGGCGACAACAAGTGGTCCATGACCATCTTCGCCCGTGACGCCGACACCGGCATGGCCAAGTGGGTCTACCAGATGACCCCCCACGACGAGTGGGACTATGACGGCGTCAACGAGATGATCCTCGTCGACCAGCAGATCGGCGGCCAGAACCGTCCGCTCCTGGTCCATTTCGACCGCAACGGCTTCGGCTACACCCTCGACCGCAAGACCGGCGAGCTGCTGGTGGCCGAGAAGTACGACCCCGCGGTGAACTGGGCCACCAAGGTCGACATGGACAAGAACAGCCCCACCTACGGCCGTCCGCTGGTGGTTGCCAAGTATTCGACCGAGAAGCAGGGTGAGGATGTCAACACCACCGGCGTCTGCCCGGCGGCGCTCGGCACCAAGGACCAGCAGCCTGCGTCCTTCTCGCCGGATACCGGCCTGTTCTACGTGCCCACCAACCACGTGTGCATGGACTACGAGCCGTTCCGCGTGAGCTACACCCCGGGCCAGCCCTATGTGGGCGCGACCCTCTCCATGTTCCCGGCGCCGGGCAGCCACGGCGGCATGGGCAACTTCATCGCGTGGGATGCCCGCCAGGGCAAGATCGTCTGGTCCAACAAGGAGCAGTTCTCCGTGTGGTCCGGCGCGCTCGCCACGGCCGGCGGCGTGGTCTTCTACGGCACGCTCGAAGGCTATCTGAAGGCGGTTGACGCCAAGACGGGCAAGGAACTCTACAAGTTCAAGACCCCGTCCGGCATCATCGGCAACGTGATGACCTACACCCACCAGGGCAAGCAGTACGTCGCCGTCCTGTCGGGCGTCGGCGGCTGGGCCGGCATCGGCCTCGCGGCCGGTCTGACCGACCCCAACGCCGGCCTCGGCGCGGTGGGCGGCTACGCAGCCCTCAGCAGCTACACCGCCCTCGGCGGCCAGCTGACGGTCTTCACCCTCCCGCAGTGATGCGGGGCTGAGACCGGCGCATCACCCATGCGCATTCCGGGCCGGCACGGGGCGTGCCCCGCCGGCCCGGTTCTTTTCCAGCACAGGCTCCTCGCCGTCATCGCACGGAACGGACCTGTGCGCCCTCGAGCCTGAAGGTTCGACCACGCTGAACGGCCCTTCGGCCGCCGGCGCTATCGAGAGACGGTCGTCGCCGGCGCCTGTGCCCTGCCCGTCTTGCCCTTCGTCTGCCGTTTTGGAGAGATCGTGTGGTTTCATCAGTCCAACTGACGCGCGCGGGCGCTTTCCTCTTCGCCGCGCTCTCGCTCACCCTGGCCGGCGCGGTTCCCGCGGCTGCGGAAGACCCCGCCAAGCCAGCCGATCCCAAAGCGGTAAAGGACGAGGACGGCAAATATTTCGACGCCGCCGGCGCGCCCACCTACAACATCAAGCCCGACGGCACGGTGGATTGGTTCACCTATTCCGGCTACCGCCGCTACCACGCCGAATGCCACGTGTGCCACGGGCCCGACGGCATGGGCTCCACCTACGCGCCCGCTCTGGTCGATTCGCTCAAGACGATGAATTACGACCAGTTCAGTGAGGTGGTGGTGGGCGGCCGGCAGAATGTGGGCGGCGGCAACGACAAGGTCATGCCCTCCTTCGGCCTGAACAAGAACGTGATGTGCTACCTCGACGACATCTACGTCTATCTGCGCGCCCGGTCCGACGACGCCCTCGGCCGCGTGCGTCCCGCCAAACGCGAGGACAAATCGCAGGGGACCAACAATGCTGAAAAGGCCTGCCTCGGAGAATAAGGAGCGGTTCGCGCCCCTCCTCGCCTCCCTCGCCACGGGAGCGCTCGCCGCCATCCTGCTGTTCAGCCCCACCGGAGCGGGCGGGCAGCAGATCCCGGACCAGGTCTCGGCGGACGCGCTCAGGGTGTGCGCCGAGCCCGCCAACATGCCGTATTCCAACACGGCGGGAGAGGGCTTCGAGAACGCCATCGCCGGCATCATCGCCGACGAGCTGAAGGTGCCGGTACGCTATTATTTCATGCCCGCCGGCCCGGGCTTCGTGCGCAACACGCTGGGGCGCCGGCTGTGCGACGTGGTCATCGGCTATGCCGCGGGCGCCGATCCCGTGCTGCACACCAATCCCTACTACCAGTCGGTCTATGTGCTGGTGGTGAAGGCCGGCGGCCCGCTCGACGGCGTCACCCAGCTGTCCGACCCGAAGCTGCGCGACGCCCGCCTCGGCATCGTCGCCGGCACCCCGCCGGCCGACCATCTGCTGGAGCTCGGGCTGTTGCCCAACGCCCGCACCTACTCGCTGCTGGTGGACCGGCGCTTCGAATCACCCGCCGAGGAGATGCTGGCCAACCTCGCCGAGGGCCGGCTGGACGGCGCCCTGCTCTGGGGCCCCACCGCCGGGCCCTTCGCCGCCCGCACGGCGACCCCGCTCAAGGTGGTGCCGCTGGTGCAGGAGGCCGATCGGCCGGCCATGGCCTATCGCATCACCATGGGCGTGCGCCAGGCGGACCATGCCTGGAAGCAGACCCTGAACACCATCCTCGTCAAGCGGGCCGACGACATCCAGCGGGTGCTGCTGGCGGCCCACGTGCCACTGCTCGACGACGACGACAAAGTCATTCCCCCGCCGGCCGCTTCCAAGCCTGCTGAGGCGAAACCGGTTGAATCGAAACCCCAAGGCGGGAGCGCCGGGCGATGAGCCGCCAGCGGCGCGCGGCGGGACCCGGCGGCCTGCCGAGCTGCGCGGCCGCGTCCCGCTCGGGCCGCGTGGGCAAGGCGGCGGTGCTCGCGCTCCTCACCTTCGCCCTCACGGTGGCGCTCACCTTCGCCTTCCTGACGCCCTCCCCCGCCCACGCCGAGCCGCCGCCCGAACCGGACGGCTACCGCATGGACGCCTATCGTGCGCCGGTGCCCGCGACCCTCGCCGGTGCCCGTGTGCTGGACACCGAGCAGGCCGCCGCCCTGTGGCGCGCGCAGAAGGCCGCCTTCGTCGACGTGCTGCCGCGGCCACCGCGGCCGGCCAATCTGCCGGCCGGCACGGTGTGGCGCGACCAGCCGCGCCCCAGCATTCCCGGCGCCATGTGGCTGCCCAACACCGGCTTCGGCGCCCTCAGCGAGGAGACGGAAGCCTATCTGCGCGCCGGCCTCGGCGCCGCCACGCGCGGCGATGTGAATGCGCCGCTGGTGATTTTCTGCCAGCGTGAGTGCTGGATGTCGTGGAACGCGGCCAAGCGCGCCATCGCCTATGGCTATCGCGACGTGTCCTGGTTCCCCGAGGGCACCGAGGGCTGGGCTGCCGCCGGCCTGCCCCTCGAACCGGTGGAGCCGCATCCATGATCCACGGGGAAAGCGGAGGCAACGCCATGACGCCGAACTCAAGCGATCCGCAGCGCCGGATCCGGGAACGGGCGCGCCCTGCCGCCCGCGCCGGTGTTCTCGCCGCCCTGCTGCTCGCCGCGACGAGCCTCGCCGCGCCGGCTCAAACGCTTCCGCCGGCGCAGAGCGCCCCCGCCGCCGCGCCGGACTTCGGCCAGGATGCGACGCGCGAGGCCACCTGGGCTGCCATCCGCCCCGATCTCTTCCCCTCGGCACCCATCGGCGAGGCCGACGGCATCCTGCGCATCGAGGCCCCGACCCGGGCGGAGGACGCTGCTCTCGTGCCCATCACCATCGCTATCGCGCTGCCGAAGGGCGATCCGCGCACGCTCAAGGCGGTGACGCTGGTGGTGGACGAGAACCCCGCCCCCATGGCCGGCCGCTTCGGTTTCGGCGAGGGCACCACCGCCTTCACCCTCACCGTGCGGGTGCGGGTGAATTCCTACAGCTACGTGCGCGCCGTGGCCGAGACGAGCGACGGCGCCCTGCATATGACCAAGGCCTTCGTGAAGGCCGCCGGCGGCTGCTCCGCCCCGGCCACCAAGGACACGGCGGAGAGCATCGCCAAGCTCGGCGAGATGCGCTTCCGCTCCTTCGCCCAGTCCGGCCGGCCGGAGGCGCAGGTGCAGATCCGCCATCCGAACTTCTCCGGCCTGCAGATGGACGAGGCGACGCGCGGCTACACCCCGGCCTGGTTCGTCCGCGAGGTGGAGGTGCGTCAGGGCCGGAAGCTGGTGTTCGCCATGGAGGGCGGCATCTCCATCAGCGAGGATCCCACCTTCCGCTTCAGCTACACCCCCTCCGCCGAGCCGGTGACGGTCCGCGCCGAGGACACCGAGGGCAAGACCTTCACCCACACCTTCCCCGGCAACGGCAGCTGAACGCCGCCACAGGCGCGATCATCTCCGCCCGCCGTGTGCGGAGTATCCGCGGCCGCCCCCCTTATCGCCCCGGCGAGCGGCCGGCGCGGTAGGCGGACTGGTCGATGTTGTGGCGGCGCAGCTTGTCGTAGAAGGTCTTGCGCGGGATGCCGAGGGCCGCGACGGTGGCCTGCACGTCGCCCTTGTGAGCCTCCAGCGCAGCGCGGATCTCGCCCGCCTCGAAGGCGTCCACCCGCTCCGGCAGCGTGCCGCCCGCCGCCCCCGCTCCGTCCGCCGGCACGGGGGGCGCCGCCTCGGCCAGGCCGAGGGCGACGCGCTCGGCATAATGCACCAGCTCGCGCACATTGCCCGGCCAGTCATGCTCGGCCAGATGGCGCAGCACGCCGGCATCGAGCTCCGGCGGCGGGCGGTTGAAGCGCTCGGCGGCGCGGGCGAGGAAGTGGCCGAACAGCAAGGGCACGTCGCCCCGCCGCTCGCGCAGCGCAGGGATGCGCACCGCCGCCACGTGCAGGCGGTAATAGAGGTCCTCGCGGAAGCTCCCCTGCCTGACCAGCGCCGGCAGGTCCACCTTGGAGGCGGCGACCACGCGGATGTCGACCCGCCGCGTCTCGTTGGTGCCGAGGGGCTGCACCTCCCGCGCCTCCAGCACCCGCAGCAGCTTCACCTGGAGCGCCGGCGGCATGGCCTCGATCTCGTCGAGGAAGAGGGTGCCGCCATGGGCGTGCTCGATGCGTCCCACCCTTTTCTTCACCGCCCCGGTGAAGGCTCCGGCCTCGTAGCCGAACAGTTCGCTCTCGATCACCGTCTCCGGCAGCGCGCCGCAATTCACCGCCACCAGCGGGCGAGCGGCGCGGCGGCTCCAGCGGTGCAAAGCAGTGGCAACCACCTCCTTGCCCGAGCCGGTCTCGCCCTCCACCAGCACGTCCACGTCGGCATCGGCGATCTGGCGCAGGGTCTGGCGCAGGCGCTCCATCACCGCGGTGGAGCCGAGCAAGGGCAGGTCATCCCGCGTCGCCGCCACGGCGCGCTTCAGCTCGCGATTCTCCAGCACCAGCCGGCGCCGGTCGAGGGCGTGGCGGACGCTGGCGATGAGGCGCTCGGAGGCATAGGGCTTGGCGAGGAAATCGTAGGCGCCCTCGCGCATGGCATCCACCGCCATGGCGATGTCGCCGTGACCGGTGACGAGGATGACCGGCAGGTCCGGGTCGCGCGCCTTGAGCCGGCGGAACAGCTCCAGCCCGTCGATGCGCGGCATGCGCACGTCGGTGACGACCACGCCGGCAAAGTCGGCATCGATGGCCTCCAGCGCCTCCGCTGCCGAGGCATGGCCCTCGGCCGCGAGGCCGGCCAGCATCAGCGCCTGCACGTTGGCGGCCCTTAGCGCCGGATCGTCGTCGACGAAGGCCACATCGGTCATGGGATGCTCTCCTCCTCGCCGGCGTCCCTGGCGCGCGGCAAGGTGATGGTGAAGACGGCGCCGCCGGAATTCTCCACCGCCAGCGCGCCGCCGCACTCGCCGATGATGTCCTTGGAGATGACGAGGCCGAGGCCCAGCCCCTGCGGCTTGGTGGTGGTGAAAGGCTGGAACAGCGCCCCCAGCACCTGCGGCGGCAGGCCGGGGCCGTTGTCCGCCAGCGTCACCACCACCGTGTCCGGCCCGGTCTTCGCGACGATGCGGATCGCCCCGTCGCGCCGCGGACCGAGTGCCTCGGCAGCGTTCTGGATGAGGTTCACGAACACCTGCTCCAGCCGCATGCGGTCGCCCGTCACCGCCACGCCCGGCACGTCGAGCTCAAGGGTCAGCGCGATGTCCGCCTGCTGGAGGCGGTAGCGCATCAGCAGGAGGGCGCCGTCGATGACCGGGGCGAGGGCCACCGGCTCGATGCGGGCGGCGGACTTGCGGGCGAAGGCGCGCAGTTCGCCGGTGATGGCGCCGATGCGCTCCGTCAGGCCCTCGATGATGGCGAGATTGTCGGCCGCCGCTTTAGGCTCGCCGCGGGCGAGGAAGGCGCGGGAATTCTCCGCGAAGGTGCGGATCGCCGCCACCGGCTGGTTCACCTCATGGGCGACGCCGGCAGCGATCTGGCCGAGCACGGCGAGGCGGGAGGCCTGTACCAATTCGTCCTGGAGCGCGTCGAAGGCGAGGCGGGCGCTGCGGCGCGCCTCCATCTCCGTCACCAGCAGGGCGTTGGCGGTGGACAGCTCGGCGGTGCGCTCCGCCACCCGCTCCTCCAGCGCGCGGCGGGCCTGCGCCTCCCGCGCGGCGGCGCGCACCCGGCGGCGACGGCGGGTCCAGCCGAAGCCGGCGGCGCCGAGGCCGAGCACCCCCACCAGCGCCGCGGAGGCACGGGCGGCCGTTGTGGCGAGGCGGGTGGTGGCGAGGGTGGGCGCCAGAACCGTCAGCGCCCAGGCGGTGGTGGGCACCGCCATCTGCGCCGCGACGAAATCCTGCGGCGCGGCGCTTCCCGGCAGGCGCACGCGCATCACCCCGCCGGCCTCGGGCGAGGTGCCGAGGTCAATGAGGTCGAGGGGAGCGTCGCCGAACTGGAGGCTCTCGCGGATGGCATCGCGCTCCACGCGCCCGATGGGCGCCGTGGTACGGAAGCGGAAGCCGGGCTCCGAGGCGATGAGGACGATATGGCGCTCGTCGGTGACGAAGGTGGGCTCGGCGAAGCGCCGCCACTCGGCCTCCAGGGCGTCGAACTCCGCCTTGAGCACCAGGACGCCGGCCGGGCCATCCTCGGTCTCCACCCGCTGGGCGAGGTAGAGGCCGGGGCGGTGGCTGACCGTGCCGAACGCGAAATGCTCAGCCCGCCCGTTGGCGAGGGCGTTGCGGAAATAGGGCCGGAAGCCGTAGTCCGAGCCGGTGAAGCTCTCCGGCGTCTGGTAGTTGCTGGCGGCCAGCGTGTGGCCGCTGGCATCGATGAGATAGATGATGCCGGTGCGCGCGCCCGCGGCGAGGGCGGCGAAGCGGCGGTTGAGGTCGTCGAGGCGCTCGGGCGTGGGCGAGGCCAAGGCATGGCGCACGTCGGGATCCTGCGCCAGCACCACGGGCAGCGAGCGCTGCTTCTCGATCTCGCTGCGCAGCACCGCGACGCGCAAAGCGGCGGCCGTCTGCGCGCCCGCCGCGACCTGCGCCACCGCCCAGCGGCGCGCGCCGTAATCGGCCGCGCGATCGAGGCCGACCAGTAGCGCCACCAGCGCGAGCGCCGCCAACGCCCCGGCAGCCAGTCGCCGCCGGGCGGGGGACCATGCACTCTTGGCCACGCTCTCGTTCACTGGATGCCCAGAAAGTGCGGATTTCCGCACAGATTGCGGCGGCAATGTGCGCCCGGCCACACACGATGTCGAGAGCCGACAGAATCGACGCCCAAAAGTGCCAGCAGACTCAAAGTCTTATCTCAGTCCCACCTTCCACGCGGGACTGGCATGCGGCTTGCGCAAAGGGGAGGCGCAACCCGGCATTCCGCGCCGGTCTCAACGAAGCATCCGGCGCCCGCATTGCCCATCCCAAGAGGCACCACGGCCCCGGCGGAGGAAGACCCTCATGGCCCACGCCCTTCCCGCGGCGACGCTGCCGCATGCCCCGCGCAAGTTCTATCATCACCTCTATTTCCAGGTGATCGTCGCCATCGTCGCCGGCAGCCTGCTGGGGCATTTCTATCCCGACCTCGGCGCCAGCCTGAAGCCGCTGGGCGATGCGTTCATCAAGCTGGTGAAGATGGTGATCGCCCCGGTCATCTTCCTCACCGTAGTCACCGGCATCGCCGGCATGCGCGACCTCGGCAAGGTCGGGCGCGTGGCCGGCAAGGCCATGATCTATTTCCTCACCTTCTCCACCCTCGCCTTGGTCATCGGCCTCGTGGTGGCGAACGTTGTGCAGCCCGGCGCCGGGCTCAACATCAACCCCGCCAGCCTCGATCCCAAGGCGGTGGCCGGCTATGCCGCCAAGGCGCATGAATCCTCCATCATCGACTTCCTGATGAACATCATCCCGGCGACGCCGGTCTCCGCGCAGGCCAACGGCGACATCCTCCAGGTGCTGTTCTTCGCGGTGCTGTTCGGCATCGCCCTCGGCGGCATCGGCGATCTCGGCGCGCCGGTGATGAAGGTGTTCACCTCGGCGTCCCACGCCATGTTCCGCCTTGTGGCCATCGTGATGAAGGCGGCGCCCATCGGCGCGTTCGGCGCCATGGCCTTCACCATCGGCAAGTATGGCATCAGCTCGGTGGCGAACCTCGCCATGCTGATCGCCACCTTCTACATCACGGCGGCCCTGTTCATCTTCGTCGTGCTGGGGCTTGTGGCGCGCTACAACGGCTTCTCCTTGTGGAAGCTGCTGCGCTACATCCGCGAGGAGCTGCTGCTCGTGCTCGGCACGTCCTCCTCGGAAGCCGCGCTGCCGGGCCTGATGCTGAAGATGGAGCGGGCCGGCTGCGCCAAGTCGGTGGTGGGCCTCGTGATCCCCACGGGCTATTCCTTCAACCTCGACGGCACCAACATCTACATGACGCTGGCGGCCCTGTTCATCGCCCAGGCCACCGGCATCCATCTGTCGCTGGAAGAGCAGGTGCTGCTGCTGCTGGTCGCCATGCTGTCGTCCAAGGGCGCGGCGGGCATCACGGGCGCCGGCTTCATCACCCTCGCGGCGACGCTCTCGGTGGTGCCCTCGGTGCCGGTGGCGGGCCTCGCGCTGATCCTCGGCATCGACCGCTTCATGTCGGAGTGCCGGGCCATCACCAACTTCATCGGCAATGCCGTCGCCACCATCGTGGTGGCCCGCTGGGAGGGCGAGCTCGACCAGGCCCAGCTCACCCGAGTCCTCGACGGCGAGCCGATCTCGCTGGAAGACGAGTTCGACGACGGCATCATCTCCACCGCCCCGGCCACCGCCGTCGCGGCCGAATGAGCCGAAGGCCCTTCCTCCCCCTGCTCCGCCGCCGTCACGCGGCGGAGCCCTTTTACTGCCCGGTGGTCACGGGCGCCGTCGCTCAGGGGCGGATTCCTCGCCGGCTTCCTTTGGCTCACCGTCTGGCAGGTGCCGCTGCTTGCCCGGTGAGCGGAAGACCACGCGGCGGACAAGTTCGAGCACGCCCAGGCACGCCGCCCCGCCGATGAAGCCGACGGCACCGGTGACGAGCGGAAGGGTCGACGAGCCCGAAATGCCGAAGCCCAGCATCGCGCTTGCCAGCGTCGCCACCAGAAGCACCAGCGCGGCGGCGCGCCCGCGCGGCTGACCGGCATCCGCCAGTGACGCCGCCGCGACACCGGCAAGCAGCGCGGGCACGAGGCTGGCGGCAAGGGCGACCATCAGGATCTCCCACCACAGCCCGCTCCCCACCCGCGCGAAATTGGGGCCCCAGAGCAGCACCACCAGCGTCATCGTCTGCGCCGCGCCGACCAGCGGCCCGATGATGGCGAACACCGCTATGACGAGAAGGGCGCGCAACAGGCGCATGGCGGCCTCACGAATGAACGCGGACGGCGGCGCGCTTCAGCGGCGGCGACGGGCGCGCTGGTCCTCAAGCTTCACGCGCACCGTGTCGAGGGCGCGCAGCGTGCCTTCGAGCCGCCGGGCGATGGCGCGGCGGAACTTGGCCGTCACCTCGGGATGGCGCTCCAGCACTGTGACGAAGGCGGCGCGGGGCAGGCGCAGCAGCACCGTGGTCTCCCCCGCCACTGCGCCCGCGGGGCGGGGCGTCGGGATGATGAGGGCGGTCTCGCCGATGAGCGCGCCGGCGCGCACCTCCTTGACCAGCCGCGGCGCGTCGGGCTTGCGCTCGTCGAGGAGGCGGATGCGGCCGGAGACCACCACATAGGCGCAGTCGGCGATGTCGTTGGTGCGGAACAGCACCTCGCCGGCGGCGAGCCGCATCTCCTGCGCGCTTTCGGCGACGAGCTCCAGCGCCGGTTCGCTGAGCATGTCGAAGGTCGCGACGCCCCGGAGCAGCGCAATGTGCCTGTCGATGCTCACGGACGACGGTTCCTCAAGTGGCGACGGATGCACGCGGACCAAGACGGCCCGTCAGGGCACGAGCTTGTAGCCCCCGGCCTGGGTCGCGAGCAAAGTGGGATTGGAGGGATCGGGCTCGATCTTCTGGCGAAGGCGGTAGATGTGGGTTTCGAGAGTATGCGTGGTGACGCCGGAATTGTAACCCCACACTTCCTGCAGCAGCGTCTCGCGCGGCACCGGTGTTTTCCCGGCGCGGTAGAGATAGCGCAGGATGGCCGTCTCCTTCTCGGTGAGGCGGATCTTCGAGCCGCGGTCGGTGAGAAGCAGCTTGGCGCCCGGCCGGAAGGAATAGGGCCCGATGGCGAAGACTGCGTCCTCGCTCGCCTCGTGCGATCGCATCTGGGCGCGCAGGCGGGCGAGCAGCACGGCGAAGCGGAACGGCTTCACAATATAATCGTTGGCTCCGGCCTCCAGCCCCATGATGGTGTCGCTGTCGGTGTCGTGGCCGGTGAGCATCAGGATGGGCGCCTTGAAGCCGTTGCGCCGCATCTGGCGCACCGCGTCGCGCCCGTCCATGTCGGGCAGGCCCACGTCCATGATGACGAGATCCACCGCACCGTTCTTCGCCTGCTCGATGGCGCCGCCGGCGGTGTCGGCCCCCACCGGCTCGAACTCGTCCTGGAGCTGGAGCTGCTCCATCAACGCGTCGCGCAGTTCCGGGTCGTCTTCGACCACCAGGATTTTCCACGCATTGGCCATCAATTCCTCCTGCGCCCTTGCGGGCGAGCGAATCGCGCAAGTAGAGCATGCACATGGGTTTGCGCAAATTTCCATCCGAGGGTAAGGCCGAAGAGGTATCAGGTTAAGTCATGAGGCAGCGTAATCCTGTGGGCATCTCGCGCATCACCGTCCGCCGCCGGCCGGGGAGCCGCCATCTCGGCCTTCTCGACCTCGGCGGGCGGACGATCCCGGTCGCGCTCGGGCGCTCCGGCATCGCGGCGGACAAGCGCGAAGGCGACGGGCGCACCCCGGCGGGATGCTGGCGCATCGAGCGTCTTCTCTACCGGGGAGACCACGGTCCCCGGCCAAAGACGCGCCTCCCGGCCCGCCCCCTCAGGCCCGCCGACGGCTGGTGCGACGCGCCGTCGGACCGGCGCTACAACCGGCCCGTCACCCTGCCCATGAGCGGAGCGCAAGAGGTGTCGCACGAGCGGATGTGGCGCGCGGACCACCTGTACGACCTCGTGCTGGTGCTCGACCACAACCAGCGCCCGCGGGTGGCGCAGCGCGGCTCGGCGGTGTTCGTGCATCTGGCGCGGCCGGGCTTCTCCCCCACCGAGGGCTGCGTCGCGCTGCGGCGCGGCGACCTCATCCGCCTCCTCGCCGGCCTGCGCCCCGGTGCCATGCTCTGCATCGCGCCGGGATAGGGCCCGCCGTTTCGCGCCGGAGGGGAGGGTGCTATAGAACGTTTTAAATCTGATGCGCCGCCCTCCGCCCCCGGCGCATTCCCCGCCCACCAACGTCCGGGCCGCCATGACGGTGCATCCATGACCGCGCAACCCTCGTTCGATGCGGCGCTCCATCCCCCGCGGGTGGGCCTGTTCTGCACCTGTCTCGTGGACACCATCCGGCCCTCGGTTGGCTTTGCGGCGGCGAAGCTCCTGGAGGAGGCCGGCTGCGAGGTGGACGTTCCGGCACAGACGTGCTGCGGCCAGCCGGCGTTCAATTCCGGCGACCGCGCCACCTCCCGCGCGCTGGCCGAGCAGGTGATCGCGGCGTTCGAGAATTTCGACTATGTGGTCGCGCCCTCCGGCTCCTGCGCCGGCATGATCAAGACCCATTATCCCGAGCTCTTCACCGGCGAGCCGGACTGGTCGGCGCGGGTGGACCGCTTCTGCGCCAAGGTGTTCGAGCTCGTCTCCTTCCTGGTGGACGTGCGCGGCGTGACCCATGTGGACGCCGCCTATGCCGGCACCGTCACCTATCACGACAGCTGCTCGGGCCTGCGCGAGTTGGGCGTGAAGGGCCAGCCGCGCCGGCTGCTCGCCTCCGTGGCCGGGCTGAGCGTCGCCGAGATGAACGATGCCGACACCTGCTGCGGCTTCGGCGGCACCTTCTGCGTGAAATATCCCGACGTCTCCAACGCCATCGTGGAGAAGAAGGCCGCCAACATCGCTGCCACCGGCGCCGACACCCTGCTCGCCGGCGACCTCGGCTGCCTGATGAACATGGCGGGCAAGCTCCAGCGCGAGGGGCACGCCATCAAGGTGCGCCACGTGGCGGAGGTGCTCGCCGGCATGGGCGAGGACCCGGCCCTCGGCATGCCTGCCGCTGCGGAGGCCAAGCGATGAGCGTCCAGATCACCTCGCCCCGCTTCAAGGACAACGCCAAGAAGGCGCTGGCCGACGCGCCGCTGCAGGCCGCCCTCTCCAAGGTCGGCCCCGGCTTCATCGGCCGGCGCGCCGCGGCGGCGGAAAAGCTGCCGGAGTTCGAGGCTTTGCGCGATTCCGCGCGCGACATCAAGAACCACACCCTGGCCCACCTCGACCTCTATCTCGAGCGCTTCGAGGAGAAGGTGACGGCGGCGGGCGGCCATGTGCATTTCGCCGTGGACGCGGCCGAGGCGCGCGACATCGTCACCCGCATCTGCCGGGACCTCGGCGCGCGGACCGTGACCAAGGGCAAGAGCATGATCTCCGAGGAGATCGGCCTCAACGACCATCTCGACGCCGCCGGCATCGAGCCGGTGGAGACCGACCTCGGCGAATATCTCATCCAGATCCGCGGCGAGGCGCCGTCCCACATCATTGCCCCGGCCATCCACCTCAACAAGGAGCAGGTGGAAGCCGACTTCCGCCGGGTGCACGACCATCTCGCACCCGAGCGCAACCTCTCCGAGCCCACCGCCCTGCTGGCCGAGGCCCGCGGCGAGCTGAGGCAGAAGTTCCTGATGGCCGACGTGGGCATCACCGGGGCCAATTTCCTGGTGGCGGAGACCGGCACCTCCATCATCGTCACCAACGAGGGCAACGGCGACCTCACCCAGACCCTGCCCCAGGCGCACATCGTGCTCGCCTCGCTGGAGAAGCTGGTGCCGACCCTGGAAGACGTGAGCCAGCTGCTGCGCGTGCTCGCGCGATCGGCCACCGGGCAGGAGATGAGTGTCTACACCACCTTCTCCACCGGCCCCCGCCGGAGCGAGGACGTGGACGGCCCCGCCGCCTACCATGTGGTGATCCTCGACAACGGCCGCTCCGCCATGCTGGCGGGCCAGTTGCGCGAGATGCTCCGCTGCATTCGCTGCGGCGCCTGCATGAACCATTGCCCGGTCTATCACGCGGTGGGCGGGCACGCCTATGGCTGGGTCTATCCCGGCCCCATGGGCGCGGTGCTCACCCCCTCGCTCATCGGCATCGAGAAGGGCGCCAACCTGCCCAACGCCTCCACCTTCTGCGGCCGCTGCGAGGAGGTGTGCCCGGTGCGCATCCCCCTGCCCAAGCTGATGCGGCACTGGCGGGAGAAGGAGTTCGAGCGCCATCTCACGCCGGCGCCGCAGCGCTTCGGCCTCGGCGTATGGGCCTTCTTCGCCAAGCGCGGCTGGCTCTACCGGCCGGCGACCCGGCTCGCCATGGGGGCGCTGGCGCTGGCCGGGCGCTCCAAGGGGCGTTTCTCGTCCCTGCCACTGGCCGGCGGGTGGACCAGCCACCGCGAATTCCCGGCGCCGCAGGGCGGCACCTTCCAGGCCCAGTGGCGGGCCCGCAAGGCGGCCGAGGCCGAGAAGCGCGCCGCCAGGACCCCGGAGGCCGCCCGATGAGCTCGTCCCGCGACACCGTATTCGCCTCGGTGCGGCGTGCCCTCGGGGTGAACTCGAAGGAGGCGCCGCGCCGCCAGGAGGTGGCCGACCGCATCGCCGGCCATCCCCGCGGCCTGGTGCCCGCCCGCGCGCAGCTGCCGCAGGCGGAGCGCATCGCCCTGTTCCGCGACATGGTGATCGCCGCCGCCGCGAGCATCGACCATTTGCCCTCCACCGACGACGTGCCCGCGGCCGTCGCCGCCTATTTGCGGTCCCGCAACCTGCCCATGACCATCCTGCGCGGCGCCGACCCGCGCCTCGGGGCGCTGCCGTGGGAGCGCGAGCCCACGCTCGACGTATGGATCGGCGCCTCGGACGGGCGCCAGCTCGCCGGCCTGTCCCATGCCTTCGCCGGCGTGGCCGAATCGGGCACGCTGGTGATGCTGTCCGGACCGGACAATCCCTCGACCCTGAACCTCTTGCCCGACCATCACCTGGTGGTGGTGCAGGCGGATGACGTCGCGGCGGACTACGAGAGCGTCTGGACCCGCATCCGTGACCGCTACGGCGCCGGCGTCATGCCGCGCACGGTCAACTGGATCACCGGTCCCTCGCGTTCGGCCGATATCGAGCAGACCCTCCTGCTCGGCGCCCACGGGCCCCGAAGCCTGCATGTGCTGCTGGTGGGCCAGACCACCGCATAGCCAGTCCACCGGCCAAAGATCGGCCCGGATTCAAGGCCTGCGTTTAATGGTGGCGGAATACAGCCCATGCGTGCGAATCAACGCAGCGGCCGTGGCCGCGCCGCGACCCGGCGGACGTGGCGTCAGGCGGGCGCGCCGTGATGCACAGGGGCCACGCGCCGGCGAAAAATGACCGATAAGGCGTTGCTGCTGTGCCGGATAACCATTCGAAGGTTGCCCGTCCGGCGTTTTGCCTTCAGAAAGCCCGACACCATCAGGAACGGTGAGACTCATGAAGTCTGGATTGCGCTTCGTCCAGGCGCTGCTCGCAGCGTTCGTCGTCTTCTGCCTCGTCCAGCCGGCGGCGGCCCAGCAAAATCGCGGGCACGTCTATCTGCTGCGCGGCCTTGCCAACGTCTTCTCCCTCGGCATGGACGACCTCGCCGCCAAGATGAATGCGCGCGGCATCCCCGCGACGGTGCATGAATACGGCCAGTGGGCGTCCCTCGCCAACGCCGCCGCAGCCGAGAGCCGGGCCAACGGCAACGCCCCCATCATCATCGTCGGCCATTCGCTGGGTGCCGACGCGGCGGTGGAGATGGCCGAGCGCCTCACCGCGCTGGGCGCGCCGCCCAAGCTGGTGGTCACCTTCGATCCGGTGGGCGTGACCCAGGTGGGTCCCTCGTCGGGCTATTTCGTCAACTACTACCAGTCCAACAACGGCTACGGGAAGCGGCTGACGGCCGGCGCGGGCTTCCGCGGCAACATCGTCAACCGCAACCTCAACGCGCTTGGCGGGGTGGACCACTTCAACATCGAGAAGTCGCCGCGGCTGCACGAGGAAGTCATCACCCAGGTGCGCTCCATCACCGCGCCGAAGCCCAAGCCCCGGCCGAAGCCGGTTGACCCGGCGGCGCCCACCGCGGCGCCCACGGCGACCACCCCCGGCACCCAGGCGGCGGCCAAGCCCGGCGCGCCGGGCTGAGCGACGGCGGCTCGTCCGCCCGCATCACGTCTCAGAAAGCCATAACAACCGCGGGCTCAGGCCCGCCGTTTTCGTTTGCGACCGGAGGCGAAAGACCTGACGGCGTCAGCTGAGCCCGGACGCCCGCAGCCCGGCCGCCACCACCATGGCGGCCACCACGGCGACGACGTCGCTGCGGGTGAGGCGCGCGGCGATGAGGGCGGCGGCGAGGCCCGCGGCCATGGCGAGGTCGCCATGCACCGCCCCGGGCGCCAAAAGGGCCACCAGCACCGCCCCCGGCAGGCAATCCAGCACCCGCCGAACCCGCGGCGTCACCGGGATGAGCCGCATCATCAGGAAGCCGCTGGTGCGGTTGATGAGGGTGACCCCGGCCATCACCAGGATGGCGGCGAGGGTTTCGGGATTAACGTCCATCATCGGTGAAGCCGCCCGCGATCGCGCCGGCCAAAGCGCCGATGACGATGAACCACCAGCCCGGCAGCAGGAAGGAGGCGGCCACCGATACCGCCGCCGCCACGCCCCAGCCCACCGCCTCGCGCCGGCCCTTCCAGTTCGGCAGCAGCATGGCGACGAAGAAGGCCGGCACCACGAGGTCGATGCCGAGGGCCTTGGGATCGGGAATCCCGCCGCCGATGAGGTGCCCCGCCAGCGTCGCGGCCACCCAGAAGATCCAGGTGATGAGGCCGGAGCCGACGAAATAGCCTACGTCGTTGCCGCCCTCGCCGTGGTAGCGCAGCGCGGCGGCCCAGTTGTTGTCGGCCATGAACAGGAGCGCCGGATAGGCCTTCCACGCCGGCAGGGTGCCGAGCCACGGCCGAAGCGAGGCGCCCATGAGCACGTGGCGCATGTTCACCGTCATGGTGAGGAAGCCGAGCGCCAGAAGGGTGCCGGCGCTCCAGTGCCGGGTCCAGCCTTCCAGCGCCACCATCTGGGCGAGGCCGGCGAACACCAGCGCGCTGGAAAGCCCCGCCTCCACGAGCGAGAAGCCCTTCTGCACGGAGGCCGCGCCGAAGGCCATGCCGAAGGCGGCGATGCCCGGCATGAGCGGCAGCATGGCGCGCGCGCCATCCACCATGCCGGCGACGGTGAGGGGAGCTTGGTGCGGCTTGCTCATGAAGGGATTGAATTAACAGGACAGGGTCGCGATTGCCGACCTTATGGACGGGGCCGGGGCGAAGGCCAACCCGTTTTCGGACACAGCTCGCCGCCCAGGCTTGCGCTGGCGGCAAGGCTGCACTGGCCGAATACCTTAGGCCGCGGCCTCCGCCTCCAGCAGATGGGAGAGGCCCTCGTCCCAGGGCGGCACCCCGCCGTGGCCCTGGCCATAGAGGGCCGCGAGGTGGTCGATGAACACCCGCACCTTCTGCGGCAGGAAGCGCCGGCTCGGATAGACCGCGAACAGGCCGACCCGGTGCGAGGCGCGCCAGCGCGGCAGCACCACAGTGAGCGCCCCCGAGCGCAGTTCCGGCCCCACGTCCCAGGTGGAGCGCAGCGCGATGCCGACGGAGGCCAGCACCGCTTCGCGCACCACCTCGTTGGAATTGGTCCGCAGCTGGGAATGCACCCGCAGCGTTACCTGCCCCTCCGGCCCCTCCAGCCGCCACGGGTCCTGCCCGTGGGTGGCCAGCAGGACATGGGAGGAGAGTTCGGAGATGTGCCCCGGCGCGCCGGCGCGGGCGAGATAGGCGGGGGTGGCGCACAGCACCCGGTGCACCGGGGCGAGGCGCCGGGCCACCAGGCTCGAATCGTCGAGGTCGGCGATGCGCACGGCCACGTCGAAGCCCTCGCCCACGATGTCCACGAAGGAATCGGACAGCTCAAGGTCGATGGTGAGGTCAGGATTGACCGCCATCAGCGGCAGCAGGTGGGGCGCGATGTGGAGCCGGCCGAAGGAGGTGGGGGCAGAGACCCGAAGCAGGCCGCGCGCCTCGGAGGACTTCCGCGCCAGCTGGCTCTCCGCCTCCTCGATGGAGGCGAGGATGGCCACCACCCGCTCGTAGAAGCCCTGCCCCGCCTCGGTGAGCGTGACCTTGCGCGTGGTGCGCTGGAACAGCCGCGCCCCGAGGCGCTCCTCCAGCCGCTGCACCCGCTTCGACACCACCGGCGGCGACAGCCCCATCTCCCGGCCGGCGGCGGACAGGCTGCCGGCGGTGACGATGCGCGCGAAAATCTCCAGATCGCCCAGATTGCCGATCATCCGCCGGCCCGTCTCCCGTGACCGCCGGCCTGCCGGCGGGATTGTTTTGGATCGCGGAGGCGACTTTATCCACGAGGGAAACAATCCGCGACGTTTTTTCCCGATGAACCGATTATAGTCGCTCCAACAAGAACAGGTGCTTCAAGGGACGCCGACATGACGGGAACGGCTCCGGGCCTCAGGCTGCCGGAAGCGGACGCGCGGGTCCTCGCCCGCCGGGACGAGATCATCGCCGCCCTCAGGGCCATCGTGCCCGGCGAAGGCGTCATCGCCCACGAACGGGAGATGCGCCCCTATGAATCCGATGGCGTGACCGCCTATCGCCAGCTGCCGCTGGTGGTGGTGCTGCCGAGCACCACGGCGCAGGTCTCCGCCGTGCTGAAATATTGCTACGACAACGAGATCCGCGTGGTGCCCCGCGGCGCCGGCACCTCCCTCTCGGGCGGCGCGCTGCCGCTTGAGGATGGCGTGCTGCTGGGCCTTGGCAAGTTCAACCGCATCCTCGACATCGACACCGCCAACCGGGCCGCCGTGGTGCAGCCGGGCGTCACCAACCTCGGCATCTCCAAGGCGGTGGACCATCTCGGCTTCTATTACGCGCCCGACCCTTCCTCGCAGATCGCCTGCACCATCGGCGGCAACGTGGGGGAGAATTCCGGCGGCGTGCACTGCCTCAAATACGGGCTGACCACCAACAACGTGCTGGGGGTCGAGATGGTGCTCATCACCGGCGAGGTGGTGCGGCTGGGCGGCAAGCATCTCGACGCCGGCGGACTCGACCTCCTGTCGGTGGTCATCGGCTCGGAGGGGCTGCTGGGCGTGGTGACGGAAGTCACCGTGCGCCTCCTGAAGAAGCCGGACACCGCCCGTGCGCTGCTGGTGGGCTTCCCCACCTCCGAGGATGCGGGGGAATGCGTGGCGCGGATCATCGGCGCCGGGATCATCCCCGCCGCCATCGAGATGATGGACCGCGACGCCATCGCTGCCGCCGAGGCCTTCGTGAACGTCGGCTACCCGCTCGACGTGGAGGCGCTGCTCATCGTCGAGCTGGACGGGCCGGAGGCGGAATGCGCCCATCTGCTGGAGGAGGTGACGCGCATCGCCGAGGCCTGCAATTCGGTAACGCTGCGCGTCTCCACCAGCGAGGCGGAGCGGCTCGGCTTCTGGGCGGGGCGCAAGGCCGCTTTCCCGGCGGTGGGGCGCCTCTCGCCGGACTATCTGTGCATGGACGGCACCATCCCGCGCCGCCAGCTGCCCTTCGTGCTGGCCCGCATGCGGGAATTGTCGGCCGAATATGGCCTGCGCGTCGCCAACGTGTTCCATGCCGGCGACGGCAATCTGCACCCGCTCATCCTTTATGACGCCAACGCCCCAGCCGAGCTGCACAAGGCGGAATCGTTCGGCGCCGACATCCTGCGCCTGTGCGTGGAGGTGGGCGGCGTGCTCACCGGCGAGCACGGGGTGGGCGTGGAGAAGCGCGACCTGATGCCCACCATGTTCAACGAGGTGGACCTCGACCAGCAGCTCCGCCTCAAATGCGCCTTCGACGACAAGAGCCTGCTCAATCCCGGCAAGGTGTTCCCGACGCTCCACCGCTGCGCCGAGTTCGGCCGCATGCACGTGTCGGGCGGCGCCCTGCCCTTCCCCGACCTGCCGCGCTTCTAGAAGCCGCGCCCTTCCTCGCACCGAGGCTTTCACCGATGAGCGACATCATCGCAGCGCGCGACGAACAGGAGGTCGCCGAGGCCGTCCGCGCCGCCCTCGCCGCCGGCAAGACGCTGGACGTGCGCGGCCGCGGCACCATGCAGGCCCTCGGCCGGCCGAGCCAGACCGACCTCACCCTCGACCTGTCCGCCCTCTCCGGCGTCACCCTCTACGAGCCGGAGGAGCTGGTGCTCTCGGCGCGCGCCGCGACGCCCCGCGCGGACGTGGAGGAGATGCTCGCGGCCAGCGGCCAGATGCTCGCCTTCGAGCCGGTGGATCTCGGCCCCCTGCTGGGCGGGGCCGCCGCCGCCGGCACGGTGGGCGGCATGTTCGCCGTCAATATTTCCGGCCCGCGCCGCATCAGCCACGGCGCGGTGCGCGACCACGCCCTCGGCCTCAAGGGCGTGTCGGGGCGCGGCGAACCGTTCAAGTCCGGCGGAAGGGTGGTGAAGAACGTTACCGGCTACGACCTGCCCCGCCTGATGGCCGGCGCCTTCGGCACGCTGTGCATCGCCACCGAGATCACCCTGAAGGTGCTGCCGCGCCCGCCCATGGAGGAGACGCTGGTGGCCCCCGTGGCCTCGCCCGCCGCCGCGGCGGCCGCACTGTCTGCCGCCATGGGCTCGTCCTGCGAAGTGTCCGGCGCCGCCTTCCTGCCGGAAGGCGTGGCGGCGCGCCTGCCTGGCCTCGCTGGGGCCCGCGCCGTGGTGGCGCTGCGCATGGAGGGCGTCGCGCCCTCGGTGACGGCCCGCCGCGCCATGCTGCTGGACATTCTGGGTCCTGCCGGCGACGTGCTGGCCACCGACCCGTCCCGCGCCTTGTGGCAGGCGCTGCGCGATGTCGCGCCCTTCTGTGGTCTCGGCACGCGCGCCGTGTGGCGCATCTCCACCCCGCCCAAGGCCGGCCCGGAACTCGCCGCCCGCCTCACCGCCGATCTCGGCGGAGAGGCCTATTGCGACTGGGCCGGCGGCCTGATCTGGCTGTGCCTGCCCGGCGAGGCCGCCCATGCCGAGGTCGTGCGCACGGCGCTCGCGCCCCACGGCGGCCACGCCACCCTGATCCGCGCCACCGCCGCCGAGCGGGCACGCTCGGCTGTCTTCCAGCCCCTGGAGGGGGCGCTGGCGGCGCTGACGAAGCGGGTGAAGGAGAGCTTCGATCCCGGCCTCGTCCTCAATCCCGGCCGCATGCATGCGGGGATGTGAGATGACCCCTTTGTCCCCTTCGATCCGCCGCCAGGGCTGAGCGACCATGCAGACCACCTTCTCCCTCGCCCAGCTCGCCGACCCGCACGTGGCGGATGCCAACGCCATCCTGCGCAAGTGCGTGCATTGCGGATTCTGCACCGCCACCTGTCCCACCTACGTGCTGCTGGGCGACGAGCTCGATTCGCCGCGCGGGCGCATCTACCTCATCAAGGACATGCTGGAGAACGACCGGCCGGCGACGCAGGAGGAGGTCAAGCACATCGACCGCTGCCTCTCCTGCCTCTCCTGCATGTCCACCTGCCCCTCGGGCGTGAACTACATGCACCTCGTGGACACCGCCCGCGTCCATATCGAGAAGACCTATTCGCGCCCGCCCGCCGACCGGGCCATCCGCGCCCTGCTGGCGAAGGTGCTGCCCTATCCCGACCGCTTCCGCCTCGCCCTTATGGGCGCGATGGCGGGCAAGCCGTTCGCCGGGCTCTTCGCCAAGGTGCCAGGGATGAAGCCGCTCGCCGCCATGCTGCGCCTATCCGGCGGCCTGCCCCATGGCCGCGACGCCTATGACCGCGGCGTGTTTCCCGCGCAGGGGCCGCGCCGCGCCCGCGTGGCGCTGCTGAAGGGCTGCGCCCAGCCGGTGCTGAACCCCGGCATCGATGCGGCGGCGGTGCGCCTCCTCACCCGCTCGGGGGTGGAGGTGGTGCGGGTGGAAGGCGAGGGCTGCTGCGGCGCCCTGGTGCACCACATGGGCCGCGAGGAGGAGGCGCTCACCTTCGCCCGCACCAATGTGGACGCCTGGATCCGCGAGATGGACGGACCGGGGCTCGACGCCATCCTCGTCACCACCTCGGGCTGCGGCACGCCCATCAAGGATTATGGCCACATGCTGCGCCTCGATCCGGCCTATGCCGAAAAGGCGGCGCGGGTCTCGGCCATTGCCCGCGACATCAGCGAGTTCGCCATGACGCTGGAGCTGCCGAAGGCGGAGCGGCCCATGGGCCGGCGCGTCGCCTATCATTCCGCCTGCTCGCTCCAGCACGGCCAGAAGGTGAAGACCCAGCCGGTGGAGCTGTTGCGCCGCGCCGGCTTCGAGGTGACGGAGCCGTTCGACCCGCATCTGTGCTGCGGCTCGGCCGGCACCTACAACATGCTGCAGAGCGAGCTGGCGGGCCAGCTCAGGGACCGCAAGGTGGCGACTCTGGAGGCGCTCAGGCCCGACGTGATCGCCGCAGGCAATATCGGCTGCATGACCCAGATCGGCTCGGGCACCGGCATTCCCGTGGTCCATACGGTGGAGCTTCTGGACTGGGCCACCGGCGGTCCCGCCCCGGCCGCGCTCGCCGGTGCGGCCCGCGCGGCCTGAGCCGGGGACGGCGTCGCATCGGCCCATTCTTGCCCTGGGGGCAAAGACCCATGTGCGGGATGGTCAATAGACCTTCGTCGGATGCGACGTTTCGCGCAGCGCCGCATTGCGATAGAGCAGCAGCCATTCCCGGCCGCGCCGCCGCGCGCCGGTCCTCGTATCCGAGTGCACCATGGCCCGCGCCTTCGACCTGACCCTCTACCTCGTCACCGACCCCCGCCTCGTCGCGGCGCGGGGCCTGGTGGCGACCGTCGCGGCGGCGGTGAAGGGCGGCGCCACCCTCGTCCAGCTGCGCGATCCCGAGGCCCACGGCCGCGCGCTGGTGGAGCAGGCCCGCGCCCTCAAGGCGCTGCTCAAACCCCTCGGCATCCCCCTCATCGTCAACGATCGGGTGGACGTGGCGGTGGCGGCGGATGCCGACGGCGTGCATCTCGGCCAGGACGATATGGCGCCGGCCGATGCCCGCGCCCTGCTCGGCCCCGACCGCATCCTCGGCCTCTCGGTGGGCACACCCGCCGAGTTCGCCGCCTCCGACCTTGCCGGCGTCGATTATCTCGGCGTCGGGCCGGTGACGGCCACCGGCACCAAGGCCGACGCCGGCGCCGCCATCGGCACCGCCGGCCTCGCGGCCGTGCGGGCGCTGACCCGCCTTCCCATCGTCGGCATCGGCGGCATCGACCGCGCCCTCGCCGCCGACGTGATCCGCGCCGGGGCAGACGGGGTGGCGGTGGTGTCCGCCATCTGCGCCGCCCCCGACCCTGAAGACGCCGCCCGCGCGCTGAAAGCTGCCGTCACGGCCGCGCGCTGACGCCCCCATCCCGTCCGCAGGCTGCCACGGCCGGCGGACGGTTCCGACCTGCAGCGACGCCACGCGTTGCAGTCCATGCCCAGAGGAGAACCGACATCATGTCGTCCCCCGCTTTGAAGACCGCATCCGCGGCTGGCATCGAGGTCACCGGCGCCCTCGGCCCCCGCTTCGACGAGATCCTCACCCCCGACGCGCTCGCCTTCGTCGCCGACCTGCAGCGCGCCTTCAACCCCACCCGCAAGGCCCTGCTGGACCGCCGCACCGAGCGCCAGGCGGCGTTTGACGCCGGCACGCTGCCGGACTTCCTGCCCGAGACGCAAGCGGTGCGCGCGGGCGACTGGACCATCGCCGACCTGCCGGCTGACCTCCTCGACCGCCGCGTCGAGATCACCGGGCCGGTGGACCGCAAGATGATCGTCAACGCGCTGAACTCCGGCGCGAAGGTGTTCATGGCGGACTTCGAGGATGCGTCCTCGCCGGTGTGGGCCAACATGATCGAGGGCCAGATCAACCTGAAGGACCGCTGGGCCGGCGCCATCGACTTCGTCGATGCCGGCAACGGCAAGTCCTACAAGCTCGGGCGCAATCCGGCAGTGCTCATCATCCGTCCGCGCGGCTGGCACCTGCCGGAAGCCCATGTGCTGATCGACGGCGAGGAGGCCTCCGGCGCGCTGTTCGACTTCGGCCTCTACGCCTTCCATAACGCCAAGGCGGCGCTGGCCCAGGGCTCCGGCCCCTATTTCTACCTGCCGAAGACCGAGAGCCATCTCGAGGCGCGGCTGTGGAACGACGTGTTCAGCTACACCGAGAAGGCACTCGGCCTCGCCCACGGCACCATCAAGGCCACGGTGCTGATCGAGACCCTCCCGGCCGTGTTCGAGATGGACGAGATCCTCTACGAGCTGAAGGACCACATGGCCGGGCTCAACATCGGCCGCTGGGACTACATCTTCTCCTTCATCAAGCGGCTCGGGAAGAACGACCGCTTTCTTACCCCAGACCGCGCCCGCATGGTGATGAGCGAGGCCTTCCTGAAGGCCTATGGCGCGCTGCTGGTGAAGACCTGCCACCGCCGCAACGCCTTCGCCATGGGCGGCATGGCGGCGCAGATCCCGGTGAAGGGCGATCCGGCCGCCAACGCCGCCGCGTTCGCCAAGGTGAAGGCCGACAAGGAGCGCGAGGCCTCCTCCGGTTGCGACGGCACCTGGGTCGCCCATCCCGATCTCGTGCCGGTGGCGCAGGAGGTGTTCGACCGCCTGATGCCCGCCGCCAACCAGCGCGACGTGGCGCGCGCCGACGTCACCGTCAGCCGCGACGACCTCCTGGAGGTGCACCAGGGCGCGCGCACCGAGGCGGGCCTTCGGGAGAACATCCGCGTCGGCGTGCAATATATCGAGGCGTGGCTGCGCGGCCGTGGCGCGGTGCCGCTCTACAACCTGATGGAGGATGCGGCCACCGCCGAGATCTCCCGCGCCCAGGTGTGGCAGTGGATCCACCTCGGCGCGACGCTGGACGACGGGCGGGTGGTGACGGCCGAGCTGTTCCGCACGCTGCTGGACGACGAGATGGCCAATCTGCGCTCGGTGCTGGGGCCGGAACTCTATGATGCCGGTCGCTTCCCGGAGGCCATCAAGCTGTTCTCGGACATGTCGCTGGCCGACAGCTTCGAGGAGTTCCTGACCCTGCCGGCCTACCGCCTCATCGCCTGAGGCGCCTCCCGCCGCGCCGCCCCCTCCTCTGCGGGAGAGGGTTGGCGTGGGGGCAGCCGTGCTGCTGCGGGACCGTGGGGCGGTGCAGGCTCTTGCCCGCCGCCGCCCCTGAGCCGTTGTGCTCCGGCTTGACCGGAGCACCCATCTCTCCTTTGCACACACCGCTCGGCCAAGGCACGGGCCGCGCGGTGTGTGCAGGTATGGGCAAGCCGTCGCTCCCCTCTCCCCGGCGGGGAGAGGGTCAGGGTGAGGGGGAAGGGATCTCGGGGGCCGAAAGCCCGCTCGAGAAAACGGCGGCGGCGCCCCTCACCCCGGCCCTCTCCCCGCGGGGAGAGGGAGCCGTACCGCTCCGGGTCTTCCACGGCAGCTCCCGGTCGAGGCATGGGCCCTCCGGTCAAGCCGGAGGGCGACGATTGTGGGTATCAAAGGACGCGCGCGGCCCCCATTGCCGTCGTGCGCCGGCTTGACCGGAGCACCCATCTCCCCGTTGTGCGCAGCTCCCGGTTCGAGGCACGGGCCCTCCGGTCAAGCCGGAGGGCGGCGGTGGGAGGAGCAAGTCCGCGTTCCCCCCATCCGCGCCGTCGTGCTCCGGCTTGACCGGAGCACCCATCTCTCCGTTTTTCGCAGTGCCCGGTCGAGGCATGGGCCCTCCGGTCAAGCCGGAGGGCGACGATTGTGAGGGCAAAGGACGCGCGCAGGTAAGCGGGCCGGGCCGCAGCCCTCCCGGCCCCAGCCTCAGAAGCTGAAGCCCACCTGGAGGCGGCCCTGGTTGCGGTCGAAGTTCACGAGGTCGAGGTTGGAGTTCCACGGCAGGTCGGCCTGGCCCGCCACCTGGAACGACCACGTTGCCTTGACGAAGAAATTCTCGGTCACCTGGGCGTAGATGGACGGGCCGAGATAGACCGCCCAGCCCTGCCGGTCGCCGAAGCTCGCGCCCTCGTAGGCTGCGAGATAGCGCACCTCGCCGCCGATGAAGATGTCCTTGAACACCTGCGCGGTGACTGCGCCCGAAAGTTCAAGTCCCGAGCCGGCCGACCAGGAGGTGATGAAGTCCTCGGTCTCGCGCTCCCACTCCGGCGCATAGACGAGATTGACCGCGGCGAAGAGGAAGTCCTTGGACAATTCCCAGTCGGCGGCGAGGCGGAACTCGATGCCGTAGGCGGTGCCGCGCTCGCCGCTTGCCTCGTCGTAGCGCGCCCATTCCGGCTCGACGGAGAGCGACAGGCCGAAGGGCGAGGTCTTGCGGTCGAGAAAGCGGTACTTCAGCTCGAAGAAGGCGCCGCCGAAGCCGCCGCCGCTCACGTCGTCGAAGCCGGGCACGCGGGAGATGTCGAAGGCGTTGAGGGCGGCGCCGACGGCCACCTTGAAATCATCGGTGACGGCGTATTCGAACTCGGCCTCGCCAGTGTAGGCGGCATAGGAGCCGCCGAGCCGGCCGAAGCGGCCGTCGAGGGTGAAGGAAACCTCCTTCTCGCCCTTCTCGCCGGTGTCGGTGCCGAGGGTGAAGCCGAAGATGTTCTCGGTTTCGATGCTCTCTTCCTCTGCCACGGCGCCGGGGCCCTTGGGGGCGTCGTCGTCATCGTCGGCACGGGCGAGCGCGGGCGAAAGCAGCGGCAGAGCGGCGACCAGTGCCGCGAGCGCGAGCCTGCCGCAGTGACCCCTCGAATTCCGATTCATCGTTCCCACCCCCGCCAGTACCTCTAATTTGGTACCGGCGAGAGCTCGCCGGGGTCAATCGCGGTAATTCTTATTATTCTTTAAAGTCAGGGCTTTCGCGGCGAACGTCAAAGACTGTGGCTGTACTGCCACATCCGGCAATCGGCACGGGAAAATTCCCCTCCGCGCGAGGCTGAGGGCCATTGATCGGAGCCGGACGATGTGGCGGCTGAGATGCAGATGGCAGAGACGAATGTGTGGGTGCTTCGATCCCAGCGGGTGGCGATGCGGCGCCAGTCTTTCAACACCGTAGGCCCCAGGGCCGGTACGCCGCCACGGGCATGACAAGCCTGGACGGTTCTGGCGCGCCGCTCCAATGCTGATCTATTGGGCGCTGTTTACGGCGGCTTGATCATGGCTTCATGACATCGCCGTCATAGAGCATCTTGTAGTGGATCTGTCCGCCGCTTTTGAACGGCTCGAATCCATTCTCCAGAAATGCCGACACCAATGCGGCACTGATCAGGATGACGAAGAGCATGGTGACCATCGCGGCACCCTTCGGCGGCCCCGCGGCCTCCTCGCCTTTGCCGTGCATAAAGGCGTTTGCGAGATAGGCGAGGCTGAAGAGCGAATAAAATACCGCGGCCGTCAGCGCGATATAACCCCAGTCGTACATATGCAGCCACAGAAAGGCTGCGCCGGTCGGCGGGGTGCCGGGTGGGGCGTGGACGAACATCTGAAGCAGCGAGATCAGGCTACCGACCAGCGCCGCAACGGCGCTCATCACATAGTTCCAAGGGTTGCTCCCATAGCGGATGTTGAGGAGTAAACCTCCCCCGAAAATGATGAAAGCCAAACGTTGAAGATTGCACAACGCGCAGGGGAGCTCTCCCAGAACCAGTTGATAGTAAAACGCCAACACGAGAGTTCCGCAAACTCCCGCAAGCGCAACCACATCGAATGTCCTAGAGAGCCGCATCACCATGCTCCGAAGGTTGAGAGCAACTCCAGATGGAATGAGCCGTGAAAAAATCCCCAGATTATCATTAGCAATATTGTAAAATACCAAGCTATGCGGGCGTAGTATTGATTGCGCAGAGACAATGCTGCCCCGAATAAAGCTGCAAGGAAAGGGATAAAACCCATGAACATCTTGGAACCTCGCTTTTTGGGCGTGTTTCCGCAGCTGATTCGGTGAGATGAACTGACGAGCATTTTAGGTCGTGCAGATGGATTCGAGCAAGATGAATACTGCGACGACCTGTCTGGCGCCGTTCCGTCTCAGACGTCGGATGCGGCTGCGCTGGACATGGACCTGCGATGGAAGCCCCGTGACCCGACTTGCCGTTGCTCTGGCAGGCAGAACCACCCGTTCGTCATCACCTGCGCCGACAATCCCGGCGATCTGGCAAATGAGCGCGCGCTGGCGAGTGCGAGCGAAGCGCGATTAGCCTATATCTTCTCGGCGCTCCTTGAGGCGTTGCATCGGATCATTGCTTGACTGAGCCCGGAGCTGAGTTCCATGGCGACCGGCCAGCTCTTCTCGTCGCAGACCGTCGGGAGCTTGGAGTTCAGGCCGCCTCTGGGGGCCCCGATACGACGAGGCACGGCCTTTTTTCACGCGGCTCGCCGCGGTGCGGTGGGCTTTGAGATGCGTCGCATCAATCCTGATACGCTCAGGCTTTGGCGCCTCGCCGGCAAGGCTTGCGAAGATGCGATCGCCCGATATACCGCGCTGCAGCAACGTTTTCTCCCGCCGCGACCTCGGCGGGGCTTGCGCGCTCATGTCAGTTGATTAAAGAATCCCGCCACTTGACTGCGTGCGGGGAAACAACCGCGGCGTTCGGAGGGATCCGGGCGAAGCCACCCGCTAATGTTTCCCTTGGCACGGAGCTGACCCATGGCGGAATCCGCCCCAATTCTCCACATCATCACGCCGCTCGCGCATGTGAGCCCCTTCGACGTGAACATGGCCGTCGACGCCGGCTATGGCAGCATCGCCCAGTATTCGCGGGTGAAGCTCGAAGAGGTGCGCGACCTGACGCAGGACATGATGTTCTCCCGCGCGCCCCAGGCGGCGCCGCGCACCGGCCTGTTCATCGGCGGCAAGGATGCCGCCCTCGCCTTCGACATGGCAGCCGAGGCGAAGTCCTCCATCTTCCCGCCGTTCGAGATCTCCATCTTTCCCGATCCCGCCGGCTCCTTCACCACGGCGGCGGCCATGATCGCCAAGGTGGAGCAGGCGCTGGTGAAGGTGCGGCCCGAGGGCCTCAAGGGCGCCAGGGTGCAGATCTACGGCGCCACCGGCGTGGTGGGCTCGGTGGCCGCGGCCATCGCCGCCGGCGCGGGGGCGCAGGTGACCCTGGTCAGCCATCGCGACATCGCCGCGGTGGAGGAGAAGGCGCGCGACATCAAGAGCCGCTTCGGCCAGGAGGTGGCCTGCGCGGCCGCCGCGTCGGACGCGGAAAAGGCCGCGCTGGTGCCGCAGGCCGAGGTGATCCTCGCCGCCGGCAAGGCCGGGGTGCAGATCCTCTCGCAGGCCCATCTCGAGGCCGCGACCCAGCTCATCGTGGCCGCCGACGTCAATGCCGTGCCGCCCGCCGGCATCGCCGGCATCGGCGCCCATGACGCGGCGGCGGTGCTGCCCCATGGCACGGGCATCGGCGCCCTCGCCATCGGCAATCTGAAATATGCGGTGCAGCACACCTTGCTGAAGCGCATGTGCGAGACCACCACGCCGCTGTTCATCGACCTTCCCGTGGTCTTCGAGCTCGCCCGCACACTGGACGCATAGGCGCCGTGATGACACCGAGAGACCTCCTCCCCGCCCGGCCCCGCGCCCGCCGCGCGGGGACCGTCGGCCCCTGCCTGCCCTGCGAGGTGCGGCCATGACCCAGCCCCAGCCCGTTGCCGTCCGCTCCGATCCTGAAGCCGGCCCCCTCAGTCTCTCCCGCACCGTCGCGCCGCTGGTGGAGGCGCTCGTCGCCGACGCCGCCATGCTCCGCCTCGCGGTCAGCCGCGGCGCGCGCGGCGCGCGCATCGTGGATGCCGGCATCGCCATGCCGGGCGGGCTGGAGGCGGGCCGCCGCATCGCCGAGATCTGCCTTGGCGGCCTCGGCCATGTCGGCCTGGTACCGGGTGGGCGCTTCACCCCGTGGGAGACGCTGGTGAGCGTGTCCACCACCGATCCGGTCACGGCATGCCTCGCCAGCCAGTATGCGGGGTGGAGCCTGTCCTCCGGCGACTTCTTCGCCCTCGGCTCCGGCCCCGGCCGGGCCATGGCGGCGGTGGAGCCGCTGTTCGCCGAGCTCGGCGTGCGCGACGCCGGCGAGCAGGTTGTGCTGGTGCTGGAGACCGGCGTGGCGCCGCCCGATGCGGTGGTGGACGAGATCGCCCTGCGCTGCGGCGTCGATGCTTCCGCCATCATCCTCATCCTCACGCCCACCTCCTCCCTCGCCGGTTCGGTGCAGATCGTGGCGCGGGTGGTGGAAGTGGCGCTGCACAAGGCCCACGCCATCCATTTCCCGCTGGCGGACATCGTGGACGCCATCGGTTCCGCCCCGGTGGCACCGCCCTCGCCGGATTTCCTCACCGCCATGGGCCGCACCAACGATGCGGTGCTCTACGGCGGCGACGTGCACCTCTTCGTGCGCGGGTCGGCCGATGCGGCGGAGGATCTGGCGAAGCGCCTGCCTTCCCTCGCCTCGCGCGACTATGGGCGGCCCTTCGCCGAGATCTTCGCGGGCTACGACTGCGACTTCTACAAGGTGGACCCGCTGCTGTTCTCGCCGGCGCGGGTGACCGTGACCGCCCTGGACCATGGCCGCAGCTTCACCGCCGGCGGCTTTGACGCCAATCTCATCTCCCGTTCGTTCGGCGGCTGAGGTGGCCGGCGTCGTCCTGTTTGCCGAGCGGGTGGACTGGCACACCCGCTCGCTCCTCGCCGCCCTCAAGGCGCGCGGCTGCAAGCCGAAGGTGGTGTCGCTCAAGGCCTGCGGCTTCGCCGTGGGAGAGACCGCGCACGGCCTGCTGCTGCCCGGCTTCGCCGACGATCTGCCGGACGCCTGCTTCGTGCGCTCGCTGCCGGCGGGGACGCTGGAGCAGGTGACGCACCGTCTCGGCGTGCTGCATGCGCTGCGCGAGCTGGGCGTCGGCGTGATGAACGACGCCCGCGCCATCGAGCGCTGCGTGGACAAGAGCGCCACCACCTTCCTGCTCGCCCGCGCCGGCCTGCCGACGCCGCGCACCCTGGTTCTGGAAGATGCCGCCACCGCCCGCCTATTGGTTTCGCAGGCGCCCGGCGACAGCGTTCTCAAACCGCTGTTCGGCGCCCAGGGGCGCGGGCTGCAACGCATTCCGCCCCGGGGCGAGGTGCCCGCGCCGGAAGCGGTGGGCGGGGTCTATTATCTGCAGGATTTCGTCGCCGCCCCGCCGCGGGCCGCGCCCGCAGGCACCCATGAGGATTACCGCGTGTTCGTGGTTGGCGGCCGGGCGGAGGCCGCCATGGTGCGCCGGGGCACGAGCTGGATCACCAACATCCATCAGGGCGCCACCGGCGTCGCCGTGGCCGCCGAGGGCCCACTCGCCGATCTGGCGGTGCGGGCCGCCGCGGCGGTGGGCGCAGCCTATGCCGGCGTCGATCTCATCTGCGACGCCGAAGGCGCCCTTAAGGTGCTAGAGGTGAATTCCATGCCGGCGTGGCGCGGCCTGTTCGACGCCACCGGCCGCAACATGGCCGAGCCGCTCGCCGACCACCTCGTCGCCCATCCGGTGGCGGCCTGAGGCCGGGCGGCGCGGCGGAAGAGCGGGAAGGGCCCATGCGCGTCTTGGTGCTGGAATATGTCACCGGCGGCGGCATGCGCGGCGAGGCGCTGCCGCCGAGCCTAGCGGCCGAAGCCGTCCTCATCCGCGACGCCATGCTGCGCGATCTGGCGGCCCTGCCGACCCCGCCCGAGATCGTCACCACCTGCGACGACCGCCTACCCCTCGCCGGCGCCCTTCCCGTCGGCCCCGCGACGGACGCCCTGGCCCTGTGGCGCGCGCTGGCGACCGGGTGCGACCTGGTCTGGCCGGTGGCGCCGGAGACCGGCGGCGTGCTCGCGGATCTGGTGCGCATGCTGGGAGAGAGCGGTGCGCGCGTGCTCGCCTCCAGCCCCGCCGCAATCCTCGCCGCCACGTCCAAGCGCGAGACCGCCCGCCGCCTCGCCGTCGCCGGCCTGCCGCACATCCCGACCTTCCCCCTCGCCGACGCGCCGCCGATGGAAGGCGCGTGCGTGACCAAGCCGGACGATGGCGCCGGCTGCACCGACACCCGCCTGTGGCCGGCCGGCGCCCCGGCGACGCCGGAGCCGGTGGTGGGCCTGGTGATCCAGCCCTATGTGGCAGGGGAGGCGGCGAGCCTCACCGCGATCGCCACGGCGGACGGCACGCGGCTGCTCGCCGTCAACCGCCAGCACATGGCCGTGCGCGACGGCACCTTCCACCTCGACGGGCTCACGGTGGGCGCGCGATCCGACCCGGACGGCAGCCTCGCCGCCTTGGCGCGGCAGGTGGCGGCCGTCTTTCCCGGCCTCGAGGGCCTGTTCGGCATCGATATCATCCTCACCACGGAGGGGCCGGTGGTGGTGGAGGTCAACCCGCGCCTCACCACGGCTTACGCCCAGCTCAGCAGCGTGCTGGGCTTCAATGCGGCGACCTTGCTGCCGGACTTCGCCGGCGGGGCCGTCGCCGCGGCGGCGGTGGCGTGATGGACGGGACGATCATCGGCTGGGACGTGGGCGGCGCCCATCTCAAGCGCGCCGTGCTGTCGGCCGATGGGCGCCTGCTGAGCGTCCATATGGCCGCCTGCCCTTTGTGGCAGGGGCTCGACCGGCTGGACGAGGCCATGGCGCAGATGCCCGCGGCCGAAGGCCGGCACGTCGCCACCATGACCGGCGAACTCACCGATTTGTGGCCGGACCGCGCCACCGGCGTCGCCGGGCTGGCGGCGGCCCTGGCCGAGCGGCTCGGCGCCTGCCTCGCGCTATATGCCGGCCCAGATGGATTCGTGACGGCGGCCGATGCGGCCGGAAATGCATCCGGGATCGCGTCGGCCAACTGGCACGCCACAGCCGCGGCGCTTGCGGCGGAATGCGGGAGCGGCGCACTGGTCGACATCGGCTCGACGACAACTGACATCATTTGTTTTGCCGGCGCACAAATAAGATGTCGCGGCTATTCAGATGCCGAGCGGTTGGAAAGCGGGGAGCTGGTCTATAGCGGCGCGGTGCGAACGCCGGTGATGGCCTTGGCCTCGCACCTGCCGTTCGGCGGGCGGATGGTGCCGCTGATGGCGGAGCATTTCGCCACCACCGCCGACGTCTATCGCCTCACCGGCCAGCTGCCCGATGGCGCCGATCTCCATCCCACCGCAGACGGCGGGCCAAAAACCATGGAATCCAGCGCTCGCAGGTTGTTGCGCATGGTTGCGGCGGATCTCAGGCCGGCGACACTGGGGGCGGCACAAGCCCTTGCCGCGATCGCGGCGGAGGTGCAGCTCCACCGGCTTCATCTGGCGTTAGCCCAGGTGCTGTCGGCCAACGCCCTGCCGCTAGACGCGCCTCTGCTGGGCGCCGGCGTCGGGCGCTTCCTCGTAGCGCGACTTGCTGAACGGGTCGGTCGGCCCTACCGGGATGCCGGCCTCGTGCTGGCTGGCACGGCGGAGCTGGCCACCGCCGCCGCCGACTGCGCCCCCGCCGTGGCGGTGGCGCGCCTGGCATTGGTTAGCCGGCAATAATCACTTGCTTCCGTCGGCCTTGAACTGGGCGAGGAAGGCGATGAGGTCCTTGCGCTCGTCGTCGCTCTTGATGCCGGCGAAGGCCATCTTGCCCTTGGGCGCCAGCGCCTTGGGGTTGGCGATGTAAGCGTCGAGGGTCGCCGCATCCCACATCTTGCCGGCGGCGCCGCCGTCCTTGATGTCGGCGGAATAGGCATAGCCGTCGAAATGCGCCCACTTGGCGCCGACGATGCCGTTGAGCGGCGGTCCGACCTTCACCTTGGCATCGGGGCCGACGGCGTGGCAGGCCATGCACTTCTTGAAGGCGATCTCGCCCTTGGCCACATCGGGCTCGGCAAAGGCGGCGCCCGTCATGGCAGCGAGCAGGACAGCGGAAGCAAACATCACGCGCATCGAGCGTTCCTCTTTCTTTTCAGTGCCTTGGATTGCAAAGGAGCTATTGAAGGACGAGGATTTCCCCCTCGCCGCCGGCCAGCCGGTTGCCGACAAGGCGCAGGGCGCGCCCGGTGAGCCGGCTACCGAACAGCGCTCCGAGCTCGGGCACCCGGCGGCCGAGGAGCTGGAGCATGATGAAATCCTGCGGTCCCGCATCGACGAAGCCGGGCGCGAGGGAGTCGGCCGCGGCAGCCAGAATGAGGGTGCCACGCTTCATGCCCCGCCCGGCACCGGGGCCGAGGCGCCCGGCCACCGCAAGGGTCCCGGCGACGAGACCGTCCGCCGCCCGCGGTCCGACATCGCCCCCCACGAGGATCAGTCCGCCGCGCAGCCGCGCGCCGAGGCCCGCTCCCGCCGACCCGGCGATGGCAACCGTGCCGCCGCTCATGCCCTGCCGCTCGCCGGGCCGGGCGCCGCCCACCCCGTCGCCGGCCCTGCCCGCCACCTCGATGCGGCCGCCGCTCATGCCGGCGGCGAGGCTGTCGCCTGCGTCGCCGGCGATGACGAGGCGTCCCCCGCTCATGCCGGCACCGGCGCAAACCCCCGCCGGCCCCTCAACGATGATCTCACCCTCGGCGAGCCCCGCGCCGACGAAATCGAGGCGCGGGTCGCCGGAGAGGACAAGACCGGGCCCGTCGGAAGCAGACACATCGAACAGCTCGCCCACCGGCGCGATGCCGGCGCCCCAGGGCAGGGTGAGGGCCGCCACCGCCGCCGGGCGCAGGCCGGCCAGCGCCGCCGGCGAGAGCGACGAGGCGTCGACGCGGGCGTCGAGCGGCGCGCGGAGCGTCAGGCGCACTCCCGTCGCCCCCATCGCGCTGTCGGGTGGAGCGCTCATCACCGCGCCCCCCCGTCCGCCTGCGGCGCCATGAGCGCGCGCAGCTTGAAATGGAACGGGCCGAGATTGCCGCCGTAATTGCCGGCATCCACCGCAACCACGCCCGTGGCGGCGCCGAGGCCGCACACGGCGGTGATGCCCGCCCGCATGCTGGCGGCCACATCCGCCTCGGTCAGGCCGTCGATGACGATTTCCAGCACGCTTTCCACCTCCGGCGGCAGGGCGCTCGCCGCGACGCCGCGCAGGGTCGGGCAATAGGCATCGTTGGAGGAGGCGATCAGGCCGGCATATTTCGAGCCCACCTTGGAGCCCGATCGCACCACCCCGCCGGGAAACGGCATGATGGCGCCGGGCACCTTGGCCATCGCCTCCACCGCCGCCTCGGCCGCCGCCAGCGCCGCCGGGCGCGAGCGCGCGAGGATGAGGAAATTGCCGCCGCCCACCGCCTGCGTGGTGGAGCCGACGATCTCGTCGCAGACGAACTCGCCTTCCATCACCGGCACGCGCCAAATGCGCCGGCCGCCCAGGTTTTTCGAGATCTGGTGGCCGTCGCCGAAATAGCGCAGGGCCCGCCCCAGCGGGATGGCGGCGCCCCCGTCCAGTCCGGAATAGCAGGCCGAGGTGGGTGAGGTGAGCACGCACTGGCCGGCCCGGAGCGGCACCACCTTCTTCAGATCCTTGAGGGACATGGCGAAGATGAGCACGGCATAGCCGGGGCGCCCGTCCGGAGTCTCGGCGGCGGGCAGCTCGCGCTCGATGGCGGCCTCGCAGCCGCAGCCGATGACCGAGGTGGCGAACCCGGTCAGGCTGGCGGCGGCGGTGTGCGCCCAGCGCGCCGTATCGGCGGTGATGACGAGCCGCGTGCCCGCCATGGGGAAGGCCTCGGCGAAGCTGTCGCGGATCTCGACGCCGTTGAGGATCATCGGTTCGGCGGCCGGTGCCGCCGCGCTGCCGGTTCCCGCATTCATGGGTCCAGCTCCACGATCTCGGGGCCCTGGCCGCCGCGGATCTCGCCGTCGGCGATCTGGTAGTGGCTGGACTTCATCCCCACCGCCTCGTCGAACCAGCGTTGCAGCCTCTTGTCCATGAGCGGGTCGGAGGGAGGATGGACCGCATAGGTGCGACCCTCCGTCAGCGCCACCACCTCGCCGTTGACCACCACCACCTTGCCGTCCTTCAGCACCATGCGGGGGGCGGCGAACATGGCCTCGCGGTCGGCCTGCTCCTCGTAGAGCACCACGTCGGCCCGGGCGCCCGGCCCGAGGTGGCCGCGGTCCTTCAGCCCCAGCGTGCGGGCGGGGGCGGCGCGGGTGACGACGGCGATCTCCTCCAGCGTGTATTCGCGGGCGATGCCGGCGAGCCGCGTGTGGGCGCGCGCCGCCTTGTGGATGCGGCCCAGATGGTCGTCGCGGAACGGCTTGTCCATCAGCAGGCGGATGAGGTGCGGATAGGAGGTGAAGGGGCCGCCGTTGGGATGGTCGGTGGTGAGGTAGACCCGCCAGGGATCCTCGATGAGCAGGAACAGCTCCAGCCCGATGGCCCATTGCAGCGCGTTGACGAAGGAGGTGTCGCGATAGTTGAACGGCACCACCCCGCAGGCCGCATCCATCTCGATGTCCATGCCGATCCATTTCTTGGGGTCGGCGATGCCGTGGTTGCGGTATTGCGACATGAGGTCGGCGGAGGCCGTCACCGTCTGGCCGAACATGATCTGGCCCACGTCCACCGAAATGTGCGGATTGGCGTTCACCGCCTCGGCGATCTCGGCGGCGCCGGAGGAGAAGTGGCGGTCGCCCTCCGTGCCGTAGGAGTGGAACTGGATGTGGGTGAGATGGAGCGGGAAGCCCTCGCTCGCGCCGATGGTGGCCAGCGTCGTCCTGACGTTTCCCGGCACCCCGAGATTGCAGCCGTGCAGGTGGATGGGGTGCGGCACGCCCAGCTCGGAGACCGCGCGCTGCAGCGTGTTGAGGATGCGCCGCGGAGTGAGGCCGTAGAACGGTCCGACCTCGTCGAGGTCGAGGGCGCGGGCGTTGAACTTGAAGGCGTTGATGCCGCCGGGATTGACGATCTTGATGGCGCAGCACTGGCTGGCCTTGAGCATCCAGGCGACATAATCGTTGATCGCCTGCTGGCCCTCGCCCTTGGCGATGAGGTTCAGCAGGAAATCGTCATTGCCCAGCACCAGGAAGCCGCCGGTGTCGATATTGGGGATGTCGGCCATCTCCAGATGGGCGTGGCGCGCGTTCGCCCCCACAACGGCCGGCTCGAACACCGCCGTGTAGCCCATCTGCGAATAGCGGCAGCCGGTGGCGTGGGTGGTGGGCGCCGCCCGTCCGCCGCCGCAGCCGCAGAAATCGCCGAACGGCTCGGGAAAGAGCGCGCGGTCCTCGTTCATCAGCAGGCGGCCGAGGTTGACCTTGCCGCCGGCGATGTGGCTGTGCAAATCGATGCCGCCGGCGAGCACGATGCAGCCCGCCGCGCTCACCACCTCCTCGCCGGCCGCCGGGGGCGCGTCGGCGATGATGCGGCCGTCCTCCAGCAGCACGTCGCGCACCTGGTCGATGATGCCGTTCTTCGGGTCGAACACGCGACCGCCGGTGATGCGCACCCTCATGCCGCCCTCCCCAGATGGGAGAGGATGGCGGAGGCGGCCTCGGCGACGCCCGGCAGCTCCGCCGGGCGCAGGGCCGAGAGCGGCAGGCAGACCACGGAATCCATGCGGAAGACATGCCCCGCATGGTCGACGCCGGGGGTGCCCACGGGAATGAACACGTCCGGCTCGCGCGCGAAGACCGTGTCGGGATGGGCGAGCGCGATCACCGGCCCTCCGGCGAAGTCCGGCGGCGGCGTCGGGCGGAAGGCGCTGGCGTGCAGCAGCAGGTCGCCGTCCTTCAGCGCCGCCGCCGTGGCATAGAGCTCCGGCACGTGGCGCGCCATCCCCGCCCCCACGACGGTGCGCAGGGGATAGCCGAAGCGCCACAGGGCGAGCTGGTGGGCGCCCGTCACATTGTCCTGCCCGCCGAGGGGAAACACCGCGGCGCGGGTGGTCACGGACAGCCGGTCCACCGCCTCCGCCGCCGCGCCGGCCACCGCCGCGGCATCCTCCGGCGGCAGGGTTGCGGCGTTCCAGCACAGGACCCCGTAGCGGGCCGCCTTCATCTCGCCCGCCAGCGTCACGATGGCCGCGACGGCATCCTCGGGAAGGCCGGACACGGCGCCCACATCGCGATCCGCCAAAGCGGCGGAGAGCAGGGCGGCAGCGGTGGCGACCTGGTCGGCGGGCACCGCGATCTCGGTGAGGGCGTGACCGGAAAGCGCGCTGCGCGCGGCGGCGGAGAACGTCTCGCCGATCATCACAACCCGCCGGCCGTCGGGGGCGAACAGCGGGGCGGCGATCCCATCCGCGGACTGGCCGTCCACGGCGCGGGCCGCCGGCAGCGCGCGCTCGAACAGGCGGCTGTAGGAGCGGGTGGGGTCCTCGCCGAAGATCACCAGCAGGTCGCAGCGGTTGCGCACCTCGGCGAGGGTGGCGGCGATCCAGCCGCGGCGGGCGAGGCGCTCCAGATTGGCGAAGAGGCCGGCGGACGCGGCGTGGTCGAGGCTCGCGCCCGCTGCCATGGCGATGTCGAACAGGCGCCTGAGGCCGTCGAGGTCCGCGCCGAGGCCGGAGATGACGGCGGCGCGCGCGGCGGCGAGATGGCCGGCGGCGGCGGCAGCTGCTTCGGCGAGGCTCGCCGGCGCCCCGTTCACCCGCGGCGACGGCGGCGGCGCATCGCTGCGCGCCAGAAGCCGGGCCGCCTCGGCGCAGGCCTTGCGCGGGACGATGGCGCGGCCGGTGACGGCGACCTCCAGATCGTCGCAGCCGAGGCCGCAGAAGCCGCAGACCACATCGCGCACGATGCGCGGGGCATCGGCGGCGTTCGGTTCACCCGATGCCATGGCGATCAACCGCGCGCGATCGACGCGGGCACGGCGCCAGACGCACGCGACGCGCCGGATGCGGCCCGCAAATGCACGGAATGGATGAGGAATACACAGCGGCGGTAACTGGCCATGGCTTTGCCTTGGGGGTTGATATGCCCGATCAAGACGCCGCGGCGGTTGCCCGCTTGTCGTTGCAGTGCGCTTCGGAAAATCCGTGCGCCATGCGTCTGTTCTTGACGGTGAAGCTAGCACAGCCCAACCGGGCAGAAAACCCGTGACTTGTGCGGCGAATGCGAGCGGCAATTTGTGCAGCGCGGCAAGTCCGTGCGCCAAATCTCGCCGCATGCTGGATTTTCTTGCCCCGCCGGTGCTTTTACTTGAAGCAACGCACCTCAGCTTCCGCCTGGGCGCGGCGCAGCTCCGCGATGGTGTCGTCGTACTGGGGCGTGTTGCGGAACAGGCTGGCACTCTGCCCCACCCCCTGCCGCATGGAGAGAATGGTCTCCGCCGCCACGTAGCGCTCGTAGGGCAGGATGGACGCCAGCGTATCCACCGAGCAGGCGCACCGGTTCATGGCTTCGCGCGACTGGCCGTTGGCCGCCATGCACCCGATCACATAGTCCACGCGCGCGTTGGTGGGATAGTCGTTCTCCTCCGCCACCGCGGCCCCGCCGAGAAGGAGGAGCAGCGCTGCGGCCTCAAATGCCCTTCGGATCATAGGCGATGCTCTCCTCCCACAGCCGGCCCCCCGGCGCCTCCGCGGATATGGCGATGCGCGCGATCTCGCCCGGCAGGTCCGGGGTGATGTCGAAGCTGTAGACGAGGCTGTCGAGCCCGCGCATGCGAGAGGCGTTGGTGTCGCCCTTGAAGGGGGAGACGCTCACCCGCCAGCCGCTCAAGGTCTTGCCGCCCACCGAAAGCTCCGCCGGCTCCACCGTGGCGGCATCGCGCAGGGCGCTGCGGATGGCGTTCTTGAAATAGCGCGGATTGCCCTTCAGCCGTCCGGCGAGGTCGGCAAGGTGGTTCTCCAGGAACAGCAGGAGCACCGGATTGGTGGTGACGTCCTCGAACGGCCCGGCGGCGCGGTGGCGCTCGGCGGAGAAGAAATCCACCTTCACGTCGCGGGCATCACCCCCGCCGGCGCTCGCCTCCACATGGAGCACGATGCGATCGTCGAAGGTGGCGCCGAGCTCGGGATCGGACACCTTGCGTGTATAGGCATAGGCGAGGGTCTCGCCCGGCTTGGTCGCGGCGAGCTGCGGCGTCTCGAACAGCAGGGTCGCCGCGTCGGGGGGCGCTGCCTTGGTGGCCGCAAGGGCGGGCCCCGCGAGCACCGGAGCGGCGGCCATGGCGGACACGGCGAGCGCCAAGGCCAGTGCCGCAGCCTGATGGAAGGACGCATGGACGGGCCGGCGCGACGGGCGCCGGAGGGGGCTGGAGCGGCTCACGACCTCACTCCCTCGGTTGGCTCGGACGGCGCACCGCCGATGGAGCGATAGGCGTAGGACGGCGCGTCGGCCGCGGCCTCGGCGGTGGCGAGGGCTTCCACGCGGGCGTGGAAGGGAGATTTGGAACAGGCCGGATCGGTGGCGCTGGCATCGCCCAGCAGCGCCATGGCCTGGCAGCGGCAGCCGCCGAAATCCATCTCGCGCCGCTCGCAGCTGAGGCAAGGCTCGCGCATCCAGGACGTGCCGCGAAAGGCGTTGAAGGCCGGCGAGGCGCGCCAGATGTCGCCCAACGACCGGTCGCGCACCGACCAGAATTCCAGTCCGGGGATGCTTTCCGCGGCGTGGCAGGGCAGCACCCGCCCGGTGGGCGTCACATTGAGGGTGCGTCGCCCCCAGCCGCCCGAGCAGGGCTTGGGATAGCGGGCGTAATAGTCCGGAATCACCATGTCGATGACCAGCACGCCCTCCAGGCGCCGGCGGGCCTCCTCCACCAGAGCGATGGAGCGGTCCACGTCGGGACGGGCGGGCATCAAGGCGGCGCGGTTGGCGTAGGCCCAGCCGTAATACTGGGTGTGGGCCACTTCCAGTCGGCGGGCCTTCAGCTCCACGGCGAGGGCGATGATGGCCTCCACCTCGTGGATGTTGCCGCGATGGATCACCGCATTGAGCGTCAGCGGCAGGTCGAGGTCGGTGACCTTGCGGGCGAATTCGAGCTTCGCCGCATGGCCGCCCTTGTAGCCGCCGATCAGGTCTGCGGTCTCCGCCGTGGCGCCCTGCACCGAGAGCTGCACATGGTCGAGCCCGGCATCGGAGAGCGGGCCGATCATGGCCGAGGCACGGCCGATGCCCGAGGTGATGAGATTGGTGTAGAGCCCCTCCGCCGCGCAATGGGCGGTCAGCTCCACCAGATCCGCCCGCGCGGTGGGCTCGCCGCCGGAGAGGTGGACGTGGAGGATTCCGAGGGCCGCGGCCTCGCTCAGCACGCGCTTCCAGGTGGCGGTGTCCAGCTCCGCCTCGCGGCGCTCCAGCTCCAGCGGATTGGAGCAATAGGGGCAGCGCAGCGGGCAGCGATGGGTCAGCTCGCACAGGATGCCGATGGGATGCCCCACCGGCGGGGCGACGGCCGGGCGGGCCGCCGACGCGGTGTCGATCTCGGCCACGGTCTCGCTCATCGCTCGATCACCCGCCGCGCGATCAGATCGCCGATCATGTCCCTGACATCGTCGGCGATCACCTCGCGCGCCTCGTTGTAGCGCGTGGCGAGCGCATCCACGATTTCGCCGCAGGTGCGCGCGCCGTCCACCAGCTCCAGCACCGCGGCCGCCGTCGCGTCGATGTCGAACGCCCGCTCGGGCGCCAGCAGCACGTGGCGGGCACGGACCTGATCGTACTTCAGTTTGACGCCGCGGGGCAGGCGCGGCACGTCGGTTTCCTCGGCGCGCATATCACGATCCAACGATCGCGACGCCGGGGCGCCACGCGCCCGGCGCGGGCCAGCCGGGCTCGACATAGGCCAAGTAAAGCGCATCGAGCTGCGCCCACAGAACCTCGGTCTTGAAGGTCAAGGCGCGGATCACCGCGCGCTGCTCGGCGGCGGTGCGGGCGTTCTTCTTCACATAATCGAGGGCGAAGTCGGCATCCTTCGGCGCCTGGTCGAGGCGACGGCGGAAATAGGCGACCACGGTCTCGGTGATGAAGTCGTAATTCTCCAGCATGCCGGAGATGCGCTCGGCATGGATGCCGGGCGCGAACAGCTCGGTCAAAGACGAGGCCACCGCCTCCAGCAGCGGATGCTCGGCGACGAAGCGCACATAGGCCTCCACCGCGAACTTGGTCGCCGGCAGCGCGCCCTCCCGGGAGATCACATAGTCGCGGTCGAGGCCGAGCCCGTCGGTCAAGACCAGCCAGCGCTCGATGCCGCCGCCGTCGCCGCCGAAGCCGTCATGATCGGTGATGCGATGCAGCCATTCGCGGCGCAGCTCGCGGTCGTCGCAGCGGCTCATGAGCGCCGCGTCCTTGCGCGGGATGGCCGACTGGTAGCAATAGCGGTTGAGCGCCCAGGCCCGCACCTGGTCCCGGTTCAGCTTGCCGGAATGCAGCAGCTTATGGAACGGATGGAGGTTGTGGTAGCGCGTGGCGCCAACCTCGCGCAGCGCCGCCTCCAGGCCCTCGGGGGAGAGCGCCTCCTGCGGGCAGGGCAGCGGCGGAAACGCCTCGGCGGCTTCCACGGGGCGGGCGAAGGGCTGCGCGGACACGGCTTGCGCGGTCATAGGATGAACTCCATTCCGTCCCGGGCCACGGCCCAGCCGGCCGCTTCCACCGCGCGGCGCTCGTCCGAGCCGTCGACGAGGGCGGGATTGGTGTTGTTGATGTGGATGAACACCCGTCGCGTCACCGGGAGATCCGCCAGAAGCGCCAGCGTGCCGTCCGCGCCCGACATGGAGAGGTGCCCCATGCGGGCGCCCGTCTTGGTGCCGACGCCGGCCTCGATCATCTCGTCGTCGCGATAGAGGGTGCCGTCGAAGAACAACAGATCGGCGCCGCCGATGCGTTGGCGCAGCGCATCGGTCACCGCCGCGCAGCCGGGCACATAGACGAGGCGCTTGCCACCGCAGGTGACGGTGACGCCCACCGTGGAGCCGCTCTCCTCGCCGATGACGAGGGCGGCGTCCTCGCGCCACAAAGGCACCTTTCCGGGCACGGTGAAGAATTCCATGTGAAGGCCGGGCGCCGGCGAAAAGGCCGCGCCGAAGGCCACCGGCTCGCGCGGCACCATCTGCCGCGCCACCACCTCGAACACCTGGTTCTCGCCGATCAGCGCCAAGGTGTCGGCGGTGCCGTAAAGCTCGAAGGGCTGCTGCTCGCGCAGGGAGAGAAGGCCGGCGATGTGGTCCACGTCCCCGTTGGTGAGGACGACGGCGCGGATCGGGCTGTCGCGGCCGTCGACCCGCGGCTGAAGCGCGGGCGTGGCGGTAATCTGCGCCCGAAGGTCAGGCGAGGCATTCAGGAGGACCCAAGCCGAGCCGTCCGGCGAGACGGCGATGCTGGACTGGGTCCGTGGCTCGACCCGGGGGTCCTTGGACCAGGCAAGGCGACAAACCGGACAGCGGCAGTTCCACTGGGGAACGCCGCCGCCGGCCGCTGAACCGAGAACGATCACCTGCATGATGCGTCAAACGCTCCTGCCAATCGCTCCCGGCCGCCGACCGCCCTGGATCAGAAATCGGCCGGCAGATACGCGGTGACTTCCATGCCGACGCAGACTTCGCAGACCTGAGGCTTGTTCCAGCGCATGATGGATCCTCCAGATTACTCTCACGATCCTTCTAAGAAGATCATAAGAAGTTGATGTAATGAGGAATTTCACTACACGAGTACAAATATTGTCGCTCGATCTGGTTCCCGCAAGCAAAATATGATGCTGCACTGCACTGCGGGGATTTAAAGCCCGTCAGTGGGCCGCGGGGGCGGAAAGATCCAGCATGAATCCCCGTCCGCGCACCGTGGAAACCTGCGGTCCGCCGGCGCGGCTCACCGGCGCGAGCTTGGTGCGCAGGTAGCCCACATAGACATCCACCACATTGAGCGAAGCGCCGCCCTGGCTGGCCCACAGCCGGTCGAAGATCTCGCCGCGCGGCACCGGCCGGTTGGGGTTCGCCATGAGCAGGGCGAGGAGTTCCGCCTCGCGCTCGGTGAGGCGCACGTGCACCTCGCCGAACATGGCGGTGCGGGTGGAGGGGTCGAGCACGAGACGCCCGGCGACGACGCGGCCGGAATGGCCCTCCCCCAGACGATGCAGCAGATGGGCCCGCAGCCGCGCCAGCAACTCGCCGAACACGAAGGGCTTCACGATGTAGTCGTCCGCCCCGGCGCCGAGCCCTTCGGCGCGGTCGTGCACCTCGTCCTTGGCGCTGAGGAAGAGGATTGGGCCGGAATGGCCGGTGGCGCGCAATTCCCGGCAGACGTCAATGCCGGAGCCGTCGGGGAGCATGATGTCGAGCACCACGGCGCAGGGATTGTACTGCCGCGCCGTGTCCAGCGCCGCGTCGGCGCGGCCCACCACGGTCACGTCGAAGCCCTCGGCCGACAAGCCGCGGCTGAGGATGGCGCCGATGTCGCTGTCGTCTTCCACCACCAGGATGTTCATGGCTCCTCCTGTGCCCGCCGGCGGTCCCCCGGCTCGGCGGTCGAGGGGCGGCGGGACGTATCGTTCGGGGCGGGAGGCCTCACGCGCCGGCTGGTGCCGCCGGCTCGTCCGGCGCCGGCGCGGCGTCCGAGGCCACGGTCTCGGGCAGCACGATCACCACCCGGGTGCCGCCGCTCTCCCCGTCCTCCAGTGTGATACGTCCGCCGTGCCGCGTCACCACCCATTCGGCGAGGGCCAGGCCGAGGCCGAATCCGGAGCCGTCGCCGAAGCGCTCGCCGCGGGCGAAGCGCTCGAACAGGCGGGCCCGCGCCTCGGGCGGAATGCCGCGGCCGTCGTCGCTGACGCTGATCTCCTCCCACCGCGCCCCGGCGCCGTCGCGCAGCGAGCGGGCGGAGACGGTGATGCGGGTGAGGGTGCCGCCGTGGCGCAGCGCATTGTCGATGAGCCCCTCCACCACCTGCCGCAGCCATTCGCGGTCGGCATGGACGAGAGGACCCGGCGGCCCGGCGTCCAGCACCAGAGCGACGCCGTGGCGGCGGGCGACGTTGCCAAGGCCCGAGACCGCGTCGGCGAGCAGCGGCACCAAAGGGAAATCGTGGAAGACCAGCTGGATCTCGCCGCTTTCCGAGCGCGCCACCCGCAGCAGATCCTCCACCCGCCGGTGCAGCATGCCGGCCCGTTTGCGGATGGTGGCGAGCACCGAGCGGCTCAGCTCCTCGGGAATGGCCGGGGCGCGCTGGGTGACGTCGCATTCACCGATGATGACGGTGAGCGGGGTGCGCAGCTCGTGGCTCACGTCGGCGAAGAAGCGGCGGCGGGAGGCGTCGATGGCGGCGAGGCGGGCGTTGGCCGCGGTGAGATCGGCGGTGCGCTCGGCCACCGTGCGCTCCAGCGCGGCGCGGTCCTCGCGCACCTGCCGCTCGCGCCGGGCGAGGCGGCCGGCCATGCGGTTGAAGCGGGCCATCAGGATGCCGAGCTCGTCGCGCGCGCCGATGGCGAGGCGAGCGGAAAGATCGCCGCGGCCGATAGCCGCGGCGGCACGGTCGATCTCCGCGAGGCGGGCGAGCAGCGGGCGGGCGAGCGCCCGGTAGAGCCCCACGGCGGCGGCCAGAACCAGCCCCGCCAGCACCACCGCGCCGATGCGCAGGCGCAGGGACAAGGCGAGCGCCTCCTCGCGGGCGGTGGTCACCTGCCGGCGCTCGCTTTCCACCAGCAGGGAGAGGGTCGGCCCTGCGGAGGCGGCAAAGCCGTTCAGCGCGCCGCGGACCCGGTCGCCCCGGGCGCCGGCGTCCGGGTCGGCCGAGGCATCGGAGATCTGGCGGTCGAGCAGGATGAAGTCGGCGCGCAGGTGCGCCAGCATGCGCTCGCGCGGGCGCACGCCGGTGCCGGGCATGGGCTCGGTGCCCACCGCGCGCACCATGGCGGCCTCGAGCACGGCGGAGATGCCGGCCCGGGCATCGGCGAGCCGGTCGCGGCCGGCGGCCGGGCTCTCGGTGGCGGCCACGGCGGCGAGGCCGTAGTCGGACAGGCGGGCGGAAATCTCGGTGAGCACGTCGAGCCGCTGCTGGGCGCTGACCGTCGCCTCCAGCGCCTCGTCGGCGGCGCGGACCGCCAGCAGCACGCCGGCGGCGGCGAGCAGCGCGAGGAGCGCGGCGGTGGCGGCCAGCGCGGCCAGCTTGAAGCGGATGGATCTCATCGCCGCCGGGCGTCCTCCCCCGGCGGGGCCTCAGGGCACCGCCGGCGCGGCCAGCCTGCCACAGCGGCGGCGGCTGAAAAAGTCCGCCGCCGCAGGCGCCTGGCGCCTGCGGCGGCGGATTGGTCCTCGGTGCTGCCGGAAGGCTCAGGCCTGGCCGGGCTGGAGCTTCTGCGCCTCGGCCTGCATGCGCTGCTGGTACAAAGCGGCGAAATCGACCGGGTCGATCATCAGGGGCGGGAAGCCGCCGTTGCGCACCGCGTCGGCGATGATCTGCCGGGCGAAGGGGAAGAGCAGGCGCGGGCACTCGATGAGCACCACGGGCTGGAGGCTCTGCTCGGGGATGTTGAGAATGCGGAACACGCCGGCATAGACCAGCTCGAAGGCGAACAGGGTGTTGCCGTCGACGCTGGCGCCGCCGTCGATCTTCAGCTCCACCTCGAACTCGCCGTTGCCGCCGGGCTTGGCGTTGACGTGGATCTGGATGTTGACGTCGGGCTGGCTGGGGGGAGCCGCCAGCGAGCGCGGCGCGTTCGGATTCTCGAACGAGAAATCCTTGGTGTACTGCGCGAGCACGTTCAGCGACGGCGCCGCATTCGGGGTGGGGCCGCCATTCTGCGTGGCCATGCGCATCTCCATCCTGGGTTGTTGGCTGGCCCGGACGGGCCAGCGCGAAAGGCGCGCGCTGCTACCACGCTTTACCTTGGAGGTGCAAGGACGGGCGGCTCCGGTCAGGACAGCTTCCCTTACGTTACGAAAAATTCATCCGGCCCGGCCCTTCCTCGGCCATCCTCGTCTGCTCATATCCGGCTCGGTCCAACCCACCGGAGGCGGAGATGACCCCCGAGGAACGTGCCCTGATCGACGGCCTGTTCGATCGCATGCGTGGCGTCGCCCATCAGCCGCGCGATGCGGAGGCCGAGGCGCTCATCGCGCGCCGCGTCGCCGAGGCACCCTTTGCCACCTATGCCCTGGCGCAGAGCGTGCTGGTGCAGGAGCACGCGCTCCAGCAGGCCTACGCCCGCGTGCAGGAGCTGGAAGCCCAGCTGCAGGACGCCGAGACCCGGGCGGCCGACTCACAGTCGCGCTCGTCCGGCGGCGGCTTCCTGGGCGGCCTGTTCGGCGGCGGCCGCTCGTCGGTGCCCTCCACCGGGTCCCGCGCGGCCGGCGCGCCCATGGGCCTGCCGCAGGGCTATGGCCAGCAGCAGGGCTATGCCAACCAAGGCTACGGACAGCAGCAGGGCGGCTATGCCCCGCAGGGCGGCCCGTGGGGCCAGCAGCAGGCCGCGCCTCAGCGCGGCGGCTTCGGCGGCGGCGGCTTCCTCCAGGGGGCGCTCGCCACTGCTGCGGGCGTCGCCGGCGGCGCGCTGCTCTATGACGGCATCAAGAACATGATGAGCGGCGGCGAAGGCGCCGTCGCCCAGGCCGCCGCGGCCGAGCTCGGCCACACCGCGCCTGGTGCGCTTGGGCAGGACGCCCAGAATGCCCTGGGCGGTGATGCTGGACAGGACGCCGGACAGGACAATTTCTGGAATGCCGATCCGCAGGACGCCAGCTTCGACGATGGCGGCGACTGGGGTGGCGACGGCGGCGGCGACGACAGCAGCTGGACCTGAGGCTCGCGCCTCTCGTCCCATAAAGAATTGAAACGGCGGCGCTTGCGCCGCCGTTTTCGCGTCCAGCCCACGTTTGTCTGCTTGATCGCGCGGCGCGACAGTTCGCGGTCCAGCCATCGGGGAAACGGACACCGCGAGACCGCCCACGCGAGCGCAAGCCAAAGCCGGCGTCCCGTGCCGCCGGATTCCGTCCCATCGGGAAATGCTCTAGCGTGGGTGGGGCTGCCCCGGACCCGGCGGGCCGGGCCGCGCGGGACAGTGGGACTTTCGATGACGCCCTTCGGACGGCGGGTGCGCGACCTGCGCGCCCAACGGGGTGTGACCCTCACCGAGATGGCGCGGGCCATCGGGGTCACGCCCACCTATCTCTCGGCCTTGGAGACGGGAAAGCGCGGCCGGCCCACCTGGGCGCTGGTCCAGCGCATTATCGCCTATTTCAATGTGATCTGGGACGAGGCGGAAGACCTCCAGCGCCTGGCCGAAATCTCCCGCCCCCGTGTGGTGGTGGACACCGCGGGCCTGTCGCCGCAGGCCACCGAGCTCGCCAATCTCCTCGCCCGCGAGATCGGCCACCTGCCGCCGGAGGCGGTGGCCGAGCTCTTGGGCCGCCTCAAGATCCTGCGGCGTCGGGGCTGAGACGGCGACGCGCGCTCAGGGCTTGAGGCATACCGCAACCACCTGCTTCACCGGGCTGAGGCACTCCACCTCGGTCTTGCCTTCGCGGGACGAGAAGACGGCGATGTGCTGCATGCCGCGGTCGGTGTTGACGCAATAGCCCCCCACCACGCTCTCGCCGGTCTCGCACCCGGCGAGGCAGCCGGCGGCCGGGCAGTCCGCCGCGCGCACGGTGATTCCGGCCGAGCCAGCCGCGCCGGGCGCACCCGCCGGACCGGCGGGACCTGCCGGACCCGTGGCACCCTGGGGACCTGCGGGCCCCGGCGCCCCGGCCGGCCCCACCGGACCCGCCACGCCCGCCGGCCCCTGCGGTCCGGCCGCGCCGACCGCGCCCGCCGGGCCCTGGGGACCGGCCGGTCCCTGGGCGCCCTCAAAGCAGGCGGTCAGGCTGAACGCCAGGGCAAGACCCACCACAACCTTTACGAATCGCATCTCCATTCCCCCGATGAACCGCGCTGTGCGGTACGCCATGGTGGCGCCTGACCTAGCGCAACGCAAGGGTCGGAAGGGCCGCGGACGTGCCAGCAAAAGTCATCCGGCTCAAGAGTTTGGCTAGCCTCGGGCCTTCACCAGGGCGCGCGTCGTCTCCTGCAGGCGGAGCGCCAGATCGCGCAGCACCGAGCGGGCGAGGGACGGGGTCTTGTCCAGCAGCTCGAGGAACAGATCGCTCTCCATGCGCAGCACGCTCATGGGGCCGCCGGCGCGCACCGTGGCGCTGCGCGCCTCGCCGGTGAGGACGCCCATTTCTCCCACCACCGTATCGCGGCCGAGGCGGGCGATCTCATGGGTCACGCCCCCCGCCACCACCTCGATCACCGCGGTGCCGTCCAGCACCACATAGGCCGCATCGGAGGCCTCGCCCTGATGGAACAGGGCGTCCCCCGCCGCCACGTCCAGCCGCGTCGCCGAGAAAGCGAGCAGGCGCAGCTGGCTCGGCTCCAGATCGCGGAACATGGGGATGCGGGCTAGGGTGCGGGCCTCGTCTTCGATGCTCATGAAACCTCCGTCGTGCCCCGCCTTCAGCTGCCGGTGGCGGCCAGCGCCGGCCCCGTCTCCACGCGCTCCACCTGCCCGTGCTCGAGGACGATCACCTGCGTGAACAAGTCCAGCGGCTCGGCTGCGTCCAGCACCACCAGGGTGGTGCGCCCGGCGCGCCGGGCCAGGACCGTCTCGATCAGCCGGCTCTGGTCGGCCGGCGCGAGCGGCACCAGCGCGTCGTCGATGATGAGGATGGTGGGATCGGCCATCAGGCAGCGGGCGAGGGTGAGCTTGCCGCGCTCCGCCGCCGACAGGGGGAGCCCGCCGTCGCCCAGGGCTACGTCGAGGCTGAGGCGCTCCACCTCGCCGATGAAGCCGTCCTGTTCCAGGCACCCCCGCACCACCTCGTCCACCATGGCCGCCGCGCCCGCCCGGTCGGCAGCAATGCGGCCGAACAGCAGATTGTCCCGCACCGTCAAAGCGCGGCAATAGCTGTCCGGCTGGTAGCGCGCCAGCGGCGTTCCGGACACATCCTTCAGGTGGGCAAGCTGGGCACGGGCCTCGAGGGCGCGCTGCTGCCAGACCGCGTCGATGAGGCCGAAGCGATGGCGCGGCTCGCAGTAGCGCCCGGCGATGCGCAGCAGCAAGGCGCGGTCCTGCCCCGGCAGGCTGCCACCGGCGCGGGCGAGGAGGGCGCGGGCGGCCGCCATCTCGTCGGTCCGCAGCAGGCCCTTGGTGTCGATGCCGGCCAGCTCCTCCGACCCGCCGGCCAGCTCGGCGAGGGTGCGCAGCGCCGAGAGGCCGAGGGCGGTCAGATCCTGCGCCATCGCCATCCGCTCCAGCTGCGGCAGCAGGCCGGGATCGGCCAGGAGGGAGGCGGCGCCGCGGGTGTCGTTGAGCGGGGTGGCGAACAGGATGTTCTCGGCCAGCGTCATCCAGCGGTTGAAGGCGGCGAAGCGGAACGGCTCGATCAGGGTGCGCCCGGTCTCCGCCTGCCGCCGGGCCACCGCATCGGTGACGGCGGCGCGCAGCGCGACGATGCTCTCCGCAAGGTGGGGGCTGGCGTCGGGATCGAGCCGGCGTTCCAGCCCCAGCCGGACCACGAGATCGCCGAGCCCCGCGAGGTCGAGGGCGGCGAGGGCGGCGCGATCGAGGGCTTCGCCCGCGTCGGATGCGCTCCCCGTCGCAGGGACGCCGCGCTGGAGGGCGCACAGCAGATTCTCGCGCAGCGATCCGGTGAGCACCACCGGGTCGCCGCCGGCATAGGCCACGTGACGTCCCAGCACCGCCTCCGACACGCTGGCGAGATCGTGCCCGCCCAGCCGGACGCTGCCGCTGTAGAGCGAGATGGCGCGGCTGCACACCCGCGCCACGGCATGCTTGCCGCCGGCATCCGGCCCCTTGAGCGCCACCGCCGTGGCGGGCCGCACATCGAAGCTCACCCCGTCGAGAAGCTGGCTGCCGGCGGGGTCCACCACCCCGAGGTCGGCGACCCGGATCGAGCCGTCGAACGGCACGCTCGCGCTCGCCTGGTCATCCTGCGAGCCCTCCGGCCAGACCTCCTTGGTGTCGAGGTAATAGCGGGCGAAATCGTAGCGCACCTGGGCGATGACGCGCTTCTCGTCCCAGTCGATCAGCTCCTTCAGCGGCTCGGGAATCTGGGCGTATGCCGCTACCACCGCCACCAGCTGGCCGATGTTGATGGCGCCGGTCAGCGCCAGCCACCCACCGACGAAGTAGAAAACCAGGGTGGGCACATCCGACATCAGCAGGTTCAGCACCCGGTCGGTAAAGTTCTGCCGCTTCAGATCGAGGTTGGCCTCGGAGACCACGGCGAGCCGCGCATCCACCGCCGCGCGTTCCCACGGGCTGGTGGCGAAGCCATGGACGAGGGGCAGCCGCTCGATCCCCGCCATCACCCGCTTGCCCAGCGCCACCGCCTCCCGCTGGTAGATCTGCAGCTTGGTGGCATTGTCCCGCCGCTGCACCCCGAGCAGCACGTAATTGAGCGCCAGGATGCCGATGGCGCAGGCCCCAAGCGCCGCGTTCTGGGTGAAGATGAGCAGCGTCGCCGAGCCGATCAGCCCGGCGGATTTCAACGGCTGGGCGAAGGCCATGCCGGCGAAGGGGGAGATGGGCCCCACCTCGAACCGCAGCATGTTACCCACTTCCATCGCCTTGCTTTTCATCGGCGCTTCCGGCCGCAGGCGCTGGATGACGTCGAACAATTGGCGGCGCAGGCTGACGAGGGTGCGTTCGCCGAGCCGGGCCTTCGCCATCTCGATCAGCCGCGAGATGTGCTGCTGGATCAGTTGCAGCGCGAACAGCACCGCCGCCAATCCGGCCAGGAGGCCGAAGGCGGAAACCTCGAAACCCGGAAAGCGCACCAGCACGGCCCCGCCCAGCACGTCCGGCAAGGCGATATCCATGGCAAGCAGCCGCGGAACCGTGCCGCCGAGGGCATCGGTGACGCCGTTGACGATCAGCCGCGGCAGCTCCAGCGAGGCGTAGTTGAACGGCAGCAGCAGGAGGACGAGGGCGAACAGCTTGATGTGGGCGAGCGGCTCGAACCGCCAGAGAAAGGTGAGCAGATCGCGCGGTGCGGGGCCGCGCGCCGTCTGGTCCGTTCGCCCGGAAGGGGGGGGTGGGTCCGCGCCGCTCATGAATTCTTCTTGCGGGCGCCAGCCCGCCTTGGCAAGGGCGAAAGCAAGGGAAACGGCGCCGCCTCAGGCACTTCCGGCCGGCGCCGTCGCGCCGTTCGCACCCAGGCACCGCTCCGTATAGAGGCCGTAGAAGCGGGCGAGGCGAGGCGGTGCTTCCCCCGCCAGATCGCCCGCGAGCCCGCACGCCTCGGCCATCGCGCCGGCGCCGAAGGACGACATCAGCGCCGCATGCCGCCGCCCCAGCCGCTCGAAATCCTGCGACGCGGCGAAGGCGGCATCGCCCGCGAGCAAATAGAGCTGGCTCGCCCGGGACTTGCCCTTCAGCATCAGCAGGTCCGCCTCCAGGAAGGCGAGGTCGGGACAGGCGTCCCGGGTCGCCTCGGACACCAGAATGTCCACCCGGAGCGACTTGGTGGCGCCCTCGATACGGGAGGCGAGGTTCACGTCGTCGCCGAGGCAGGAATATTCGAGCCGCTGGGCCGAGCCGAGATTGCCGACGCAGCACGGCCCGGTGGCAAGACCGATGCCGCAGCGCACGTCCTGCCACGGCCGGCCCTCCGCCTCGGCGGCGCGCCGCCATTCGCCGTTGAGGACATCCAGCCGGCGCGACATGGCAAGGGCGCACAAAGCGGCGTTGCGGGCGTGGGCGGGATCGTGCATCGGCGCGTTCCAGAAGGCCATGATGGCGTCGCCGATGTATTTGTCGATGGTGCCGCCATGGGCCAGCACGACCTCGGTCATGGGCGTGAGATAGGCGTTCATGAAACGGGTGAGCGCCTGCGCGTCCATGGTTTCGGACAAAGATGTGAAGTCACGCAGGTCGCAGAACAGGATGGTGATCTCGCGCGTCTCGCCGCCGAGAACGAGGCGGTCCGGCTGAGCGGCGAGGCGGTCCACCACTTTGGGCGAGACGAAGCGGCCAAACACCGAGCGCACCCATTTCTTCTGCCGCTGTTCCTCGCGATAGAGGGCGAGGACGCCCAGCACATAGGTGGCGAGCACCGCCGCGCCGGGCCCCATGGGATCGAGCAGAAGGTCGAACTGGCGGAATGCGAGCCACGTACCGGCGCCAAGTGCCGCCAGAACCACAGCCCCCGCGACGCCAGCCGCCAGCGCCGGAATGCGCGGCAGCACGAGGGCGAGTGCGAGGCCCAGCACGGCCGCCAGGAGGATCTCAGCGCCCCGTGCCCAATCCGGCCGCACGAGGCGCGCGCCGGTCACGATGTGCTCGATGAGCTGGGCCTGCACCTCCACCCCGGCGACCGCGGCATCGAGCGGGGTCGCCCGCGTGTCCATCAGCCCCGGCGCGCTGGAGCCGATCAGGATGATCCGCCCCTCCACGTCGGCGGCGGGCACGGTGCCGTCCAGCACGGCGGCGGCGGAGAGGAAGCGGCGCGGGTCGGTGGCGGAGAAGCGCACGCGCACTTCGCCGGAGGCGTCAGTCGGCACGTCGAGGGCGCCGATCTTAACCGCGGTGATGCCCGACTGCGTGCCGAAGGCCTGGTCGCCGCTGGCGTTGGAGGCGCGCACCACATAGGTGGAGGCACCCTGCCCCACGCGCAGCGCCTCGGCGGCGAGGCTCGGCACCAAGCGCCCGTCCACGGACAGGAGCAGCGGGACGCGCCGCACCACCTGATCGCGGTCCGGCAGCCAGTTGAGCGTGCCGATGCCCCGCGCCGCCGCGGCCAATTCCGGCAGCGGCACCACCGCGCCGGAAAAACGCGGCACGAAGGCGAGGGGGTCATCGCCGGCGCTGGCGATGCCCCATTTGGCCGGATAGCTGCCGCCACTCCCGTGGGTGAGGATCGCGCCCAGCACCGAGGGGGTCGCGCCGAGCGTCGCCGCCAGCTGGCGGTCGGAACTGTCGCGACCGGCCAGCGCCGCCTCGGCGGGGGCGCGGGCCGCCTCGGGCAGCAGCTTCACGACGGCGGCGGGATCGAGCCGGTCGGGCTCGGAGAACACCATGTCGAACGCCACCGCCGCCGCCCCCAGGCCGGCGAGCTTCTCCAGCAAGGCGGCAATGGTGGTGCGCGGCCAGGGCCATTGGCCGATTCGGGCGAGGGACGCGTCGTCCACGTCCACCACGCGCACCGGAAGGTCGGGGTCGTAAAGGCGCGGCGCGGCGCGCTGGTAGAGGTCGAACAGGCGGTTGCGCGCATCCGCAAGCGGCGCCGGGTCCACCGCCATGAGCAGGAGGCCGGCGGCGAGGGGGCCGCCCACGGCGAGCCAGTAGAGGCGGGACCACATGCGGCTGGCGATTTCCGTTGCAACGGCCGGAGCCTAGCGCGGCGGCAAGCGCGGCGGAAGCGGCGGGGTGCGCGCCGCGGACAGTGGTGCCGCAAGCAGACGTTGAGCGCTGTCGCCCACGCCAATTCATTGACGGCCCATGCTATCCCATGATAACCCATTTTTACCCATGACCAGTTTGGACGGCCTGTGCCGTCACGCGGGCCGCTCGCGATGGCGCCCGCCGCAACACGAGGGCACCCGGGCGCCATGGACCGCTTCGTGTCCACCTACACGATGCGCCTCGACGCCAAGGGCCGGGTCTCCATTCCCGCGCCCTACCGCATGGTGCTGGCGAAGGACGGCGCGGACGGCCTCTATTGCCATCCGAGCCTTGCCGAGCCCGCGCTGGATGCGGGCGGAAACCGGCTGATCGGCGAGATCGACGCGCTGATCGAGAGCTATCCGCCCTATTCCGAGGCGCGCGAGGAGCTGGCCGCCGCCCTCTACGGCACCAGCGAGACCCTGCGCATCGACCCGGAGGGCCGGGTGATGCTGACCGAGACGCTGAAGGCCCACGCCGCCATCGCCGATCAGGTGGCCTTCGTGGGGCTGGGGCACAAGTTCCGCATCTGGGAACCGGAGCGGCTGAAGGCGCATCTCGCGGAGGCCACCCAAAAGGTGCGCGAGCTGCGCCGGGCCATCGGCTCCCGAGCGGAGAACCCGGGGAGCACGAGGACATGACGACGGGCCACGGAGTCGGCCCCGCCGACGCCGCTGGCGGACCGGCCCGTCATCTGCCCGTGCTGCTCGCCGAGGTTCTCACGCACCTCGCGCCGAAGGACGCCGGCCATTACGTGGACGGCACCTTCGGCGCGGGAGGTTATACCAGCGCGATTCTCGCCGCCGCCGACTGCCGCGTCATCGCCATCGACCGCGACCCGACCGCCATCGCCGCGGGCCGTGCGCTGGTGGAGGCTTCGGGCGGGCGGCTCACGCTGGTTCAGGATCGCTTTTCCCGCCTCGACGACATCGCCGCCGAACAGCATGCACTCCCGCTCGACGGCGTGGTGCTCGACATCGGCGTTTCCTCCATGCAGATCGACGAGGCGGAGCGCGGCTTCTCCTTCCGCCGCGATGGCCCGCTGGACATGCGCATGGGGGGCGACGGGCTCTCGGCCGCGGACCTTTGCGCTGCCCTCGACGAGGTGCGCCTCGCCCACATCATCTGGACCTTCGGCGAGGAGCGGCACTCCCGCGCCATCGCCAAGGCCATCGTCAAGGCGCGGGAGGAGGCCCCCATCACCCGCACCGCCCAGCTCGCCGAGATCATCTCCCGCGTGGTGTGGGCCAAGCCCGGCGAGATCCATCCTGCCACGCGCACCTTCCAGGCGTTGCGCATCGCGGTGAACGAGGAATTGTCGGAGCTGGTGGAGGCCCTCGCCGCCGCCGAGCGGGCGCTGAAGCCGGGGGGACGGCTGGTGATCGTCACCTTCCATTCCCTCGAGGACAGGATCGTTAAGACTTTTCTGTCACACCGGTCGAAGGCACCGTCCGCCTCGCGCCATCAGCCGCAAGCGGAAGGGCCGGAGCCGTCCTTCCGCCTCGTGGCGAAAGGCGCGGTGGAGCCCGGTCCCGACGAAGTGGCAGGCAATCCACGCGCAAGGTCCGCGAAGCTTCGCGCGGCCGAACGCACGGACGCCCCGGCGCATCCGGGCGGTGACCTGATGGGGTTGCTTCCACCCCCTTCACCGCAACGCCAAGGGCGGAGACGCTAGAAAACATGTTCCGGGTCGCCAATGTCGTGATGGTCGTCGCGCTTCTGGTGACCGCGGCGGTGGTCTACCAGCTCAAGGTCGCCTCGACCGCCGAGGCCGAGCGCCTCGCAAGCCTGCGCACCCAAATCCGCAAGGAGCGCGATTCCATCGCCCAGATGCGGGCGGAATGGGCCCGGCGCACCTCGCCCATCTACATCCAGGGCCTCGCCGAGCGGCATCTAGACATGAAGCGGCTCGACGTGGATTCCATCTCCAGCCTCGACGACCTGCCAGAAAAGCCAGCGTCCGGACCGGACGGCATCGGCGGTATGATCGAGGCGCTGGTGGACGCGCCCCTCGTCACCTCCTCGGCCGGGACGAAGCCGTCCGCCTCCACCACCGCGCCCACCAGCTCCGGCGGCGCCACCGTGCCCGCCAATTCGGCGCTGCGCCCGGCCAATGCGCCGGTGTCGAAGCCGCCGGCAGCGGCGTCCGCCACCCCCCGCCCACCGGCGCCGCGCGCCGCACCGGCGATCCAGCAGGCGCCGGCCGCGGCGCCCGAGCCCGCGCCGCCGCCCGAGCCCACCAATCCCCTCGAGCGCCTGCTGCCCCCCGGCTTCCTGGCCGGCTTCCGCTGACGAGGCCGCCATGCCCGACATGATCTCCCTCACCGATCGCATCACCCGCACCGCGTCCGCCGTCGCCGCGGCCATCGGCCCGACCCTGCGGCAGGCCGATGCCGCCTGCGCCGTTCTGCTGGAAAGCCTCGGCCGTCAGGCCGGAGCGGCCGGGCGGGCCTCCGCCCGTGGCGGCGCCCGCGGCGCCCGCGCCACCTGGAACGTGGTGTGGCCCCTCACGACGGGCCTCGCCCTCCTCGTCTGGCGCGGCGCACGCCACGTGGTGCGCGGGCTCCTCGGCCTCGACCGGGGCGACGCCGACAGCATCGCGCGCAGCCGCATCCGGCTGGTGATGGTCGCCTTCTGCGGCGTGTTCCTCGCCATCGCCGCGCAGCTCGCCCATCTCGCGCTCACCGCCGACACGGGAGCGTCCCGCGGGCGCGGTTCGGACGCCATCGCCTCGGCGCGGCCCGACATCATCGACCGCAACGGCGACATCGTCGCCATCGACGTGAAATCCCCCTCCCTCTTCGCCGAGCCGCGACGGCTGATCGACCCGGACGAGGCGCTGGAGGGGCTGCTCAAGGTTCTGCCAGACCTCGATGTGGAGGAGACGCGCAAGCGCCTCAACTCCGGCAAGGGCTTCGCCTGGCTGAAGCGCGAGATCACGCCGGCGCAGATGCGCGCCATCCACCGCCTCGGCATCCCGGGCATCGGCTTCCTCAAGGAAAACCGCCGCATCTATCCCGACGGTCCCATCATCTCCCACGTGATGGGCGGCGTGAATGTGGACAACCAGGGCATCTCCGGCATCGAGAAGTGGATCGACGGCCGCGGCCTTGCCGAGCTCCATCTCGCGGGCTTTGCCACCGACCGCCAGCAGGAGCCGGTGCAGCTCTCCATGGACGCGCGGGTGCAGCACGCGGTGCGCGACGAGCTGGTGCGCGCCAAGAACAAGTTCTCGGCTCTGCACGCCATGGCCGTGGTGACGGACGTGCGCACGGGCGAGATCATCTCCATGGTCTCGCTGCCCGACTTCGACCCCAACAATCCCGGCAACCCCAAGGATGACGCCTACCTCAACCGCCTCACCACCGGCGTGTTCGAGATGGGCTCCACCTTCAAGGCCCTGTCCTTCGCCATGGCGCTCGACAGCGGCAAGATCGGGCTCAACTCCACCTTCGACGCCCGCGGCGCCATGCATTTCGGCCGCTTCAAGATTTCCGACTACCACGCGGAGAACCGCGTCCTCACCGTGCCCGAGATCTTCCTCGTCTCGTCGAACGTGGGCACGGCCAAGATGGTGCTGTCCCTGGGCGTCGAAGCGCACAAGGCCTTCCTGAAGAAGATGGGCCAGCTCGACCGCCTGCGGACCGAGCTGCCGGAGAGCTCCGAGCCCATCGTGCCCCGGCGCTGGGGCGAGCTGAATTCGGCCACCATCGCCTTCGGCCACGGCCTGTCCGTCGCGCCGCTGCAGGCGGTGATGGCGGTGAACTCCATGGTCAACGGCGGCCTGCTCATTCCGCCGACGTTCCTCAAGCGGTCCGAGGAGGACGCCCAGAAGGTGGCGGTGCGGGTGCTCAAGCCCGAGACCTCCGACAAGATGCGCTACATCATGCGCCTCAATGCCGAGAAGGGGACGGCCACCAAAGCCGAGGTGCCCGGCTATATGGTGGGCGGCAAAACCGGCACCGCCGAGAAAGTGGTGGGCGGGCGCTACGCCAAGAACAAGTTGCTCACCTCCTTCACTGCCGTCTTCCCCATGGACAGGCCGCGCTACCTCGTCCTGGTGATGCTGGACGAGCCCAAGGCCACCTCTGAGACCTATGGCTTCGCCACCTCGGGCTGGAACGCGGCGCCCACCGCCGGCAAGATCGTGGAGCGCATCGCCCCCATGCTGAACATCGCGCCGCGGCAGAACCTGCCCAACGCGGAGCAGCTCCTGCGCATGCCGCTGAAGGTGGCCGACCGCAACTAGCGCCCCGGCCGAGGGATACCTCCCGTCGCATCCGGCGGGGTGACAACCGGGGCGGGCGGATGCAACAAGAGGGCCGATGACCACACTCCCCCTCGGACACCTCCTCGACGGCCATGCCAGCATCCGCACGCCGGGCGGCGCGGACGAAGCGATCACGGGCGTCGCGGCCGACAGCCGGAAGATCAGACCGGGCGATCTCTTCGTCGCCATTCCCGGCACCCATGCCGACGGCAGCCGCTTCATCGCCGACGCCGTCGCGCGCGGCGCAGCCGCGGTGCTCATGGAGCCCGCCGCCCCCGCGCCGCTGCTCCCGCCGCAGGTGGCGCTCGCCTTCACGCTCGATGCCCGCCGCTCTCTGGCGCTCGCCGCAGCCCGCATGCATCCGCGCCAGCCAGAAACGGTCGCCGCGGTGACCGGCACGGCCGGCAAGACGTCCGTCGCCTTCTTCCTGCGACAGATCTGGCAGCAGCTCGGGCATCGCGCCGCGTATCTCGGCACCATCGGCCTGGTGGCCCCGGACGGCGCCACCTACGGCAGCCTGACCACCCCCGATCCGGTGGAGCTTCACAAGACCCTCGACCGGCTGGCCGGCGAGGGCGTGACCCATATGGCGCTGGAGGCGTCCTCCCACGGGCTCGACCAGAAGCGCCTCGACGGCGTGCGCATCACCGCCGGCGGCTTCACCAATCTCGGCCGCGACCACCTCGACTATCATCCCACCATCGATGCCTATTTCCGTGCCAAGCTGCGGCTCTTCACCGAGGTGATGCCGGCGGAGGGCACCGCCGTCACCGTCACCGGCGCGCCGTTCGCCGCCACCGCCCTCGCCTGGGCCGAGACGCGCGGGCTGAAGACCCTGCCCATCGGCGAAGGCCGAGCGGACGGTATCGACGTCTTCGCGGTCACCGGGGCGCCGGGCGGGCAGAAGGTGATGTTCGCCGACGGCAGCGCCGCCATCGTGCCGCTCGTCGGCCGCTTCCAACTGGACAATGCCCTGCTCGCCGCCGGCCTCGCCATCGCCTGCGGCGCCGATCGCTCGGCGGCCCTTGCGGCGCTCGCCAACCTCAAGGGTGTGCCGGGGCGACTGGAGCGCATCGGTGACGATCCCCGTCGGCCGGTGTTCGTGGACTATGCCCATAAGCCGGAAGCCCTCGCCACGGTGCTCGACACCCTCAGGGCGGCCATTCCCGGCCGGCTGGTCGTCGTGTTCGGCTGCGGCGGCGATCGCGACAAGGGCAAGCGGCCCATCATGGGCGCCATTGCCGGAGCCAAGGCGGACCTCGTCATCGTCACCGACGACAATCCCCGCAGCGAGGACCCGGCGGTGATTCGCGCCGAGGTCCTGGCCGGCGCCCATGGCTCGGGCAGCACCGCGGTGCGCGAGATCGGCGACCGGGCCGCGGCCATCCGCGCCGGTATTGATATGCTCCAGCCGGGAGACGCGCTGCTTGTTGCCGGCAAGGGTCACGAAACCGGCCAAATCATCGGCGACCGGACATATCCGTTCTCGGACGCGGCGGAAGTCCTCGCCGTACTGAAGGAGACAGCGGCATGAGCAGCAGCGGGGAAGCAGGCAGCCGGATCCTCCACACCGCCGCCGAGCTGGCGGCCGCCATGGGTGCGGATGTGCAGGGCGCGCCGCGCGATGCCACGGGCATTTCCATCGACACCCGCACCCTCTCCCCCGGCGACGCCTTCTTCGCCATCGCCGGCGAGAACAGCGACGGCCATGCTTATGTAGGCAAGGCGCTGGAGGCGGGTGCCTCGCTCTGTGTGGTCGCCCGCGACAAGCTGGCGTTACTGCCGGCGGGCGCCCCCGCTCTGGTGGTGGATGACGTGCTCGGCGGCCTCGCCGACCTCGGCCGCACCAGCCGTGCGCGCTCCCAAGCCGGGATCGTCGCGGTCACCGGGTCGGTGGGCAAGACCACCACCAAGGAAGCCCTGCGCATCGCCCTCGGCGCCGACGGCGAGACCCACGCTTCCGCGGCCTCCTACAATAATCACTGGGGCGTGCCCCTCTCCCTCGCCCGCTTTCCCCGCGAGGCCCGCTACGGCGTGTTCGAGATCGGCATGAACCATCCCGGCGAGATCACGCCGCTGGTGCGGATGGTCCGCCCGCAGGTGGCCATCGTCACCACCGTGGAGCCTGTCCATATCGCCCAGTTCTCCTCCATCGAGGAGATCGCCGACGCCAAGGCCGAGATCTTCGACGGGGTCGAGCCAGGCGGGGCGGCGGTGCTCAATCTCGACAATCCCCACTTCGCGCGGCTGAAGGCCGCCGCAGAGGCGCGCGGCATCTCGCACATCGTTTCGTTCGGCGAGACCGAAGGCGCCGACGTGCGGCTGCAAGAGGCGGCGCTCCAGTCCTTCTGCTCGGTGGCGGTGGCGGACGTGATGGGCACGCCGGTGACCTTCAAGGTGGGCATGCCCGGCCGACACATCGTGCAGAACATGCTGGCGGTGCTCGCGGCAGCGAAGCTGCTCGGCGCCGACCTCGCCCTGGCCGCCCTCGCGCTCTCGCGCATGAAGCCGCCGCCGGGCCGCGGCGTGCCCATCCGCCTTCAGGTGAAGGGCGGGCAGGCAACCCTTCTGGACGAAAGCTACAACGCCAACCCCGCCTCCATGCGCGCCGCCCTCGACGTGCTGAGCCGCACCCCGGTGGGACCGCGCGGGCGGCGCATCGCCGTGCTCGGCGACATGCTGGAGCTGGGCCCCGACGGCGAGGCGCACCACGCCGACCTCGCCGATGCGGTCAAGACCGCGCGCATCGACCAGGTCTATTGCTGCGGCCCGCAGATGCACGCTCTGTGGCAGGCGTTGCCGGCCGAGCGGCGTGGCGGCTATGCCATCCATGCGACCCATCTGGAGCCAATGGTGGCCTCCGCCATCCGCGCCGGAGACACGCTGATGGTGAAGGGCTCCAACGGCAGCCGCATGGGTCCTTTGGTGAAGACGCTCACCGAACGCTTCCGTGCCGCCGAGGACGCGATGCTCTAGTGCCGGCCCTCGGCTCGCCCGCTGATTTCTTTTTCTCTCGCGAGCCGGGGATCCGCTGCGCTCGGAGACGCCCCAGGGATGACGTTCCGATGCTCCAATGGCTTGCCGAATTTCACCAGTCCTTTCCGGCCTTCAACGTCTTCCGCTACATCACCTTCCGCACCGGCGGCGCAGTCGTCACGGCGCTCCTGTTCGTATTCCTGTTCGGCCCGGCCATGATCTCGATGCTGCGGCTGAAGCAGGGCAAGGGCCAGCCCATCCGCACCGACGGGCCGCAGTCCCACCTTCTCACCAAGAAGGGCACGCCCACCATGGGCGGGCTGATGATCCTCGCCGGCATCGTGGTGGCGACGCTGCTGTGGGCCAACCTGTCCAACGCCTATGTGTGGATGGTGCTGCTGGTCACCCTCGGCTTCGGCATGATCGGTTTCTACGACGATTACCTGAAGGTGACGAAGCAGACCCACAACGGCCTGTCGGGCAAGGCACGCCTCGCTATCGAGGCGGTGATCGCCGGCATCGCCGTCGCGGTCATCATGAACGTGGGCAAGCCGGTGCTCTCCACGTCCGTGGCCTTTCCCTTCTTCAAGGATCTGCTGCTGAACCTCGGCATGTTCTTCGCCATCTTCGGCATGTTCGTCATCGTCGCCGCCGGCAATGCGGTGAACCTCACCGACGGCCTCGACGGCCTCGCCATCGTGCCGGTGATGATCGCCGCCGGCTCCTTCGGCTTCATCGCCTATCTCGCCGGCAACGTGGTGTTCGCCGACTATCTGCAGATCCATTACGTCGCTGGCGCGGGCGAGCTGGCGGTGATCTGCGGCGCCGTGATGGGGGCCGGCCTCGGCTTCCTTTGGTTCAATGCGCCGCCGGCGCAGGTGTTCATGGGCGACACCGGATCGCTGGCGCTGGGCGGGCTGCTCGGCACGGTGGCGGTCGCCACCAAGCACGAGATCGTCCTGGCCGTCGTGGGCGGGCTGTTCGTGCTGGAGGCGGTCTCGGTGATCGTGCAGGTGGCATCCTACAAGCTCACCGGCAAGCGCGTGTTCAAGATGGCGCCCATCCACCACCACTTCGAGCAGCTCGGCTGGACCGAGCCGCAAGTGGTCATCCGATTCTGGATCGTCGCCGTGGTGCTGGCTCTCGCCGGTCTCGCCACGCTGAAGCTGCGGTAAGCCCTCACACCCAGAAGAAGGTGGTGGCCTTGTCGAGGTCGAGGGAGGTCGGCCCGGTATAGGTCGCCTGCCGCTTGCACAGGCGCGCCAGCAGCGCGATGGCCTCCGCATAGCGCGGCCGCTGGGAATCGTCGAAAATGATGAGTGTTCCCGGACCAACACGCCCGGCCTGGATCGCCTCGGCAAGCCATCCGGCGCAGGCGGAGCGCTCGCGGCCGTCTATGACGAAGATGGAGAATTCCCCGGGGTCGAGGTCAGGTCTCGCATAGGCTTCCGGAGCGGTAACGCGGATATCCGCCTCAAGCCCTTTTGCCTTCAGTGCGTCGCGAAGCATGTCAGCCCAGCCGGGAATGTGCTCGAACGCCGTTACCTTCAAGCCGTTGCTGACGTAGTAGGCGGTAGACGCTCCCGAGCCCCATTCCAGCAACTTACCCCCTGTGCGGGCCTTTACCTCTTCTGCGAGCACCGGAAAGCTGTGCCATGCGAACCATGGCACCGGATCCTTGAACCGGTCGCGGTTGGATACCGCCAAGGATTGGAAAAGAGGTGCGTATGCACCGTTGGTTGCTGTTAATAAGAACCAACGCCAAGTGGAAGGATGAAGCAGCCGACGTGACTCTTTGAGGCGAGCAAGGTTCATCGAACGCTCCCACCGCTCATCTTATATGACAGCTTTACCTTTGGAGAGCTGCCAACTTATTTTCAGCTGTTCAGCCAGCGTTACATAGAACCACCTCATCTGTGAAGTCGTTCCGTGATCTTGGCCCATTTATGGTGTTGGCCTACCTGCATTTAAAGCCTACCTGCAGGTCCGCACGCCGAGCAGCGCGTAGGCTGGGCAGAATCGGAAGATCGCCGTCAGCAACATCGCCAGTCCCCAGGCGCCGATGAGCCACGCCCAATGGCCCAGAGCCGCCAGCGCCGGCGTCGACGGGGCGAGGAACGGCACAAGGAGCAGCAGCGCCCCCGCCAAGAACCGTAGGATCCGGTCGATACCACCCACATTCGCAATCATGTCTTCCTCCCGGCCAAAGGCTCCGCACACCAACATTCAATGATCTGAATGTATGAGAACCGTCAAGTCCGAGATTCTCCGGAGCGCGGTTGTGGGATGCGAAAGGCGTTCGCACTTTTCCAGATCTTGCTCTAGACGGGAAAACGGATTGCCATTGCCGCACGGACGTTATTACCGCCATGATCCCCGTCACCGTCTTCAAGGATGCGACCGTCGCCCTTTTCGGGCTCGGCGGTTCAGGCCTCGCCACCGCCGAGGCGCTCAAGGCTGGAGGCGCCACGGTCGTCGCCTTTGACGATTCAGAAGCCTCCCGCCGCAAGGCCGGCGAGGCCGGCATCCTCGTCCAGGACCTCCACGACATCGACTGGACCATCGTTCAGGCGCTCGTGCTTGCTCCCGGCGTGCCGCTGACCCACCCCCAGCCGCACTGGTCGGTGAAGCTGGCGCAGGCCGCGGGTGTGGAGATCATCGGCGACATCGAGCTGTTCTGCCGGGAGCGGCAGGCCATCGCCCGGCGATCGGCCTTCATCGCCATCACCGGCACCAACGGCAAGTCCACCACCACGGCACTCATCACCCACCTGCTGCGGGTGGCCGGGCGCGACGTGCAGATGGGCGGCAACATCGGCACCGCCATCCTCTCGCTGGCCCCGCCCAAGCAGGCCCGGGTCCACGTGGTGGAGTGCTCCTCCTATCAGATCGACCTTGCGCCCTCGCTCGATCCGTCCGTGGGCGTGATGCTCAACATCACCCCGGACCATCTCGACCGCCACGGCAGCATCGAGAACTACGCCGCCGTGAAGGAACGCCTCGTTACCGGCGTCGAACACACCGGTACCGCCGTGGTGGGCGTGGACGATGACTTCTCCGCCGCCATGGCCGACCGGGCCGAGCAGTCTGGCAAGCAGGTGGTTCGCATCTCGGTGAAGCGCCCGCTCCCCGACGGAATCTGGCTGGACGGCGAGACGCTGGTGGTGAGCGAAGGCGGGGCCGAGCGCTTTCGCCTGCCGCTCGGTGGAATCGGCGCGCTGCGGGGTGCCCACAATGCCCAGAACGCCGCCGCCGCCTTCGCCGCCTGCCGCTCGGTGGGCATGGCGCCGGAGGTCATCGCCGTCGCCATGAAGCGCTTTCCCGGCCTCGCCCACCGCATGGAAGAAGTGGCGAACAAGGGCAAGGTGCTGTTCGTCAACGATTCCAAGGCGACCAACGCCGACGCCGCTGAGCGCGCCTTGTCGAGCTTCAAGGACATCTTCTGGATCGCCGGCGGCCGCCCCAAGGCCGGGGGGATCACGCCGCTGCAGCCCTGGTTTGATCGCATCGCCAAGGCCTATCTCATCGGCGAGGCCGCCGAGGATTTCGCCCGCACCCTGGGCGACGCGGTGCCCCACGAGATCGTCAGCACCCTCGACAAGGCGGTGGACGCCGCCACCCGCGACGCCGAGGCGTCCGGGCGGGAGGAGGCTGTCGTGCTGCTCTCCCCGGCCTGCGCCAGCTTCGACCAGTATCCCAATTTCGAGGTGCGTGGCGACGCGTTCCGATCGCTGGTGAAGGCGCTTCCCGGCATCGAGCCGCGCACCCGCTCCACCGAGCCGGTGGCCCAGAAGGAGCAGCCCAAGGGCGGCCACCCCGGCATGCCGCCGGGCATGGCCGGCATGGGCAATCCCCACGCCGCTCCGCACGGCAACCCTCACGGCGGCAGCCCCCACGCTCCGCACGGGGCGGGTCATCCCGGCGGACATCCGGGAATGGGGCATCCGGGGGGACATCCCGGCGGCCCCCCTGGCAAGGGCCAGTCCTAAGCGGGACGGAAGGCATAGGGCATCGCGGCGCGCAGGCCCGCGCTTGCCGATCCGGCCCCGCCGTGGCACCTGTGCACTGCACAAGAGGAGAGGATGAATGGGCGAAACCCGGAACGGAACGCGGACGAAGCTGCATGCCCCACCCATGGTGGGCGGCCTTTCCACGTTCGCCGGCCAGTACGACCTCATCCTCTGCGATGTATGGGGCGTCATCCACAATGGCGTCGCCGCCTTTCCCTCCGCCTGCGATGCGCTGGAACAGGTCCGGGCCGGCGGCGCGAGCGTGGTGCTGGTCTCCAACGCCCCGCGCCCCAACCGCTTCATCATGGGGATGCTGGACGGCCTCGGCGTGCCGCGCACCGCCTACGACGCCATCGTCACCTCGGGCGACGTCACGCGCGATATGCTCGAGGCGCGGCCCGGCGCCCTCGTCTTCCACCTCGGTCCGCCGCGCGACGTCGGCACCTTCGAGGGGCTGGACATGACTCTCGTCCCGCTGGAGGAGGCCGACCTCGTGGTCTGCACCGGCCTGCTCGACGACGACGTGGAGACGCCTGACGACTATCGCGACACCCTCGCGGCCATGAAGGCCCGGGCGTTGCCTCTGATCTGCGCCAACCCCGATCTGGTGGTGGAGCGGGGCGACAAGCTCATCTTCTGTGCCGGCGCCATCGCCCTCGCCTATGAGGAGATCGGCGGCAAGGCCTTCTGGTGCGGCAAGCCCTACCGGCCGATCTACGACACCGCCTTCGCCCGGGCAGAGGTGATTCGGGGCGGCGTCATCGAGCGCGCCCGGGTGCTGGGCATCGGCGACGCGCTGCGCACCGACATCACCGGCGCCAATGAGGCCGGCTTCGACAGCCTCTTCATCTCCGGCGGCATCCATGCGCAGGAGCTGAAGTCCATCGACGGCGCGGTGCCCGACACCGAATCCCTGGCCGAGCTTTTCACCGGCCATGCCCATCCGCGTGGCGTCATGCCCCGGCTCGCCTGGTAGACGCTCGTGCCGGCTCTCGCCCTTGACGGCCGACGGCCGGGAAGCCTAGAGCCGCACCGCGCGTCCCGACGACGACAAGGCAAGGCCCCCGCCCGCCGATGACAGCCCCTCTCCCTTCCGACTTCGTGCTGGTGCGCGGCAACGATCCCCTGCCGCCCGCGCTGGTGCGCCCGGTGGTGGCGATCGGCAATTTCGACGGCGTGCACCGCGGCCATCAGGCGGTGTTCGCTACCGCGCGCGCCATGGCCGAAGCGGCCGGCGGGCCTGCGCTGGCCTTGACCTTCGAGCCGCATCCCCGCGCCTTCTTCAATCCCGCCACCGCCCCCTACCGGCTGACCCCGGAGGCCGAAAAGCTGCGCTACATCGCCGACAGCGGGCTGAAAGGCGCCATTGTGCTGCCGTTCGACGCCGCCCTCGCCGCGCTGGAAGCCGAGGCCTTCGTGCGCGAGGTCCTGGTGGGGCGCTATGGCGTCGCCGGCGTAGCGGTGGGCTTCGACTTCCATTTCGGCCGTGGGCGGGCCGGCTCCCCCGCCTTCCTCGAAGAGGCCGGCCGCCGCCACGGCTTCGCGGTTAAGGTGGTGGAGCCCATGCGCGATGAGGGCGACGCCATCTCTTCCACCGCCATCCGGCAGGCGCTGGCCTCGGGGCAGGTGGGGCACGCAGCCCACATGCTGGGCCGCCCCTTCACCGTCTCGGCCGAGGTGATCCACGGCGAGAAGCGCGGCCGCACCATCGGCTATCCGACCGCCAACCTCGCCTTGCCGCAGGACCTGGAGCTGGCGTTCGGCATCTATGCGGTGCGGGTGGTGTGCGCGGCCGGCCCCTTCGACGGGGTCGCCAATTACGGCCGCAGGCCCACCTTCGACAACGGCCGGCCGCTGCTGGAGGTGCACCTGTTCGACTTCTCCGGCGACCTCTACGGCGCCACGCTGGAGGTGGCGTTCATCGCCTATCTGCGGCCGGAGCTGAAATTCGACGGCCTCGACGCGCTGGTGGCGCAGATCGGCGCCGATGCACGGCAAGCCCGAGAAGTGCTGGCGCAGGGCGACGGCGCCTATCGCGATGCCCCTCTGTAACTGATGCGCGATCTTCGCACTTAAGTTAGCCGCACCTTAACCGGCTGGTCCCATTCTGGGGCGGATGACGACAGCCGCCAGAAAAGACCGCATCGTGCCATCAGCTCCCGCTGCGCCCCCTGAAGACCGCCGTTCGCCCTTCATCCGCCTTGCCGATCTGCTGGCAGGGATCGCGCCCGGCCGCCAGCCGCTCAGCGCCGCGGTCGGCGAGCCGCAGCACGCCATGCCGGACTTCGTCGGGCCGGCCCTCAACAGCAATCTCGCGGGCTTCGGCCGCTATCCGCGCGCCGAAGGCGCGCCGACCTTCCGCGCCGCCGCGGCACGCTGGCTCGCCCAGCGCTATCACCTGGCGCGGCCGCTGGACGCCGAGCGCGAGGTGCTGGCGCTCAACGGCTCGCGCGAGGGCCTGTTCTCCGCGGCCATCGTCGCCCGCCGCCTTGCCGACCCGGCCAAGGGCGCGGGCGGGAGTCCCGCCATGCTGCTGCCCAATCCCTTCTACGCCGCCTATGCGGCCGGCGCCGAGGCAGCGGGTTGCGAGGCGGTGGTGGTGCCCACCACCAAGGAGAGCGGCTGGCTGCCCGATCTCGATGCCCTCGACCCGCAGCTGCTCCAGCGCACGGTCGCGATCTACATCGCCTCCCCCGCCAATCCGCAGGGTGCCATCGCCTCCCCCGACTATCTCGGGCGGGCGCTGGAGCTTGCGCGGCGGTACGGCGCCTTTCTCTTCTCCGACGAATGCTATTCGGAGATCTATCTCGGCGCCGAAAAGCCGGCAGGCATCCTGGAGGTGGCGGGCGGCGACCTCTCCCGAGCCCTCGCCTTCAATTCCCTCTCCAAGCGCTCGTCCCTTCCGGGCCTGCGCTGCGGCTTCTGCGCCGGCGATCCAGCCTTTCTCAAGGATTTCCTTGCCTTCCGCTGGGTCGCCGCGCCCCAGGTGCCCGAGCCGCTGCAGGCAGTGGCGGTGGCGGCGCTGGAGGACGAGACCCACGTGACGGCGTCACGCGACCTCTACAAGGCGAAGTTCGACCTCGCCGACCGCATGCTGGCGGGGCGCTTCGGCTATGTCCGCCCGGGCGGCGGCTTCTTCCTCTGGCTCGACGTCTCCCACCTTGCCGGCGACGGCATGACCGGCGGCGAGGCGGCCGCGGTGAAGCTGTGGCGCGAGGAGGGCCTGCGCACCGTACCCGGCGGCTATCTCGCCCGTCGCGACTTCGCCGGCGACAACCCCTGCGGCGACTTCCTGCGCGTCGCGCTCGTCCAGGACATCCCGACCTGCGAGGAGGTGCTGAGGCGCCTCGTCGCCGCGCTCTGAAGGAGACGCTGAGCCGATGCCCATGGCCCGCCGACGCCCTCAGGCCGACGCCGTGCTGCACACCCGCCTGCAGCCGCAGGCGCACCATGTGCCGCGCCTCGACATCATTCCCGAGAGCCTGCGGCTGGCGGTGCGTCGGCGTGGCCGGGAGATCGTCGGCTCGGGCCTCATCGTTGCGACGCTCACCTCCTTCGTGGCGCTGGGCACGTGGTCGGCCACCGATCCGAGCCTCTCCAACGCCACCGATACGCCGGTCGCCAACCTTCTCGGCTGGCCCGGCGCGGTGGTGGCGGACCTCCTGGTCCAATTGTTCGGCCTCGCGGCGCTCGCGGTGCTGCTGCCGCCGCTCTATGCCGGCTGGCGGCTCGTCACCCACCGACCTTTCATCCGCGAGCGGATGCGCATCACCGCGTGGCTCCTGGGCGTGCTCGGCACCACCGCTTTCCTCGGCGCCCTGCCCCAGCCGGAGCACTGGCCGGGACTCACCGGCCTCGGCGGCGCCCTGGGCGACCTCTTTCCCCGCGCGTTCGGGGTGATGCGCGGCGGGGTAGCCTCCCTGGTCGATGCGGCGCTCATCGGCGTAGCCGGCCTCGCTGTGGGCACCTGCGGCCTGTTCTTCGCCGTGAGCGGCGGACGCCGCACCCCCCTCAAGCCGGCGCCCAACGCCGAGCTTCCCGGCGAGGTGGGCGACGAGGACGAGGAGGACGATGGCACCTCCATCTCCCTCGGCGCGCTCACCCACACTTTCCTGTCGTGGAAGGCGCGGCTCGGCGGGGCCGGCCTCGCGCGGCGCGGGTCTGCGGCGCGCAGTGCGTCTGCCGGTGCGGTTGCCCCCGCCCCCACCGGCGGGCGCCTGGAACCCCAATTGTCCGGCGCGGACCACCTCGTCGAGCCCCGTCTCGGCACCGAGCCTGCAACCGATACCGGCCTTTCCGGCGAGCCCATCCCCGCCCGGGCCAGGGCGGCGCGACGGGACGGAAGCAAGCGCGGCGGACGGCGCGGCGGATACCAGCACCCCGCCCTTGACCTTCTTGCCCCGCCCATCCCCACCAAGGCGCCGGCCATGAGCCCGGAGGCGCTGTCGGAGACCGCCAAGGAGCTGGAGGTCACGCTGCAGGATTTCGGCGTACGCGGCGAGATCGGCCAGGTGCGCCCCGGCCCGGTGGTGACGCTGTACGAGCTGGAGCCGGCGCCGGGCATCAAGTCGTCCCGCGTCATCGGCCTCGCCGACGACATCGCCCGCTCCATGAGCGCCATCTCGGCCCGCGTCGCCGTGGTTCCGGGCCGCAACGCCATCGGCATCGAGCTGCCCAACCAGAAGCGCGAGAAAGTGCTGCTGCGCGAGCTGCTCGCCACGAAGGACTTCGGCGACACCGGGCACAAGCTCGCCATCGCGCTGGGCAAGACCATCGGCGGCGACCCGGTGATCGTCGACCTTGCCCGGATGCCGCACCTGCTGGTCGCCGGCACCACCGGCTCGGGCAAGTCGGTGGCCATCAATACCATGATCCTGAGCCTGCTCTACCGGCTGAAGCCGGAACAGTGCCGGCTCATCATGGTCGATCCCAAGATGCTGGAGCTCTCCGTCTATGACGGCATCCCGCATCTTCTTGCTCCGGTGGTCACAGATCCCAAGAAGGCGGTGGTGGCCCTGAAATGGGCGGTCCGGGAGATGGAGGACCGCTACAAGAAGATGTCGAAGCTGGGTGTGCGCAACATCGACGGCTTCAACGCCCGCGTGAAGGACGCCGCCGAGAAGGGCGAATCCATCGCCCGCACGGTGCAGACCGGATTCGACCACGAGACCGGCGACGCCATCTACGAGCGCGAGGAGATGAACCTCGAGCCCCTGCCCTACATCGTCGTCATCGTCGACGAGATGGCCGATCTGATGCTTGTGGCGGGCAAGGAGATCGAGGGCGCCATCCAGCGCCTCGCCCAGATGGCCCGCGCCGCCGGCATCCATCTGGTGATGGCCACCCAGCGCCCGTCGGTGGACGTCATCACCGGCACCATCAAGGCCAACTTCCCGACCCGCATCTCCTTCCAGGTGACCAGCAAGATCGACAGCCGCACCATCCTCGGCGAGCAGGGGGCCGAGCAGCTGCTGGGCCAGGGCGACATGCTCTACATGGCCGGTGGCGGTCGCATCTCCCGCGTCCACGGCCCCTTCGTCGCCGACGAGGAGGTGGAGAGCGTGGTGAAGCATCTGAAGGCCCAGGGCGCCCCCTCCTACGTGGAGGCGGTGACCGCGGAGAATGACGGCGACGACGATGACGGGGCCGTCTTCGACAAGGGCGGCTTCGGCGAGGAGGGGCAGGACCTCTACTCGCAGGCGGTGGCCGTGGTAATGCGCGACCGCAAATGCTCCACCTCCTATATCCAGCGCCGGCTCCAGATCGGCTACAATCGGGCGGCTTCGCTGGTGGAGCGGATGGAGAAGGAGGGCCTCGTCGGCTCCCCCAATCACGCCGGTAAGCGCGAGATCCTTCTGCCCGAGGAGGCCGCCGAATAGCTACCCGGCCGGGGAACAGGACCGCCCCGGCAGGGTTTTGTGGATCAGCGGCAGGGCCACAGCTTCGCCACAGGCCGGCCGCAGACTGTGCTACACCGCGTTGACGCGAACCGCGTTGATCCGATCGGCCCGCGCGGGGGTTTGATCGGAGCGTCTTTCGGGATGCCCCTCCCGCCCAGCGAACACCCTGCGCCAGAGATGCCGATGATCCCGAGCTCCTCCTCCCTTCGCCCCAGCTTCCGCATCTCCGGCGCCGCCGGCCTTCTGACGGCGCTCGGCCTTCTGGCAAGCGCCCCGGCGGGTGCCCAGGCGCTCCAGCCGCCCGGCGACCTGATGCGCCCAGGGCAGAGCCAGGCCGCCCCCATGCCGCCCGCGAAGCCCGGCCAGCCCGTGGTTTTGGCGGCGCAGAACGACGGCCGCGCGCCGCGCGCGACGGTGGATCGGGTTACCGCTTACTACAATTCCGTGCAGGCGCTGAGCGGCAGCTTCACGCAGATTGACCCCGACGGATCCAAGCGGACCGGCGATTTCTACATGCAGAAGCCCGGCCGGGTGCGTTTCGAATATGACGCGCCGAGCCCGGTGGAGCTCATCGCCAACGGCCAGTCGGTGGCGGTGCGCGATCGCAAGCTCAACACCCAGGACGTGACGCCCCTCTCCCAGACGCCACTGCGCTTCCTTCTCGCCGAGCAGATCGACCTCGCCACAGACCCCCACGTGACCGGCATCTTCCAGGACGACCGGTTCGTCACCGTGGTGATGCAGGAGCAGGTGCCGATGATGGGCACCTATCGCCTGCTCATCATGTTCGACGCCAAGACGTCGGCGCTGAAGCAGTGGGTGGTCACCGACCCGCAGGGCTACGACACCCAGGTTTCGCTTTCGAATCTTCAGGTCAACAAGCGGCCCGATCCCAAGCTCTTCGTCATCAATTTCGAGCGCATGCTCCAGTGATCGCCCGTTCGGGCGATCACATCTGCGTGCGTGCGCGGATGGCAGCGGAGAGAGTTCCTTCATCCAGATAGTCGAGCTCGCCGCCTACGGGCACGCCCTGGGCGAGGCGGGTGATGCGGGCGCCGCTGTCGCGCAGAAGGTCGGTGATGTAGTGGGCGGTGGTCTGGCCGTCCACGGTCGCGCCAAGGGCGAGGATCACCTCGCCAATACCCTCGTCATGCACCCGCGCGACCAATTTTCCCAAATTGAGATCTTCTGGTCCGACTCCATCAAGGGGTGAGAGGACACCGCCGAGCACGTGGTAGCGCGCGTTCAGAACGCCGGCGCGCTCCAGTGCCCAGAGATCACCCACGTCGCTGACCACCACCAGCACCCGGCCGTCGCGGCTCGCATCGGTGCAGATGGTACAGGGATCGCACACATCCACATTGCCGCACCGCCGGCATTCGACGATCTTGCCCAACGCTTCGCTCATGGCCGACGCCAGCGGGGCCATCAGGGCTTCGCGCTTCTTGATGAGATGCAATGCCACGCGCCGCGCCGAGCGCGGTCCAAGGCCCGGCAGTCGGGCGATGAGCTGGATCAGGCGTTCGATCTCGGGGCCGGCAACGGCACGGGGCATGACTTCTTTCCGCTTCAGGCATGGAGCGACGCAACGACGCAAATCACGCGCGTCTCATCCCGGCGCCATTGACCTTGTTTGGTCCTAGAGCGCGGCCCGATCAATGGAAACATGATGTGCATTGTTCTGAGTAAGCTGACGCATGCGGCTATCAGGTCAGCGACCTGCTCGCCTCCGCTCCGCAATAGCGCCCCGGCGCACCGGCGCTCAACCTCCAGCTTTCCGCGAACCTACTCTTGCACCTGTCGTGGACCTGCATGGCCGGATCGAAAAATCGCAACTAGCAAATGGCCAAGCTGGCCGCAACGCATCTAAGGGTTGCGCGATTACCGGCCTGTACTTCTCCCTTGAGGACAAGATGAAATCCTTTGGCGGGCATTGGACCAGTATCTCGTATGCCGCGGCATCCGGCGGAGAATGGCCGTACCCCTGCCAACACTTCCCTCGCCCGATGTTTTCAACTGTGCGCGCGTCGATTCGCTGTTCTGCGAAGGATCATCTCGGCAGCCCGGAGCTGGCGCAATGGCCGCAGCGTCAGGCGCAAATCGGCACTATTGCTCGATTTCGAAGAGTTTTCACGACCCCGATTGTATTTGTTCGATGAGGTGTTATAGATTATTTGCGAAAGTTAATATGACGATGCGGCGTCAGCCCTCATGTGGCGCTCCTTGCCCGCCCATCGCGACGAACATGCAGAAAGGGACTCCCGTGAGCGATTCCGCCTCCAATACTCCGTCGCCGAGCTTCATCGACTTCACGGCGGATATCGTGGCTGCCTATGTCAGCAACAACAGCGTTTCGGCGGCTGAGCTTCCGGCGCTCATCGAGTCCGTCTACCGCGCCCTCGGCCAGCTCGGCACGCCGGCCGCCCCGCAGGTGGAAGAGCAGAAGCCGGCCGTTCCCCTCAAGAAGTCGGTGACGCCGGAATACATCATCTGCCTTGAGGACGGGAAGAAGTTCAAGTCTCTGAAGCGGCATCTGCGCACCAGCTATGGCATGACCCCCGAGGCATACCGCGAGAAGTGGGGCCTGCCGAAGGATTATCCCATGGTGGCCCCGGCCTATGCTGCCGCGCGCTCCGAACTTGCCAAGAACATGGGCCTCGGCCAGACCCGCAAGAAGGCGCCCGCCGCGCCGGCCAAGAAGACCACCCGCCGCAAGGCCGCCGCCTGATCTTCAGTTCAGACGGTCTGATGCAGAGCATTTCCCCAGCCTCCGGGCGGGGAAATGCTTGAAGTGGTGTGCTGAAGCCGTTTTTCTTGCGCCCAACGCGCGAACAACCGCTACGCCCGGCACCCGCAGCTCAACCGGCGCCTTATCTTCGCTTCTTCTTGCCAGTGCTGCTCCAGGCCGAACCTCGCTCCGCCAGGCGATACGCCGTGCCCGCTCTGCCAGACGCACGGTCGGCACGACCCGCGTGCAGGTCTGCACGCGTCAACGTCGGCATCTCTAGTCGAGGCCGAGCCGGCGACAGATCTCGTCGAGCTGGTCCAGGCTCGCATAGCGAATGCGCATCTCCCCCGCCTCACCCTCGCCATCGAGGGACACCGCAAGGCCGAGGGCATCCGACAGGCGCTTCTCCAGCGCCCGGCTGTCCGCACTTTTGCGATCTTGAGGCGTGTTACGGCCCTTCCCCGCCTGCACCTTGCCCGATGCGGGTGCCGGCTCCGGCGCGCGGGCCTTCGATAGCGCTTCCACGTCGCGCACCGTTAGGCCCTTGGCGATCACGTCCCGCGCGACACGCTCCGGGTCCGGGCAGGCGAGGAGCGCGCGGGCGTGGCCGGCGCTGAGGCGTCCATCGGCGAGATAGGTCTTCACGCTCGCCGGCAGTTTCAGAAGGCGCAGCGTATTGGCGATATGGCTGCGACTCTTGCCGATGACCTTCGCCAAATCATTCTGATTGTAAGAGAATTCGCCCATCAGCGCCTCGTAGCCCTGGGCTTCCTCCACTGCGTTGAGGTCGGCGCGCTGTACGTTCTCGATGATGGCGATTTCCAGCGCTTCCCGATCAGTCAGCTCCAGCACCACGACCGGCACGTCATGCAGGCTGGCCCGCTGGGCGGCCCGCCAGCGGCGTTCACCGGCGACGATCTCGAAGCTGTCAGCCCCCTTCAGCGGCCGCACCACGATGGGCTGGATGATGCCCTTCTCACGGATGGACGCGGTGAGATCCTCCAGCCCCTCTTCCAGGAAGGCACGGCGCGGATTGCGCGGATTGGGCTTCACCTGCTCGATGGGGACGCGACGCGGACCGCCGCGCGCCCCGCCGGAGCGTGCTGCCGGAGCCTGCGGGGGCTCTCCCATCTCGCCGATGAGCGCTGCAAGGCCCCGACCCAGTCGGGAGCGCTGTTCGTCCGCCATCTTCGTCCCTGTCCCCATTCTGTCCTGCCGGCCTCAGGCCGCCGCAGCCGCGCGCGCCGCCCGCTCGCGCTGGATCACCTCCGAGGCGAGCCGCAGATAGGCCTGCGAGCCCACGCACTTGAGGTCGTAGAGCAGCACGGGCTTGCCGTAGGACGGCGCCTCTGACACCCGCACGTTGCGCGGAATGACCGTGTCATAGACCTTGTCGCCCATGAACTGGCGCACGTCCTGAACCACCTGCTCGGACAGGTTGTTGCGGCCGTCATACATGGTGAGCACGATGCCATGGATGGTGAGGCTCGGATTGAGGCCCACCCGCACCTGCTCCACCGTCTTCATCAGCTGCGAGAGCCCTTCAAGGGCAAAGAATTCGCATTGCAGCGGCACCACGATGGCGTCAGCCGCCGCCATGGCATTCACCGTGAGCAGCGAGAGCGAGGGCGGGCAGTCCACCAGCACATAGGTGAAGCGCGGCGCCGCCGCGTCGGCCGCGAGCTCGCGCAGCGCGGCGCGCAGGCGGAAGGCCCGGTCACGTTCGGCAGCGATCTCCAGCTCCAGTCCCGAGAGGTCGAGGGTGGAGGGTGCCACATAGAGCTGGGGCACGCCGGTGGGCATCACCGTCTGCCGCATGGTGGCCTCACCCGACAGCACGTCATAGGTCGACACATTGCGCGAGCGGCGGTCAATGCCGAGCCCGGTGGAGGCGTTGCCTTGCGGGTCGAGATCCACCACCAGCACAGTCTCGCCGATGGCGGCAAGGGCGGTGCCGAGATTGATGGCCGTGGTTGTCTTGCCTACGCCGCCTTTCTGGTTGGCAAGGGCAAGCACCCGCGGCGCGCCGGCCGGGGAGGTCCCCGCACCGGGAATGTCGGTGTCGGGATGTTCGCCTTCGGGAAGGTCGGCTTGGGTCATGGCGCCTTGGTCCTCGACGCGTCGGATGCGGACGGTTCGCCGGCGACGCCAGCCTCCTCGTCGGAAGCGCGCCCACCCGAACCAATGAAGCGATCGGCCGCGCGCCTTGCCCCGTTCACCAGCAGGACCCGCGCGTGCGGGTCGCTCACGCTGGGGCGCAGCTCGCAATCGAGTGTCCAGCCTTTGCGTGCGTCGGTCAATTCGCGTTCGGCGTCGCGCCCCTTGGGAAACACACCCAGAGCCCCAGCCATAAGGAACGGTTCGGCGAGGTCGAGAAGCTTGGCCAATGGCGCCAAGGCGCGCGCCGAGACCACGTCTGTACCCGCCGCAAGTCCTTGAGCGACCGCCTCTATCCGCCGCGGATGAACCGTTGCCGGAAGCCCGGCGGCGCGCGCCGCCTCGCGCAGGAATGCGGCCTTGCGTGTGTCGCTTTCCACCAGATGCATATGGGCGTCGGGCCGCTCGGCCAAAGCGGCGCCCACCACGAGGCCGGGAAATCCTCCGCCCGAGCCGAGATCCACCCAACGCAAGGGCGTCTTGGGAACATGGTTAATCAATTGCAGCGAATCGGCGATATGCCGACCCCACAGCTCGGGCAGGGTCGCAGGCGCAACCAGATTGATGGTCTTCTGCCACTTTGCCAGAAGCTCGGCGATCGTTTCCAGGCGCGCGAATGTTTCACGTGAAACTGCCGCCTCGACTGCGCGCTGAGCCTCCCGGTCGCTACCTGTCGCGGTCATGGCGCCATCCCCATGATCCACAGCGCCTCAGCCCGCCCGACCGGCGCCGGCACGCCGGGCGTGGGTCGCGATGAGGGTGAGGGCCGCCGGAGTCATGCCCTCCATGCGGCTGGCCTGCCCCACGGTGCGCGGCCGCACGCGGGCGAGCTTCTGTTTCAGCTCGCTGGAAAGTCCCGGTAGATCGCCATAGGCGAGATCGTCCGGCAGAGCGAGGGCCTCGTCCTTGCGGAGGAGTTGAATGTCCGCGGCCTGGCGATCGAGATAGACCGCATATTTCGCGTCGATCTCCACCTGTGCGGCGATATCCGCCGGCAAAGCCCGCAGTTCCGGCCAGATGGCGCCGAGACGCGCCATGTCGACGTCCGGATAGGCAAGAAGATCGAAAGCCGTCCGGCGCTGGCCGTCACGATTGAGCGTGAGGCCGTGGCGCGCGCCTTCCGTCGGCGTCACGCCCAAACGGAGAGTCAGGTCGCGGGCGGCGGCGAGGGCCTGCGTCCGCGCAGCGAAATGTACCGCCCGGGTGCTGCCTACAAGACCGAGCGCGATGCCACGGGCGGTGAGCCGCTGGTCCGCATTGTCCGCCCTGAGGGTCAATCGATATTCGGCGCGCGAGGTGAACATGCGATAGGGCTCGCTCACCCCGCGGGTCACGAGATCGTCTGCCATTACCCCGAGATAAGCCTCGGCCCGGTCGAGCACGATGCCCGCGCTGCCGCCGGCTCGCCGCGCTGCGTTGAGGCCGGCGAGCAGGCCCTGCGCCGCTGCTTCTTCATATCCCGTCGTGCCGTTGATCTGCCCCGCGAGAAACAGTCCGGAGACGCCCTTTGCTTCCAAGGACGGGCCAAGGGCACGAGGATCCACATGATCGTATTCGATGGCATACCCCGGGCGCAGCACCGTCACCTTCTCGAGGCCGGGAATGGTGCGCAGGAAGGCCACCTGCACGTCTGCCGGAAGCGAGGTCGAAAGGCCGTTGGGATAGACGGTCGGATCATCCAGGCCTTCCGGCTCGAGGAATATTTGATGGCCGTCGCGGTCACCGAAGCGGACGATCTTGTCCTCGATGGAGGGGCAGTAGCGCGGACCGGTGCTCTCGATGCGTCCCGAATACATGGCGGAGCGTGAGAGGTTCTGCCGGATCACCGCGTGGGTCGCATCCGTGGTGCGGGTAATGCCGCATTCCACCTGCGGGTTGGGCAGACGCGTGGTGAGGGTGGAAAACGGCTCGGGGGGATCGTCACCCGCCTGCATCTCCAGGCTCGCCCAGTCGATGGTGCGCCCATCGAGGCGGGCGGGCGTTCCGGTCTTCAGCCGACCGAGGGGCAGGCCCAAGCGCACCAAAGCGGGAGAAAGACCCAGGGCCGGCTTCTCGCCCATGCGCCCGGCGGGATAGCTCTCGTCGCCGAGATGGATGAGGCCGTTGAGAAACGTGCCCGTGGTGAGCACCAGCGCCCCGCACGCGAACGAGCGACCATCAGCCAGCCGCACGCCCGTGACGCGCCGGTCGGCGACACAGATGTCGTCGGCCTCTCCTTCCAGAATGTGGAGACCCGCCTGCTCCGCTAGCGCCTGCTGCATGGCCGCGGCATAGAGCTTCCGGTCGGCCTGCGCCCGCGGCCCGCGCACGGCCGGGCCCTTGCGGCGGTTGAGAACGCGAAACTGAATGCCGCCCTGATCCGCCACCCGCCCCATCAACCCGTCCAGGGCGTCGATCTCCCGCACAAGATGGCCCTTCCCCAAACCACCGATGGCGGGGTTGCAGGACATGGCACCGATGGTCGCCCGCGCGTGAGTCACAAGCGCCGTGCGCGCACCGAGGCGCGCGGCGGCGGCGGCGGCCTCGCATCCGGCATGGCCGCCACCCACGACGATCACGTCATAGGAGAAGGAAGGAGGGGACGCGTTCATGGATCTCCGGCGAAGAAGAAGGATCTTGCCCCACTGGAAACGCCTCCTGGCCGCCGGCGTCAAGCGCGGCGGGATGTTTCACGTGAAACACGGCGCCAGACGCGCCTATTTTCCGATGCAGAACGTCTTGAAGAGCGCATCCAGCACGTCCTCCACATCCACCCGGCCGATGGTCTGGTCGAGGGCGCGGACAGCGAGGCGCACATCCTCCGCCGCCAGTTCCTCAGGCCCCCCAAAGGCAGCAAGTCCTCGCTCGAGATGGAGACACGCGCGCTCCAGCGCCTGTCGCTGGCGCGCGCGTGTGACGAGGGCTGGCTCGCGGCCATCCAGCATTCCGGCCCGCTCGGCGAGCGCCGCAACAAGGTCGTCGATGCCCTCGCCCGTAGCGGCCGAAACGCCAAAAACGCCTTCGGGCACGGCCCCGCCGCGGTCGATCTTCGTGCGCACAAGAAGGGAAGCGGAGAGGGTGGCGGGCGGCGGCGCCAGGTCTTCGCTCAGCCAAAGCACAACATCCGCCGTCTCGGCACGGGCGAGGGCCCGGCGTACCCCTTCGGCTTCCACCACGTCGGCGGTCTCACGCAGGCCGGCCGTGTCGAGCAGGGTCACCGCCTGTCCGGCGAGGTCGAGATGCAGTTCCAAAACGTCGCGCGTCGTTCCGGGCCTGTCCGAAACTATGGCCGCCTCGCGTCCCGCCAGCCGATTGAGCAAAGTGGATTTTCCGGCGTTCGGCGGTCCCGCGATGGCCACCACCAGTCCGTCCCGCACCCGCTCGCCCCGCGCGGCGTCGGTAAGAACCTCCAGCAGCTCCGCCTTCAGCGGCCGCAGAATTGCTTCCGCCCGGCGCGCGACATCGTCGGAAACATCGCTTTCGTCGGAAAAATCGATCCCGGCCTCGATCAGAGCGAGGGCGGAGACGAGGCCGGCTCGCCAGCCCTCCACCCGGCGGGACAGGGCACCTGAGGCAAGCGCGAGCGCCTGTCGGCGCTGCGCCTCGGTCTCAGCGGCCACGAGATCGGAGAGCCCTTCCACCTCGGCAAGGTCCAGCTTGCCGTTGGCATGGGCGCGGCGGGTGAATTCACCTGCATCGGCCGCCCGCAGGCCGGGCAGGGCGCCCAGCGCCTCGAGCACCGCCGACACCACCGCCCGCCCGCCGTGCAGGTGCAGCTCGGCCACATCCTCTCCGGTGGCGCTGGCGGGACCGGCAAAGAAGATGAGCAGTCCCCGGTCCAGCACTTCCCCGCTCGCCGGATGGCGCAGCGCCGTGTAGTGCGCGATGCGGGGCGGGGGCAGAGTGCCGCACAGAGCAAGGGCGGCCGCGCCGGCTTGCGGACCGGAGAGCCGCACCACTGCGACGCCCGCGGGAGGGCGGCCGGAGGACAGGGCGTAGATGGTGTCGGTCATGACGGCCCCCGGCAGATGGCGGCGGAATTGCACGGCGCGGGCGAATGGCGGAGCATGCGCCAGCGATTGCCTTGAACTCTTTAGTCCCGAACGCATTGCCTTCAAAGCCGGCCGCACGCCGAAGGATTTCCGACATGAGCGAGAACCGCCTCTCCCTGGAAACGAGCCCTTACCTGTTGCAGCACAAGGATAATCCCGTCCATTGGTGGGCCTGGGGAGAGGAGGCGTTTGCGGAGGCTAGGGCCCTGGGCAAGCCGATCCTGCTCTCCGTCGGCTATGCCGCCTGCCACTGGTGCCATGTGATGGCCCATGAAAGCTTCGAGGATCCGCAGGTGGCGGGACTGATGAACGCCTTGTTCGTAAACATAAAAGTGGACCGGGAGGAGCGGCCGGACGTGGACCAGATCTACATGTCCGCGCTCCAGCAGCTGGGGCAGAGCGGGGGGTGGCCGCTGACCATGTTCCTCGATCCCGAGGGTCGGCCGTTCTGGGGCGGCACCTATTTTCCGCCCACTGCCCGTTATGGTCGCCCCGGGTTTTCGGACGTGCTTCAGCAGGTTTCCACCGTGTTTTCGGAGAATCCGGACAAGGTAGAGAAGAATGCCACTGCCATTCTCGCCCGCCTGCGCAAGGCGGCGCAGCCGGCGGACGGGGTGGCCATCGGACGGGAGGAACTGGACGACGCCGCAAAGCGCCTCATCCCCCTCATCGACCCGGTCCACGGCGGGCTGAAGGGGGCGCCGAAATTTCCCCAGTCCGGGCTCATGGAATTTCTCTGGCGCACCGGGACGCGGACGGGGGATGGCGCCATGAAGGCGCTCGTCGCCCTCACCCTCAACCGCATGTGCGAGGGGGGCATCTACGACCATCTGGGAGGCGGCTTCGCGCGCTATTCGGTGGACGAGATCTGGTTCGTCCCCCACTTCGAGAAGATGCTCTACGACAATTCGCTGCTCATCGAGCTCCTGGCGCTGGCGCATGCCGACACCGGCGACGCGCTGTTCCTCCAGCGGGCGCGCGAGACGGTGGGGTGGCTGAAGCGGGAGATGCTGACGCAGGACGGCGCCTTCGCGGCAAGCCTCGATGCCGACAGCGAGGGCCACGAAGGGCGCTTCTACGTGTGGACCCTGGCGGAGGTGGAGGCGGTGCTCGGGCCGCAGGATGCGGCCGTCTTCGCCCGCATCTACGACGTCACCAAGGCCGGCAACTGGGAGGCGGGCAACATCCTCAACCGCACCGATGCCGGCGTGGTGAGCGCCGAGGACGAGGCGCGCCTTGCCCCGCTTCGGGCCAAGCTGCTGGACGCCCGGGCGGGACGGGTGCGGCCGGGGCGGGACGACAAGGTGCTCGCCGACTGGAACGGCCTGATGATCGCGGCGCTGGCCCGCGCCGGCGCCTTCCTCGGCGAGGAGGAGTGGGTGGCGCTCGCCCGCGGCGCCTTCACGGCGGTGACCCGCCACATGGTGATCGACGGCCGGCTCGCCCATTCCTGGTGCGGCGACAAGATGGTGGCGCCGGGCCTTGCCTCCGACCTTGCGGCCATGGCGCGCGCCGGCATCGCGCTGCACGAGGCGACCGGGGAGGGTGAGGGTCTCGCCTGGGCGGCGCGCTTCCTCGACCTGCTGGAGCAGCACCATCTCGACCCCGCCACAGGCACCTATTTCCTCACGGCGGACGACGGCGGCAGCCTCATCATGCGGCCCGCCGCCACCCATGACGAGGCGGTTCCGAACTACAATGCGGTGGCGGCGGATGCGCTCATCCGCCTGTCCGCCCTCACCGGCGACGACGCGCTGCGGGGCCGGGCCGACCGCATCCTCGCCGGCCTCTCCGGCGCGGCGGCGCGCAACGTGCTCGCCCATGGCGCGGTGCTGAACGCCATAGACACCCGCCTCGGCCTCGCCGAGATCGTCGCCACCGGCGCCAACAGCGCGGCGCTCGCCGCCGCCGCACTGAAGGTGCCCTTCCCGCTGCGGGTGGTGGTGCGCGCGGATGGCCTGCAAGTCGCGCCCGGCAGCGTCACCGCGGCGCGAATCGCCTCGGCCCCGGAGGGTGGAGCGGCCTTTGTATGCGTGGGCGAGCGCTGCTCCTTGCCCGTGACGGACCCGGAGGCCCTCAAGGCGGCCGTGTCGGCGCTTCTGGCCTGATGGACCTCTGGCGCGCCATGGGGAAAGACCACCCCCCGCTCAGATCGCGCCAGAGAGTCACTGACGGCAGAAAGAAAACGGACGATGCGAAGCTCGGCTCGATGGCGAAATCGCCGCCAGCGACCTTCCCAATCGATCAACTTCTGATTGATCTATGGTTGTAACTGCGCGCAAAACGTGCACGGCAGAGCGCTCAGCTCCCGGTCTGCTCCACCGGAGCGGGCGGGGCATATTTCAGCCAGATGGCCTTGTCGCCGAGAGAATCGATGAACGCCGCGTGGGCCGCTTCCTCGTCGCCGCTGAGCCGGGGAGCGAGCGGCGCCGGACGCGGATGGGCGGCGCGGGCAGCGGTGACCAGGCGGGGCGCCTCGCTGGCATTTTCCACCAAGCCGATGAGGCTCGCCTGACGCCCACCGAGCAGCTCGCCGTACACCTCGGCGAGAAGCTCGGCGTCGAGCAGGGCGCCGTGCTTCACCCGTCGCGACGAATCGATGCCGTAGCGGTTCATCAAATCGTCGAGCCGGTTGCCGCCGCCGGGATGCTTGCGGCGTGCGAGGGCGAGCGTGTCCACCACCCGGTCGCGGGCGATGGCCGGCCGGCCGAGGCGCTCCAGCTCGGCGTTCAGGAAGCCGATGTCGAACGCGGCGTTATGGATGACCAAAGTATCGTCGAGGATGAAGTTCAGAAAATCGTCGGCGACATGCGCGAAGACCGGCTTGTCGGAAAGAAATTCCGCGGAGAGGCCGTGGACGTTGAACGCCTCCACCGGCATGTCCCGCTGAGGGTTGATATAGACGTGAAACACGTTGCCGGTGAGGATGCGGTTGACCATCTCCACGCAGCCGATCTCCACGAGGCGGTCGCCGCCATAGGCCTCCAGGCCGGTGGTCTCGGTGTCGAGCACGATCTCGCGCATCAGGTCCTCTTTCCTCGCCTCACCGCCCCGTCACCGGGTGCGCCGTCCCGGTCCCGCCAGCGCCCGCACGATGCTTGCCACCTGGTGGGCGGCGGCGGGAAAGCCGCGGCCGGTGTCGATCACGAAATGCGCGCGGCGGCGCTTGTCCGCATCGGGAATCTGCTTCGCCAGAATGGCGGCGAATTTCTCTTCCGTCATGCCCGGCCGCGCCATCACGCGCGAATGCTGCACAGCTTTCGGCGCGCTCACCACCGCCACCGCATCCACCCGGCCCTCGGAACCGGTCTCGAACAGCAGCGGGATGTCCAGAACGGCGAGCCGCGCCCCGTCCTGCCGCGCGCGGGCGAGAAAGGCCTTCTCCGCGCCCCGCACCAGGGGATGGACGATGGCCTCCAGGCGCTTGAGCGCCGCCGCATCGTTCAGCACGCGCGCGCCCAACAGGGCGCGGTCGATAGCGCCGTCGCGGGCAACGCCGGGAAAGGCCGCTTCCACCGGAGCCACTGCGTCGCCCCGGTAGAGGGCATGGACGGTCGCATCGGCGTCGTGCACCGGCACGCCCAGGCTGCGGAACAGGCCGGCGGTGGCCGACTTGCCCATGCCGATGGAGCCGGTGAGGCCGAGGATCCACATGGGTCTTCAGGCCTCCAGCTGGCCCTTGGCGCGCAGGTCCTCCACCAGCACGTCCCGCAGGTCGGCGGTGACCTCGGGCGTCACGCCGAACCAGCGGCGAAAGCCGGGCACGCCCTGATGCAGCAGCATGCCGAGCCCGTCGACCGTCCGGAAGCCGTGGGCAGCTGCCGCCTTCAGAAGCGGCGTCACCAGCGGCACATAGACGATGTCGCTCACCACCGACTCGGCGCGCAGCTTGCCAAGATCGAGGTCGAGGGGCGCCGACCCCTTCATGCCAAGCGAGGTGCAGTTCACCAGAATGTCCGCATCCCCCATCACCGTCTCGACCTGATCGAAGGCAAGGGGCCGGACGGAGGGACCGAAGAGGCGGGCGAGCACCTCGGCCCGCTCCAGGGTGCGGTTGGCCAGCACGACGCGGCCGAAGCCGCGGCCCACCAGCGCATGCACCACCGCGCGCGAGGCGCCGCCCGCGCCCAGCACCAGAGCGGTGCGGCGCTCGGCGTCCCAGCCTGGCGCGGTGGCGTCGAGATTGGCGGTGAAGCCGTAGCCGTCGGTGCTGGCACCGCACAGCCGGCCGTCCTCCAGCCACAGGGTGTTGGCCGCGCCGAGGGCGGCCGCGCTCTCGTCCGCCTCATCCAGCACGGAAAAGGCGATCTCCTTGTTGGGCGCGGTGACGTTGCAGCCGGCATAGCCGCGGGCGGCGAGGCTACGGTAGAAGTCCGCCGCCTCAGCGGCAGGCACCTCCTCGCGCGCATAGGCGCCATCGATGCCATAGGCCTTCAGCCAGTAGCCGTGCAGAAGCGGCGAGCGGGAATAGGACACCGGCTGACCGGTGATGCACACCCGCACCGTCACGGCAGAAGCCCCTGCTCGCGGAAGAAGGGCAGCAGCTGCAGCAGCGGCAGGCCGAGGATGGTGAAATGGTCGCCATCCACCCGCGTGAACAGATGGACCCCCACCGATTCGAGCTGGTAGGCACCGACCGACGTCAGCACCCGCGCGCCCGCCGCCGTAAGATAGGCACTGAGCGTATCGTCGGTGAGCGGCCGCATGGTGAGGAAGGCGCTCACCACGGTCTCGAACAGGATCTCCCCGTCACACGAGACCGCGACGGCCGAATGCAGGGCGTGGGTCTGACCGGCAAGCTCCAGCAGCTGGCGGCGCGCCACCTCCACCGTCTCGGGCTTGTGGAACAGGCGCGGGCCGAGCGCGAGGGTCTGGTCGGCTCCGAGCACCATGCGGCCCGGCGCGGCCCGGGAACCGGACAGCGCTTTGGCCCGCGCCAGCAGCAAGGCAATGCCTGCGGGATCCACATCCCCGGCGTCCGCCTGGAGCGCGCGCTCGTCCACGTCGGCTGCTACCGTTTCCACCGGCACGCCCGCGTGAACGAGAAGGGTCAACCGCGTCGCGCTCTTGGACGCGAGCACGAGCGGCTGTTCGCCACGCCACACGATCATCTCTCCATGTCTCGCGCAGGCCCCGCGGGGCGCGCAGAACTCATCCACCGGTTTGGCGCAAAGCCGCCGCCGGCTCAAGCCGACTGTTACGTCTCGGCTATGGTGCGACGCTTACGTTCGGCATAAAGGCCGAGGATCGTCGCGGCGGTCTCCTCGATGGAGCGGCGGGTCACGTCGATCAGGGGCCAACCGTTACGCGCGCACAGGCGGCGGGAAAAGGCGAGCTCCTCGGACACCGCCTCGCGATCGGTATAGGAGGTGCCGGTATCGCCGGCGTTCAGCCCCAAGAGGCGGTTCTGGCGGATTTCGACGATGCGCTCGGGGCTCGCCACCAGCCCCACCACCAGCGGCTTCTTCAGCTTCTCCACACCCGGCGGCAGCGGCACGTTGGGCACGAGGGGAATGTTGGCGGTCTTGATGCCGCGGTTGGCGAGATAGATGGACGTGGGCGTCTTCGACGTGCGCGACACGCCGAGCAGCACCACGTCCGCGTGCTCCAGATCATCCGTGAGATGCCCGTCGTCGTGCATCACGGTGAAGTTCAGCGCGTCGATGCGCTTGAAATAGCTGGCGTCGAGGGAGTGCTGGCCGCCGATGCGCGGCGTCGGCTCGCCGCCGAGATAGGATTGGAACAGCCGTACCACCGGCGCCAGCACCGACATGTGCGGCACCCCCAGCGCCTCGCAGCGCTGCCGCAGCCGGTCGCGCAGTTCCTTGTCCACCAGGGTGTAGAGCAGGATGCCGGGGTTGTTCTCCACCTCGTTCAGCACCCGCTCCAGCTGCTTCATGGAACGAATGAGGGGGTAGACGTGTTCGATGGGCAGGACGTTGGCATATTGCGCGCAGGCGGCCCGCCCCACGTTGATGAGGGTCTCGCCCGTGGCATCGGAAACAAGGTGCAGGTGGAAGTAGCTCTCGCCCGGTTTCGACGCACTCACGTTTGTCCACCGCTCCTGTGGAAGGCTGTTGAGGAAGGCACGCGCTGCGACGCTGCGCAAGGGCAGCCTTGGGACAAGTCCGAAATCCATCCACACGATGACCCTGCGGGAGAGCTTTCGGGCGCCTCCTGTGCGTCGATGTGGACGGGGGATTCGGGGACCGTCATTAATCCTTTGTTAACCGGCATTTCGTCGGCTTCGCATCCGCGGCAAGTGCGCGCCCTCGGAGGGGCGTGCCTGTGGATCGGTTGTCGAGGAGCCGGCAACTGGTTAATCAACCGTTAAGACACTAAAGACTCCCTACATTTAAAAATTATCTTCTTTATTGAAGGGACGGGATGGACCGCTCTGTGGCGACGCGATCGCCTTTCCGCCAATCGCCTTTCCTCGCGGTGCTCGACGGCGCCGTGGTCGACCCGCCGCCGTTCTGGATGATGCGGCAGGCCGGCCGCTATCTGCCCGAATATCGGCAGGTGCGGGCGGAGGCGGGCGATTTCCTCACCCTGTGCTACACGCCGAAGCTCGCCGCCGAGGTGACGCTCCAGCCCATCCGCCGCTACGGCTTCGATGCCGCCATCATCTTCTCCGACATCCTCGTGGTGCCCCACGCCCTCGGCGTCGGCCTCACCTTCGAGGCCGGGGAAGGCCCACGCCTCTCGCCGGTGACCGATGCCGCCGGGGTCGCGGCCCTCGCCGACCGGCTCGATCCCGCCAAGGTGGACCCGGTCTATGCCGCGATCGCGCAGGTGCGGGCCGTGCTGCCGGCCGAGACCGCTCTCATCGGCTTCTGCGGCGCCCCCTGGACGGTGGCGACCTACATGGTCGCCGGCCGCGGTACCGACGACCAGGCCCCCGCCCGCCTCATGGCGCTGCGGGAGGAGGCGCTGTTCCAGACCCTCATCGACCGCCTGGTGGAGGCCTCCATCACCCATCTCGCCGGGCAGGTGGCGGCAGGCGCGGATGCGGTGCAGATCTTCGACACCTGGTCCGGCGTGCTCGACCCCCACTCCTTCGGCCGCTGGTGCGCCGAGCCGCTGCGCCGCATCGTCGCGGGGCTGCGGGCGATCCACCCGGACGTGCCGGTGATCGCCTTCCCGAAGGGCGCGACGCTGGAGGCGCTGGAGCAGCTCGCCGATTGCGGCATCAACGCCATCGGCCTCGACTGGTCGGCGGACCGGGTCGCGGCGCGGCGGCGCCTCTCCGCCAAGGTGGCGCTCCAGGGCAATCTCGATCCGCTGCGCCTGATCGCCGGCGGGGCGGCGCTGGAGGAGGAGGTGGCGCGCATCCGTGCGGATTTCGCTGGCGCGCGGCATATCTTCAATCTGGGCCATGGCATCCGTCCCGAGACGCCGCTCGCCCATGTGGAGGCTTTGGTGGACGCCGTCCGCCGGAGCCGCTGAGCGGCGCGGGAAGGCGAAGGCCATGCTCTACGACTGGATCAAGGCGCTGCACGTCATCGCCGTCATCGCCTGGATGGCGGGCATGCTCTATCTGCCCCGCCTGATGGTCTACCACTGCGCCGCGCCGGTGGGCTCGGTGCAGTCCGAGACCTTCAAGGTGATGGAGCGGCGGCTGCTCAAGGCCATCATCAACCCGGCCATGGCGGTGACCTGGCTCGCCGGCCTGTGGCTGGTCTATGAGGGCGGCTGGTACCGCGCCGGCTGGTTTCACGCCAAGTTCGCGCTGGTGATCGCCATGTCGGCCGTGCACGGCATGATGTCCGGCTGGGTGCGGCAGTTCGCCGAGGACCGCAATGTGCGCTCCGCCCGATTCTACCGCATCGCCAACGAGGTGCCGACGGTTCTCATGATCGGCATCGTCATTCTTGTGGTGGTCAAACCGTTTTGATCGCCGCCTCATCCGCAAGGAGGACTTGCGCGGCATTGCCCGCGCGCCTATCTTGCCGGTGCTTTCCCGAACGCAGGCGAACGCGCTCCTTCATGTCCGGTGCCGTCATGGGTCCGGCCGGCGCGTCAGGCGGCAGGCTGCGTGCCCCGGCTTCCCCTGAAGACCTGCGATCCCGTCCCTCCCTCCACCAGCCGAATCCGATCGCCTGAGATCGGTACCGGCGCTCTCAAGATCCATCGAGGCTTTCCCTTATGCGGGAAGTGAAACTCCAAGACCTCAAGTCCAAGACCCCCGTCGAGCTCCTCGCCTTTGCCGAGGAGAACGAGGTGGAAAACGCCAGCACGCTTCGCAAGCAGGAGCTGATGTTCGCCATCCTCAAGCAGCTGGCGGCGAGCGAAACCGAAATCATCGGCGAAGGCGTCGTCGAGGTGCTGCAGGACGGCTTCGGCTTCCTGCGCTCGCCCGAGGCCAATTATCTGCCCGGTCCGGACGACATCTACGTCTCCCCCTCCCAGATCCGCCGCTTCGGTCTTCGGACCGGCGACACGGTCGAGGGCCAGATCCGCTCGCCCAAGGAAGGCGAACGCTATTTCGCGCTGCTCAAGGTCAACACGATCAATTTCGAAGACCCCGAGAAGACGCGCCACAAGATCAATTTCGACAACCTGACGCCGCTCTATCCCGACGAGCGGCTGAAGCTGGAGCACGACGAGCCGGCGGGCTCCAAGAAGGATTTCTCGCCGCGCATCATCGACATCGTGGCGCCCATCGGCAAAGGCCAGCGCGGCCTCATCGTCGCCCCGCCCCGTACCGGCAAGACGGTGCTGCTCCAGAACATCGCCAAGTCCATCACCGCCAACCATCCGGAGTGCTTCCTGATCGTGCTGCTCATCGACGAGCGGCCCGAGGAAGTCACCGACATGCAGCGCTCGGTGAAGGGCGAGGTGGTCTCCTCCACCTTCGACGAGCCGGCCGCCCGCCACGTGCAGGTGGCCGAGATGGTCATAGAGAAGGCCAAGCGCCTGGTGGAGCATGGCCGCGACGTGGTCATCCTGCTGGATTCCATCACCCGCCTCGGCCGCGCCTACAACACCGTGGTGCCGTCCTCCGGCAAGGTTCTGACCGGCGGCGTGGACGCCAACGCCCTCCAGCGGCCCAAGCGCTTCTTCGGCGCGGCGCGCAACATCGAGGAAGGCGGCTCGCTCACCATCATCGCCACCGCCCTCATTGAGACCGGCTCGCGCATGGACGAGGTGATCTTCGAGGAGTTCAAGGGCACCGGCAATTCGGAGGTCATCCTCGACCGCAAGGTGTCCGACAAGCGGGTGTTCCCGGCCATCGACATCACGCGCTCCGGCACCCGCAAGGAAGAGCTGCTGGTCCCCTCCGACACGCTCAAGAAGATGTACGTCCTGCGCCGCATCCTCAATCCCATGGGCACGGTGGACGCCATCGAGTTCCTGCTGGACAAGCTGCGCCAGACCAAGACCAACGGCGATTTCTTCGATTCCATGAACACCTGATCGGGATCTGCGATCAGCAGCTGGATCTGCGCCGGCCGGGCCCGTCCCGGCCGGCGCAACCGTTTCCAGGACAAAAGGGCAACGGCGCCGCCGCCGCGATTCGCCCCGCACCCGTTCCTCGGGCGTTCCGCGCGGTGCGTCCACCGTGTCAATTCAGGACAGTTCCTGAGGCCGGCCTTTGCGTTTGCGGGCGGTGATCTTATCTTCAAGGAAACGGCGGGCGCGGCCCGCACGGTTTCTTTTGAGGATTGGCCATGTTCATTCAGACGGAAACCACGCCGAACCCGGCGACGCTGAAGTTCCTTCCCGGCCGTTCGGTGCTCGGCGAAGGCACGCTCGACCTGCGCTCGTCGGAGGAAAGCGATCTTTCTCCCCTCGCCCAGCGGCTGTTCGATGTGCGCGGCGTGGCTGCGGTGTTCCTCGGCTCGGATTTCGTGACGGTGACCAAGTCGGAAGCCGAATGGCCGCAGATCAAGCCGGCCATCCTCGGCGCGATCATGGAGCATTACATGTCCGGCGCTCCGGTCCTGTCCGAGGGCGTGAAGCCCGACGTGACCGACGCCGACGAATTCTTCGAGGAGAAGGATGCCGAGATCGTCGCCACCATCAAGGAGCTGCTGGAGACGCGCGTGCGCCCGGCGGTGGCCAATGACGGCGGCGACATCACCTTCCGCGGCTTCAAGGACGGCACGGTCTTCCTCAACATGAAGGGCTCGTGCTCGGGCTGCCCGTCTTCCACCGCCACGCTGAAGAACGGCATCGAGAACCTGCTGAAGCATTTCGTGCCCGAAGTGCTCGAGGTGCAGGCCGTCTGAGCGGTAGCCGGAAGGTCCGCCCGTTACCGTGCTACGGCGGGATTAACCTTTCCGAAAGGTGAGCGCGCCCGGTTGCTTCCCCCCGCCGCGGTTTCGGTTGATCGTGGCGGGAACTGGGGCCTCCGCGTTCATGTACGTCCTTGCCATCGACACGGCGCTTGCCGCCTGCTCTACCGCGGTGCTCGACACCGATACGGACAGCATCGTTTCCGGTGATTCGCTCCTTATGGAGCGCGGCCACGCCGAGACGCTCATCCCGCTCGTCGAGCAGGTGATGGCCGCGGCAGGGCTGGATTTCGAGCATCTCGCGCGCATTGCCGTCACCATCGGTCCCGGCAGCTTCACCGGGCTCAGGGTCGGGCTTTCCGCCGCGCGCGGCTTTGGCCTCACCGCCAACCGGCCGGTGGTGGGCGTGACCACCCTCGCCTCCCTCGCCGCGCCCTATCTGGCGCAGGACGATGCGGTGCCGGTGGTGAGCACCATCGACGCCCGTCACGGCCACGTTTTCCTGCAGATGTTCGGCGTGGGCGGGCGCACCCTCATCGCGCCGCGCATCACCAGCGTGCGCGAGGCCGCCCGCTCGGTGGCCATCGGCGCGGTGCGGCTCGTGGGCTCGGGCGCCAATCTGGTGGCCGAGGCCTGGCCCTCCTCCGAGCAGCCGCCCCAATTGGTGGACGACACACCGGCCCCCGACGTCGCCTGGGTGGCGCGGCTCGGCGCCGTGGCGGACCCCGAAGCGGCCGAGCCCCGGCCGCTCTACCTGCGCCCGCCCGATGCCAAGCCGCAGGACAAGGCCCGCATCGCCCGCCGATGAAGCGCCTTCTCGAACGCCTCTTCCCGCCCCGGCCGCCGCTGCTGCGGGCGGCGACGGCGGCGGACATCCCCCATCTCGCCGCCATCCACGCCCGTGCCTTCGCCCGCGGGTGGGAAGTAGACGAGTTCGAGCGCCTTTTGGCCGACCGCGCGGTGCGCGCGCACGTTGCCGCCGCCGGGCCGCGCCGGGGACCGGTGGGTTTCATCCTCTCCCACGTTGTGCCCCCCGAGGCGGAGATCCTGACCGTGGCGGTGGTGACCGACCGGCGCCGCCGCGGCATCGGCCGCGCGCTGGTGGGCTTTCATCTCGCCCGCCTCGCCAGCGAGGGCGTCACCACCTCCTTCCTGGAGGTGGAGGCCGGCAACGCGGCGGCCCGCACCCTCTACACGCGGATGGGCTATCGCGAGGTGGGCCGGCGGCGGGGCTATTATGCCGGCGGTGGCGACGCGCTGGTGATGCGGCGCGATTTCTGAGCAGGGGCCTGAGGCGCCGTCGCCCCTTGCGGTCCACCGGCGGGGGCGCGATAAGGCTTCCCATTCCCGTCGGGTCGTCGCGGAGGGTCCCGCTTGAGCGGCAAGATCAGCGTCATCGAAGAAGCCTGCCTCGCCAAGGGCATGAGGATGACGGAGCAGCGGCGAATCATCGCCCGCGTCTTGTCCGGGGCGCAGGACCATCCCGACGTGGAGGAACTGCACCGCCGCGCGGTGGCGATCGACGACAACATTTCCATTTCCACGGTCTATCGCACGGTGAAGATGCTGGAAGATGCCGGCATCATCGAGCGCCATGATTTCGGCGACGGCCGCGCCCGCTACGAGCAGATGCCCGACGAGCACCACGACCACCTCATCGACCTGAGGTCCGGCCGGGTCATCGAATTCCGCTCGGAGGAGATCGAGGCGCTGCAGGAGGCCATCGCCCGCCGTCTCGGCTTCCGGCTGCGCGGCCACCGGCTGGAGCTCTACGCCGTTCCCCTCGACGAGGACGAGAAGCCGTGAGCGAGGCCGGCGGGCCACCCGGCGCGCCGGCTCCCGGCGACGGCGAGGGCATCGCCGATCTCGGCCCCGAGCGGCCGGCCCTGTCGCGCCTCCTCGACCGGCTGCGGATCGGCGCCATTCTGGCGGTGGTGGCGGTGGTCACCCTCGTCGGCATTCCGCTGCAATGGGTTTCGCTCAAGCTCGGGCTGGACACGCAGCGCCACATCCCGACCCTCTATCACCGCATCCTGCTGCGCCTCATCGGCGTGAGGGTGCGCGTGCACGGGGCCCCGGCCGCCGACCGGCCGCTGCTGCTCCTCGCCAATCATTCCTCCTGGCTCGACATTCCGGTGGTGGGATCGCTCACGCCGCTGTTCTTCGTGGCCAAGAGCGAGGTGGCCGGCTGGCCGCTGATCGGCCTCCTCGCCCGGTTCCAGCGCACGGTGTTCGTTGACCGCCAGCGCCGCCACGCCACCGGCGCGGTCAACCGCGAGATCGCCGAGCGGCTCGGCGCCGGCGATCCGGTGGTGCTGTTCGCCGAGGGCACGTCGAGCGATGGCAACCGCGTGCTGCCGTTCCGCACGGCGCTGGTCGGCGCGGCGCGGGAGGCCTTCGCCGCCGGTGCCGAGGTGACCGTCCAGCCCCTCGCCGTCGCTTATGTGCGCCTCCAGGGCCTGCCCATGGGCCGCCGTCACCGGGCGGTGGCCGCCTGGTTCGGCGACATGGACCTCGCGCCGCATCTCATGGACGTGCTGCGCCAGGGCGCCATCGACGTGGAGGTAGTGTTCGGCGCGCCGGTGCGCCTTGATGCCGCGCACGACCGCAAGAGCGTGACCCGGGCGAGCGAGGAGACGGTGCGGCGGCTCTGCGCCTCCGCCCTCGCCGGCCGCCCCAGTGCCCCCCTCTTGCCGGCCGCCGGCGGTTCGGCCATCCCTGCGCCATGACCTCGCTGACCGCGCTCGGCTTCGGCTATTGCGTTGCCCGCCTCGTTGCGGAGGATCACAGCGCTTTCAGCCGCATCGTCGGCACCGCCCGCACGGCGGACCGCGTCGCCGCCCTGCCGGCGAACGTCGAGGCCATGCTGTTCGACGGGGAACAGCTCAGCGATGAACTCGCCGCGGTCCTGCGCGAGACCCAGCTTCTCATCGTCTCGGCCCCGCCCGATGCCCGCGGCGACCCGGTGCTGCGCTGCGCCCGCGCCGTGCTGGAGCAGGGCCGGCTCCGACAGGTCGTCTATCTCACCACCCTCGGCGTCTACGGCAACCACGACGGGGGGTGGGTGGATGAGACCACGCCCCCGCGCGGCGGCAGCGCCCGGCTGGAGCGGCGGCTGCAGGCGGAGGCCGACTGGCTCGCTTTCGGCAAGGCGCGGGGCGTCGCGGTGTCGGTGCTGCGCCTCGCCGGCATCTACGGGCCCGGGCGCAACGCCCTGGAGCAGGTGCGGGCCGGCACGGCACGGCGCATCGACAAGCCGGGACAGGTGTTCAACCGCATCCATGTGGACGATATCTCGAACGCCATCCGGGCCGCCGCCGCCCTGCGCTTCAACGGCATCCTGAACGTCACCGACGATCTGCCCGCTCCGCCCGGCGATCCCATCGCCTATGCGGCGGAGCTGCTCGGCCGCGCGCCGCCGCCGCTCGTGCCGTTCGAGGAGGCGGCGCGCGAGATGAGCCCCATGGCGCTCACCTTCTGGTCGGGAAACAAGCGGGTCAGCAACGCCCGCCTCAAGGGCGAACTGGGCGTGATCCTGCGCTATCCCACCTATCGCGAGGGGCTGGCGGCGCTCGCCGCCTCCGCCTGAACACGCTCGAAGGTGAGATAGGTGGGGATGCGCCCCTCGGCGACCGCCTTCGCCTCGTAGCGGGTGCCGGGCCAGCCGGGAAAGGGCTGGCGCCAGTCGTCGGCGCGGGTGGCGGTCCAGCGGAAGGCGCCGTGGGTGCGCACCTGCGCCAGCGTCCAGCCCACATAATGCGGCACGTCGGACGCGAAGCGGAAGGTGCCGCCGGGCCGGATGGCGCGGGCGAGGCGGTCGAGATTGTCCGGCCGCACGAAGCGACGCTTCCAGTGCCGCTTCTTCGGCCAGGGATCGGGATAGAACAGGTCCGCGCCGTCGAGGCACCCCTGCGGCAGCCGGTCGAGCAGCAGCGCCGCGTCCTGGTCGAACAGGCGGATGTTGGAGAGCCCGCTGGCGTCGAGGTCCACCAGCATGCGGGCTAGGCCGTTCAGGAATGGCTCGACCCCGATGAAGCCGATGTTCGGCCGCGCCGCCGCGTGGGACAGCAGGTGCTCGCCGCAGCCGAAGCCGATCTCCAGCCACAGGCCGTCGACGGGATGGGGGAACAGGTCTTGGGGGGCGGCGGCTTCGGCGAGGTCGAAGCGCCGGGCGGGCAGGAGACGCGCCAGCGCGTCCTGCTGGAGGCCGCGCAGCGTCTTGCCGATGCGGCGGCCGTAGAAGGCGCCGCGCCGCTCGGGGTCTTCGGTCATGGACAGCATGGGGGCGAGATCGCGGCCCTCGGCCGCTGGCCCGGCGTCATGGGACGCCGGTGCCGTTTCCGGTGGCCGGCGCGTCAGGCGCAGGCGGCCTTCAGCGCGTCCACGAGGTCGGTCTTCTCCCAGGAGAAGCCGCCGTCCGCTTCCGGGGCGCGGCCGAAATGGCCGTAGGCGGAGGTGCGGGCGTAGATGGGCTTGGTGAGGCCGAGGTGCTCGCGGATGCCGCGGGGACGCAGGTTCATCACCTCGCGCAGCACCTTCTCGAGCTTCGCCTCTTCCACGTGGCCGGTGCCGTGCAGGTCCACATAGACCGCGAGCGGATCGGACACGCCGATGGCGTAGGCGAGCTGGATGGTGGCGCGGTCGGCAAGGCCGGCGGCGACCACGTTCTTGGCGAGGTAGCGCGCGGCATAGGCGGCCGAGCGGTCCACCTTGGTGGGATCCTTGCCGGAGAAGGCGCCGCCGCCGTGGGGCGCCGCGCCGCCGTAGGTGTCCACGATGATCTTGCGGCCGGTGAGGCCGCAGTCGCCGTCGGGACCGCCGATGACGAACTTGCCGGTCGGGTTCACGTGCCAGATGGTGGCGTCGGACACCCAGCCCTCGGGCAGGGTCTTCTTGATGTAGGGCTCGACGAGGGCCTGCACGTCGCGCGAGGTGAGGTTCTCGTCCAGGTGCTGGGTGGACAGCACGATCTGGGTGACGCCCACCGGCTTGCCGTCCTCATACTGCACGGTGACCTGGCTCTTGGCGTCGGGGCCGAGGGCGCGGGTCTCGCCCGAATGGCGGGCGTCGGCGAGGGTCTTGAGGATCTTGTGGGCGTAATAGATCGGCGCCGGCATCAGCTCTGGCGTCTCGCGCACGGCGTAGCCGAACATGATGCCCTGGTCGCCCGCGCCTTCATCCTTGTTGCCGGCGATGTCCACGCCCTGGGCGATGTCGGCGGACTGGGCGTGCAGCAGCACGTTGATGTCCGCATTCTCCCAGTGGAAGCCGTCCTGCTCGTAGCCGATGTCCTTGATGGCAAGGCGCGCGGCGTGGGACAGCAGGTCCTTGGTGATGGAGGAGGGGCCGCGGGTCTCGCCGGCGATCACCACCTTGTTGGTGGTGGCGAGGGTCTCGCACGCGACGCGGATCTGGCTGGGGTCCCAGCCTTCGGTCTCCGCCGTGCGGAAGAAAGTGTCCACGACCTCATCCGAGATCCGGTCGCAAACCTTGTCCGGATGGCCTTCGGAGACGGATTCGCTGGTAAAAAGATACGACTGACGCGCCATGTCTCGGTCCCCGTACGCCCGCGCCGCGTTGCGGTCTCCCCTTTTGTGGCAACGCAGCAGCGGGCGGTCAAGGTTGGCATTGCGAAATCGTTCGACAAAACGAACGTTCAGGTTTCGGTCTCTCCGGCGATGGCGATCACCAGATCCACGATGCGCCGGCGCACGCGGGCGTCGGAAATGCGCATGAAGTTCCGCGTCAGGGTCAGGCCGTCGGAAGTCGCGAGGAAGTCGGAGACGTAGGCCGGGGACTGTTCCTCGGAGAAGCCTTCGCCCTCCGGACCGACCACGGGCGCGCCCTCGAAGAAGAAAGCAACGGGAACACCAAGCACGATGGAGATCTGCTGCAGACGGCTCGCGCCGATGCGGTTCGTGCCCTTCTCGTACTTCTGAATCTGCTGGAAGGTGATTCCGAGGTGCTCGCCCAGCTTTTCCTGGCTCATTCCCACCATCATCCGCCGCATGCGGACGCGTGAGCCGACGTGTTTATCGATAGGGTTCGGCGCCTTCTTGACCATGGTCTCTCCGGCTATGTCGGAAAAGATTGTTCGATACTTCGCAAAGCGAAGGCTGCCCTGATTGCCGGCGAACATAGGCACACAATCTGTGAGCGTCGATCAACCTTTGCGTGTAATGCAACCGCAAAGCGGCGCAAGCGCTAGGCCGAGAGCGGTCGAGAGCATCACCAGGAGCGGGAGGCTGCCAAGCTTGGCAGTTGGGGAAACCGTTTCCAGGGGTTGAGGAAGTGGGCCGTCCACCACCCCTTCCCGACCCAACGGAAGCCATGCGACAATACGTCCTACCGGATCGACGATGGCAGAGATGCCGGTATTGGCTGCGCGCACCAGGGGAAGCCCCTCCTCCACCGCGCGCATCCGGGCCTGGGCGAAGTGCTGATAGGGCCCGGGGGTCATTCCGAACCATGCGTCATTGGTCAGATTGAGCAGCCAGCCGGGGCGGACACCTTCTGGAACTACCTTTCCAGGAAAGATAATTTCGTAACATACCAGCGGTGCGGCGAGGGGCAGGCCGGGGATCACGAGGGGCGCGAGCGCACTGCCGGAGGAGAATCCCCCTCGTACACGCGTAAGTTGTTCGATGCCGAGAGCCTCAAGCTCTGCCTGAAGCGGCAGGTACTCGCCGAACGGGACGAGGTGCACCTTATCCGTGCTGTGCAGCACCTCGCCACGGGCGTTCATGACCCGGATGGCGTTGAAGAACGGCGACCTCTGGCCGGGCGGCGGCTGGTCGTAGCGGATCGCGCCCGTCACCAGCGTCACGTTCTCCGGCAATGCGGCGGCGATGTCCTGCGCCGCCCACGGCTCGCGCTCGTAAATGAAGGGGAAGGCCGATTCAGGCCAGATCAGCACGCTCACGTCGGAGAGGCCGCGGGGATAGGCGGGGCTCGGGCGGGCGCTGAGCGCCAGATAGTCGGCAAGGATCTGGCGCCGCCGGTCGTAGGCGAATTTCTTGTCCTGCGGCAGGTCGGGCTGCATCACGCGGAGCGTCACGCCCGGCACGGTGGCGAGGGGCGTCGTGGCGAGACGGTGGCTGCCCCAGGCCGCGGCGCCGGCGAGCACCAGCGTCGCGGCGCCGACCGCGGCAAGGCCGGTGCGGCGGGGGCCGAGGAGCAGCACCGGCGTCGCCAGCAGCAGCACCGCCGCGAAGGTGAGCCCCCATACCCCCACCAGCGCCGCGCCCTGCATCAGCACCAGTGAATCGGAAAAGGCATAGCCGTAGGTGTTCCAAGGAAAGCCGGTCAGCACGTGCCCGCGCAGCCATTCGGCGCAGGTGAGGCCGAAGGCGAGGGCAAACAGGCGCAGCGCCCCGCGCGACCACAGCGCCCGCGCCACCGCCGTGCCGAGGGCGGTGAACAAGGCGAGCCCCGCCGGCATGGCCACCACCGCGAAGGGCAGCAGCCAGCCGAACACGTCCGCTTCCACCAGGAAGGCGGCGCCGATCCACCACAGGGAGGCGAGGAAATAGCCGAAGCCGAACCACCATCCCACCCCGGCGGCGGCGGCGAGGCGGGCTCTGAGGTCGCCGCGGCAGCCGTCGATGAGCAGCACGAGCAGGGGAAAGCTCAGTGCCAGAACCGGCCACAGGCCGAACGGCGGCATGGCGAGGGCGCTCAGCGCCCCGGCGAGGGCGGCGGCAAACCGCCGACGCCAGCCGGAGAGAAACCGCAATGCAAGGAGCCGCCCGCGCAGGGACGCGGCCGTGACGGGGCGAGGCACGCGCTGGGTCAGGCTTCGGGCGGGGTGCGCCCGCCGGCAAGCTCGCCGGTCTCGGGCGCCGGAACGCGCGTCTGGTCCCGTGCGTCATCGCGGGTCAGGTCGCGCGGCGGAATGATGCGCAGCTTCTTGAGGCGGCGCGGATCGGCATCCACCACGTCCACGTCGTAGCCGCCGGGCAGGGAGATCACCTCGCCGGTCTTGGGCACCCGGGCGGCGACGCGCACCACCAGACCACCGACGCTGTCCACCTCCTCCATGGCCTCGGGGGAGGCGAAGTCGGTGCCGAGCACTTCCACCGCCGCCTCCAGCGGCGTGCGCGCATCGGCGAGGAAGCTGCCGTCGGACTGACGGGTGAGCATGGTCTCGGCCGCCTCGTCGTGCTCGTCCTCGATCTCGCCGACGATCTCCTCCACCACGTCCTCGATGGAGACGAGGCCGTCGGTGCCGCCATATTCGTCGATGACCAGCGCGAGATGGGTACGGGCCGCCTGCATGGCCACCAGCAGGTCCACCGCCGGCATGGACGGCGGCACGTAGAGCAGGCGGCGAATGAGGCCGGCATCCTCCAGCGACACGTCCAGATTGACCTTGCCGAGGTCGAGCTTGGCCGAGGGGTCGCTGGTCTGATCGCCGGCGAGGAAGGCGATGAGGTCGCGGATGTGGACCATGCCCACCGGGTCGTCCAGCGTGTCGCCATAGACCACAAGGCGCGAGTGACCGACGCTGACGAACACCTTCAGGAGCTCGCCCAGCGAGCTGTCCTTGCGTACGGCGACGATCTCGGCGCGCGGCACCATGATGTCGCCGATGCCCACCTCCTTGAGGTGGAGGATGTTGCGCAGCATCTTGCGCTCGGACGGGGTGAACTCCCCCTCCTCCTCGGGCGCCTGGGCCGCGTCCAGCACCTCCACAAGGTCGGTGCGGAGTGAGCCGTGCGGACGAAACGTGCCGAGGAGGGCACGCAATCGATCGAGAAAACTTTGCGGCTCCGAAGAGCTGGTCTCGGTCGCTTGGTCGATGTGAGACATGGCCGGTCTAGGGCGGTGGCCCGTCAGTCCTGCGGCAGGCCATAGGGATCGGCGATCCCGAGGCCCGCGAGGATCTCACGTTCCAGCGCTTCCATTTCCTCTGCTTCGTGGTCTTCGATGTGGTCGTAGCCCATGAGGTGCAACGTGCCGTGCACCACCAGATGGGCGAGATGGTTTTCCGCCGCCTTGCCCTCGGCCGCGGCTTCCGCGGCGAGGGTCTGAAGCGCGACGATGATGTCGCCGAGCGGCTGGGGCGCGTCGGCGCCCTCGGGCAGGTCCGGCTGCGGAAAGGACAGGACGTTGGTCGGCTTGTCCATGCCGCGCCAGTCGCGGTTGAGCACGCGAATGCGCGCGTCGTCGGTGAGGGTGATGGCCACCTCGCAGGGGACGGGCACCGCCTCGCCGAGGGCCGCCAATGCGGCCTCACAGGCCTTCACCGCCACGGCTTCCGCCTGCGGCATGCCCGCCCAGCCGTCCGCCTCCACCAGCACGTCGATGGCGACGGCCGGGTCGGCAGGGACGGGCGCGGAAGGCGCCGTTGCGGACGGGACCGCCGCGAGCTTGGCTCGTGCGCTCACGGCTCAGCCTCCCGCCTTGCTGGCGAGGCGGGCGGAGGCGGCCTCGATCTTGGCCGCGTCGAGCTTCTCGTAGGCGGAGACGATGCGCTGCACCAGCTCGTGGCGCACCACGTCCTCGGCCTTGAAATGGCAGATGCCGACGCCCTCGACCCCGTCCAGCAGCCGCACCGCCTCGGCAAGGCCGGACACCTGCCCGCCGGGAAGGTCGGTCTGGCTCGGATCGCCGGTGACGATCATGTGCGAGTTCTCGCCCAGGCGGGTCAGGAACATCTTCATCTGCATGGAGGTGGCGTTCTGCGCCTCGTCCAGGATCACCGCGGCGTTGGAGAGCGTGCGCCCGCGCATGAAGGCCAGCGGCGCGATCTCGATCTCGCCCGATTGCAGCGCCCGCTCCACGAAGGGGCGGTCCATCAGGTCGTACAGCGCGTCATAGATGGGGCGCAGGTAAGGGTCCACCTTCTCCTTCATGTCGCCCGGCAGGAAGCCGAGGCGCTCGCCGGCCTCGACGGCCGGGCGGGAGAGGATGATCTTGTCCACCATCCGCCGCTCCAGCAGATGGACGGCATAGGCCACCGCGAGCCAGGTCTTGCCGGTGCCGGCGGGGCCGTTGCCGAACACCAGAGTGTGGCGCTTCAGGGCGCGGATATAGGCATCCTGCGCGGCGGTGCGGGCGCGCACGGGACGGCGGCGCAGGTGGATCTCGTCGAACGACTGGCGCTGCTCGGCCGGGTCGAAGTCGAACAGGGAGCCCTGGGACGTGACCTCGCGGATGGCGCCTTCCACGTCGCCCTGGCCGATGTCACGGCCCTTGCGCAGCGCCTCGTACAGGTGCTCCAGAACGGCGCGCGCCTGCTCGCAGGCATCGCGGGCGCCTTCCAGGGTCACATGGTTGCCGCGCGAATCCGCTTTCACGCCGAGCTTGCGCTCCAGCAGCGCAAGGTTCCGCCCGTAGTGGCCGAACAGCTGGGTGGCGAGCCGGTTGTCGTCGAAGGCCAGCACCACGTGGGCGGCCGCGTCGTCATCGGGATTGGCCCACGGCGCGGTCACGGCCGCGCGGGCCGGCCCGGCGGGCGCGAGAGGGCGGTCGACCGGTCGGTCGGCCGGACGATCACGGTGGTCGCTGCCGGATCTGCGCAAGCTCAGGCCTCCATGGCCGCAAGCGGCCGGGACGAAGCGGGGAACGGGAGAAGTGCGGACGGGGCCGGGACGCCGGCGAGGCTGTTCGGACCCACGTCGGTGATGGTGACGGTGAGCATCTCGCCGACACCGGCGGGCGGATCGTTCACCACCACGCTCTGGAGGTAGGGCGAGCGGCCGATGAGCTGGCCCGGCTGGCGGCCCGGCTTCTCCAGCAGGATGTCGAAGGTGCGGCCGCGGCAGGAGGCGTCGAAGGCCGCCTTGGAGGCTTCCAGCAGCTTCTGCAGCTCGGCGAGGCGCTCGGACTTCACCTCTTCCGCCACCTGCGCCTCATGCTCGGCGGCGGGCGTGCCGGGGCGGGAGCTGTATTTGAAGGAATAGGCGCTGGCGAAGCCCACCTCGCGGACCAGATCGAGCGTGTCCTCGAAATCGCGGTCCGTCTCGCCCGGGAATCCGACGATGAAATCGGAGGAGAGGGCAAGGTCCGGCCGCGCGTTACGCATCTTCTCGATGAGCGAGAGGAACAGGTCGCGCCCGTGCCTGCGGTTCATGGCGGCGAGGATGCGGTCGGACCCGGACTGCACCGGCAGGTGCAGGTAGGGCATCAATTGCGGCAGGTCGCGGTGGGCGGCGATGAGGTCGTCGCCCATGTCGCGGGGGTGCGAGGTGGTGTAGCGCAGCCGCGCCAGCCCCTCGATCCGTGCGAGGCGCTCCATGAGGCGGGCGAGGCTCCACGCCGCGCCGTCCGGCCCCTCGCCGTGGAAGGCGTTGACGTTCTGGCCGATGAGGGTGATCTCGCGCACCCCCTGGTCCACGAGGCGCGCCGCCTCGTCCAGGATCTTGGCCACCGGACGGGAGACCTCGGCGCCGCGGGTATAGGGCACCACGCAGAAGGTGCAGAACTTGTCGCAGCCCTCCTGCACCGTCACGAAGGCGGCCGGGCCGCGCGAGCGGGTGGCGGCGCGGGTCGGGGCGGGCAGGTGGTCGAATTTGTCCTCGGCGGGAAATTCGGTGTCCACCACGCGCTTGCCGCCTTTGGCGTCGGCCAGCAGCTCGGGCAGGCGGTGATAGCTCTGGGGGCCGACCACGATGTCCACCACCGGGGCGCGGCGCATGATCTCGGCGCCCTCGGCCTGGGCGACGCAGCCGGCGACGGCGATCAGCGTGTCGGAGCCCGCCTCCTGCTTCTGCTTCCTGAGGCGCCCGAGCTCGGAATAGACCTTCTCGGCGGCCTTCTCGCGGATGTGGCAGGTGTTGAGGATGACGAGATCGGCCTCGGCCGGGTCCTGCGTCTCCACATAGCCCTCCCGCGCCAGCGTGTCCGCCATACGATGGGAATCGTAGACGTTCATCTGGCAGCCGAAGGACTTCACATAAAGCTTGCGGGGCTCGTGCATGTCGCCTGTTCTGTCGTCGTCAATCTTCGCGTGTGGGCGCGACGCGATCGTGACGCCAGCTCTTGTCGCCCCCTTCATGGTTCCGTGAGGCTGCAATCCTACCGGCAAACGCTTGGATTGGAAATGGGCGGTTGGCATACCGCTGTAATTGAGCGGAACGGCGTGGGCGAATCGTCTCGGTGAAGAATGATCTCCTGAAGCTTATCCTGGGCGTAATAATTGCGTCGCCCGTAAACGCTTAACTCTGCGTGCGATGCTCGGCTAAAGCTGATAGCGGGCGCGATCCAGAACTGCTTGAGATGCCAGTAACTCTCGCGCGCGGTCCAACCAATGTGCCCATGTTTGGATGCTTGATCCAAGAGCATGCGATCTGTCCCTGCGTGCGAATAAAGCGGGACGGACAGGAAACCCTCTTCGATGAGGTCCCTTGCGAGAATTAGAAAGGGGCCGGGCCTGTTCGGGATCAGAGCCCCATTCGGAACGTTAGTTAGAGCCTTGGGCTCAAGCTGGAGGACTGAGACATCGACGTAAGCGACTAATCCCGGAAAAACCTCACTAGGAAGTAACATGCTCATTTAAATCTCCATTTAAAATATGTGGAATTAGGTGCAAAAAACACCTATCGTTTCATATAGGGAGGAGTTTTCGGCTTTCAAGGAGTTCTGCCTAACATCACATCGCCAGCCGCCCGAGCGCCCACACCGCCGCCTCGCGCACCAGCGCGGAGGGATCGTCCAGCCGCGCCTCCACCTGCGACACGAGCGCGGCATCTCCCGAATTGCCGATGGCGATCAGCACGTTGCGGACGAAGCGGTCGCGGCCGATGCGCTTGATGGGGCTCTTGGGGAAGCGCGCGCGGAAGGCGGCGTCGTCCAGCTCCACCAATTCAGCCAGCGGAGGCGCGTCATTCTCGGCCCGCGCGGCGAGCTTCGCCTCGTGCCCCTCCTGGGCGAACTTGTTCCAGGGGCAGGCGGCGAGGCAATCGTCGCAGCCATAGATGCGGTTGCCCATGAGCGGGCGCAGCTCTTCGGGGATGGGCCCCTTGTGCTCGATGGTGAGGTAGGAGATGCAGCGGCGCGCGTCGATGACATAGGGGGCGGGGAAGGCCGCGGTCGGACAGGCGTCGAGGCAGGCACGGCAGGAGCCGCAATGGTCGGCCTCCGGCGCGTCCGGCTCAAGCTCCAGCGTGGTGGCGATGGCGCCGAGGAACAGCCAGGAGCCGAAGTCCCGCGACACCAGATTGGTGTGCCGCCCCTGCCAGCCCAGCCCGGCGGCGGCGGCCAGCGGCTTCTCCATCAGCGGCGCAGTATCCACGAACACCTTGACGTCGCCGGCGATGCCGCGGCGGGTCGCCTCGGCCAGCAGCGCGCGGGCGACGCGCTTCAGCTTCGGCTTGATGATGTCGTGATAGTCCTCCGCCCGGGCATAGACCGAGATGGCGCCCGCGCTCCGCTCGGCCAGCACCGCGCGGGGGTCCTCCTGCGGTCCGTAATTGAGGCCGAGGAGGATGACGCTGCGGATGGCCGGCCAGAGCGTTGCGGGGTCGGCGCGCCGCTCCAGGGTCTCGGCCAACCAGCCCATGTCGCCATGGGCGCCGGTGGCGACCCAGTCCTTCAGCCGTGCGCCGGCAACCGGGATGGCGTCGGGTCGGGTGATGCCGACCGCATCGAAGCCCTCGGCGGCCGCGAGGTCGCAGACAAGGGCCTCGAGCGGGGGCGCCCCGGCGGCGGTCAGAAGTCGAGGTCGGCGTAGGTCTTGGAGGGCGGCATCCCCGGGATGCTCTCGTTCAGCAAGGCGCGGAAGGTCGGCCGCGACTTGATCCGCGCGTACCAGTCCCTCGCGTGATCGTCCTCGTCCCACGGCACGTCGCCCAGATAGTCGGCCACCGACAGATGCGCGGCGGCGGCAAGGTCGGCCTGGCTCAGCTTCTCGCCGGCCAGCCATTTGCGGGCCTTGGCCAGCCAGCCGATATATTTGAGATGATAGCGCAGATTGGCGCGCGCCACCCGCAGCGAGGTGGCGTCCGGCGAGCCGCCGCCCTGCTCGCGGCTCATGTAGCGCTTGTGGATGCGCTCGCGGACCAGGGGCTCGCTCGCCTCCACATACATCTTCTCGTGGAACCAGTGGGTGAGGCGCCGCACCTCCACCCGCCCGGCCGGGTCCTCCGGCAGCAGGCGATGGGTGCCCAGCGCAAGGCCACGCGTCTCGTCCAGATATTCGGCGATGATGGTGGCGCCCGGCACCGAGGCGGCCATCTCCTCCACGATCACCGGCGTGTCCCCCGCGGGATTGAGCGCGAGAAAGCCGGGACGGCGCTCCCACACCCGCTCTTCCACGAGCTCCGGTTCGAGCCCGTATTCCGCGAGCAGCAGGCGGACGAAACGCGAATGCGGGCAGAAGGGATGATGATGCAGATACATGAGCCGCTTTTCGCCGGGGGTCGAAAGGGGAAGGCCAGTCACCCGGCACGTCCATGTTTAGATGCGGATTCTTTCCGATTGGTTCCATCGCGCTGCAGCACGACGCCGCCCCGCGGGGCGCTTCGGCCGGCGCGCGAACATGGTGAATGAAACCTTACCGGGATAGGCAAACCCCCGAGTAACCTCCCGCAACGTCAGGTGGCGCCTGTGGCGGGTGGGCCACAGGCGGGGCGGAAACCGCTTGGCCGGCGCTTGCCCCAGGCTCGGTCTCGGGCGGGCGCGATTGCACCTGCGAAGGCAAGCGAACAGGATGGCGGCCCGTTCCGAACCCCGCCTCCCGGATACATCATGACTCTCGGCGACATGCTCGAAGCGCTCGTTCTCGGCCTTTTGGAGGGTCTGACGGAATTCATCCCCGTCTCCTCCACCGCCCACATCCTGCTCGCCGGCCACTTCCTCGGGTTCGAGAGCAACGGCCACACCTTCGAGGTGCTGATCCAGCTCGGCGCCGTGCTCGCCATCCTCACCGTCTATTTCCAGCGGTTCCTGCATGTGGCCCAGCAACTGCCCACCAATCCGGGCGCGCGGCGCTTTGTCATCGGCATTATCATCGCCTTCCTGCCGGCGGCGGTGATCGGCGCGCTGGCCCACGGCTTCATCAAGAGCGTGCTGTTCGAGACGCCGGTGCTGATCTGCGGCACGCTGATCTTCGGCGGCATCATCCTGCTGTTCATCGACAAGGTGGTGCCGGAGCCGCGCTACAACAACGCCATGGGCCTGCCGTGGCATATCGCGCTCATCATCGGCTTCTTCCAGTGCCTCGCGATGATTCCGGGCATGTCGCGCTCGGGCTCCACCATCGTCGGCGCCATGCTGATGGGCGTGGATAAAAGGGCGGCGGCGGAATTCTCCTTCTTCCTCGCCTTGCCCACCATGCTCGGGGCGTTCGTCTACGACCTCTACAAGAACCGCAACAACCTGACCTTCGACGATGGGCTGCTCATCGTCATCGGCTTCGTCGCCGCCTTCTGCGCGGCGGTAGTGGTGGTGCGCACGCTGCTCGATTTCGTCGCCAAGCACGGCTACGCGCCGTTCGGCTGGTGGCGCATCGCGGTGGGCCTTGCGGGCCTTGCCGGGCTCGCTTTGGTGGGCTGAAGGTCGCGCGTGGGCTGAAGGCGCAGGGCGCGGCGTCAGAAGTCGGTGGCGATGCCGCCGACTTCCCAGTCGCCGTAGCGCACCGGCTCCGGCCCGTCGCGGCCGTCAATCTCCTTCGGTCGGTCCTTCTGGGCGGCGTCCATGGCGGCGCGGCGGGCCTCGGCCTCGGCGAGGGCGCGCTTCGCCGCGTCGGTGAGGGGCTTGCGGGGCGGGGTAGCCTCGGTCTCGTCCATGGTCCTCTCCCTCTTGCCTATTCCGCGGCCGCGCCGGCCGCGGGCACGTCCGCCGGCTGAGCGCCGACGCCGAAGCGGCGGGCCACATAGGCCTCCACCATCTGGCGGAACTCGTCCTGGATGTTGGCGCCGCGCAGCGTCGCCACCTTCTTGCCGTCGATGAACACGGGGGCGGACGGCGTCTCGCCGGTGCCGGGGAGCGAAATGCCGATATCGGCATGCTTGCTCTCGCCCGGCCCGTTCACGATGCAGCCCATGACCGCCACGTTGAGGGTCTCTACCCCGGGGAATTTCGCCTTCCACTCCGGCATGCGGGTGCGGATCATGTCCTGCACGCTCTGCGCCAGCTCCTGGAACACGGTGGAGGTGGTGCGCCCGCAGCCGGGGCAGGCCGCCACCAGCGGCACGAAGGTGCGAAGCCCCATGGTCTGCAGGATCTCCTGCGCCACCTGAACTTCGCGGGTGCGGTCACCGTTGGGCTCGGGGGTCAGCGACACGCGGATGGTGTCGCCGATGCCCTGCTGGAGCACCACGCCCATGGCGGCGGTGGAGGCGACGATGCCCTTCGATCCCATGCCCGCCTCGGTGAGGCCGAGGTGCAGGGCATAGTCCGAGCGCCGCGCCAGCTCGCTGTATACGGCCACGAGATCCTGCACCGCCGACACCTTTGCGGACAGGATGATGCGGTCCCGGCCAAGCCCGATCTCCTCCGCCAGTCCCGCCGACAGCAGCGCCGAGCGCACCAGCGCCTCGCGGGTGACGGCGCGCGCCTCGGCCGGCTGGGGCAGGCGGGCGTTCTCGTCCATGAGGCGGGTGAGCAGCTCGCCGTCGAGGGAGCCCCAGTTGGCGCCGATGCGCACGGGCTTGTCGTGCTTGATGGCGGTCTCGACAATGGCGGCGAACTGGCGGTCCTTCTTGTCGCCAAAGCCCACATTGCCGGGATTGATGCGGTATTTGTCCAGCGCCTCGGCACAGGCCGGATGCTCGGCGAGGAGCTTGTGGCCGATGTAATGGAAGTCGCCCACCAGCGGGGCGTCGATGCCCATCGCCAGCAGCTTCTCCTTGATGTGGGGCACGGCGGCGGCCGCCTCGTCGCGATCCACCGTGATGCGCACGATCTCCGAGCCGGCGCGGGCCAGAGCCGCCACCTGGCGCACCGTGCCGGCGATGTCGGCGGTGTCGGTGTTGGTCATGGACTGCACCACCACCGGCGCGCCGCCGCCCACCATCACGCGGCCGACGGGGACGCCCACCGTGCGCCGCCGCGGGGCGGGGCCGGCTTCCAGCAGCTCGGTCGGAACCACGGGCAGGGCGCTGGTCATCGGTGGGGCATCCTCGGCTGTCGCGGCTCGCGCCACCGGGCCCGGTTCGGGCCGCGGCGCCCGCGGGGGCATCCGTAAAAAATCGGTCCGCGATCAAGACCTTGTGTTCAAGATCCCAGTTCAAGATCCTGGTTCAAGACCTGGTGACCCGGCGCGCGAGGCGGTGGCGCCCCCGCCCGAACCCTGCGGAGGCGCATTGTTGGTCGCGCGAGCCGGGCCCCGCTCGCGCGAAACGCTCTAGGCCCGCCCGCCGCGAGCGTCAACCGCCCGGCGAGGAGGCCTCGCGGCAGCGGGCGCAGGTGCCCGCCACCTCCAGCACCCTCTGGCGTGGCTCGAAGCCGGCGGCCCGCGCCGCCCAGGCGAGATCGCGCCCCACCGCGTGGGAGGCCACCTCCCGCGTCAGGCCGCAGCGGTCGCAGATGAGGAAGACCACCACGTCGTCGCCCTCGTGCGGATGGGCGCAGGCAAGGAAGGCGTTACGGCTTTCGATGCGGTGGGCGAGGCCCTCCGCCACCAGAAAGTCGAGCACCCGGTAGACCGACATGGGCGGCGAAGCCTCACCCGCCTCGGCCAGGCGCTGCACGATCTCGTAGGCGCCGAGGGGCACGTGGCTTTGCGCCAGCATGGTCATGACCGTGCGCCTGAGCGGCGTCAGGCGCAGCCCCTTCTCGGCGCAGCATTGCTCGACGCGCGCCAGGGCGCCCGCCACGCATTGGCCGTGGTCATGGTCATCCGTATGGGGCGCGGGGATCGTCACCAGCCGAATGTAGGGCATGACATGCCCTACCGCCAGCTTGCGGGAACGCCCTCTGCGGTTCGCCGGGCGCATTGCGCCGCCGCATGGAGCGTTGCAATCTGCCGCCCGCAGGGTCCGCCTGCGCGTGACAGCACCGTCACACCGCTCCGCTACACCGTGGGCTCCGGCCACCCGCCGGCCCACGCTGAGCCGCTTTGGGGAATTGCCATGCTCAAGGGTAAGGTCGCCGTCGTCACCGGGTCCACCAGCGGAATCGGGCTCGCCTATGCGCGCGCGTTCGCCAAGGAGGGGGCCGCCATCGTCCTCAACGGCCTCGGGGACGCTGCCGCGATCGAGAAGGAACGCTCCGCCATCGAGAGCGACTTCGGCGTGAAATGCCTCTATTCGCCGGCCAACATGCTGAAGGCGGACGAGATCGCCGACATGGTCAAGCTCGCCGAGACCGACCTTGGCGCCTGCGACATCCTCGTGAACAACGCCGGCATCCAGCATGTGGCGCCCATCGAGGAATTCCCCATCGACACCTGGAACACCATCATCGCCATCAACCTGTCGGCGGCCTTCTTCGCCATGCGCGCGGCCATTCCCGGCATGAAGGCGAAGAAGTGGGGCCGCATCATCAACACTGCCTCCGCCCACGCCCTCGTCGCCTCGCCCTTCAAGTCGGCCTACGTCTCCGCCAAGCACGGCATCGCCGGCCTGACCAAGACCGCGGCGCTGGAGACCGCGACCTTCGGCATCACCGTGAACGCCATCTGCCCCGGCTACGTGTGGACCCCCCTGGTGGAGAAGCAGATCCCGGACACCGCCAAGGCCCGCGGCATGACCGAGGAAGAAGTGAAGAAGAACGTGCTGCTCGCCGCCCAGCCCACCAAGGAGTTCGTGACGGTGGAGGAGGTGGCGGCCCTCGCGGTGTTCCTCGCCTCCGACAACGCCCGCTCCATCACCGGCTCCATGCAGCAGATCGACGGCGGCTGGGTGGCGGAGTGAGGCGGCGGCCGCCGGGTTGCCGGCCATGAGCCCACGCGACGGCGCGAAGCCGGTGAGCCTGGCGCTCCAGGGGGGAGGCGCCCACGGCGCCTTCACCTGGGGCGTGCTGGACCGCCTGCTGCAGGACGAGCGCATCGCCATCGCCGGCATCACCGGCACCAGTGCCGGCGCCATGAATGCGGTGGTGCTGGCGGCCGGCCTCGCCAAGGGCGACCCGGAGGAGGCGCGCCACGCCCTCACCCAGTTCTGGCGCGATGTGTCGCGGGACGGGCGCATGTCGCCCCTCCAGCGCACCGCCTTCGACCGGCTGCTGGGCAACTGGTCGCTGGCGCGCAACCCGGCCTATCTCGCCTTCGAGGTGGCCTCGCGCTTCTTCTCGCCCTACGATTTCAACCCCCTGAACATCAATCCCCTGCGCGAGATCCTCGAGGCCCACGTGGATTTCGAGGCGCTGCGGCGCTCGCAGGTGAAGGTCTACATCTCCGCCACCAACGTCCACACCGGGCGGGCGCGCATCTTCGGGCATGAGGAGATGACGGCCGATGCGGTGATGGCCTCGGCCTGCCTGCCGTTCCTGTTCCAGGCGGTGGAGATCGACGGCGTGCCCTATTGGGATGGCGGCTACATGGGCAATCCGCCGCTGTTTCCGCTCTACGAGAAGGCGGACGCCGACGACATCATCCTGGTGCAGATCAATCCGGTGGTGCGCGAGACCACGCCGCGCTCCGCGTCGGAGATCCAGAACCGCATCAACGAGATCACCTTCAATGCCTCGCTTCTCGCCCAGCTGCGCGCCATCGACCATGCGGGCAAGCTGATCGAGCAGGGGCTGCTGTCGCGCTGGACGCTGGGCGGCTCGCCCTTCCGCCGGGTGCGCCTGCACCGCATCGGCGGCGAGCATCAGCTTGCGGCCCTCGACGCCACCTCCAAGCTCAACGCGGAATGGTCCTTCCTCCAGCATCTGCGCGACCTCGGCCGGGCGGCGGCGGAGAGCTTCCTCGGCGAGCATTTCGACGACCTCGGCCGGCGCTCCACCCTCGATCTCAAGCTGGAGCTGGCGGACTGAGGGGCGTTTGGCGGCGCCCGATGGTGTAGGATCGCACCCATGGCCAGCGCTCCTTCCACCTCCGTCCCGGCTCCCGGCGTCCGCGCGGCGCGGCTGGAGATCATGGTGGGCGACATCACCGCCCTCGCGACTGACGCGATCGTGAATGCGGCCAATTCCTCCCTTCTGGGCGGTGGCGGCGTCGACGGGGCCATTCATCGCGCCGCCGGGCCGGAGCTCGTCGCCTTCTGCCGCACCCTCGGCGGCTGCCCCACGGGCGAGGCCCGCCTGACGCCGGGGTTCCGCCTGCCGGCCCGCCACGTGATCCATACCGTGGGCCCGGTCTGGCAGGGCGGGGCGGCTGGCGAGGCGGACCTGCTCGCGTCCTGCTACCGCGAGAGCCTGACCCTTGCCGACGGGGCGGGGCTCGCCTCCATCGCCTTTCCCGCCATCTCCACGGGCGTCTACGGTTATCCGCCGCAAGACGCCGCCCCGCTGGCGGTCGGCGCCGTCCTCGCTCATCTTGCATCCCCCGGCAGCGTGGCCCACGTGGTGTTCTGCTGCTTCTCCAGAGGGTCCGCCGATCTCCACCATGACGCCTTCCGCGCCCACGGCCTCGCCCCTCGCCCCTGAGGCAGGCGAGCTTGCGATCCTCCATCGCGACGGGCTGATGCTCATCATCGACAAGCCCTGCGGTCTGCCGGTCCACGCCGGTCCGAAGGGCGGGGAGACGCTGGCCGATCATCTCGACGTCTTGCGCTTCGGCCTTCCGCGCGCGCCGGAGCTGGCGCACCGGCTGGACAAGGACACCTCCGGCTGCCTGGTGCTCGGCCGCCACGCCAAGGCGCTGGCGCTGCTGGGGAAGCTGTTTGCCAGCGGGCAGGTGGGCAAGACCTACGTGGCGCTCACCCTCGGCGCGCCGGCGCAGGAAGAGGGGCGCATCGACCAGCCTCTCGCCAAGCGCTCGCCGCATCGCGGCTGGTGGATGCAGGCGGTGGCCAAAGGCACGCCGGGCGCCCAGGAGGCGATCACCGACTTCCGCGTTCTGGCGCGCGCCGGCAGCCTCGCGGTGCTGGCGCTCTCGCCGGTGACGGGCCGCACCCATCAATTGCGGGCCCACCTCGCCCATCTCGGCACGCCGATCCTTGGCGATGCCATCTATGGCGGCGCCTCGCGGCTGCCGGGCGGGCCGAAATTGCACCTCCACGCGCGCCGGGTGGTGGTGCCGCTGAAGCGGGATGCGCCGCCGGTTGACGTAAGTGCCCCTTTGCCGCCGCATATGTGCGAGACGCTTTCGTCCCTCGGTCTCGACCCGCTCGCCATCGGTGCCGCCGCGGACGCGGTGGCGTTCGCCAAGCTCGACCTTTCACCCCGGTCCGCCCGGCCGTGACCGAGATGTGAAGCCGCCGCCGCGGGGGGCTCTGGCCCGAAACTTGCTGCGTGTTAAGCTGACCCTTCATGGCCGCCGCCGGGCTTGTCCCGCAAGCGGCCACCGCGGGAAAGGGAGAGAGTGTGAGCGCATCTCGCGACCCCAAGCGCCCGCGCACGCCGGACGGCGATGCGCGCTTCCTTCTGGATCGCGCGGTCGGCCGGGCCCGCCTGGCCCTGTTCTGGGAACGGGTCTGGCCGGCGCTGGCGCGGGTGGGCGTCGTTGCCGCGATTTTCCTCGCGCTCGCCTTCGCCGGGGTCTTCATGGCCGCCCCGGTCTATGCCCGCATCGCAGGCGTCGCCCTTTTTGCGCTGCTGCTCGCCTTCGCCGCGCGGCCGCTCTTGGCCTTGCGCTGGCCCGGCCGGGAGGAGGCGGTCGCTCGCCTCGACCAGCGCAGCACCATCGCCCATCGTCCCGCCACCGCCATTTCCGACAGCCTCGCCACCCGCCCCGACGATCCGGTGGGCGCGGCCCTGTGGCGGGCGCACCTTGCCCGGGCGCTCGCCGCCGCCCGCACCCTGCGCGCCGGGCCGCCCGCACCCGGCCTCGCCCGGCTGGACCCGCGGGCCTTCCGGGCGCTGGCGGTGCTGGCCCTCGCCGCCACCTTCTTCATGGCGCCCGGCCAGCATCTCGCCCGCATCGGCGCAGCGTTCGACTGGAAAGCGCTGACCCCGCCGCCGCCTTACCGGCTCGACGCCTGGGTGGACCCGCCCGGCTATACCGGCCGCCCGCCCGTGGTGTTGCCGGGCCTGCGCTCCGATGATCCCACCTCGCTCAACGCCGCCGCCCTCCAGGTGCCGGCGGGCAGCACGCTGGTGGTGCGCGGGGCCGGCATCGACGCCGGCGCGCTCAAGCTGGAGGGTGGGGTGGCCGAGGTGGCGCCCGCCGCCGATGCCCCGGTTCAGGCCGGCGAGAAGCGCTATCTCATCCGCGAGGATGCCGACGTCACTTTCCTCGGCCCCGACCAGCGGCGTCTCGCCTGGCACTTCAAGGTGCAGGCGGACCAGAAGCCCGTCGTCAGCTTCGCCAAGGACCCGCAGAGCGGGCCGCGCAACACGCTGGTGCTCGCCTACCGAATGGAGGACGACTACGGGGTGAAGGAGGCCGATGCCCTGTTCAGCCCCCTGGCGCCGGAGCCGCCGCTGTTTCCCCGCCCCGGCGCCGAGCCGCGCAAGGTAGCGCAGCCTCTGGTGGCGGCCCCCGACTTCAAGCTCAGCTTGCCGTCGGGCGGCCGCTCGGGGGCGGCGCAGACCTCCAAGGACCTCATGGCCCATCCGTGGGCGGGTGCCCGCGTCGAGGTGAAGCTGAGGGCCCGCGACGAGGCCGGCAACGAGGGCGTGAGCGACACCAAGGCGGTGCGCCTGCCCGCCCGTGCCTTCTCCAAGCCGGTGGCCAAGGCCCTGATCGACGAGCGCCGGCGCTTGGCCTTCGACGCTGCCAATCGCCGCCGGCTGGTGATGGTGCTGGAGGCGCTGACGCTCGCCCCCAACCAGTTCGCCCCCGGCGCCGGCGAGTATCTCGGCCTGCGCACGGCGCTGGCGCGGGCCAAGAACGCCCGCAACGACGACGACCTGCGCGCACTGGTGGACTATCTCTGGGAGGTGGCGGTCCTCATCGAGGACGGCACGCTGAGCGACGCCGAGCGCGAGCTGCGCGCCGCCCAGGAGGCGCTGCGCGAGGCGCTGGAGCGCGGCGCCAGCGACGAGGAGATCAAGCGCCTCACCCAGGATCTGCGCGCCGCCATGGAGAAGATGATGCGGCAGCTGGCCGAGGAGGCGCGCCGCGACAGCGGCACCGACGCCCGGCCGCTCGATCCCAACGCCCGCATCGTGCGGCCGCAGGATCTCCAGCGCATGCTGGACCGTATCGAGAACCTCGCCCGTTCGGGCAACAAGGATGCCGCCCGCGAGCTGCTCGACCAGCTCCAGGCGATGATGGAGAACATGCGCCCGGGCAATCGCCAGGCCGGACGCCAGCAGGGCCAGCAGCAGCAGGGCGAGCTGGGCAAGATGATCCAGGAGCAGCAGCGCCTGCGCGACCGCACCTATCGCCAGAACCGCCAGGGTCAGCAGGGCCAGCAAGGCCAGCGCGGACAACAGGGTCAGCAAGGCCAGCAGGGCCAGCAGGGTGAAGGCCAGCAGGGCGAGCAGGGCTTCGGCGACCTCCAGCAGGGCCAGCAGGAGCTGCGCCGCCGGCTCGGCAAGATGCTGGACCAGATGCGCCGCATGCAGGAAGGCCAGCAGGGCGGACAGGGCCAGCAGCAGGGCCAGAACGGCGAAGGCGGCGAGGGCGGCGACGCCATGGGCCGCGCCGGCGATGCCCTCGGCCGGGCGGAGCAGGCCATGCGCGAGGCCGAGGAAGCCCTCGGCCGCGGCGAGGGCCAGGGGGCGCTCGATGCCGAGGGCCGGGCGCTCCAATCCCTGCGCCAGGGCGCCCAGGCCATGGCCGAGGCCCAGCGCGGCAATCAGGACGGGCAGGGCCCCGGCGGCCCCGGAGAGGAGAGCGCGCAGCGCACCGACCCCCTCGGCCGGCCGTTGCGCAGCCAGGATTACGGCGACGATTTTACCGTCAAGGTGCCGGACGAGGTGGACGCCCAGCGTGCCCGCCGCGTGCTGGAGGAATTGCGCCGCCGCCTCGAGCAGCCGGAGCGGCCGCAATTGGAGCTCGATTATCTGGAGCGCCTGCTGCGCGGACTGAACTGAGCCCCGCAGCGGTTCCACGTCAGCGGGTGCTGAGCGTCCTCCCGCCGGTGGGCCTCAGGCGTTTGCCGGCGCCACCGTGAGCGTCGCGCCGTCGGCCGACACGACCCGCACGTCGGAGCCGGCGGCAAGGTCGGGGCCTTCCACCCGCCACACCGTGTCGTCCACGCGGATGCGCCCGACGCCGCCCACCACCGGCTCGTCGAGGGTGAAGACCCGCCCCACCAGCCCTTCGGCGCGCCGGTTCAGGAACGGCCGGTCGGAGGCCTTGCCCGGGGCCGGGCTGATGCGCCGGCCCACCATCACCGCCATCACCGCCAGGGCGGCGAACAGCAGCACCTCGATCTGCCAGGAGAGGTCCACCACATAGGCGAGCGCGCCGGTGATGAGCGCAGCGAGGCCCAGCCACAGCAGGAAGGCGCCGGGAACGGCGATCTCCGCCACCAGCAGCACCCCGCCGAGGACGAACCACGCCCATGGCCCGAGATCGGCGATCAGCGGCATGGCCGTCAGCCTTCCCGCGACGGCACGGTGGCCGGACCGGTGGGGCGGCGGGGCGGCGGGGCGGCTTCGGCGGCATGGGGCTCTCGCCGCCGAAGGCACTCCGGGCGATCTCGCCGATGCCGGCGAGGGAGGAGAGCAGCGCCGTGCCCTCATAGGGCATCAGCACCACTTTCTGGTTGGGCGCGGCGCCCATGGTCTCGAACGCCTTCACGTATTTCTCGGCGATGTAGTAGTTGAGCGCCGCCGGATCGCCGGTGGCCACCGCGGCGGAGAGCATCTGCGTCGCCTTGGCGTCGGCCTCGGCGAGGCGCTCGCGGGCCTCGGCGTCGCGGAAGGCGGCCTCGCGCCGGCCCTCGGCCTGCAGGATCTGGCCCTGCTTCTGGCCTTCCGCCTTCAGGATCTCCGACTGCCTCTGGCCCTCGGCCTCCAGGATGATGGCGCGCTTCTCGCGCTCCGCCTTCATCTGCCGCCCCATGGCGTTCACCAGATCCTGCGGCGGCACGATGTCCTTGATCTCGATGCGGGTGATCTTGATGCCCCAGGGCGAGGCGGCGGCATCCACCACGCGCAGCAGCCGCTCGTTGATTTCGTCGCGGTGGGAGAGCAGCTGGTCGAGGTCCATGGCGCCCATGACCGTGCGGATGTTGGTCATGGTCAAGGCGAGGATGGCGGTGTCGAGACGGGCCACCTCGTAGGACGCCCGGGCCGCGTCGAACACCTGAAAGAAGGCGACGCCGTCCACCGAGACGGTGGCATTGTCCTTGGTGATGACCTCCTGGGTGGGCACGTCGAGCACCTGCTCCATCACGTTCACCCGGTTGCCGATGCGGTCGATGAACGGGACGATGAGGTTGAGGCCCGGCTGGAGGGTGCGCGTGTAGCGGCGGAAGCGCTCCACCGTGTACTGGTAGCCCTGCGGCACCGTCTTCACGCCGGCGAAAACCACCGCCACCGCCAGCACCAGCAGCACGAGCACGAACAGGTTCGGACCGATCTCGATCATGTCTGTCCCCAAGGCACGGCCAGCACGGCCAAGCCGCATATGGGCATGGGGGCGGGGTGGCGGCAAGCCGGGGGACACCCGCATGCCGGTTCCGCCGGTCCGCGATTCGGCCCCGCTTCGTTCCCCCGGCGTTCGCGCAGGGCGTGGGCGGGCGTGCCGGATCGGGACGGGGCGGCTCAGTCGCCCGCCACGGCGAAGCGCAGCAGGATGGTGCGCTGGAGCGGGTTGAAATTGTCGTCGGAGATGAGGGTCAGCAGGATCTCGCCGGCGGCGCCGCGCGTCACGGCGAGACCCTCCATATTGTCGATCTCGTAGCCCATGTCGAAGCGGCCGAGCACCTCGCCGGAGATATGGGCACCCGGCCGTACCTCGGCCGCGGGGAAGCGGCGGATCTGCAGGCTCACGCCCTCCAGCGGCGCGTAATGGCGCTCCAGCAGGTAGAAATTGCCGTCCGGCCCGAGCGCGAGATCGGTGGCATCGAAGCGCCCGCTCTTGGCGATGGTGAAGGTGCCGGGCGTGCGTCCCCCGAGGATGAAGCCGGGCAGATCGTCCTGTGCCTTCGCGCCTTCCTCGCCGATGGCGACGAGGGCGCCGGCCAGCGCCCCGGCGGGTACGAAGACGAGGCTCTCCAGCCCGCTGTTGCCGCGCAGTTCGCGCACGGCCGGTGCGGGAACGGGCTTGCCCGGCTTGCCGAGGGGATCGCGCGGATAGCGCCAGATCTCGTTGACCCCTTCCATGGCCACATAGGCCGCGTCGGGGGCGAGGGTGAGGGATTCCACATCCTCCCGCCCGCGCTGCGCCTGCACCCGGCCCTGCGCGTCGAGCAAGGCGGCCGCCGTCACGTCGGACAGGCCGGTGGGGCGGTCTCCGTCCGTGTCGAGCTGGCCGGAGAGGAACAGGCCTGCATCGGTGACCGCGAGGAAGCGGCCGTCGGGTCCGAGCGTGAAGCCCGAGATGCCGCCGAAGCCGGGAAAGGGCGAGGTGAGCACCAGCCCGCCGCGGAAGGCCAGCGGCCCGAAGCGGGTTCCTTCGTCGCCGATGCGGAAGGTGGCGATGGGCCGCGCCGCCACCGCGATCGCCTCCGGCTCCACCGGCAGGGCGCCGGGCTTGGAGAAGGCGAGGGAGAGCGCGGCGGCGCACAGCGCCGCGCCGGCGGCGAGCGCCGTTGCGGTGCGGGCGACGCGGGCCGTGCGGCTCAATGCAGCCGCCCGCCCCGTCCGCCGGCGCCGGCCTTCTCCTCGAACAGCTCGGCGAGCTTCTCGGTCATCACGCCGCCCAGCTCCTCGGCATCCACGATGGTGACGGCGCGGCGATAGTAGCGCGTCACGTCGTGGCCGATGCCGATGGCGATGAGCTCCACCGGCGAGCGCGTCTCGATCTCCGAGATGATGTGGCGCAGGTGCCGTTCCAGATAATTGCCGGCATTCACCGAGAGGGTGGAATCGTCCACCGGCGCGCCGTCGGAGATCATCATCAGGATGCGGCGGGCCTCGGTGCGGGCCAGAAGGCGCTTGTGCGCCCAGTCCAGCGCCTCGCCGTCGATATTCTCCTTCAGCAGGCCCTCGCGCATCATCAGGCCGAGGTTGCGCCGGGCGCGGCGCCACGGGGCGTCCGCGGACTTGTAGATGATGTGCCGCAGATCGTTGAGGCGGCCGGGGGCGGCCGGCTTGCCGGCGGCGAGCCATGCCTCGCGCGACTGGCCGCCCTTCCACGCCTTGGTGGTGAAGCCCAGCACCTCCACCTTCACGCCGCAGCGTTCCAGCGTGCGCGCGAGGATGTCGGCGCAGGTGGCGGCAACCGTGATGGGCCGCCCGCGCATGGAGCCGGAATTGTCGATAAGCAGCGTCACCACTGTGTCGCGGAAGTCGGTGTCGCGCTCGCGCTTGAAGGAGAGCGCGGCCATGGGGTCCATGATGACCCGCGGCAGGCGTGCGGGATCGAGCACGCCCTCTTCCAGGTCGAATTCCCAGGCGCGGTTCTGCTGCGCCAGCAGCTTGCGCTGCAGGCGGTTGGCGAGGCGCGCCACCACGCCCTGGAGATGGGCGAGCTGCTTGTCGAGATATGACCTGAGCCGGGTCAGCTCCTCGGGGTCGCACAGATCCTCGGCCGAAGTCTCCTCGTCGAACTTCATGCTGTAGGCGTGGTATTCCGGCCCGCGGTTGTCGTGCGTCACCGGCGGGCGCGGCGACCAGGGCTCGGCCGGCTCCTCGCTGTCGCCCATCTCGGTGCCGTCGGGCACCTCGGCGGGCGGGGCGGCATCGCTCTCGGCGGCGCTGTCGGGCAGCTCCTCCTCGGAGAGCTCGGCCTCCATCTCGGTGGCGCCCTGCTGGCTGTCGTCCTCGCGGGACTGGCCGTTCTCGTTCGCTTCGTCCTCGGCGCCGCCCTGGTTGTCGGCGTCCTCGGGCTCCTGCTCGGTGTCGAGGCCGCTTTCCTCGCCCATGTCGAGGGAGGCGAGGAGGTCGCGGGCGATCTCGCCGAAGCGCTTCTGGTTCTCCAGGCTGTCGACGAGGCGGGAGAGGTCGCCGGAGGCGCGCTCCTCGATGAAGCTGCGCCACAGGTCCACCACCTTGCGCGCGTCGGGCGGCGGCGCCTCGCCGGTCAGGCGCTCGCGCACCATCAGGGCGATGGCATCCGAGATGGGGGCGTCGGCGCGCTCGGTGATGTCGGCGTAGTTGGCGCGGTGGTAGCGGTCCTGCAGCATGGCGGCGAGGTTGCGCTTCACCCCCGGCATGCGGTTGCCGCCGATGGCCTCCACCCGCGCCTGCTCCACCGCCTCGAAGACCGCGCGGGCGGTGTCGCCCTGGGGCAGCATCTTGCGATGCACGGCGGGGTCGTGGCAGGCGCGGCGCAGGGCGAGGGAATCCGCGTGCCCGCGCACGATGGCGGCATCCTGCAAGGTGAAGCGGCGCGGCGGCTCGGGCAGGCGCACCCGGTCTGGCCCGAGGGAGGGCCGCTCGGAAGCGAAGGTCACCTCGAACTCGGACACGCCGGCAATCGCCTTGAAGCAGCCGGTCACGGCCCGCTTGAAGGGCTCGGAGGGGGCTTCCTTCGGGGTCTTGCCGGAGCTGCGGTTGGTGGCCATGGCTGTGTCTGGTCTTCTGCTGTGCGGATGCGGGGCGCGCGCGCCGAGTGCCGGAGCCGCCTGCCGGACGCCCGGAAGGGCGCCCGCCGCGGCTGAACCCTCAGGACAGGGCGACGTTCACCGTGCTCTCGGTCAGCTCCTGGCCGAAGCAGCGCTGGTAGAACTCCGCCACCAGCGGGCGCTCCAGCTCGTCGCACTTGTTGAGGAAGGTGACCCGGAGGGCGAAAGCCATGTCGCGGAAGATGTCCGCATTCTCCGCCCAGGTGATGACCGTGCGCGGGCTCATCACGGTGGAGAGGTCGCCGTTGATGAACGCCTGCCGGGTCAGATCGGCGAGGCGCACCATGCGGTTGACCTGGTCGCGGCCTTCCGGGGTCTGGAAGTGCTTGGCCTTGGCCAGCACGATGTCCACTTCCTTGTCGTGGGCGAGATAATTGAGCGCGGTGACGATGGACCAGCGGTCCATCTGCGCCTGGTTGATCTGCTGGGTGCCGTGATAGAGGCCGGTGGTGTCGCCGAGGCCGATGGTGTTGGCGGTGGCGAACAGGCGGAACGCGGCGTGCGGGCGGATCACACGGCTCTGGTCGAGCAGGGTGAGGCGGCCGGAGGACTCAAGCACGCGCTGGATGACGAACATCACGTCCGGGCGGCCAGCGTCATATTCGTCGAACACGAGGGCGACGTTGTTCTGGTAGGCCCAGGGCAGAATGCCGTCGCGGAACTCGGTCACCTGCATGCCGTCCTTCACCACGATCGCATCCTTGCCGATGAGATCGATACGCGAGATGTGGCTGTCGAGATTGATGCGCACGCACGGCCAGTTCAGCCGCGCCGCCACCTGCTCGATGTGCGTGGACTTGCCGGTACCGTGGTATCCCGTAACCATCACGCGGCGATTGCGGGAGAAGCCGGCGAGGATGGCGAGGGTGGTGGGCCGATCGAACAGATAGTCCGGGTCGAGCTCGGGGACGTGCGGGTCGCTCTCGGAGAAGGCGGGAACCTCCATGTCGATGTCGATGCCGAACGTCTGGCGGACCGACACCTTCATGTCCGGGGTGGGGGCAGTGATCTCCAAACCGCTCATAACTCCTCCGTCGGCGCGACCCGCGCGCCCGTTTCCTGTGTGCGTCCGGCACGCGATGCCTTTCGGCGGTCCGCAGCCGCATAGAGCCGGCGATCCTTCGGACCGGTCAGCAGAACCCTGCCTGCTTGAGGCTGTTGTAGGCCTGGATGACGCTGCGCAGCCGATCCTCGGACGAACGGTCCCCGCCGTTGGCGTCCGGGTGGTGCAGCTTCACCAGCTCCTTGTAGCGGGACTTGATCTCGGCTGCGCCGGCCGACATCTCCAGCCCCATCACCTCCAGCGCGCGCCGCTCGGTGGTGCGCACGATGCGCCCGTCCGGCTCCGGCCGGTCGGCGCGAAAGGTGCCGCCCATCTCGGCGGTGAAGCCGAAGGGGTCGCGCATGCCGTCGGACGCGTGGGCACCGCCGCCGCGCGGGTCGCCCGGCTGGCCGGTGCCCTTGACGCCCATCTTCCAGGTGGGGCGGTGGCCGGTCAGCGCATCCTTCTGGTAGGCGTAGACCGCATCGTCGGTCATGCCGGCGAAATAGTTGTACGACTGGTTGTATTCCCGCACGTGATCCAGGCAGTAGCTCCAGTACTGGCCCTCCTGGTGGCGGCCCTTCGGCGCCCTGTGCGTGCCTTCCGCGCTGCACCCCGGCCACTGGCAGCCCGTCAGCAACGGCCGGCTGCGCTGCCGGTCGTCGCCGGGCTTCACCCGGATGCGGTCGAAGAAGGGGGAGTCGAGTTTCATGGCGGAGCGATTATGAGCGCCGTCCCGCGGCGCGGCAAGGAATTGAGATGCGGCGGAATCGGGAGGCGCGCGAGGCTGAGCCGGCGCGCCGCGCGCCCGAGGATAGGCGGGCCGCGACAAGCCACATATAATGGCCTCCCCGCGCGAGCGCCATAAGCGCCGTCGCGTTCCCTGCCCCATCCTTTTCAGAGACCCGTTTCATCATGTCCGAAACCTCCCTTTCCTCCATCCGCCAGACCCTGGAGGCCGGCCTCAGCTCGGTTGCGCTCGAGCTTGAGGATGAAAGCCACAAGCATGCCGGCCATGCCGGCGTGATGCATGACCACAAGGGCGCCAACCGTGGCGACGGCGGCATCACCCACCTGCGGGTGCGCGCCGTCTCCCCCGATTTCGCCGGCAAGAGCCGGGTCGAACGGCATCGCATCATCAACGGCCTGCTCCAGGGCGAGATCGCCCGCGGCCTGCATGCCATCGCCATCGAGGCCAAGGCCCCCGGCGAATGAGCCTTGCCTTGGGACGCGCGTCGGTGCGCCAGGACTCGCTCTTTCAGGACCGACGCCTTCATGACTGACGCCGTCACGCCTGCGGGCCAGCACGCCGCCGAGGGCGCGCTGGTGCTGTTCTCCGGCGGGCAGGATTCCGCCACCTGCCTCGCCTGGGCGCTGGAGCGCTTCGGCCGGGTGGAGACCCTGGGCTTCCATTACGGCCAGCGCCACGCGGTGGAGCTGGAGCGCCGCCCCGTGCTGCGCGCCGCCTTCGCCCGGCTGAAGCCGCATTGGGCCGAGCGCCTCGGTGAGGACCACGTGCTGGACATGCCCGTGCTGGGCCAGATCTCCGAGACGGCGCTGACCCGCGACGTGGCGGTGGCGATGGAGGAGGGCGGGCTGCCCAACACCTTCGTGCCGGGCCGCAACCTCGTGTTCCTCACCTTCGCCGCGGCGCTGGCCTACCGGCGCGGGCTGCGCCACATCGTGGGCGGCATGTGCGAGACGGATTTCTCCGGCTATCCCGACTGCCGCGACGATACGGTCAAGGCCATGCAGGTGGCGCTTAACCTCGGCATGGAGCAGCGCTTCGTCCTCCACACGCCCCTCATGTGGATCGACAAGGCCGAGACCTGGGCCCTCGCCGAGGCGCTGGGCGGGCGCGCGCTGGTGGATCTCGTGGTGGAAGAGACCCACACCTGCTACCTCGGGGACCGGGGCCAGCGCCATGCCTGGGGCTACGGTTGCGGCGGATGCCCCGCCTGCCGGTTGCGGGCGGATGGCTTTGCACGCTACTCGGCCGCCTGAATCGTCGTCAAACCGTCGCCGAGCCTTGGAAAACGCAGGAAAACAAGCGTCACCGCCACCAAATAGCCGCCGCTTTGCGCTAGCTTCGCACCACGTACCAGAACCGAATCGGAAGTCCCCATGGCCGAACCCGTGCCCGCCGCATCGCCTGACGATTACGGCGCCCAGTCCATCCAGGTGCTGAAGGGCCTCGACGCGGTCCGCAAGCGCCCCGGCATGTACATCGGCGACACGGACGACGGCTCGGGCCTGCACCACATGGTCTACGAGGTGGTGGACAACGCCATCGACGAGGCGCTCGCCGGCTGGGCCAAGGAAGTCACCGTCACGCTCAACGCCGACGGCTCGGTCACGGTCACGGACGACGGCCGCGGCATCCCCACCGACATCCATTCCGAGGAAGGGGTTTCCGCCGCCGAGGTCATCATGACCCAGCTGCACGCCGGCGGTAAGTTCAACCAGAATTCCTACAAGGTCTCCGGCGGCCTGCACGGCGTGGGCGTGTCGGTGGTGAATGCCCTCTCCACCACGCTGGACCTCACCGTCTGGCGCGACGGTAAGGAGCATTTCATGCGCTTCCGCCACGGCGATGCGGAGGCCCCGCTGAAGGTGGTGGGCCCGGCGCCAGCGGGCAAGCGCGGCACCAAGGTGACGTTCACGCCGAGCCCCGAGACCTTCACCAAGATCGAGTTCGACTACGCGACGCTGGAGCACCGGCTGCGCGAGCTGGCCTTCCTCAATTCCGGTGTGCTCATCGTGCTCACCGACGCGCGCGGCCCCGAGGCCAAGCGCGAGGAGCTGCACTACGAGGGCGGCGTCGAGGCCTTCGTGAAATATCTCGACCGCAACAAGGCCGCCCTGTTGCAGAAGCCCGTGGTGATCCGCGCCGAGAAGGACGGCATCACGGTGGAAGCCGCGCTCGCGTGGAACGACGGCTACCACGAGAACGTGCTCTGCTTCACCAACAACATCCCCCAGCGGGACCGCGGCACCCATTTCACCGGTTTTGCCGCCGCCCTCACCCGCCAGGTGATCGGCTATGCCAACGCCTCCGGCATCGCCAAGAAGGAGAAGGTGGATCCCACCGGCGAGGACTGCCGCGAGGGCCTCACCGCGGTGCTCTCGGTGAAGGTGCCGGACCCGAAATTCTCATCCCAGACCAAGGACAAGCTGGTCTCCTCCGAAGTCCGGCCGGTGGTGGAAAACCTCGTGGGCGAGGCGCTCTCCGTGTGGTTCGAGGAGAACCCCGCCGAGGCGAGGAACGTCATCGGCAAGGTGGTGGAGGCTGCCGCCGCCCGCGAGGCGGCCCGCAAGGCGCGCGACCTTACCCGCCGCAAGAGCCCGCTGGACGTGGCCTCGCTCCCCGGCAAGCTCGCCGACTGCCAGGAGAAGGACCCGGCCAAGTCCGAGATCTTCATCGTCGAGGGCGACTCGGCCGGCGGCTCCGCCAAGCAGGGCCGCGACCGCGCCTTCCAGGCCGTGCTGCCGCTGCGCGGCAAGATCCTGAACGTGGAGCGGGCGCGCTTCGACAAGATGCTGTCGTCCGAGCAGATCGGCACGCTCATCACCGCGCTCGGCACCGGCATCGGCCGGGACGATTTCGACATCTCCAAGCTGCGCTACCATAAGATCATCATCATGACGGACGCCGACGTGGACGGCGCCCATATCCGCACCCTGCTGCTCACCTTCTTCTTCCGGCAGATGCCGGAGATCGTTGACGCGGGGCACCTCTTCATCGCCCAGCCGCCGCTCTACAAGGTGGCGCGCGGCAAGTCCGAGACCTACCTCAAGGACGAGAAGGCGCTGGAGGACTATCTCATCACCGCCGGCCTCGACGAGGCGGCGCTGTCCCTCGCCTCGGGCGAGGTGCGCACCGGCGCCGACCTCGCCCATGTGGTGGAGGTGTCGCGCCAGCTGCGGGCGGCGCTCGGCGCCCTGCACCCGCGCTACAACCGTGCGGTGGCGGAGCAGGCGGCCCTCGCCGGCGCCTTCGGCGCAGGCGCCCTGGAAAACGAGGCGGCGGGCCACGCCGCCGCGGCCGAGGTGGCGCGCCGGCTCGATGCCCTGGCGGACGACACCGAGCGCGGCTGGACCGGCATCCTCGACGAGAGCGGCTACACCTTCTCGCGCACCGTGCGCGGTGTCGCCGAGGTGGCGCGGCTCGACCACGCCTTCATCGCCTCCCCCGAGGCCCGGCGCCTCGACAATCTGGCCCGCGACCTCGACGGCGTCTTCGCCGCCGCCGCCACCCTGAAGCGGCGCAGCGACGAGCAGGTGCTGTTCGGCGCGGTGGACCTGTTCGACGCCGTCACCGACGCCGGCCGCAAGGGTCTGTCGCTCCAGCGCTACAAAGGCCTCGGCGAGATGAACCCCGAGCAGCTGTGGGAAACCACCCTCGACAAGAACGCCCGCTCCCTCCTCCAGGTGAGGGTGAAGGAAGTGGACGCCGCCGACGACCTCTTCAACCGCCTCATGGGCGACACGGTGGAGCCGCGGCGCGAGTTCATCCAGGAGAACGCGCTCCGCGCCAGCGTGGACGTGTGAGGCATCGGCGCGGCGGGAGGTTCGGGCGATGGGAGGAAAGCGACACTGCGCTGCGGCCTTCTTCGCCGTTGCCCTTGCCGTCTCTGCCTTTGCGTTGTCCGCCCCCCTGCCCGCGGCAGCCGCGACCGGCGTCGAGGTGGGCTTCGTCGATCCCGACCGCTTCTCGGACGACGATTTCCGCGTCCCGGCGGTCCGTGCGTCCATCGTTGCCGACTTCTCCAGTTTCTTCTCCCGCCTCGGCACCCGCTATCTGAAGGCCGGCGAGGCGCTGAAGCTGGAGGTGCTCGACATGGAGCTCGCCGGCGACACCGAGCCGTGGCGCCGCGGCGGCTGGGGCGAGGTGCGCATCCTGCGCAACGTCACTCCGCCGCGCATCCGCGTGCGCTACAGCTTGCGGCAGAACGGCAAGGTGGTGCTCGCCGCCACCGAGACCGTCACCGACATCAATTACATGATGAATCCCGCCGCCCGCGACGGCGGCCGCTTCGCCTTCGAGAAGGCCATGCTGGAAGACTGGTTCCGCCGCCGCTTCGTGCGTCTGGAGCCGCCACGCGCGACCCAGTAGGCCTCTCGGGGAAATACCAGCCGGCCTGTAAGCCGGGTTCTGTACGGCGGGCTTGCGCCCGCGTGGCGACCATTCCTCTGGGACGCCGGTTGCCCGGCGCCTCTAGCAGTCAACCCGGACGGCGCCCCGGAGGCGGGGGTGGTTTCCCGTGCCGTCCCTATTCGACTTTGCTCCCGGTGGGGTTTGCCGTGCCGCTTCCGTTGCCGGTCGCGCGGTGGGCTCTTACCCCACCGTTTCACCCTGGCCCGTGAAGCCCGAAGACCTGCACGGGTGGTCTGATTTCTGTGGCACTTTCCCTAGGGTCGCCCCCGCCGGACGTTATCCGGCACCGTGTCTCCGTGGAGCCCGGACTTTCCTCGACACCGAAATGCCGCGGCCGCCCGGCCGGCTGGTGGGCGAGCAATGGGCGCTCGCGGGCGGTGCGTCAAGAACTTCCTCCCTACCCCACCGCCTCGAACCACTCGTCCTCGGTGATGACCGTCACCCCCAGCGCCCGCGCCTTCTCAAGCTTCGAGCCCGCGCCTGGCCCGGCCACCACGAGGTCTGTCTTGGCGGAGACCGAGCCCGCCACCTTCGCGCCCAGCCGCTCGGCCATGGCTTTCGCCTCGTCGCGGGTCATCTTTTCCAGCGATCCAGTGAAGACGACGGTCTTTCCGGAGACATCTTCTTTAATCAACAATTGCGCGAATGTTGTATTATTAATGCGCTTCTTAGCTGTCGGATTAGGCGTCCAATTTGGATGTCGATAAAAATTCTTGTAATCATCAGTTTCGCGATAAAATCGCCATTCGGTAAGAACGGAATCATCTCCACGAACTATGTTGTCCGGAATGCCGTCCAATAAGGCGGATACGTGCCGGCACAGCCTACGATTTAAGCCACCTTTGCAACTACACAAAAGCCCTTTGAAGCCGTCTCGTAAGAATCGAACGACCTCATACTCCTTGCCAGTAGAGCCCCTGACCACCAGCCACATGCCGCCCCCCTATTCAGTTATCATCGATAACCACTCCTCCTCACTAATCACTTTAACCCCGATTTTTCGAGCGTCATCCAATTTTGACCCGGCTTCAGCACCCGCTACGACCAAATCCGTCTTTCGGGACACAGAACTCCCGACTTTGGCGCCGAGGCGTTCGGCCACAGCCTTTGCCTCATTACGACTCATTTTCTGCAATGATCCCGTAAAGACGATGATCTTGCCTGCTACTGGGCTTTCCATCAAAGCGGTTTGAGCCTCTTCCGGTACGATCTGAACTTGACCTAGAAGCTTTTGAAAGAGAAGCCAATTGTGATCTTCCGCAACGAACTCGCAAAGGGATGCTGCAGCTACCGGTCCTACGTCCGGGACGTTAGCAAGGGTTTGGAACTCGGGGCTTGGTCGATTAGCCGCTGCGCTGTTGAGGAAGGCGATGATTTCAATGTCGCCCTTATGCTCCAAGCGTAGCTCGGTGCGCTGACCGGAATTCAGTTTTGCCGCTTCAAAGACACGGCGAAGAATGGTCTCTGGGCTTCCTATCGTCCGCGTCCTATCAGAAATGGCGTCTGCAAGGGCCTCGGCACTGATAGTTCCAATTTTCTTGATGCTGAGAAGGCGGAACCATGCTTCGCCTGGCCTTCCAGGCACCGCGGCAGATACAGCAGCTGAAAAGGCATCCACGGTGATAAATGCTTTGGCCAGCGCCTTTGCGGTCACCTCTCCCACATCACGGATACCTAAGGCAAAAAGGAATCTCCCGAAGCTAATTTTCCTTCGGTTATCGATTGCGATGAACATATTCTCAATGTCGAGGAAATTACGTTCCTCCTCAGACAGGACCTTCTTTCTGACTCTCCCCGTCTGTTCCTCTCGCTGACGCGCCCGTTCCTCGCGCTTTAGAAAGAAGGCCTTCCGGACTGCGTCGCGGTGCTGATGCAGGGTGAATATGTCAGCAGGATTGTGAATCAAGCCGGCGTCAAACAGAAGCTGGACATTTTCATCTCCCAACCCTTCAATGTCGAAGGCGTTGCGCGAGACAAAATGGCGAATGCGTTCTACAGCCTGAGCTGGGCAGATGAGTCCGCCGGTGCAGCGCCGCACTACATCCACCTTGCCTGTTTTGATATCGACATCGCGCACCGCATGCGATTTGCAAACGGGGCAAACGTGAGGGAATTTGTACGGCTTTGACCCTTCCGGCCGCTTCTCCGCGATCACCCGCACCACCTGCGGGATCACGTCGCCGGCGCGCTGCACCACCACCGTGTCGCCGACGCGGATGTCCTTGCGGGCGATCTCGTCCTCATTGTGCAGGGTGGCATTGGCCACCACCACGCCGCCCACGGTGACGGGGGTGAGCTTCGCCACCGGGGTGAGGGCGCCGGTGCGCCCCACCTGGATGTCGATGGCTTCCAGCACGGTGGTCGCCTGCTCGGCGGGGAATTTGTGGGCGATGGCCCAGCGCGGCGAGCGGGAGACGAAGCCGAGGCGGCGTTGCAGATCGAGCCGGTCCACCTTGTAGACCACGCCGTCGATATCGTAGGGCAGGGTGGCCCGCTCCACCTCGATGGAGCGGTAATGGGCGAGGAGGTCGGCGGCGGTGGTGACACGCACCATCAGCGGATTGGTGGTGAAACCCCACCGGGCGAAGGCCTCCACCATGCCGTGCTGGGTCTCCGCCGGCAGGCTCGTCGCCTCGCCCCAGGCATAGGCAAAGAACTTCAGCGGCCGCGATGCGGTGATGGACGGGTCGAGCTGGCGCAGCGAGCCGGCCGCGGCATTGCGCGGATTGGCGAAGACCTTTTCCTCCGCCGCCGCCTGCCGCGCGTTCAGGGCCTCGAAATCGGCTTTCGCCATGTAGATCTCGCCGCGCACGTCGATGACGTCGGGCACGCCGTGGCCATGGAGGCGCTCGGGAATGTCGGCGATGGTGCGCACGTTGGCGGTCACATCCTCGCCCTCGGCGCCATCGCCGCGGGTGGCGGCGACCTCGAACCGGCCGCCCACGTAGCGCAGGGAGCAGGACAGGCCGTCGATCTTCGGTTCCGAGGTGAAGGCCACCTCCTCCTCGGCGGCCAGGCCGAGGAAGCGCTTCACCCGCGCCACGAACTCTTCCACGTCGGACTCAGAGAAGGCGTTGTCCAGCGAAAGCATCGGCACTTTGTGCGGGACCTTGCCGAACTTCTCCAACGGCGCCGCGCCCACCCGCTCCGACAGGCTGTCCTCGCCCTTCAACCCCGGGAAGCGCGCCTCGATGGCCTCGTAGCGCCGGCGCAGCGCGTCGTAGTCCGCGTCGGTGACGACGGGCGCGTCCTCACGGTAATAGGCCGCGTCGTGGCCGGCGATCTCGGCGCCGAGGGCGGCGTGCTCGCTCGCCGCCTCCGCGGGGGAAAGCGCCGCGACCTCGATGGAACGCAAGGGGGCAGATGGCTCGGCCACGGTCATGGGGTCCTCCGGCCGGCTGTTGTGGCAAAGGCCGGCGCCCACTTCAACAGGCCCGCCCGGAGGTGGTCGTCGGGGGCGGGGAAAACACCGGCTGCATCGGCGTCGCGAATTTGTAAGATGTCCAAGCTAGGGCGTTAGACAGATTCTCTGGGGGGCAAAAATGGCCAAGGCGTTCCAATCCCGCGCAACACTTTCGGCCGCAGCGGTCGCCGCACTGCTCTCCACTGCGGCACTGGCCCAGCCGGCGGATGATTCGGCGCTGGTGGCGCGCGGCCAGTATCTCGCCACGGCGGCGGACTGCATGCCCTGCCACACCTCGGACAAGGCGAAGCCCTTCGCCGGCGGTCTCGCCCTCAACACGCCGTTTGGTGCCATCTACTCGCCCAACATCACCTCCGACCGCTCCACCGGCATCGGCCAGTGGACCTATGACCAGTTCGTCAATGCGGTGCGCAACGGCATCCGCAAGGACGGCGCCTATCTTTATCCGGCCATGCCGTTCGATGCCTACACCGGCATTTCCGACGACGACATGAAGGCGCTGTGGGCCTATGTGCGGCGGGTGCCGCCCGTGCCCAACACGCCCCCGGCCAACCAGCTGGAATTCCCCTTCAACATCCGCCTCGGCATGCTGGCGTGGCGCGAGCTGTTCTTCACCGACGCGCGCCTTGCCCCCACCGCGGGCAAGAGCGAGGCCTGGAACCGCGGCGCTTATCTCGCCACCGCGCTCGGCCATTGCGGCGATTGCCACACGCCGCGCAACATCATGGGCGCCACCAAGCCGAAGGCGCATTTCCTCGGCGCTGACGTGGACGGCTACTGGGCGCCCGACATCGCCTCCGCCGCCCTGACCAAGTCCGGCTGGACGCCGCAGACCCTCGCCGCCTTCTTCGCCACCGGCTCGGCGCCGGGCAAGACGTCGGTGTTCGGTCCCATGGGCGAGGTGGTGCACGACTCCCTGAGCAAGCTCACGGACGCCGACCGCACCGCGCTCGTAACCTATCTGTTCGACGCGCCCCCGCCGAAGGACAAGCCGGCCCCGCAGGCGGCCTCCCCGCTGCCGGCCGACGTCTACGCCCGCGCGTCGGCGCTCTACATCGACAATTGCGCCGTCTGCCACATGGACAAGGGCGCGGGCCGCGGCGACACGGTGCCCGCCCTCGCCGGCAATCCGGCGGTGGTGGCGGCGGAGCCCTACAACATCATCATGGCGGTGCTGGGCGGGCTTCCGACCGGCGGCACCTACGGCGCCATGCCGTCCTTCGCCGGCCGCCTCGGCGACCAGCAGATCGCCGACCTCGCCAATTACGTGCGCACCTCCTGGGGTAATACGGCCGCCCCCAACGTGACCGCATCCATGGTGGCCGTCTGGCGGGCCACCGCCCACGTGCCGGACTACGGCACCCAGGCGGCCTCCAGTTTCACCTGCCCAGACGTGGGCGGCGCGCCGGGCACCGACGGGCCGGATCCGCAGGCGGTGGCGGCGCTCTCCGCCATGATGGCCGGCGGGCAACGCTCCATTCCCATGATGGTCGACGCCTACAAGGCGGCCTCCGGCTCTTCCAGCTCGGGCACCGTGGTGGATGCGCTCACCGCCGCTTATTGCCCCGTGGTGGCGAAGAGCGATGCGCCCGACTGGCAGAAGACGCAGGAGCTGCGGCGCTTCACCCTGCAGGCGGCGCTGGAGGTGTCGCGTCGGACGGTGTCGGGGCCGGTAGATTCCCAGCCGATCGCCTGGGCGCTGCCCGCGGGACCGGGGCTGGTGCTCCAGCAGCCGGCGAGCCTCGCCGACAAGATCGCCTGCCCGGCGGATGACGGGAAGGCAGTGCCGGCCGACCTCTCCGCCGCCGCGACGAAGCTGCTCGGCCCGGTGAAGCCGCCCCTCGCCGGCGACGCCATCGCCACGGCGGCGACCACGCTCTACCAGCAGAACCCCAAGGCGCGGCCGTCCGACGTCGCCAATGCCCTGATCCTCGCCTATTGCCGGGCGGTGGTGCAGGTGCAGACCTCGGTGGCCGAGCAGAATGCCCTGCTCAACCAGTTCGCCGGCCAGGCGGTGCAGACGCTCCAGCTGCTGCCGCCCCGCAAGGTGGCGGTGGAGGCGCCAGCCGCGACGCCGGCCCCTGCGGCGAAGAAATAGAGTGCGGACGCCGCCCCGCGGGGCGGCGTTAACCATGTTTCATGTGAAACGGCCGCGCCCGATGCTTCGGGCCGGCCGTTTCCGTTTCAGAATTGAGGGTGCGCCGGTCTCAGTCGTGGTGGTTCTGGAGGCCGTCGTGGACCTCGAACACCACATTGCCCTGCCGCCAGGCGAACGGGGCGCTGGCGTCCTGGACCTTGATCTCGCTCTGGGGAATGAGCTTGTCGCAGAGCATCACCAGGATCGCCTCGATGGGCGCGCTGGTGTCGTTCTCCTCGGTCATGCGGTCGATGGAGATCTCAGCGCCTTCCACGCCATCTTCCTCGATATGAACGATGAAGATCTCTTCGTGGCCGTGAACACCGTGGGCGGTGACGCGGAACGTCTCTCCCTGATACTCAAATTCGCGGACCATTGTTCATTCTCACTGCTGACAATTGAAAACTACGCAAAACGCAACAGAACGGCGGGCGCACCCGCGAAAAAGCGGCGGAATTTAGAATCCTGACCACCGATTGGTCAAGTGCTGATCCGCGCGGGGCAATCTGACCAACAATTGTGCAATGCGGCTGCGACTCAGCCGTTCGCCTGCCGTCCGGTCACTTTCCGCGCGCCGCCTCCACCTGCGCGACCAGCTCCTGCGCCTTGGGCAGGATGCCCGCGACGATGCGGTCCACGCCCTCCGGGGTGGGGTGGAGGCCGTCCTGCAGGTTGAGGGTGCGGTTGCCGGCGACGCCGTCGAGGAAGAAGGGATAGAGCAGCACCCCTTCGGCCGAGGCGATATCCGGGAAGATGCGGTCGAACGTCTCCTGATACGGCCGACCGAGATTGGGCGCCGCCTTCATGCCCGCCAGCAGGACGTGGATGCCGCGGGCCTTCAGCCGGGCGACGATCTCCGCCAGGGCCTTGCGGGTGGTGGCCGGATCGAGGCCGCGCAGCATGTCGTTGGCGCCGAGCTCGACGATCACCGCGTCCGTGCCCTGGGGCACCGACCAGTCGAGGCGGGCGAGGCCTTGTGTCGCGGTCTCGCCCGAGACGCCGGCATTCTCCACCCGCACATCCAGCCCCTTGGCCTTCAGCGCCGCCTCAAGGCGGGCCGGGAAGGCGGCGCTGCGGGGAATGCCGTAGCCGGCCGTCAGGCTGTCGCCGAAGGCGACGATGCGCACGGGCGCGGCCGCGGCGGCTGACGCGAACGTGAAGAGCCCCACCGCCGCGATCAGCCCCGCCAAAGCCTTAAATGCCGTCTCCCATAGGTCAGGGCGCAGGTATCTTCCTGCTCCGGCCTTGGCGCCCCGCAGATTTGGAACGACGGCTATTTCCGGCATGGATGATCTTTCCTCTCCGCCCCGCACCATCGCATTGGAGCATGTGGACCTCGCCCTCGGCACCGGGGCGGCCCGCGTCCATGTCCTGAAGGATATCTCTGTCGAGATCGGGGCGGGCGAGGCGGTGGGCCTCGTCGGTCCGTCCGGCTCGGGCAAGTCCACCCTGCTTATGGTCATGGCCGGGCTGGAGCGGGCGGACGGCGGGCGGGTCAGCGTCGCCGGCACCGACATCACCCGCCTCGGCGAGGATGCGCTGGCGCGGTTCCGCGGCCGGCATATCGGCATCGTCTTCCAGTCCTTCCATCTCATCCCCACCATGACCGCCCTCGAAAACGTCGCCGTGCCGCTGGAGCTGGCGGGGCGGGCCGATGCCTTCGCCCGCGCCGCGCGGGAGCTGGAGGCGGTGGGCCTCGGTGCCCGGGCGCAGCATTATCCTGCCCAGCTCTCCGGCGGCGAGCAGCAGCGCGTCGCGCTCGCTCGCGCCCTCGCCCCCGAGCCGCCCATCCTGGTGGCCGACGAACCCACGGGAAATCTCGACGAGGCCACCGGCCGGCAGGTGATGGACCTCATCTTCTCAGTCCACCGCGCGCGCGGTACCACATTGGTGCTCGTCACCCACGATGCCGCCCTGGCCCGGCGGTGCGGGCGGGTGCTGCGGCTGCGCTCGGGGGTGATCGAGGACGACCGCCTGACCGCGGCCGCCCCCGTGCCGGCCGGCGCGCAGGCGTCGTGATGGCGGCTCTTTCCCTGCGCCTGCCCTTGGCCGCGCGCCTCGCCCTGCGGGAATTGCGCGGTGCCAAGCGCGGTTTCGGCATCTTCCTCGGCTGCCTGGTGCTGGGCGTCACCGCCATCGCCGGCATCGGCTCGTTCGCCGGCGCCCTCACCCAGGGGCTGGAGCGGGAGGGCCGCGCCATCCTCGGCGGCGACGCGGCCTTCACCCTGGTCCAGCGCGACATGACGGCGGAGGAGCGCGCCAGCCTGGAACGCCACGGCACCCTCGGCACCGTCGCCTTGCTGCGCGCCATGGCCCGTACCGAAGGCGGCGACGCTGCCCTCGCCGAGCTGAAGGCAGTGGACGCCACCTATCCCCTCGTTGGCAGCCCGGTCCTGGACCCGCCAATCCCGCTGACGGACGCGCTGGCGGCGCGCGACGGCGTCTTCGGCGCGGCGGCAGATCCGGTGCTGCTCGGCCGGCTCGGCCTCAAGGTGGGCGACAGGCTGCTGTTCGGAGATGCGACGCTTCAGGTCCGGGCTGCGCTCACCAGCGAGCCGGACAAGCTCTCGTCGGGCATCGGCCTCGGCGCGCGGCTCCTCGTCGATACGGCGGCGCTGCCGGCGACCCGTCTCATCCAGCCCGGCAGCCTCGTGCGCTGGAGCTACCGCCTGCTGCTGGACGATCCGCGGCCGGACACCCTCGCGGCGGTGATGGCCGAGGTGCGCGAGCCTTTGGGCAAGGCGGGCTACGAGGTGCGCACGCGCGACGGCGCGACGCCGCAGCTCGCCCGCAATGTCACCCGCATCAGCCAGTTCCTCACCCTGGTGGCGCTCACCGCGCTGCTGGTGGGCGGGGTGGGCGTCGCCAATGCGGTGTCGAGCCATCTCGCCGGCAAGAGCGAGGTGATCGCCACATTGAAGGCGGTGGGCGCCACCCGCCGCGACATCTTCCTCACCTACGGGGCAGAGATCGGACTGATCGCGCTGCTGGGCATTGCTCTCGGCCTGATGCTGGGAGCGGCTTTGCCCTTCGTCGCCGCGGCGGCGATTGGCGCGCTGGTGCCGTTCCCCCTGGAGCCGCGGCTCGATCCGGCCGCCCTGGCCCTGGCGGCGCTTTACGGGGTGCTGGTGGCGGCGCTGTTCTCCATCATTCCTCTGGCGCGGGCGCAGGAGGCGCGGGTCTCCGCCCTGTTCCGCGACGGCATCGGCGACGCGCGACCGCGCATCGCCCCCGGCGGATGGGCGCTCATCGGCCTCCTCGGCGCGGCGCTGGTGGCGCTCGCCCTCGCGACCTCCGACGACAAGCGCGCCGCTGCCATCTTCATCGCGGCGGCGGCGGCGGTGTTCGTGCTGCTGCGTCTGGTGGCGGCGGGGCTGATGGCCCTGGCGCGGCGCGCGCCGCGGCCGCGCGATGCCATGGTGCGGCTCGCGCTCGGCAACATCCACCGGCCGGGGGCGCTGACGCCGTCGGTGGTGCTCTCCCTCGGCCTCGGCCTGTCGCTGCTGGTGGGCATCGCCCTGATCGACGCGAGCCTGCGCCACGAATTGCAGGGCCCCATGCGCGATGCGGCGCCGAGCTTCTTCTTCGTGGACGTGCCGAGCGGCGAGGAAGCCGACTTCCGCGCCTTCCTCGCCGAGGCCGCGCCGGGATCGGCGGTGAAATCCGTGCCCATGCTGCGCGGCCGCATCACCCGCGTGAAGGACATTCCCGCCGAGGAGGTGAAGCCCCGCCCCGACGCCGCCTGGGTGCTGCAGAGCGACCGCGGCATTTCGAGCTCCGCCGCCGTGCCGGAGGGCTCGCGGGTGGTCGCCGGCCAATGGTGGAGCGCGAGCGAGACGGAGCCGCTGGTCTCGTTCGACGCCGAGCTCGCCGCGGGTCTCGGCCTCGGTCTCGGCGACACGGTGACGGTGAGCGTGCTGGGGCGCTCCATCACCGCCCGCATCGCCAATCTGCGCGAGGTAAAGTGGGAGCGGCTCGGCATCAATTTCGTCATGGTGTTCTCGCCGGCCACCTTCGCCGGCGCGCCGCACACGGTGCTCGCCACCCTCGCCTTCCCGGACGGCGGCGACACGGCGCGGGAGGTGGCGCTGCTCAAGGCTGCGGCGGCCCGCTTCCCCGCCATCACCACCGTGCGGGTCAAGGAGACGCTGGAGGAGGCCCAGCGCATGCTGGACAACCTGTCCCTGGGCATCCGCGCGGCGAGTCTCGTCACCCTCATCACCTCGGTGCTGGTGCTCGCCGGCGCTCTGGCGGCGGGACGGGAGCGGCGCATCTATGACGCGGTCATCCTGAAGACCCTGGGCGCGACGCGCGGCCGGCTGACGCTGGCCTACGGCCTGGAATATGCCGGCCTCGGGCTTGCCACCGCCCTCATCGCCGCGGCGGCGGGAAGCCTTGCGGCCTATGGCGTGGTCACGCAGGTGATGGAGATCCCGTTCAGCTTCGCCCCGCTCGCCGCGCTGGGCGCGATCCTCGGCGCGCTGGTGGTCACGCTCGGCATCGGCCTTCTCGGCACGCTGCGGGCGCTATCCGCCCCGCCCGCGCGCGTGTTGCGGCATCTTTAGCGCCGTTCACGGACCGTAAGTCGGCACGGAACAAAAATCCCATCCGTGCGGACAGGGGTGTTACCAATATCGGCCTTGCCACCGCAGCCATGCGAGTCGGCGAGGCGGCCGAGGCGTGCCGCCTCCGCCCCGATCCCGAAGAAGACCGGCCGGCCCCGCGCCGGACCGCACAGGGAGCAACAGACCATGCGCTCGTTCCGCCTTTTTGCCCTCGCCTCCGTGATGGGGACGGTGCTTGCCTGCGGCGTCGCCGCGGCCCAGCCGGCGCCCGCCCCCGGCATGGGGCCCGGCCCGGCCTCCGCCGGCGTGCCGTATACCCCCGAAGATGCCGCCGCCATCCTCGATGCGCGCCTCGCCGCGCTCAAGACCGTGCTGCGCCTCACCCCGGACCAGGAGAAGCTGTGGCCCCCGGTGGAGACCGCCATCCGCGACGCCGTGAAGGGCGCTATCGCCCGCCGCGAGGCCCGCGCCTCCGCCCCACCGCCGGCCACCGTACTCGACGTCCTCGCCCAGGTGGCGGCGGCCGAGCAGGCCCGCGGCAAGGCGCTCGCGACCTTCGTCGATGCCGCCAAGCCCTTCGTGGCGGCGCTGACGCCCGCCCAGGTCAACCGCATTCCCACCTTCCTCGGCGTCCACGACCACGGGCAGGCGCCGTCTTCCACCGAGCTTTGGATCTTCGAGGAAGAAGAGTGATCTCCTCGCCCCTCAACAGGAGGTTTCCATGCACAGACTGATGACCTTCGCTCTCGCCCTCGGGGGCGCGACGCTCTCGGCGGTGGCCCTGAGCAGCGGCGCCTCGGCCTTCCCGGCGCTCCAGACGCCCGAGGTGGCGACCGTCCAGACCGTGGCCGGCGGCTGCGGCTGGGGATTCCACCGCGGACCCTGGGGCGGCTGCCAGCCCAATGGCGCCGTGGTGGTCGCGCCGCGGCCCGTCGTCGTGGCCCCGGCCCCCGTGGTGGTCGCCCCGGCGCCCGTCGTGGTGGTGCCGCGGCGCTGCTGGTGGCGCGCCGGCCCCTATGGCGCGGTGCGCGTCTGCAACTGACACGCGGATCGCGCGTTGAGGGAGGCGGCGGCGACGCCGCCTCCCGACAGGTGTCCAGGGTGGAGAGATCGGTGATGCGCAAGGTCATGGTGATTGCGGGCGCGCTCGCCTTCCTCGGCCTCGGCATGGGCGCCGCCGCCGCCTTCCCGGCGCCGGCGCAGCCACAGGTGCCGACGGTGGAGAAGGTCGCGCAGGGCTGCGGCTGGGGCTTCCATCGCGGACCCTGGGGCGGCTGCCGTCCCAACGGCCCCTATTGGGGCGGACCCTACTGGGGCCCCCGCTATTGCTGGTGGCGTCCCGGCCCGTGGGGCCCGGTGCGCGTCTGCCGCTGACCCTTAGCTCCCCACCCGGTGCGACCACAGGACGGCCCCCGGCGGCTTGATCGGGCGCCGTTGCCGTGCCAGCACGGAAAAAAACCGGGAGGGAGCGGCCGTGATGGGGAAAGGCGAGGCGGATCTCGTCATCGGCGAGGGGCGGGCCTTGTCCGCCCACCCGCTCAGGGCCGCCATCCTGCGCGAGCTCCACGCCCGCCCCTTCGTGCCCGCGGTAGCGCCGCGGCGCATGCTGCACGCCGCCTTCCTGCTGGATGCCGCCGGCGCGCAGGCCGACCGCGCGGCGCTCGCCGCATTATGCAATGCGCGCGGCCTGCCGGCCCCGGCGCCCGGCGCCAAATACCACCATGTCTCGTTCGGCGGCGCCGAGCTCCGGTGGGAGAGCCACGCCGAATTCTGCACCTACACCTGGGACTTGCCGTCCACCGAGATCCAGCCCGGGGGGTTGCCGTTCCAGCCGCCGGCCGCCACGCTGGCGAGCCCGTTCGGCGAGGTGGCCCAGTCCGGTCCGCTGCTGGTGGCGGTGGATCTGCACCTCCTGCGCGACACCGCCGAGGACTTCTTCCTCGACAAGGTATTCGAGCGCTCGAGCCTGGCCCGCTCCGACGTGAACGACGGCTTCGCCGAGATCGCCACGGATTTCATGGCCGACCCGTCCGGCTTCGTGCGCATCCTCGTGCGCGACCGCGGCCTGGGCGCCGAGGCCTGCGGCGCGCTGGTGCAGCGGATCCTGGAGATCGAGACCTACCGCACCCTGGCGCTGCTCGGCCTGCCGGAAGCGCAGCGCCTGTCGCCGGCGGTGGCCCGCATCGAGCAGCGCCTTGCCGCCGCCGCGACCGAGATGACCTCGGCCAAGGGCTTGAGCGATAACAACAAGCTGCTGGACGAGCTGGTCGCCCTCGCGGCCGAGCTGGAGGCGGGGGCAACCGCCTCCCTGTTCCGCTTCGGCGCCAGCCGCGCCTATATGGAGATCGTGCGCCTGCGCCTCGCCACCATCCGCGAGATGTCGGTGCCGGGCTTTCCCACCTGGCAGCAATTCCTCGACCGCCGCATGGCGCCGGCCATGCGCACCTGTTTCTCGCTGGAGGAGCGGCAGGACAAGATCGCGCAGAAGCTCGCCAACGCCGCCGACCTGCTGCGCACGCGGGTGGACGTGGAGCTTGAGCAGCAGAACCGCGACCTCCTCACGTCCATGAACGAGCGCACCCGCCTACAGCTGCGCCTCCAGCGCACGGTCGAGGGTCTGTCGGTCGCCGCCATTTCCTATTATGTCGTGAGCCTCGTGCACCATCTCGCGGAAGGCATCCACGAGAGCGGCATCGATGTCTCGACGCTGGGCGTCCGTCTGGACGTGGGGCTGGTGACGGCCGCGTCCGTCCCCCTCGCCCTGCTGGGGGTGTGGTCGGTGGTGCGCCGTATCCGCCGGTCCCACGGCGACGGCGAGTAGGGGCGGAAGACGCGCGGCACGCGCGAGACGGGGGAGGGCCGATGGACCACGAGGTCGAATACAACAACCGCGCCCGCGTGCCGGACCATCCGGCCATCTTCGAGCGCTGGGCCCACAGCTCCGCCGCCATGCGCGGCGCGGCGGTGGCCGCCGACCTCGGCGCACCCTACGGCGCCGGCCCCCGCCAGATCCTCGACATCGTGTGGCCCTCCACCGACCGGCAGGCGCCGGTGGTGCTGTTCATCCATGGCGGCTATTTCCAGTCGCTGCACCCGCGCGACTTCACCTTCGCGGCCCAGGGCTGCCTGGAGCACGGCGTCGCCATGGCGTTCGCCGGCTACGATCTCGCGCCCATGGTGCCGGTGGGCACCATCCTGGCGCAGGCGCGGGCCGCCGCCATCACGCTCTATCGCCTCGTGGGCCGGCGGCTGGTGGTGTGCGGACATTCCGCCGGCGGCCACCTCGCCGCGGCGCTGGCCGCCACCTCCTGGCGCGAGATCGACGTGGACACGCCGGACGATCTCATCGTCGCCGGCCTCGGCATCTCGGGCGTCTACGAGCTGGAGCCCTTGGTCTCAACCACCATGAACAAGGCGCTGAAGCTCGACGCGGCGGAAGCGCTCCGGCTGTCGCCAACCCTGTGGCCCCTGCCGCCGGGGCGCAGCTTCGATGCCTTCGTTGGCGGAGCGGAGAGCGCGGAATTCCTGCGGCAGTCCCGCGATCTTGCCGCGAGCTGGAGCGAGAAGGGCGCCATCGCGCATTATTTCGACGTGCCCGGCGCCGACCATTTCACCGTCGTGGACGCCCTCGCCGATCCCACCTCCCACATGGTGCGCCGCCTCGTGGAGATGGCCCGCGCCATCGCCGTGTGAGCGCCGCCGCCCGCAGCCTGACCGGAGTTTCCATGCAGCCCATCCAGATCGCCGTCGTGCCGGTGACGCCGTTCGCGCAGAACTGCTCCATCGTGTGGTGCACCAAGACCATGAAGGCGGCGGTGATCGATCCCGGCGGCGACCTCGAGCGCATCCGCTCCGCCCTCGCCGAGACCGGCGCGAGCGTGGAGAAGATCCTGCTCACCCACGGCCATGTGGACCACGCGGCGGGGGCCGCCGAACTGGCCGAGAGCCTGGGCGTGAAGGTGGAAGGGCCGCACGCCGCCGATCAGTTCCTCATGGACGGTATCCCGGCCATGGCCGAGAAGTACGGCATCGCCGGCGCCCGCGCCGTCACCCCCGACCGCTATCTGAACGAGGGCGACAGCCTCACCGTCGGCGAGCTGGCACTGGACATCCTCCACGTGCCGGGCCACACCCCGGGCCATCTGGTGTTCGTCTACCGACCCATCGGCCTCGCCATGGTCGGCGACACCCTGTTCAAGGGCTCGGTGGGGCGAACCGACTTTCCCTATGGCGATCATGACCAGCTGATCTCCGGCATCGTCGACAAGCTGCTCCCCCTCGGCGACAACGTGGTCTGCCTGCCGGGTCACGGGCCTGTCACGAGCATCGGCGACGAGAAGAAGAGCAATCCCTTCCTGCCTCGCTGAGCCCCTGCCGACGGAGCCTGCCGTGACCGCCGCCGAGCGCTACGCCGTCTATTTCGCTCCGCCCGCCGAAAGCCCCCTGTGGCGCTTCGGCTCCGCGGTGATCGGCTTCGATGCCGAGACCGGTGCCGCGCCTGCTGCGCCGGACCTTCCCGGCTTCGACCCGGAGACCTGGAGCGAGGTGACGGCCGAGCCCCGGCGCTACGGTTTCCACGGCACCCTGAAGGCGCCCTTTCGTCTCGCCGAGGGCTGCAGCGTTCAGGATCTGGAAGCGGCGGTGGCGGCCTGCGCCGGCGGCCACCACGCCTTCGAGATGCCACCGCTGGAGGTGCGGGCGCTCGGCGCCTTCATCGCCCTCGTTCCGGCGGTGCCTTCGCCCAAGCTCGAGGACCTCGCCGTCTCCGCCGTGACGGAGCTGGAGGGCCTGCGCGCCGCGCTCTCGCCCGCCGAGGTGGCGCGCCGCAACCCCGAGAAGCTCTCGGCGCGCCAGCTGACCTATCTGGAAACCTACGGCTATCCTTATGTCCTCGACGAATTCCGCTTCCACATGACCCTGACCGGTCCCCTGCCCGAGCCCGAGCGCGACCACGCGCTGATTGCGCTCCAGGCCGCCTTCGCCGCCAGCGGCGCCGACGTGCCGGCTGTCGCCACCGGCATCGCGCTCTATGCGCAGGAGCCGGGGGCGCCGCGCTTCCGCCTGATGCGGCGCTTCGCCTTCGGGAGCGCGGCATGAAGGTGCTGGGCGAGGCGCCGCTCGTCGATCCCACCGCGCAGCTGCGCGCCTCGAAGCTTGGCCGCTACACCGAGGTCGGCCCGCGCACCAAGCTGCTGGAAGTGGAGATGGGCGACTATTCCTATGTGATGAACGATGCGGACATCGCCTATGCCCGCATCGGCCGCTTCTGCTCCATCGCCGCGATGACGCGGCTCAATCCGGGCAACCATCCCACCTGGCGGGCCTCGCAATCCCACTTCACCTATCGCGCCTCGGCCTATTTCCCCGGCGAGGCGGACGAGGACGACTTCTTCCAGTGGCGCCGCGAGCAAGGGCTCACCCTCGGTCATGACGTGTGGATCGGCCATGCGGCGGTGGTCCTCGCCGGCCGCAGCGTCGGCACCGGGGCGGTGGTGGCGGCCGGCGCCGTGGTGACGAAGGACGTGCCGCCCTACGCCATCGTCGCCGGCGTGCCGGCGCGGATGGTGAAGCAGCGCTTTCCCGACGCCATCGCCGCGCGGCTCCAGGCGCTTGCCTGGTGGGACTGGAGCCACGACCGGCTGCGAGCCGCACTGCCGGATTTCCGCGCTCTCGCCATCGAGGCCTTTCTGGAGAAATACGGCGCCTGAGCTGACGGAACGGCACAAAGGCGGATCGGGCCGAGCGGGGGGCTGGCTCCCCTTTGCCGGCGATCAATGCTATCCATCGGCCATGATGCGTTCTCCGGCGAACAAGATTCCGGCCGACGGCGAGCCCGAGCTCCCCGGCGTGCCCCATGTGCATGTCGCTTCGGTGGTTTCGGCCCTGGCGACCCTCGATGCGGAGAAGGCCGGCCTCGACGCCTTGGCCCAGGCCATGGCCGGACCGCTGGGCGCGGCCTTCGACGTGGCGGTGGCGACCATCCATAATTCCCACGGCCGGGTCATCGTCACCGGCATGGGCAAGAGCGGGCATGTGGCGCGCAAGATCGCCGCCACCCTCGCCTCCACCGGCACCCCCGCCCATTACGTGCATCCGGCCGAGGCGAGCCACGGCGACCTCGGCATGATCACGTCCGACGACGTGATCGTCGCCTTGTCCTGGTCGGGCGAGACGGTGGAGCTGCGCGACATCGTGGAATATTCGCGGCGCTTCGACGTGCCGCTCATCGCCTTCACGTCCAACCCGGAGAGCGCGCTGGCCTCCTCGGCGAGCGTGGTGCTGAACCTGCCGGTGGCACAGGAGGCCTGCCCCCTCGGGCTCGCGCCCACCACCTCCACCGTGATGCAGCTGGCGCTGGGCGATGCGCTGGCCGTCGCTCTGCTGCAGAGCCGGGGCTTCACCGCCCTCGACTTCCGCCAGCTCCACCCTGGCGGCAAGCTCGGGGCGAGCCTGAAGTTCGTCCGCGACGTGATGCGCAAGGGCGACGCAGTGCCTGTGGTGGCGAGCGGCACCAACATGGGCGGTGCTTTGGTGGAGATGAGCGCCAAGGGCCTCGGCTGCGTCGGTGTGGTGGATGGCGCGGGTGCGCTGGTGGGCATCGTCACCGACGGCGACCTGCGGCGCCACATGGCCCACGACCTCACCACCCGGACGGTGGACGACATCATGACCCCCGCGCCGCGCACGGTGCGGCCCGATCAGCTGGCCTCCGAGGCGCTGAATATCCTCAACTCGCGCAAGATCACCGCGCTTCTGGTGGTGGACGGCACGGTTCCGGTGGGCGCGCTGCACATCCACGACCTGCTCCTGACCGGCCTCGCCTGACGGCGGCGTGCCGGTCCCGATCAAACCTGCGCGGGGCAGGCGACCAAATCCCCTCAGGCCACCGCCGGTGCATCTCCCGGGCGGGTGGCGATCAGCTCGCGCAGGGTGAGAATGGTCGAGGCGTCCGCCACGCCGTCCACCTTCGAGGGGCGGAAATGGCGCTGGAAGGCCGTGACCACTTCGGCGGTGGCGGCGTCATAGGCATCGTCGAGGGCGATGGCGTAGCCGTAATAGCCGAGCATGGCCTTCAGCGCCGCCACCGGCTCCCCCCGATCCCCCAGCATGAAGAAGCGGCCGCCGGCGACCTGCGCCTCCGGCACCAGATGGCCGACGCCCGCTCCGTGGAGCAGGTCCCACGGGAAGCGCTCGCCCGGATCGCGCTTGCGGGCCGGGGCGACGTCCGAATGGGCCAGCACCCGGTCCGCGCGGATGGCGTGCCGGGCGACGATATCGGCACTCAGGGCGATCACCCGCGCCATCTGCGTGTCGGGAAAGGCCGGCAGGCCGAAATCGTGGCCTCCATTGACGATCTCGATGCCGATGGAGCGGGAATTGGTGTCGGTGACCCCCTCCCACGCAGAGACGCCCGCATGCCAGGCCCGCGCGGCCTCGGCCACCATCTGAACGATGCTGCCGTCCTCGCGCACCACATAATGGCAGGAGACCTCGGACGCCGGCGTGCGCAGGAGGTCGATGGCGGCCTCGGCGCTCGCCATGCCGGTGTAGTGCAGCACCAGCATGTCCACCTGCGCCTTGCGCGGGCCGAAATTGGGCGAGGGCACGACGGCGTCCACCAGCGGCGTGTCGGGCGCGAGGGGCGTCTCCATCACAGCCCCCGCTGCCGTGCGATGGTGGAATAGGCGGCGTTGAGGGCCGCAACCCGGTCGTTGGCCAGCTTGATGGCCGCCGGCGGCAGGCCGCGGCCGGCGAGGCGGTCGGGATGGTGGCTCGACACCAGTGCGCGCCAGTGGGCCTTCACTTCCGCATCGCTGGCGTCGGGATCGAGATCGAGCACCGCGTAGGGATCGCCGGGGCGGCGGACGTGGCGCGCCTCGATGCGGTCGTAGGCCGGCCCTTCGAACCCGACGATGCGGGCGACCTCGGAGAGGAAGGCCAGTTCCTTCTCGTGCAGGGCGTGGTCGGCCTTGGCCACGTGGAACAGGGCGTCGAGAAGGTCCTCGCGGGTGTCGGGGGCATCGGCGAACAACTCGGCCACCTGCCGGGCGTAGGCTTCGAAGCCGGCGGTGTCCTGCTTGGCGAGATTGTAGAGGCGGGCCACCGCGTCGAGGTCCTCGGGCGGGATCTCGAACACCTCGCGGAAGGCCTCCACCTCCGCCGTCACCACCACCCCGTCCGCCTTGGCCATCTTGGCCGAGAGGGCGATGAGCGCCACCGAGAAGGCGGCCGGCTTCGGCGCCGGGGCAAGCAGCAGCCGGTCGAGCGCATGGCCCGCCAGCGCCCCCAGCAGCGCGCCGAGCGGTCCACCCAGCGCAAATCCCACGCCCGCCCCGCCGATCAGACCGTATGCCACGTCATCCCTCCGCCGCTGTCACGTCGCAGCTAACGCCGGCCTGAGGCGGCCTCAAGGCGGCTCAGCCGAGCTCCAGGGAGGTGATGCCGAAGATGCGCCCGAGCGGCAGCTCCGGCGCCGGCCCGCGATACATGCGGGCGGTCTCGAACACCGGGACGAGGCCGGCGGATGCCGCCATGGCCGCGCCCGCTGCGTTGGGCTCGGGCACGTCGATGAAGATCTCCTCGCCCGCCGCGACGGCAGCGAAGGCGGCGAACAGCGCGCCGGCGGCCTCTGCGTCCTCGGCGAACAGGGGGCCGATGCGAAAGCCGGTGCGGCAGCGGCGGATGACGCCGTAGCCCTCCACCCGGCCGTCCGTCACGAAGGCCAGCGCGCGGCCATGCGGTGGCGCCAGCCAGTGGGCAAGAAAGTCCGCCCTGGCATAGCCGAAGCAGGCGCGGTCGAGCGCCGCCACCGCCCCGTGATGCGCCGGGGCGATGTCCACCACCCGCGCGTCCGGCGCGCCGGGCGCGGCGACGCCGCCGTAACGGATGTTGCGATGGGCAAGGACGAAGCCCGAGCGGGCATAATTGTCCTGCTGCGCCACGACCCCGTCGAGGCCCACCGTGCCGCCGAGGCCGGCGAAGGCCGCCTGCCACACCGCCAGGCCGAGGCCCCGGCCCCTGAGGTCGGGCCGGCAGATGTAGAAGCCAACGAAATGAAAGCCCCCGGCATAGGCCGTGGCGGAGATCACCGCGGCGAGCTCTTCGCCGAGGAACAGGCCGAAGAAGGCGTTGCGATCCTGTGCGAGGAAGGCCGCGGCATCGGCTAGGCCGGGATTCCAGCCCTCCTGCGCCGCCCATTCCACGGCGGTCGCGACCTCCGCCGGGGCGAGGGTGCGGATGGTGTGCGTCATCGCGGCGGTCTCCCCTGACGGGTCAATGGCGGCGGTCCTCTTCACTCCGGGTCCGCCGCGGCGGGCGGCGGCAGGGCGCGGGCGACCGTCTCCAGGAAGCCGGCGAGGTCCTCTGTCACATGGTCCACATAGGCGTCCTCGCGGCCCTCGAACTCCCAGTTTTCCCGCGCCTCCACCGTCTCGCCCGGCGGCACCACAAGCACGGTCACCATGCCGAGGCGGTGCGGCACCTCCAGATTGCGGGCGAGGTCCTCGAACATGGCGGCCCGCGCCGGGTCCACCCCGTGGGCGCGCAGGAAGCGCAGGTAGGCTTCCTCGGTGGGCTTGGGGTGGAATTCGGCGGCGACGATGTCGTGGACGGCAGCGAAGTGCGCGTCCATGCCCAGCTTCTCCAGCACGTTGCGGGCGTGGCGCTCCGAACCGTTGGTGTAGACCAGCTTCTGGCCGGGCAGCGCCTCGATGGCGGCGGCAAGGCGCGGCGAGGCGTCCAGCGACGTCAGGTCCACGTCGTGCACATGGGCGAGGAAGGCATCGGGCTCGACGCCGTGCTCGATCATCAGCCCGCGCAGCGAGGTGCCGTAGCGGCGGTAATAGTCCTTCTGGATGCGGAAGGCCTCCTCGGGCGGCAGGCCGAGGAGGTTCGAGATATAGCCCTTCATCCGGGCGTCGATCTGGCCCCAGAGATCGTGCTGGGCGGGATAGAGGGTGTTGTCGAGGTCGAACACCCAGGTCTCCACCGCGTCGAAGGTGGTGGGACCGGCCGATACCGTGGGGAAGGGAGTCATGGGCTGCCAGGGGTCCCGCGGGCGGGTGGAAGGCGGGGGAGCATGCCTCAGAAGGGGCCGCGCGAATAGATGGAGGCGAGGGCCGTCTCGATCTGCCCGATACGGGTCTGGTAGGCCCGTGTGAGGCAGCCGGTGTCGCCCTTGCAGGCGGCGCGCTGGCGCAGGAAGGCGCGCTGGTCGTCCTGGATCTGTCCGCGCTGGCCCATGGCCACGAGCTTGGTGACGACGCCGTAGAGGGTCGCCATCTTCACGTCCATCTGCGCGAGCTCGCAATCGGCGCAGATCGCCACCTCGTCGGGGGCCGACACGCCCGAGCAGCTGAAGCTCGCCGCGCCCGCCGGCCCGAGCGGAAGCGCCAGCGCGGCGGCGAGAACGACGTGCCTGGCGAGGGTACGAGAGACGGGACGAGAGAAGGGGCTCAAAAGGCGGGATGCGAAGCGCATGGCGGGTCTCCTGGGGGAACTCCGTGCGAAGGTTCGGGCGGCTTTATCAGACAGATGCGACATGGATGCGGTCGCCGATGCGCACCCGGCCCGACCGCGTGACCTTGGCATAGACGCCGCAGTCGGCATGCCCATAGGCTGCCACGAGACCCTTCACCACATTGAGGTCGCGCAGCGCCGTGTCGGGGTTCACGTTCACCGCCGCGCAGCGCTCGGTACGCTTGAGGATGGCGATTTCCGCCTCGCCCAGCATGAGGCGGCGCCCGGCGAGGCCCAGCTCCACCCCTGCCGGCCAGCCCTCCGCATGCACGTTCATGCGGAAGCGACGCGGGTCGATGGCGGCCTCCATGCGCTGGGCGAGGTCGTCCACGCTGGCGAGATTGAGCAGCGACAGGAATCCCGAGCGCAGGCTGTCGGTGAAGCGGAAGCCCTCCGGCGCGGCGAGGACCTTGAGCGGCCCGCGCGCTTCTTCTCCCATATAGAAGGTGAGGAAGGCCTCCAGCTCGGCCCGGCCTTCATGTGTTGAGAGGTCGACCCGCAGCACCTCCGCGCCCTCCAGCGCCAGAGTGAGGGTCGTTGTCGCCGCCTCGTAGCGCGAGGCGAGGGCGGCGAGGCGGGCATCGCGCATCAGCATCAGGAACGCGGTCTTCTGCCGGTAGGCGGGCGCCTGCGGATCAAAGCCGCTCGGGCCATTCTCCACGGCGAAGATACGGTCGCAGGGGAAGAAGGCGCCGGCCGTCAGATCCACCGCGTCGAGCGCTTCCGGCGAGAGCCCCTTCACCGGATGGCGGTAGAGCGCCGCCACCCGCGCCGGGGAGAGGGGCGCGGCCTCGGCGGGCATCCCAGCTGAGGGGGCGTCAGCGGGAGCCGGCGCAGGGGAAGAGCTTGAGGACGAGGCGGACATGGGCGCTCGCGGGTTCGGGGCCGTGTCCGCATCGGCGTCCCATGCCGTGCCGACGCGGTCAAGGGCGGATTGTCCACCCACCGCAGCACCTTGGGGCAGTACCCCGCGGCCCGCGGCGCCCGCTAGGCGCCGTTCGCGCGGGCGCTCCGAAATCGTGGGGGACCCCCTTCCGTTGCCGTGGGGCCACACCCACATGAGCCACGGCGCAGGTTCGTTCAGCCTGCCCGACGGTAGCCGGGGATGCCGGGACCGTGTCCCGCCGTACCCCTTATGCTTCCTGAGAAGGTATCGGGTGCGGGAAGGAGGAGAGACGCATGAATTTCGAGATCTATACCGAGCGCGCGCGCGGCTTCGTCCAGTCCGCCCAGTCGCTGGCGGTGCGCGAGGGCAACCAGCAGTTCACCCCCGAGCACCTCCTCAAGGTGCTGATGGACGATCCTGAGGGCCTGTGCTCGGGCCTCATCCAGCGTGCGGGCGGCAATCCCACGCTGGTGCGCGCCGATGTGGAAGCGGCGCTGAAGAAGCTGCCGAAGGTGTCCGGCGGCTCGGGGCAGGTGTACGTGTCCCAGCAGCTCGCCAAGGTGTTCGAGACCGCCGAGCAGGCGGCCAAGAAGGCGGGCGACGGCTATGTCACCGTCGAGCGGATGCTGCTCGCCCTCGCCATCGAGAAGGACACCGACGCCGGCAAGATGCTGGCGAAGGCCGGCGTGACGCCGCAGACCCTGAACACCGCCATCGAGGCGCTGCGCAAGGGCCGCACCGCGGACAGCGCCACCGCCGAGAACGCCTATGACGCCCTGAAGAAATACGCCCGCGACCTCACCCAGGCCGTGCGGGACGGCAAGCTCGACCCGGTCATCGGCCGCGACGAGGAGATCCGCCGCACCATCCAGGTGCTGGCGCGCCGCACCAAAAACAATCCCGTGCTCATCGGCGAGCCCGGCGTCGGCAAGACCGCCATCGTGGAGGGCCTCGCCCGCCGCATCGTGGATGGCGACGTGCCCGAGAGCCTGAAGGGCAAGAGCCTGCTGGCCCTCGACATGGGCTCGCTCATCGCCGGCGCGAAGTATCGCGGCGAGTTCGAGGAGCGCTTGAAGAGCGTGCTTTCGGAAGTCGAGAGCGCGGAAGGCGGCATCATCCTGTTCATCGACGAGATGCACACCCTGGTCGGCGCCGGCAAGACCGACGGCGCCATGGATGCGTCCAACCTGCTGAAGCCTGCGCTCGCGCGCGGCGAGCTGCACTGCGTCGGCGCCACCACGCTCGACGAGTATCGCAAGCATGTGGAGAAGGACGCGGCCCTCGCCCGCCGCTTCCAGCCGGTGTTCGTCGCCGAGCCCACGGTGGAGGACACCGTCTCCATCCTGCGCGGGCTGAAGGAGAAGTACGAGCTGCACCACGGCGTGCGCATCACCGACTCGGCGCTGGTGTCGGCGGCGGTGCTCTCCAACCGCTACATCACCGACCGTTTCCTGCCGGACAAGGCCATCGACCTGGTGGACGAGGCGGCCTCGCGCCTGCGCATGCAGGTGGATTCCAAGCCCGAGGAGCTCGACACCCTCGACCGCGAGATCATGCGCCGCAAGATCGAGCAGGAGGCCCTCAAGAAGGAGACCGACACCGCCTCCAAGGATCGCCTGAAGCGCTCCGAGAAGGAGCTGGCGGACCTGGAGGAGAAGGCCTCCGTGCTGACCTCCAAGTGGAAGGCGGAGAAGGAGAAGCTCGGCGAGGCGACCACCGTGAAGGCGAAGCTCGACCAGGCGCGGGCGGACCTTGCCACTGCGCAGCGGCAGGGCGAATACCAGAAGGCCGGCGAGCTCACCTATTCGGTGATCCCGGAGCTGGAGAAGAAGCTCGCCGACATCGAGAAGGCGGGCAATGCCGGCCAGATGGTGGAAGAGGCGGTGACCCCCGGCCACATCGCCGGCGTCGTCTCCCGCTGGACCGGCGTGCCGGTGGACAAGATGCTGGAGGGCGAGCGCGAGAAGCTCCTGCGCATGGAGCTGGAGCTGGCGAAGCGCGTGGTCGGGCAGGCGGAGGCGGTGGCCGCCGTCTCCACCGCCGTGCGCCGTGCCCGCGCCGGCCTGCAGGACCCCAACCGGCCCATCGGCTCGTTCCTCTTCCTTGGCCCCACGGGCGTCGGCAAGACGGAGCTGACCAAGGCTTTGGCCGAGTTCCTGTTCGACGACGAGACGGCGATGGTGCGCATCGACATGTCGGAATACATGGAGAAGCACTCCGTGAGCCGGCTCATCGGCGCCCCTCCCGGCTATGTGGGCTATGACGAGGGCGGGGCGCTGACCGAAGCCGTGCGGCGCCGGCCCTATCAGGTGGTGCTGTTCGACGAGGTGGAGAAGGCGCATCCGGACGTGTTCAACGTCCTCCTGCAGGTGCTCGACGACGGGCGCCTGACGGACGGGCAGGGCCGCACGGTGGACTTCCGCAACGTGCTCATCGTCATGACCTCGAACCTCGGCGCCGAATATCTGTCGGACCCCCGCCAGCCCATGGGCTTCAAGGTGCCGAGCCACGACGGCGAGCAGCTCGTCTCCGACGAGGAGGCCTACGACATGGTGATGGGCGCGGTGCGGCGTCACTTCCGCCCGGAGTTCATCAACCGGATCGACGAGATCGTCATGTTCCACCGCCTGAAGCGGGATCAGTTGGACCACATCGTGGACATCCAGCTGGGCCGGCTGCGCAAGCTGCTTGAGGATCGCAAGATCACCATCGAGCTCTCCCCCGAGGCGCGCAGCTTCCTCGCCGAGAAGGGCTACGACCCCGCCTATGGCGCGCGCCCGCTGAAGCGCACCATCCAGAAGCTGGTGCAGGACCCGCTGGCCGAGCAGATCCTCGCCGGCACCATCCTCGACGGCGCCAAGGTGAAGGTGGGCCTGGAGAACGGCCACCTGACCTTCGCCAGCGAGGCGGCGAAGGTGGAGCACGACCAGGCGGCGTGAGGGTCAGGCCGGGGCGGGAACGCGCCGGGTTGGTTTGGAAGGACGGAGCCCCCGGTGCGATGCACCGGGGGCCGCTTGAAGGCGCCGCCTTTGGGTGCCGAGGGTTGGGGTAAATTGCATTGAAATTGGGTCGATCTCGACGACGGCTTACGACCCCATATCGGCCGTCCACTCACGCGGTCCAAATCCCAAAAGCGGACGTTACCCCGCAATGTCCCTTTGCCACGCCATAACCTTGGCTTTCTGCCCTTTGGTTCCCAGACGTTCCACAGCTCCTTCAAAAATGCCTCCGAAGGGATAAGGTCGGCACGGGGAATCAAAATGACGAAATATCTTCAGTACTTTCCTAGACCGTTGCTCGATGATCTGATCAAAGGTCGATGGCTACCCGTTGTCGGAGCAGGAATGTCGCTGAATGCAGTCTTGCCAACTGGTAAGAAAATGCCATTGTGGAGGGACCTTGGCAAAGCGTTCGAAGACGACCTTGCGGATTTTTCAGCAAGCAACCCTGTCGATGCCATGTCCGCCTACGAACATGAGTTTGGCAGAGCCCGCCTCATCGAGAGACTTTCCGACGTTCTGCATCTGCGGGATGCTTTACCTGGGGAGGCACATCGCGCTTTTTGCACGATAAAATTTGATCTTGTCTGCACCACGAACTTCGATTTCCTCTTAGAAAAACAATACGACCTCATCCCGAGGTACGTGAACCCCGTAGTCGATGAGGAGCAGTTGTCACTCGACATCACGCATGACGGGACAATCTTACTGAAGCTGCATGGTGACATACGGCATCCGTCGAGACTTGTTGTGACGGAGGGCGACTACGACGCCTTCCTCACCGAGTACCCGCTGATCGCAACTTACCTCTCCAATCTCTTGATCACCAAGACAGCTGTACTTATCGGATATAGCCTAGATGATCCCGACTTCCGACAGATATGGCAGGTGGTGGCGCAGCGCTTAGGCAAGACTCGCCGGCGAGCTTATGCAATCGCAGTGGGCGCACAGCCAGCAGACGTCGCCCGGTTTGCGCGGCGCGGCGTTACCCTCATTAATTTGCCGAAGACGAAGAAGGAGCAGTATGGCGAGGTCCTGGCCACTGCATTCGACGAGTTAGCGGCACACTGGCGCAGCAACGTTCTGGACGTCAGTACCGTAACCGAAGAAGCCCCTCTTCGAGAGTTGAAACTCCCGAAAGAGTCCAGTTCAAGGCTTGTTTTCTTCGCCGTTCCTCTGCACCGACTGCCAGTTTATCGAGAACGGGTGTTTCCTGCTGTTTCCAATATTGGCCTAGTTCCGGTGACGGCAGATGATGTTGTTTCGCCCGGAGATTCCATTAGTGCGAAAATCGACGCATTAATGGACAGGGCCGTGGCAATAGTTGTTGAGGTTGGCAGCACATGGACCTCCGCCGAACTCCGCCTTGCTTTGAGCCGCGCAAAAGAACCTAACCTTGTCGACAGCCGGGTCCCGCGGATAATTGTTGTCGGCGACATGAAAGACTCCTCGACGGCGGTCAACTTGAATCGGCATTTTATAACGCGAATTGATCTCGACGCCGAGAATGATGAGGGCATCTTGCGATTGGTTGAAGCGCTTCGTAGCGTAGTTCCGCACGAGGAGCGAGAAAGGCTCGAGCCGGCACGCCTCATTGAAAAGCACGAATATCGCGCTGCGGTTATTTCGGCTATGGGATTGCTTGAGGCCACGCTACGCAAACGGCTTGAAAAGCCTGATTGGAACAGTGTCTCTCGCCCGATGAGTTTGCGCCAACTAATAGATGTGGCGCTTTCTCAGAACCTGATCGACAACGTAAACCCTGGCCGCATCGCGGAGTGGATCAAGGTGCGCAACGACGCCGTTCACACCAACCTTCCCGTGAGCAAGGAGACTGCAAAGTCCATTGTCGACGGGGTTCTCGCATTACTCGGCCAGCCAATTTAGCATCCGCTCATGGCATTTAGCAGCTCATCCCGCGGGCAGTACCTGGCATTTTAAGGTCTGCCTCCGCTGCGGCCGGGACCAAAGCCGTCAGTCGGCTCCCCACCCCAAATCGGACGGTTCGCAATAGAGTGTCGAAGAAGGCTGGCGTGAGTCAGAAAGTCTTTTTGCCCACCACCCCCACCCTTGCCAGCCGCCCCTCAAGGCGGCAGTGTGCGGCGCACGCGGATGGGGGGTCGTCGGCGCGGATGCGGCCGGCACAGCAGGGGACACGGCGGGATCATGATGACGGACGATGGGATCGCCGCGGCCGGCGCGGGTGAGGACGGGGCGCGCGGGCGGGCGTTCGGGCCGGGGGTGCTCAGCCGGAGGTCCTTCCTCGTGGGCTCGGCCGTTTCCTTCGGCGCGCTGGGCCTTGCCGGCTGCGCCTCCATGGACGGCATGAGCCTCGCCGAGGCGCAGCAGGTCTACGGGCCGGTGCCGACGGAGAAGTTCCCGATCCCGGCGGTGGACGTCAACAAGGTCAATCCCAAATACTTCCGCCGCACCGTGGCCTTCGAGAGCAAGGAGGCGCCCGGCACCATCGTCGTCGATCCCGGCAATTATTACGTCTATCGCGTCGAGGGCGAAGGCACCGCCACGCGCTATGGCGCCAACGTCGGCCGCGCCGGCTTCCTGTGGAGCGGCGACGCCTATGTGGGCCGCAAGGCCGAATGGGCCACCTGGACCCCGCCCAAGGAGATGATCAAGCGCCAGCCCGAGGCGGCGAAATATGCCAACGGGATGCCCGGCGGCCTCGAAAACCCGCTCGGCGCGCGCACGCTCTATCTCTACCAGAACGGCAACTACACGCTGTACACCATCTATGCCAGCAGCGACCCCGAATCCATCGGCACCGGCGTCACCAGCGGCTGCGTCGGCCTGCTCAGCCAGGACATGATCGACCTGTATTCCCGCACCCCGGTGAAGACCAAGGTGGTCGTCCTGCCGGCCTGAGTCGCGATCCCGCTCCGGCCCCGCAGCGCGCCCCGGCCTCCCGCCGGCGGGGCGCTGCCTGTCACCGTCCCCGCATGATCCCCAGCAGCCCCTCGGCCATCTTCGTCGCCTCCCCCAGCACCGGCTTGCCGGCGGCCTCGCGGGCGAAGCAGGTGCGGAAGGCGGCGGCGGCGTCCTCCTGGGCCTTGAAGCCCTCCTCCATGCGCGGGTCGTCCTCCTTGCCGGACTTCTGCGCCGCCTCGATGAGGGCCTCGGCCTTGGCCGCGCCGTCTTTCCAGGCGGCCGCGCAGGCCGGCATGGCCGGCACCTGAAGGCGCGCCTCCGCCGAGCCGATCATCACGCGCCCGTCGGCAACGCGCACCACCAGCACGCTGTCCGGCGGCGCATCGCCGGAGACATCCTGGGCGAACAGCCCGAGCACGCCATAGGCCTCCTCGCCGGCGGCAGCGGCCAGCGGGAGGCGGGCGTAGCTGGAGAAGGCGGCATCGCGGCTGATGGTGAGCGTGAAGAAGACATCGTCGCCCACGGCGGCCTTGATGCCCTCCTTGAAGGCCGCCGGCGCGCCCTCGTCGGCGGCGCGGGCCTTCAGCCAGTCGGCGAACACCGGCTCGGGGGAGACCAGGACGAAGGTCGCGCCCGACTTGTCGGTGAACACCAGCCCGTCGGGGGAATCCGCGCCCAGATCGTTTGGGTAGAAGGTGTCCGGCGAATAGGTGGGCTTCGTCTCCAGCCCCTTGAAGCGCAGGGGGCCGAGCAGCGCCGTCATGCGCCGCTCGAGGTCGGTGCGCGCGGCCTGCTCGATCTTGTCGATCTGTGCCTCGCTCTTGCCGGCCTTCACCGCCGCCTCCACCGTCGCGGCGGCGGCGTTGCGGGCGGCGATATAGTCCTCCGCCGGCCCGGCCTGCGCGGGAAGCGCGCCGAGAAGCAGGGCGCAGACAATGAGCCGACGCGTGACGCGGGTCATGGGCGAATTCCTGAAGCCGTATGCCGGGCAGGCAGGCTGTCACAGCCGCGGCAAAAGGCAATGCGCGGCGCGCCCGCGATGACGGCGCGGGACCGTTTCGCCGGAATCGTGGTGGCGGGATGGTAAAGGCGGGATCAGGCGCGCGGACCGGCGCGCATCGTCCGCGCCGATCCGGTGTCGTGGGCTTGCCGAGGCGAGGGGCCCGGCTGGGGGTTAAGGGGTGCGGGACCTACTGCCCGCGCGCGGTGGCGAGGAGCGCCTCGGCGCGCTTCACCGCGGCGGCGAAGAAGGGCTGGTTCGGCGCCTCCTTGGCGAAGCAGGCGCGATAGGCGGCCGATCCCTCGTCGTTGATCTTGGCGATCTCGTCCCACCGCGGGTCCTGCTCCTTGTTGTCCTTCTCCACCTGCTTCTGCAGCACGTCGGCCTTGGCCTTGGCCGGCTTCCACAAGGCATCGCAGGCGGCGAGGGGCTTCACGTCCAGCTTCACCTGGGCGATGCCCACCATGGCCTTGCCGTCGGCGATGCGGACGATGGCAACGTCGTTGGGCGGCGTGTTGCCGGGCGGCTCGTCGATCTGGAGGCCGAGGGTCGCCACCGCCGTCTCACCCGCCGCCGCCACGGGCAGCTCCACATAGGGCTGGTAGAAGCCGCCGTCGAAGGAGAGGGCGTCGGTGTAGAATTCAGCGGTGGAGGCGGCCGGCTTCACGCCGCCGCCGAACGCCGCCGGCGCGCCGTCGTCCTTGGCGCGGGCCGCGAGCCAGGCCTGGAACACGCTGTCCGGCGTCACGACGATGCGGGTGGTGTACTCCTTGTTGGCGAAGGTCAGGCCGTCGAGCTGACGGGTGGGGCTGCTTTCGTCATAGATCAACGTCTGGAGCGTGTAGTTCGGGCCGGTAAGGCCCTTGAATTTCAGCGGCCCGAGGGCGGCGGCGAGGCGCTTGCCGAGATCCTTGAGGGCGGCCTCCTCGCGCTTCATCACCGCCTCGTCGCCGCTCTTGCCCGCCTTGGCAGCTGCGACAGAGGCCGCCACCGCCTTGTCGCGGGCGGCGACATAATCGCCGAGCGCATCGGCCGAGGCCGTCGCGGGCAGGGCGACGGCAAGAAGAAGGGTGCAGGCGAGCGAGCGAACGAGGCCTCTCATGGGCTGTCCTTTGGCGGTGGCGCGGGGCGTTTCCCCGGGCCGCAGCGGTAGCCGAACCATGGCCAAGGTCAAGCCCGGAATGCTGCTCCTTGCGAACGCCATCGCGGCATCGCCGGCGCCGTCCCGCGATGTCTTCTGCGGCCGGAGCCGGCGGCCCCGGCCTCAGGACCCTCAGTTGCTGGCGGCGCGCGCCTTGGCGCCGTTGGCGGAGGCGACCTTGGGCGGCACGGGCGCGTGGTTGAGCAGTGCGTCGATGCGCTCGCGCTCCTTCTTGAACTCGGCGAGGAAGCGCCCGTCCAGCGCCCGCCCGCGCGGCAGGCGGATGCGCATGGGATCCACGAAATTGCCGTTGATCTTCACTTCGTAGTGCAGATGCGGGCCGGTGGAGAGGCCCGTGGTGCCGATATAGCCGATGAGCTGGCCCTGACGCACCGTCACGCCCTCGCGGATGCCGCGGGCGAAGCCCGACTGGTGCGAATAGGTGGTGATGTAGCCGTTGGCGTGCTGGATCTCGGTGTGCTTGCCGTAGCCCGATTTCCAGGTGGCGTAGATGATGGTGCCGTTGCCGGCCGCATAGATGGGCGTGCCGATGGAATCCGCCCAGTCCACGCCGGTATGCAGCTTGGAATAGCCGAGGATCGGGTGGCGGCGGTAGCCGAAGGGCGAGCGCATGATGCCGCCGGCGAGCGGCTTTCGCACCAGGAACTTCTTCGCGCTCTTGCCCTCGTCGTCGTAATAATCGACCACGCCGTCGTCGGAGGTCTGGAAGCGGTAGTAGCGCCGCGTCTCCTTGTTCACGGTCAGGGCGGCATAGAGCACGTCGTTGGCGGCGCCCGGATCGTCCGAGAACAGCACTTCGAAATTGTCGCCGGGGCGCACGCGGCGCTGGAAGTCCACGTCGAAGGAATAGACCCGGATGATGTCGGCAATGACGGAGCGCGGCACGTCGTTGCGCAGCGCCGTCTCGTAGATGCTCTCATAGAGCCGGATGCCGGGCCCACTGTCGTCGTCGTCCGCATCTTCGGAGACGCCGGCCATCTCGGTTTCCGAGGGCTCGGGCACGTTGACGTATTCGTCCTTGTCGGAGAGCGCCACTGTGCCTTCGTGGCCGAGGTCGCTGAAGATGGAGATGCGCAGCGGGCGCACGCGCTTGTTCTCTTCCTGCATCAGCAGGTGCATGCGCAGGCCGTCCTTCACATTGCCCTCGCGCCCGCGCTGGAAAGCTGCGGCGGCGGCGCGGGCATCCTCTCGGGAGACGCCGTTGTCCACCAGGATGGATGCGATGGTGTCGCCCTTCTTCACCACCACGGTGGTGTCGGACCAGTCGTTGCCGCCGGAGGTCTCGTCTGACGTCTTGGGCACGAAGCTGATGTTGTCGGGCGCGGCGGGGGCGGGGGGATTCGCCGGCGCGTGGGCGCCGGGGATCGCAGCTCCGGGGAGGCCGCGGTTGCCCAGCGCGTCGCCGACGCTGGCGTAGGACAGATAGGGGGTCGGCGAGGCTTGGGGCGCGAAGCCAGGGGCGCCGACGATGGCGGCCGGCAGCCCGCCGGGACCGGGCGGCTGGCCAGGCTGGCCCGGCTGCATCCGGCTCAACTCGGCCACCTCGCGCACCTTCACCAGCACGCTGTCCATGGGAACGGCGGCGCCGAGCTTGGTGCTCTGCGGCAGCGCTGCGATATCGCGCATCACCAGCGTGACCTCGCCCGTGGGCTCGGCCTGGGGGGCGGTCTCCTCCTTGCTGGAATCGGCCACCAGCTGGGCAGGATTGTAGCGCGGGATGTTGGTGGAGACCGAAGTGGTGCTCATGGCGAGGTTCGCCGCCACCCGCGTGTAGGGCCGCACCTTGATGATCTCGCGATCGCCCATGCGGGTGGCAGTGGAAACCCGGAAGGTCTGCCGCGCCGAGGAGACGTCGCCGAGGAGCGACATGCGATCGCCCTTGCGGGCGGAGTTTACCGGACGCTCGCCGATGGCCAGGGCACCGCGTATGGCGTTGCGCACCTTTTCGGGCATGAGCGCGAAGCGATGCTCGCCATCGAGCGCGGCGTAAACGGCACCGCCCATCAGGAAGGAGCCGCACAGGGCCGTCAGCAGCGTGGCTGCGAACCAGCGCACGGATACCCGGCGCCGGTCGATATCCTCTTCATCTCCGTCCACCCCAAGCGGGGGGTCGTC
>NZ_JBDZDP010000006.1:0-247457 GCF_040044995.1 Xanthobacter pollutisoli
CGTATCCACGCCCTTCATCCCCAGCCCGCCCGTCGCAACAAAACGACGGACCATGAGCCAAGAGGGGGGTCAAAATTACACGCCGATCCCCCTCACAACGGGGTCAATCTTCCATGCCGAAACACACTTTACAGTTCATTTTCCTGGGCTGTTCCGGACATGCTGAACATGGGCGTGGCGATGTGCGATCGCCACGCCGCGGACCCCGACAAGGTCGCGCTGATCCATGTCGCGCAGGACGGCAGCGTCCATCCGTACACCTATGTCCATTTGCGCGATGCATCGAACCGCCTTGCCAACGTGCTGCTGGCGCGTGGGCTGACGACGGGCGATCGCGTCGCGGTGTTGCTTGAACAGTCGCCGGAAGCCGCAATCGCCCATCTCGCAGCTCTGCGCGCGGGCCTCGTTTCCATTCCCCTGTCGACACTGTTCGGGGTGGACGCTTTGAAATACCGGCTGGCGGATAGCGGCGCTGCCGCGGTCGTCACCAACATCGCCAACGCCGAGAAGCTGGAAAGTCTCGTGGCGGAGCTGCCGGAGCTGAAGGTGGTTCTCTCGGTGGGCGGCGCCACCGGTTGCAGCGCCGGTTTCGAGACCGAGCTTGCCCGCGCCGCGTCCGCCTTCACGCCCGTGCAAACGCGGGCCGATCAGCCCGCCATGATGATGTACACGTCGGGCACCACCGGCAATCCCAAGGGATGCCTCCACGCCCACCGCTTCCTGCTGGGCCACGTTCCCGGCGTTGCGATGCCGCACGAATTCTTCCCGCAACCGGGCGACCGGATCTGGACACCCGCCGACTGGGCCTGGATCGGCGGCCTGCTCAACGTCCTGTTCGTCTCGCTGCTGAGCGGGGTCCCGGTGGTGACGCATCGCCCGCGCAAGTTCGATCCACAGCACGCGCTTGATTTGATGACGACTCACGGCGTGCGGAATCTGTTCATGCCGCCGGCGGCGCTGCGCCAGCTGTGCGAGGCAAAGGTGCCGGCGCGCCTGGCACTGCGCACCATCGGCAGCGGCGGCGACCCGCTCGCACCCGCAACCGCTGCCTGGTGCCAGGAGGCGTTGGGCGCGCCAGTGAACGAGTTCTACGGCCAGACCGAATGCAATCTCGTGCTCTCGAACTGTGCGGGACTCTCGTCCCTGCGGGTCGGCTCCCTCGGGCGGCCGGTGCCGGGCCACGCGGTGGCGCTGATAGATGAGGACGGACAGGAGGTTCCCGCCGGCACGCTTGGCACCATTGCGGTACGCCGACCAGATCCGGTGATGTTCGTCGGATACTGGAACAATCCCGCGGCAACCGAGGCCAAGTTCCATGGCGACTGGCTGGTGACGGGGGACCTCGCCATCCGTGATGACGAAGGCTTCTTCTATTTCCGCGGCCGCTCGGACGATCTGATCAAGAGCTCGGGCTACCGGATCGGCCCGGGGGAAGTGGAAGAGGCGGTGGAGAAGCACCCCGCTGTTGCGCAAGCGGCGGTTATCGGCGTGCCGGATGCAGATCGCGGCCAGATCGTGAAGGCCTTCGTTGTGCTGAAGAACGGTGCACAAGGCGGTCCGGAGTTGATCAGCGACATCCAGACATTCGTGCGCACCCGTCTCGCCGCGCACGAATACCCCCGAGAGATCGCTTTCCTTCCGGAACTGCCGCGCACGGCGTCCGGAAAGCTCCAGCGCAGTGCCCTCCGGCAGCTCTGAAGCGGGCTACTTCATAACGACAAAACTATCAGAAGACTCCAGAGGCACACATGGCCGTCCTTATCTGCATCTCCAGCCTGGCGTTCCTGATTTTCATGGCGTATCGGGGCTTCAGCGTCATCTTGTTCGCCCCCATCGCGGCTCTCCTCGCCGTCGCATTGACGGATCCGTCATTGGTGCCAGTCACGTACGGCGGCGTGTTCATGGATCGCATGGCGGGGTTCCTGAAGCTTTACTTTCCCATCTTCCTGCTGGGCGCCGTGTTCGGGAAGGTCATCGAGATTTCCGGCTTTTCCCGCGCCATCGTCTCGGCCGTCATCGGCCTCGCCGGTCGCGAGCGGGCGATCTTCTCGCTGGCGGTCGTCTGCGCCATCCTGGTCTATGGCGGCGTGACTGTCTTCGTCGTGGTGTTCGCCGTCTATCCATTCGCGGCGGAAACGTTCCGGCAGTCGGCGATCCCGAAGCGCCTGATCCCCGCGACCATAACCCTCGGCGCCTTCTGCTTTGCCACGGATGCCCTGCCGGGCAGCCCGCAGATCCAGAATCTCATCCCCACGACCTTCTTCGGCACCACGGCCTGGGCGGCGCCTGTTCTCGGCGTGCTCGGCGCCGCTCTCATCCTGGGCGGTGGCCTGACCTATCTGGAATGGCGACGTCGGCGGGCGATGGCCAACGGCGAGGGCTACGGCACCGGCCACCTCAACGAACCCGAGCTCGTGGAAACTGAGCGCCTCCCCAGCGCCTGGGTGGCGGCAATCCCGCTCCTTGCAGTGGTGGCGCTCAACGTCATCTTTACCGAGGTCATCCCCGCCATCTATGGCCCGAAGATCACGGCAACCCTGCCGGGCCTGAAGGCGCCCATAGAAATCGCTGTCTCTTCGGTCACCGGGGTGTGGGCGGCGCAGTTCGCGCTGGCGGTGGGCATCCTGCTCGCCTGTGCTCTGGCGTTCCCGGCGATCAAGCGCAAGTTCGCCGATGCGACCAAGGTGGCGGTCGGTGGATCGCTCCTCGCCTCGGTCAATACCGCCTCCGAATATGGCTTCGGCGCGGTGATCGCCACGCTGCCCGGCTTCATGGTGATCGCCGCCTCCACCAGTGCGATCACGTCTCCCCTGTTGCAGGAGGCGCTTTCCATCATCACCCTGTCCGGCATCACCGGCTCCGCATCCGGTGGACTGAGCATCGCGCTTGGGGCGTTTTCAACGCAGTTCATGGAGGCGGCCCGGCTGGCGGATATCCCACCCGCGGTGCTGCACCGGATCGCGTCGATGGCGAGCGGCGGCATGGATACGCTGCCGCACAACGGCACCATCATTACGCTGCTGGCGGTGACCGGACTCACCCACCGGCAGGCCTACGGAGACATCTTCGCCATCACGCTCATCAAGACGGCGGCGGTGTTCATCGTCATCGCCTTTTATGCCCTGACCGGTATCTATTAATCCTTCGCTGCCCTCGGGCCACCGGCCGCATCGGGCGGCCATGCGAACGCCGCTTACGCTGGGAAGCGGCGATTTATCTCGGGTTAGGCGAAGCGGCGGAACTGCCGGTCGCGCCCTTGTCCCTTCTTCCGGCTTCATGTCCTCGCCTTCCTTTTGGAGACCGGCTGGCGAATGGCGACGGCGATGCCGGGCGACACATCGAAAACATACGAACAACCTTTATGCAGGGCGGTTTCTGCGGCAGCGGTTTAGTCCAAATGAGCTCGGCGGATGTAGCTCGATTGCCGGTGCAACTGGCTGCAATTTGTTGGCGGAGGAGGACCACCCTTTTTCATTGGTCGACCCCTTGTTTGAAGAGGCTGAGGGTTCAGGTTCGCTCCACGCTCGAGCGGCGCGCCCACGTTGCGAACAAAACCAGAATCTGCGAGTCTGGTTGCCTACCTTGAGCCATGGGATTGGGATCAGTGGGGGCGGCGGCGGCGTATCTGGATGGGCTCAATGCCGAGCAGAGGCGCGCGGTCGAGCATGGCGTGACCGCGGGTGCCGGGCGGCCCGCATCGCCCCTTCTGATCATTGCCGGCGCCGGTTCGGGCAAGACCAACACCCTTGCTCATCGTGTCGCCCATCTGATCGTGGCGGGCGCCGACCCAGGACGCATCCTGCTCATGACATTCTCGCGGCGGGCCGCCTCCGAGATGACGAGGCGCGTGGAGCGCATCTGCAACAAGGTGCTGGCTGAACGGGGTGGAGTTCTGGCGAATGGCCTGACCTGGGCGGGCACGTTTCACGGCATCGGCGCCCGGTTGCTGCGCGATTATGCCGAGCAGATGGGGATAGATCCCGCCTTCACGATCCACGATCGGGAGGATGCGGCCGACCTCATGAACATCGTTCGCCACGAGCTTGGCTTTTCGAAAACGAAATCCCGTTTTCCCGCCAAGGGCACCTGCCTTGCCATCTATTCCCGCGTGGTGAATTCCACCCGGCCCTTGCCTGACGTTCTCGCCCGGGCCTTTCCGTGGTGCGTCGGCTGGCATGACGAGCTGAAGCAGCTCTTCGGCGCCTATGTGGAGGCCAAGCAGGCGCAGAACGTGCTCGATTACGATGATCTTCTGCTCTATTGGGCGCAGCTCGTCACCGAGCCGGCGATCGCACGGGACATAAGCGCGCGCTTCGACCATGTGATGGTGGACGAGTATCAGGACACGAACAGCCTGCAGGCCTCCGTCCTGCTCGGCCTCAAGCCGGATGGCTACGGGCTGACGGTGGTCGGCGACGACGCCCAGTCCATCTATGCCTTCCGCGCGGCGACGGTGCGCAACATCCTCGACTTTCCGGACCACTTCCGCCCGCGCGCAGAGGTGGTCACGCTGGAGCGGAACTATCGCTCCACCCAGCCGATCCTCGAGGCTGCGAACGCCGTCATCGGCCTTGCCAGCGAGCGCTTCACCAAGAACCTCTGGACGGACCGCGCGTCCGCCGAGAAGCCGGAACTGGTGAGCGTGCGCGACGAGATGGAGCAGGCCCGTTTCATCGCCGACCGCGTCCTGGAAAACCGGGAAGTGGGCACGGCCCTGAAGCAGCAGGCGGTGCTGTTCCGCACCTCCAGCCATGCCGGGCCGCTGGAGGTGGAGCTCACCCGCCGTAACATTCCGTTCGTGAAGTTCGGCGGACTGAAGTTCCTCGATGCGGCCCATGTGAAGGATCTGCTGGCAGTCCTGCGCTTTGCGCAGAACGGCCGCGACCGCATCGCGGGTTTCCGCCTCCTGCAACTGCTGCCCGGCATCGGCCCAACCTCCGCGCAGAAGATCCTCGATCGGGTCGCCGACCAGCCGGACCCCATCGCTGCTCTCTCGGACGTGCAGGCGCCCGCGAAGGTCGGGGAGGCGTGGAGCCAGCTGGTTGCGATGCTGCAGGGGATTTCCCATGCGACCTGGCCCGCGCAGGTCGAGCTGGCGCGGCTCTGGTACGAGCCGCATCTCGAGCGCATCCATGAGGATGCCAGCATGCGCGCTGCCGATCTGACGCAACTGGAGCAGATCGCGGCGGGATATGGCTCACGCGAGAGGTTCCTGACCGAGCTGACGCTCGATCCGCCGGATGCCACCAGCGATCAGGCGGGTGTGCCGACGCTGGATGAGGACTACCTCATCCTCTCCACCATCCATTCGGCCAAGGGGCAGGAGTGGAAGTCCGTCTTCGTCCTGAATGTTGTCGACGGCTGCATTCCAAGCGATCTCGGTGCAGGCCAGACCGAGGAGCTGGAGGAAGAGCGGCGCCTGCTTTACGTCGCCATGACGCGGGCGAAGGACGCCCTGCACCTCGTCACGCCGCAGCGCTTCTTCGTCCACGGCCAGCCTGTCAGGGGAGACCGGCACGTCTACGCGGCGCGCACGCGTTTCATTCCGAAGTCTGTTCTCCCGCATTTCGAGCATGTGTCCTGGCCGAAGGCTGCTTCCGAGGACGCCAGGACCGGCACGGTCGGAAACGTCAGGATCGACGTGGGCGCCCGTCTGCGAGGCATGTGGCAGTAGCGGCGGAAGATCCTGCATTCCTGCACAGGTCATCGGATATTGTCGCATCCGGCGAACCGGGGACGTATCCCACTGGTGTGCCCAAGCCACTCCCTTAGGGAGTGGGTGCAATGCGACCTGTGGTGGCCGTGCTGACGCCCATGACTTTGGCGATGTGCCGCCCGCTTTCACCTTCGCCGCGACGCTTGGCTACATAGGCGCGCTGGATAGGGTGAACACTTTTTTCTTTGAAGCGTGATGAGTTCACGTAAGCTTTAAATTCATGACGGGTTGCTTTTTTCGGCGGGGGGCGATGCCGTTGAGAGCGCTTCAGGCCGCGGAAACGTGATTGACGAGAGTTCCGATCCCGTCGATTTCGCACTCGATAACGTCGCCTGGAAAGCAGTATCGCTTCGCCGGGACGAGGCCGGGCTGGGCCTTCCAACGCCCGCCCAGTTCGCCATCAGTGGACCAGGCCGTGCCCGCCGGCGTGCCCGTGATGATAACCATCCCCGGCCTCAGTTCGAAGTTGATGGAGAAGAAGTGCACGAGTTCGGCGCACGTCCATATCATGTCGGCGGTTGAGGCCGACTGGCGCAGCTCACCGTTGATCCGGGTGCGCAGGGCGAGCGCTTGTGGATCGCCGATCTCGTCGGCCGTTACGACCACCGGCCCCAGCGGCGCGCTGGTGTCGAACGCCTTCCCGCGGCCGAGTTCGTACCAAGTAAAGCCGGTCGGGCTGGTGCGCACCTGACGGTCTCGGGCGGTCACGTCGTTTACGATGGTGTAGCCGAACACGTGCTCGAGCGCGCGTTCCACCGGAATGTGCCGCCCTGATTTGCCGATGACGACCGCCAGCTCGGTCTCGCAGTCGAGCTTGCGGGTCAGAATCGGATCAAAAAGGATTGCCGCATTGGGCCCAATGACGCAATCCGAGGTCTTCACGAAGAACTCCGGCTCTGTTCCGCTGATCGGCGTGCCCGCCTTTTCGCTGTTGTGGTCATGATAGTTGCTTCCCGCGCAGAGGATGGTCGACGGCAGCAGGGGGGCAAGAATGCTGACGTCGGACAGGGGCAATCGCGCCTCAGGGGGCGCGGTTTCCGCAAGCTCGCGCACAGCGTCCAGGGCTGCACGGCCAGATCGGATGAGAGCGGCGAGATCCGAACGGGCCGCCTGGGGCAGCGCATGGCTCGCCCCCAGACTCCAAAGATCGACGACCTCGCGCGCAGTCAGAATACCGAGCCTGCGCGTTCCGTCCCGCTCAAAACAGACGAATTTCATGGAGGGCCTCCGTCGAGATCGGGACGGAAGCATGAGACCAATTCGGATATATATCAAGACCAAATACGATCAAAACGACAATGGTTCTATTTTGGTTCAATTTGGGGGAACATCATACGCCGCACATTCACCAGGTGCGCCACCATGGCAGACCGCGCTGCCATCGGGTCCCTGCGGCGGACGCTGGCCACGATCTCCTCGTGTTCGCTCGTGTGCAGGCGGCGCAGTTCGCCGGTCAGGGTGCGCTTCTTGAGCATACCCCACTCGGCCTCGGCGCGAACACCGGTGATGATGTCGGCGGCCGCGATGTACAAAGGGTTGCGGGATGCCGCGGCAATGGCCCGATGAAGGTCCTCGTCGCAGGTCTCGAACTCCTGCAACGTAGTCGCGGTCCGGGAGCGATCGAGCGCGGCTTGCATCAGATCGATATCTGCACTCGACGCGCGATGAACGGCGCTCTCGATGATGGAAGGTTCGACGGCGAGCCGGAACTCCATCAGGTCGAGCGGGCTCGCGGTGCGCGAGATTGTGGCGAAGAACTTTCCTACGGCGGGGGCGGACTCCGCATTGGTCAGCGTGCCCGCCACGAATGTCCCTCGGCCCACCGAGCGCTCGATTCGCCCCTCCTGCTCAAGGGCGATCAACACCTTGCGAACGCTGTTGCGGCCGATCCCGAAGCGCTCCGCCAGATCGCGCTCGTTGGGAAGCTTGTCGCCAGGATTCAGAACATTGCTCGCGATGCCTTCCTCGATGAACCGCCGGATTTCCCGGGCGGCTTCGCGGGATCGGTCTCGAATGTTTTCTGGCGGACTGCTGAGCATGAAGGGGAACCAAATGGGACAAATCGGGTCTACGGTCTCGATCTTATAGCACGGCGCCAAAATCGGCACAAACTAAGTGTTTGCCCGTAATCGGAGCAGGGCGCGCTTGAAATTCCTGCAAAAGGGCGGAGGCGTCCGACTTGACGTGAGGAACAAATCGCACTTCTATGGTCCCATAAAGGATCATAAATGGCTCTCTTTTGAGGCCACGTTCACCCAGAGGACGACATGACGAAGAAGACCTATCGCGTTGGCAAGCTCAGCGATGCCATCGAGGCCCGGAAGATTCCCCTGTCCGCGGTAGTCAGCGGCGGCGGCCTCGTCTTCGTTTCGGGCCTTCCTCCGGTCAACTGGGAAACCGGGGAACTCGTGCGCGGGGACATCCTGGTCCAAACCCGTCAATCCCTTGAAAACGTCAAGGCTGCTCTGGAGGCTGCCGGATCCTCCATGGACAAGGTTCTGAAGACGACTATTTTCGCCGTGAACAGCGCGTACTTCAATGATATCAACCAGATATACGCGGAATACTTCCCCAGCGAGCCGCCGGCGCGCACTTTCTGCACCGTGGCCTCGTGGCCGTGGGAGTTCGACATCGAAATCGAAGCCGTGGCGCTCGCCTGAACCGGAGGGCGCCATGCTTGACCGCGATCTCCCAAGCCAAGGCGGCCTGTCGGTACTCGAATTCCGGCAGGTTTCGAAAACCTATGACGCAGGCCACGGCCGTGTGACGGCCCTCAAGGACCTCTCGATTTCCGTACGGCCGGGCGAGTTCCTGACCGTGGTTGGGCCGAGCGGATGCGGCAAGTCAACCCTGCTCAACCTCCTCGTCGGGCTCGAGCAGCCGAGCGGGGGGGACATCCTGCTCAACGGCTCCCGCAGCATCGACCGCCGCCGAATCGGCTACGTCATGCAGAACGACAATCTCTATCCGTGGCGCACGCTGCGGGAAAACGTGGAGTTTCCACTAGAGCTGCGGAATGTGCCTGAGGCGGAGCGCCGCCGCATCAGCCTAGACTATCTCGCCAAGGTTCACCTGCGGGACTTCGCGGATCGTTATCCCCATGAGCTTTCGGGCGGAATGCGACAGCGCGGCAACATCGTGCGCGCGCTCTCCTTCTCGCCCGACCTCATCATTATGGACGAGCCCTTCGGCCCGCTCGATGCACAGACCCGGCTGCTGTTGCAGAACCAGCTGCTTGAGCTGTGGGCCGACGAAGGCAAGACGGTCATCTTCATCACCCACGACCTGCCGGAGGCGATCGCACTCGGCGACCGCGTGATGGTGCTCACTGCCCGGCCCGGCCGCGTGAAGTCCGTACACGACGTGCCGATTCCCAGGCCCCGGAACGTGCGCCACCTCCACGAGGACTCGGTCTACCGCGATCTTCTTTCAAGGTTGGGCGACGAACTCGCCGAGGAAATTTCCGCCGGAGGCGTTTCCCAATGAGCGTAGTTACGATGGAACCTAAAGCCGCTCCGGTCCCCCGCCGCCTGTCGCGCGCGTCCAAGATACGCCTCGCCCGCCTTGTGCTCGTCGTGGCACTGCTGGCCTTGTGGGAGCTCGGCTCCGGCCGCCTCTTCGCCACCTTCTGGGTATCCAAGCCGAGCCTGATCGCCGTCTATCTGTGGGATTGGATCGTCTCAGGCGATTTCTTCCACCACCTCGCCTTCACCATGGGCGCTATGCTGTCGGGATTCGCGGCCGGCACGGTGCTTGGTCTGGCTGCCGGCATGTGGCTCTCCCGTGCGCCCTTCGCGGCGGAGGTGCTCGACCCGTTCCTTGTCGCGATGAATGGCATTCCGCGCGTCGCCCTCGCGCCGCTCTTCGTGGTGTGGTTCGGCATCGACATGCTGCCGAAGATCGTGCTCGTCTTCACGCTCGTGTTTTTCGTCATCTTCTACAATACGTACGCTGGCATCCGCAGCGTCGATCGCCGCTTCACGGACCTGGCGTGGGTCATGGGGGCGAGCGAGACAGAGCTGTTCCTGAAGGTGATCCTGCCGGCGGCGACGCCCTACATCTTCCTCGGCATCAAGTTATCGATCCCCTATGCGCTGATCGGTGCCATCATCGGGGAATTCGTCGCCTCTTCGGCGGGTCTCGGTTGGAAGATCCAAATGGAGACCTCGCTTTACAACACCACGGGCACCATGGCCGGCCTGATCGTCATGATGACGATCGTCGTCGCTATGAACGCGGCGCTGAACGCCCTGGAAGCCCGCCTTCTCTCCTGGCGGCCCGAGGCGCGAGAGGTGCGTGCCCAAGGGCCTCAGGCGTAAGACCGTTTGCTTCCCCGCCCCGCCGTTGCCGGAGACTTCGATGCTCAATCGCCGCCGCCTTGTCCTCACGCTTGCCGGAACCGCCGCCGCGCCACTGCTTGCCTTCCCTGCCCGCGCCCAAGCGACGAAGACGCTACGGGTGACGCATGCGGTCACATCGCTCGCCTATATCCAGAGTTACGTGGCCGAGCAGAAGGGCTTCTTCGCGGAGCAGGGCCTCGGCGCCAAGCTCATCGACACCGGCGGTGGCGGCCCCGACGTGCAACTGGTGCTAGCGGGCAATGCAGAATTCACGGTGAACGACGGAGCGCAGGTTCTGCCGGCCTTGCAGCAGGGGCAGAAACTGGTCTGCGTGGCCTCTTTGCTTAATCGCTGCATCGTCAATGCGACCATCTCCAAGAAAGCAGCAGAGCAAGTCGGGTTCCACCAAGAATTGCCGTTCGAGCCGCGCATCAAGCTCTTGAAGGGCCTTCGGATCGGTGTCACCCGGGCGGGCGCCCTCACTTGGCAACTCGCCCGGTTTAACCTTGCCGCGGCCGGCCTCAATCCCGATACCGATGCCAAGGTCGTCGCCATCGGCGGGCCGCCAGCCTTGGCAGCCGCACTCGACAACGGCGCCATCGACGTGATGTACATTTCCATGCCCATGGGCGAGAAGCTGGTGCGCGAAGGCAAGGGTTTCACGCTGGTGGACAATGCCAAAGGCGAAGATCCCCGGCTGCCTTATTTCCTCATGGAGGGTCTCTGGGCGACGCTGGATTTCATCCGGTCCAACGCCCAACTCGTCCGCGCGACCCGCGCCGCCTATCTGAAGGCATCGCATTTCATTGCTCAGTCGAGTCCCCAGGAAGTTGCCGCCGTGGTCAAGCCGGTGCTCGGCAGCCTCGGGGACGATGTTCTGGTGGACGCCATCGGCAGGCTCAAGCCCGCTGTATCCACAACCGGGGCGGTCACAAAGGCTGAACTCGACGCGACACAGGCCGTGCTTGAGATGAACGGCTTTCTGAAGCGGAGCTTCACCCTGAATGAAGTGTTCGACGCTTCGGCGTCGAACTGAGGGCGGCAGGGTCAGGCGTGAGCCGCCCCGGGCTTCCTAGACGCCCTCGCTTAGCTTGCCGGCCTAGCCGCCGAGCGCAGGCAGCAGCCGGGGCAGGACCGAGGCGGCGTGGAGCAGCGCTGCCGTGAGAACCACGCTGCCCGTGAACATCGCCAGCCGGCGGCTTGGGACGGCGACGACATCGTCGCGGTCGTCGTCGTAGCGGGATCGTTGGTGGCCACGATAAAGCAGCACCCCGGACGTCCCGCTGAGCAGGAACGCCGCGACAAGCTGGGCGGTGGAGGCATGGGCAACGCCGCCGCGCACCGACAGCAGGGCAACCAGTATCATCACGAAGCCCGTCCGCGACCAGGCCAGCCCCGTGCGCTCTCGTTGCAGGCCCGGGTCTTTCATCCGACGAACCCCGTCAGATCAGCAGGATGAGGCAGGCCAGCCCCACGGCGAGGGTGGCGGTGAAGGCCGCCAGAAGCGGGATGAGCGCGCTGATGGGCAGGTCCGCGTCGTGGCGCATGGCCTGCTCGGCCCGTGCCCAACGCGGGTACGCCATGCCGCCCAGGAGGCCTCCGGCCACGAAAAGAACGAGCGCGAGTGCAAGCCGCAGTGGGAGTGGCCCAAGGTGCGAGGCGAACTGGTCGATCCCGACCGCACCGGCGATCAGCGCCAACGCCGTGCGGATCCAGGCCAGAAATGTTCTCTCGTTGGCGAGCGAGAAGCGATAGTCCGGCCGCGCGCCGTGCTGCCACCACTTGAGGCGCGATGGATCTGGCGCGTCGGTGCGCAAATCGGCGGAACGGTACGGCATTTTTTGCTCTCTGGCACCGTGTTCGGTCGAAGTGTCTGCAATACAGATGCAGGGCGATCGGGTAATTCGATGTCTCCGATGATTGAGAAGTATTACTCCAGGTCGGCGACGCGAAATCCGATGTTGCCGCTGCTGCTGCCCGGCGTATTGGAGGTGCGGGCCGCGACCCGGTAGCGGTTGCAATAGGAGCTGTGGCAGAGATACGAGCCGCCGCGCATGGACCGGCCCGCGCCCGGCCCGTCATGGAACGGGTCGTGACCGGCGGTGACCCGGTGATAGTCGGGGGTGAAGGCATCCCGCACCCATTCCCAGACATTGCCCGCCACGTTGAACAGGCCGTAGCCGTTCGGCTCGAAGGCGTGGACCGGGGCGGTGCCGACATAGCCGTCCTCCGCCGTGTTGAGATCCGGGAAGGTGCCTTGCCAGATGTTGCAGCGATGCCGGCCACCGGGCGCAAGGTCATCGCCCCACGGATAGAGCTTGCCGTCCAGTCCGCCCCGCGCGGCATATTCCCATTCCGCTTCGGTCATAAGACGCGTGCGCGACCAGGTGCAGAAGGCCATCGCATCGTTCCAGGAGACATGCACCACCGGGTGATCCAGCCGATCCAGAACCGTGGTGCCGGGGCCTTCCGGCTGAGCCCAGTAGGCGAACGGCACCGGCAGCCACCAGGGCGCTTCCACCGGCACCCGATCGATGCGGGCGGCCGTCTGCGGCGGCACCAAGGCGTGGAACACATAGGACCAGTTGAAGCGCTCCGCCTCCGTGACGTAGCCCGTGGCGCGGACGAAATCGGCGAACTGGGCGTTGGTCACCGCATAGGCCGAAACCTTGAACCCGCTCACAGTGACCTGCCGCGCCGGTCCCTCGCCGTCGCCGGCGAAGCCCTCGGTGCCGGATGTCCCCATCAGGAAGCGGCCGCCCGGCAGAGCGATCCAGCGAAACGCGGCGCCGGAGCTGCGCGGCGATGCCGGAGGAGGCGAGGGGATCGGCTGCGCCGCCTCTTCGGTGCGGCTCGCGCAGCAGCACGGGCGCGGCGACGTGCCGGCCTCGCCTGCCGCCCGCGCCTCCGGCGCCCGTGTCACTCCTCTTCCTCCCAGAAGGCGGCCCCGCCCTGGGCCTTCATCAGCTCGAGGATCTTCTCGCGCGGGATCACGCCGCAGCGCTCGGCCCAGGCCTGGTAGAGCGCGATCATGTCCTTCACGCGCTCGGGGTGGTCCGCGGCCAGATCGTGAAGCTCCGTGCGGTCGGCCTCCATGTCGTAGAGCTCCCAGGGGCCGGGATATTTGCGCACCAGCTTCCACGGGCCGACGCGGATCGCGGCATTGCCCTCGTGCTCCCAGAACATGGGCACCGTGCGCTCGCCGTCCTGCGGGAACGAGGGCGCGAGGCTCACGCCTTCGCACGGCAGGATGGTGTTGCCCTCATGGGTCTGCGGATAGGCGGCGCCGGTCACGTCGAGAATGGTCGCCATGATGTCCGGCAGCTGGCCCGGAACGTGCCGCAGCTCGCCGCCGGCCGTTATACGCGCCGGCCAGTGGAGAATGAGGGGCGTGGCGATGCCGCCTTCGTGGATCCAGTGCTTGTAGAGCCGGAACGGCGTGTTGGAGAGGTTCGCCCAGGCGACGCCGTAGCTTTGATACGTATCCTCGGCGCCCGGCATGATCTCGGGAATGTTGCCGAAGCGGACGGGTTGGCCATCGCGGGTCTCGGCCCGGGCGATCATCAGGTCCTCGACAAGCGCCTGGGGCGAGACGTCTTCGGGAATGTCCTCGGCGCAGGCGCCGTTGTCGGACAGGAAGATGACGAGGGTGTTGTCCATCTGCCCCGTGTCTTCCAGCGCCTTCAGCACGCGGCCGATGCCCTGGTCCATGCGATCGATCTGGGCCGCATAGACCTCCATGCAGCGGGCGAGCCATTCCCGCTCTTCCGCCTGCGTCCACGGCGGCTGGGTGGGATCGCGGTCGGTCAGCTTCCAGTTCGGATGGATCAGCCCGGCCTTGATCATGCGGGCCAGGCGTTCTTCGCGCAGCGCGTCCCAGCCGGCATCGAAGCGCCCCTTGTACTTGGCGATGTCTTCCGGGTGGGCGTGGAGCGGCCAGTGCGGGGCGGTATAGGCCACGTACTGGAAGAAGGGCTCGCCGGGATTGTCCTTCGCCTGACGATGGATGAACGCTGCGGCCTCGTCGCTGATGGCGTCGGTGTAGAAGAAGTTGGGATCTTCCACGGCCTCGTGCTCGGCGTTCGCATTGCCGCGGGTCAGCGTATTGGGCCAGTAGAAGCTGCCGGCACCGATGATGGTGCCATAGAATTCGTCAAAGCCGCGCTGCAGCGGCCACGTGTCCGTGGGCTCGGTGAGGTTCGAGGCCACGTGCCACTTGCCGGTCAGGCGGGTGCGGTATCCGGCCTTGCGCAGTACCTCGGCGATGGTCACGCAGTTCTTGTTCAGATTGCCCGCATAGCCTTCCGGCCCGGTGCTGTAGGTGAGGATGCCGATGCCGGTCTGGTGCGGATGGAGGCCGGTGAGCAGAGAGGCGCGGGACGGGCTGCAGCGCGCGGTGTTGTAGAACTGAGAATAGCGCAGGCCGCTGGCCGCCAGCCGGTCGAGATTGGGCGTCTCGATCTCGCCGCCGTAGCAGCCGATGTCGGAGAAGCCCATGTCGTCGTTCAGGATGAGGACGATGTTGGGGCGCTTGGTGGCTGGCGTGTCGGACATGCATGGCTCCAGGGGCGCGGCGCGACTTCCGTCACGCCCGTCGCGTGAGATTGATGGTGAAGCGGAAATAGGTGGGCAGGTAGACCGAGCGCAGCAGCTCCAACGGTCGCCCGTCGGTGGAGATGGTCAGGCGCTCCATCGCGAGCAGCGGGTCGCCGGGCGCGATCCCGAGCAGGCCGGCGGTCGCCTCGTCGGCGAGGGTCGCAGAGATGCTCTGGCTCGCCTCCTTGATGTTGAGCCCCAGCTCCTCCTCGAACACCCGGTACATGAGGATGGAGACGAGGTCCTGCTTCTCCAGCTCGAGGCCGATATCGGGCGGGTAGAAGGCGTGCTCGATGGCGATGGGGGTCGAGTCCGCGAGCCGCACGCGCTTCAGCTCCCACACCGCCCGCTCATGCAGCGTTTCGCGCGCGGCGTCATCGTGGGCGTTGGTCATGCCCTGGTGGAGAATGCGCGCGCCCGGCTCGAAGCCGGCGTCCCGGATGGTCTCGGAAAAGCCCATGAGCCGGCCCAGCCAGTTCTCCGGCTCGTTCGACTTCAGGAAGGTGCCCCGGCCGCGTTCGCGGGCGAACATGCCCTCTTCCACCAGCGGCTGGATCGCATGGCGGATGGTGATCCGGCTCACGCCGAAATGCCTCACCAGCTCGGCCTCGGGCATCAGGCGGCCGTCCGCGTCGATCAGCTTGCCCTCGCGCACCTGGCTGCGGATGGCTTCACGGACCTGGATATGAAGGGGCGGCGCTCCGGCTCCGCCGGATTTGGCCGCGCGCGCCTCGCGCGCGGCCCTGCCTTTCATGGGCGCGAGCATGTCAGATCCGCCGGCGGGTGGAGGGGTCGAACAGGTGGATGTCTTCGGGGGCGAACGACACGGCCATCGTCTCGCCCTCGCGGGGCAGCGGAAAGCGATCGTAGCGGGCGCGCAGCGGCGTGCCCTCGAGGGTGAGGTCGAGAATGGCGGCGTCGCCAAGGTTCTCCACGACGTCCACGCTGACGGGGATGCCCGCCGGATCGAACCTGACCGCGCTCGGGCGGACGCCGACCACCACCGCGCGGCCAGCAGCGAGGGGGGCGGCCACCGGCACGTGACGGCCGCCGATGAGCACGCCGCCGTCGGTGGTGCGGGTGGTGATGAGGTTCATGGGCGGGCTGCCGATGAAGGCCGCCACCTCGATGCAGTTGGGCGCGGCGAACACGTCCGCCGGCCGGCCGATCTGGCAGATCTCGCCTTCGCGGAACACCGCCATGCGATCGGCCAGGGTCATCGCCTCTTCCTGATCGTGGGTGACATAGACGGCGGTGACGCCGAGCGAGCGCTGCAGCTTCTTGAGCTCGACGCGGGTGGCGAGGCGCAGCATGGCGTCGAGGTTGGAGAGCGGCTCATCCAGCAGGAACAGCCGCGCCTTGCGCACGATGGCGCGGGCCAGCGCGCAGCGCTGCTGCTGGCCGCCGGATAACTGCCCCGGCTTGCGGTCCAAAAGATGATCGATCTTCACCTTGGCGGCCGCCTCGCGCACCGCCGGAGCGATCTCGGCCTTCGGCGTCTTCGCCATCTCCAGGGGAAACGCGATGTTCTCGCCCACCGTCATGTGCGGGTAGAGCGCATAGCTCTGGAACACCATGGCGATGTCGCGGGCGCGCGCATCGGCTCCGGTCACGTCCTCCCCGTCCAGCAGGATGCGGCCGGAGGTGGGCGCGTCGAGGCCGGCGAGAATGCGCAGCGTCGTGCTCTTGCCGGACCCCGACGGCCCGAGCAAAGCGAAGAATTCGCCGGGTTGGATCTCGATGTCGATCCCTTTGAGGGCTTCGAATGCCCCGTGCTTCTTGACGATCTTCTCGAGCTGAACCCGTCCGCGCGCGGTCATCGGCGTCCTCCTCCCTTGACGGCGCCGACCGTCAGGCCTTTCACGATGTGCTTCTGGGCGATGATGCCGAGGATGATGACGGGCAGCATGGCGAGCGCCGAGACGGCCGCCAGCTTCGACCACAGCGTCTGTTCCACCGACACGAAGTTGAACATGGAGATGGTCACGGGACGCACCACGTTTCCGGACAGCACCACGGCGAACAGGAACTCGTTCCACGCATTGAGGAAGACGAACACCACCGTGACCGCCACGCCGCCGCGCACCTGGGGCAGGATGATGCGCCACAGGGTCATCAGGCGGCTCGCGCCGTCGAGGAAGGCCGCCTCCTCCATCTCGAAGGGGAGATCCTCGAAATAGGACACCAGAAGCCAGATGGCGAAGGGCAGCGAGAACGACAGATAGATCAGGATGATGCCCTGATAGGTGTCGATCCAGCCGATGTCGCGCAGGATCAGGAAGTAGGGGATGATGATGCCCACCGGCGGCAGCATCTGCGTGGCGAGGACGTAGAAGCCCGACCACTTCTTGCCCGGCACGCGCAGGCGGGCGAGCGCGTAGGCGGCGGGGATCGCGAGCACCATGGTCACGACGGTGGTGCCGATGGAGATGATGAAGCTGCTGATGAGGTTCGGCACGATGGACGTGGGGCCGAACAGCACATCCCTGAACGCCGCGAGCGTCGGCGTGAAGATCAGCTTAGGCGGATAGGCAAGCACGTCCTGCTCGCTCTTGAAGGCGTTGAGGAGGCTCCAGAAGATCGGGAAGATCCAGGCGAGCAGGAACAGGCCGGACGCGCCCAGGAGCAGCGCGAGGCGCAGCTTGTTGCCCTTCATTTCGCCCTCCGCAGTGCGAAGAGGACGCCGGTGACGACGAGGGTGAAGATCAGCAGGGCGACCGCGAGCGCCGAGCCGTAGCCCATGGACAATTCGGTGAAGGACTTGCGGTAGGCGTAGAGATTGAGGATCTCGGTGGCGGTGCCGGGTCCGCCGCCTGTGACGGTGAAGATGGCCGCGAACGCGGTGAGCGCCACCATGGTGCGCATGATGATGACCATGACGATCGCCGGCCGCAGCAACGGCAGGGTGATGCGAAGGAAGCAGAGCCAGGGGCTTGCGCGGTCGATCCGTGCCGCTTCGTAGATGTCCTCGGGAAGGGCCGCGAGGCTGGCGAGCAGAACCATGAAGGCGAACGGCGTCCACTGCCAGGTGTGGATCACCACCACGGAGAGCAGTGCGAGAGAGGGGTCTCCGAGCCAGTTGTGGCTGCCGAGACCAGCGGTCATGCTCAGATAGTCAACCACGCCGAATTCGGGGGTGAGCATGAAGGTGCGCCACACCATGCCGACCACGGCGGGGGAGAGCACCACGGGCAGGATCGCCACGATGCGGAATAGTGCCTGCCCGCGGCGCATGCCGTTGACGAGCAGCGCCAGCGCAAGCCCGAGCGCCACCTGCAGGATCACGGTGGAAAACGTATAGACGAGGCTCACTCCGAGGGCCGACCAGAACCGGGGATCGCCCAACAGCTCGCGGTAATTGTCCAGCCCGACGAAGCCGTCCATGTACGGCATCGCGAGGTCCATCCTGTGCAGGCTCGTCCAGCCCAGATGCAGGAGCGGAAAGGTGGTGGTCGCCATCAGGGCGAGGAAGGCGGGCGCGAGCAGCGCCGCCGCGAAGCGGCGCTCCCGTCCTTCCATCATCCGCGCAGGATCGGCGCGACCCCCGGCCGGAACGCCCAGGGTGGTGGCTTTCGTCACGACATCAGCCTCGCATCATCGGCTCGAGGCGGCGCTGCGCCTCGTCGAGGGCGGCCTTGGTGGTGGCCTGGCCCACCAGCGCCTGCTGGATGGCGGTGGCGAGGGTATCGCCGATCGCCGGCCACTGGGGCACGCGCGGACGCCAGTTGACGTCCGTGTCCTGCTCCAGCGCCTCGAGGGTGGTGGCGACGAAATTGTCGCCGAAGCTGTTCATCAGTTTCACGTAGTCCGGGTTCTTCCAGAGGCTCAGCCGGTTCACGCCGGACCGCTTGGCGGGGCCGGAGAACTGATAGGAGGTGAGCGCCTGCGTGGGCAGCGAGGCAGCCCACTGGATGAACAGCCACGTCGCCTTCTTGCGCTTCTCCGGGAGCGCGGCATTGATGGGGAAGCCCCAGTTCCAGATGGATGACACCCGCTTGCCGGTCGGTCCCTTGGGCCAGCGCGCGAAGCCGATCTTGCCGACGACCTTGGACTTTTCCGGATTGGTGATGACCGAGGCCGAGGTATTGGCGTCGATGTAGCTCGCGACGGTGCCCTGGGAGAAGGCGTCGGCGATGTCGGGCCAGTTCCAGTTCTGGGCCGCGGTGGGCGCATATTTGCGCATCACGTCCACATACCACGCGAGCGCCGCCTCGGCCTCCGGGCCGTTGACGCGGAACTTGCCGCCCGGGAACCAGTCGCCGCCGAATTCGCGGAACAGCGAAGAATAGATGTAGACATTCTGGCCGGCCCCCGCGACCCCGCGCAGGGCGGTGCCCCACAGGCGGTTTCCCGGATCGTTGAGCGCCGCCGCGTTGGAGACGAAGTCCTCCAGCGTATCCGCTGCCTTGAGGCCCTTCGCGTCGTAGAGATCCTTGCGATAGACCTGAACCGTGACCTCGCCGTCGTAGGGCACCCCATACAGCTTGCCATCGACGACGTTGGCGTTGCGCCACGCGGGAATGATGTCGTCGGGCTGGAACCAGGCGGGATCGGTGAGCGCGGCGTCCTTCAGATAGGGATCGAGCGGCTCGACCCATTTGTTCGCGGCATAGAGCGCGTAATACATGGGGTCGGCCGCATGGGTCGAATATCCGCCGGCCTTCGACGTGAGGTCGATGACGGCCTTCTGGCGGATCTGCGCGGGCGGAATTTTCTCGAAGCGGACGCTGATGCCAGTGAGCGCCTCGAACTGCGGCGAGAGGGCGATCAGATTGTCGAAATAGCTCGCCGGGATCACCGCCACGGTGATCTGCTCGCCGGACGCCTGGCGCCAATCGATCTTCGCGGACGTGTAGGGGGCGAGATCTGCGGTCAGCGCCCCGGCGGAGCGGATGAGAGCGGGGAAAGCGACGGCGGCAAGGCCAGCCTGCAGCACGTGACGCCGCGTGGGCTTCACAGAAGTCATTGGCGTTTCCTCCTGGCCGATATGGGTCCGGCCTATTGTCATAACAAACTACGTGACGTCATAACCTGTCAACCGGGCGGACATCCCTCTTCCACGTCCCCCGAAGGTCAGGCCTATACGTGCAGCGCCTGCGCGACGGCGTGCTGCCAGCCCTTGATTTTGCTGGATCGGCGGTCCGCCGGCATCGCCGGCGCAAACCGGCGGTCGAGGTGCCAGCTGCGGGCGAATTCCTCCGGCCCGCCGTAGAGGCCCGCGCGCCATCCGGCCAGAAAGGCCGCACCCAGCGCGGTGGTCTCCCGCACGACGGGACGGTCCACCGGATGGCCCAGAACGTCGGCGAGGAACTGCATGGTCCAGTCGCTGTCCGACATGCCCCCATCCACCCGGATCACGGTATCGGCGCCGTCGAGCCCGGCTTCGAGGATGTCCGCGCGCATGGCATCCAGAAGGTCGAGGGTCTGGTAGCCGACGCTCTCCAGCGCCGCACGAGCGATCTCGCGGCGCGTTGTCCCGCGGGTCAGGCCGCTGAGGGTGGCGCGCGCGTCGCTGCGCCAGTGCGGTGCGCCCAGTCCGGTGAATGCGGGCACCAGATAGACCGCCTGGTCGTCGTCCGCCTCCGCCGCGAGGCGCGTGCTCTCGGCCGCCGAGGAGATGATGCCCAGGCTGTCCCGCAGCCATTGCACCGTGGAGCCGGCGGAGAAAATGGAGCCTTCGAGCGCGTAGGCGCGCTTGCCGTCCCATTGATAGGCGATGGTGGTGAGGAGGCGGTGGCGTGAGCGCGGCCGGGCCTGCCCCGTGTTGAGCAGCATGAAGGCGCCGGTGCCGTAGGTCGCCTTCGCCAGCCCCGGCGTGAAGCAGGCCTGTCCCACGAGGCTTGCCTGCTGGTCGCCGACCACGGCGAGCACAGGCACCTCGCGTCCGAGCCACGACTTGCTGGCTGTGCCGAACGCACCGGCGGTGTCGCGCACATCGGGCAGGAGGGCGGCGGGGATGTCGAACAGGCGCAGGAGGTCCGGGTCCCATGCGCCCGAGTGGATGTCGAACAGCATGGTGCGCGAGGCGTTGGTCGCGTCCGTGGCATGGACCGCGCCGCCGGTGAGCCGCCAGAGCAGGAAGCTGTCCACGGTGCCGAAGGCGATGTCCCCCCGTTCCGCCCGAGCGCGCGCGCCTTCAACGTGGTCCAGCAGCCAGCCGATCTTGGTTGCCGAGAAATAGGGGTCGATCAAAATACCGCTGCGCTCGGCCACGAGGGACTCGCAGCCCTCCCCGTTGAGGCGGCTGCACAGGTCGGCCGTGCGCCGGTCCTGCCAGACGATGGCGGGCGCGATGGGCTCTCCGGTCTGCCGGTCCCACAGGAGGGTCGTCTCGCGCTGGTTGGCGATGCCGATGGCGGCGATGTCGGAGGCCGTCAGCGCCGCCCGCGCGAGCGCATCGCGCATGGTGGCAAGGCTGGTCTCCCACAGATCGCGGGGATCGTGCTCGACCCAGCCCGGGTGGGGAAAATGCTGCGGAAATTCCCGTTGCGCCGACGCCACGGGCGCGAAGGTGCGATCAAAGACGATCGATCGCGTCGACGTCGTGCCCTGGTCGATGACAAGTATATGCGACTCCACACGCGTCCTCCCCATTCTTGTTCTTCGGCCTGATTGGCGTCAGGCGGCGGCGCGCTTTCGTTCGCTGGCCATGAAGTCTTCGAGCGCCGCCACGTCCTCGGGCGCGAAACGAAGGCCGAGCTTGGTGCGGCGCCAGAGCACATCTTCCGAGGTGCGCGCAAACTCTTCACGCATCAGATGGCGCACCTCGGCGACGGTCAGGCCCGCCGCGAACACCCGCCGGGCACCGGGATCGGCGTCCGCCGCCGCGAGAACCTCCTCCGCCTGCGTGCCGTAGGTCCGCGCCAGCCGGGCTGCGTCGCCCGGGCGGATCCAGGATCGGCCGCGCTGGAGATCGCGCGCCAGCTCGGCCGTAGCGCCGGGTGCGAAATCCCCGCCGGGGAGTGGCGCCGTCCCGGTCCAATCGGCGCCCCGCGCCGCCGCTGCGCCAAGATGGGGGCTGAGCTTGTCCAGCGCGTCGAGGGCGAGATGGCGATAGGTGGTGATCTTGCCGCCCAGCACCGACAGGAGGGGCGCGCCGCCGGCATCGTTCAATTCCAGCACATAGTCCCGCGTCGCCGCCTGGGCGGCGCTGGCGCCATCGTCATAGAGCGCCCGCACGCCGGAATAGCTCCACACCACGTCGGCGGGCGAGATGGAGCGCGAGAAGTATTCGCTGGCGGCGGCGCAGAGATATTCGGTCTCGTCGGGGGTGATCTTCGCCGCGCCGGGATCGCCGTGGAAATCGTGGTCCGTGGTGCCGATGAGGGTGAAATCTTCCTCATACGGGATCGCGAACACGATCCGGCCGTCGGGGTTCTGGAAGATGTAGCAGCGGTCGTGATCGAACAGGCGCGGCACGATGATGTGGGAGCCCTGGACCAGCCGCAGGCGCCCGGCGAGCGCCGGGAGCGTTTCGCCGACGAGGCGATCGGCCCACGGCCCGGCAGCATTGATGAGGACGCGGGCGCGCACCTCCTTGCGCTGGCGCGTTTGCGCGTCCTCGATCCGCAGCGCCCAGCCATCCGTCGCGCGCGCGATGTCTACCGCCCGCGCCCGCGTCTCGATGACGGCGCCGCGCGCCCGCGCGTCGCAGGCATTGAGAACCACCAGCCGGGCATCATCCACCCAGCAGTCCGAATATTCGAAGCCGCGCGTGCGCAGCTCGGCCTTGAGGGGGACTCCGGCCGGATCGCGCCCCAGATCGAGGGCGCGGGTGGCAGGCAGCAGCTTGCGCCCACCCAGATGGTCGTAGAGGAAAAGCCCGAGGCGCAGCATCCACCACGGCCGCATGCCTCGGCGGTAGGGCAGAACGAAGCGCAACGGACGCACGATGTGGGGTGCGATCCGCCATATTACTTCGCGCTCGGTCAACGCTTCGCGGACCAGGCGGAACTCGTAATATTCGAGATAGCGCAGGCCGCCATGCAACAACTTGGTGGAGGCGGAGGAGGTGGCGCCGGCGAGATCGCCCTGCTCGCACAGATAGACCGAATAGCCTCGGCCGGCCGCGTCACGCGCGATGCCGCAGCCGTTCACGCCGCCGCCGATGATGGCGATATCGAACGGACTGTGTTCAGCCGCCGACCCCTGCGTGGACGTGCGTCCTTCCATTGAACATGCCTCCGCGCCCCAATGCGCGCGTGTCGTCTGCGCCGTGCGGCGCCGGCCCTAAGCCAGCCGGGCATCCGTGGTCGGGGGTCAGGCTAAAATGAACGATGCGATGTTCGCAATCGAAAACGACGAACATTATTGGGGGGATATATCTTTCAAAATCAATGGATCAGCGATTTTCGTTTTCCGGTGGCGCTTCCACGAGGCGGACGCGATGGGCGGCGCAGACGGCGCGCAAACGATCGGATGCCAGATGGTCGGTGACGAATGCGGCGACCTGGGAGAGGTGGCCGAGGCGGACCGGCGCGACGCGCCCGACCTTGCTCTTGTCGCTCACCAGGATCACGCGGCGGGCGTTGTCCATGATGGCCCGCGCGACCGTTACCTCCAGCGGGTCGAAGTCCAGCAGCGAGCCGTCCTCGTCGATGGCGGAGGCGCCGATGACGGCGGTGTCGACCTTGAACTGGCGGATCATGTCGACGGCCGCCGGCCCCACCACGGCCCCATCCGAGTGGCGCACCTGACCGCCGGCGACCATCACGCGGATCTCGGGAAAAGGGTAGAGCCTCAGGGCGACATTGATGTTGTTGGTGATCACCAGAAGGTCGCGATGCGTGGTGATGGCGCGCGCCACTTCCTCCGTCGTCGTGCCGATGGTGATGAAGAGGGAGGAATTGTCCGAGATGAGCGCGGCCGCCGCCGCGCCGATGGCGCGCTTGGCCGGGGCCGCAATCTGCCGCCGGGCCTCGTAGGACAGGTTTTCAACCGACGAGGACACGACGGCCCCGCCATGGGTGCGCGCCAGCAGATTGCTGCTGCACAGGGTGTTGAGGTCCCGGCGGATGGTCTGCGGCGTCACCCCGAAGCGGACGGCAAGATCCTCCACATCCACGTGGCCGCTGGCCCGGGCAAGGGACAGGATGGTGTTCTGACGATCGTTCAACGCAAGCACGCCTGACACCCCGCCGACGACATTCGTCGCTGCACGATGGCAACCCTCGCCCACCCGATCAATGGGAACGTGCCGGAAGCCGGCTCCACCGACGGCGGGGCGGATGAGGGGCTTGGCGCTAACGAAGACCTCGGTCGCGCACACCGGTCACCCGATCTCGAACATCGCCTCTACCTCCACCGCCGCGTCGGCGGGGAGTTCGGCGACGCCGACCGTGGAGCGGGCGTGCCGGCCGCGCTCGCCGAAGACTTCGACCATCAGGTCCGAGGCGCCGTTCATGATCGCGGCGAGGCCGGCATAGGTGGGGGCGGCGTTGATGAAGCCGCCGAGCCGCACGCAGCGCCTGATCCGGCCGAGGTCGCCGTCCAGCGCGGCCTTCGCCTGGGCCAGGATGTTGATGGCGCAGAGGCGCGCCGCTTCGCGCCCGTCTGCGTCGGAGACGTCGGCGCCGAGCTTGCCCTTGTGGGCCTCCGCCAGACGGCCGTCGGCGCCGAAGCAGATCTGGCCGGAAACAACGAGCAGCGTGCCCGTGATGACCGAGGGGACATAGTTCGCCACCGGAGCCGGACCGGAGGGCAGGGTGATCCCGAGCAGGGCAAGATTGGCTTCGATATCGTTCATCGGGGCCTCCGGATGGGCGGTGGTGTTCTCACGGCGGGATCGCGCAGAGGATCAGCGCGCGAGAAGCAGCTCGACGCCCCTCGCCAGCACCTTCAGGCCGAGGCGCAGATCGTCGGGCGCTGTGTCCTCGCGATAGTGATGGCTGATGCCGTCGATGGACGGCACGAACAGCATCCCGACGGGAAGCGCCCGGGCGAGGATCTGGCTGTCGTGAATGGCTCCGCTCGGCATGGATTGCCACTTGCCGGGGCAAAGCTCGTCCGCGGCCTCGCGCAGGGCCGCCTGCATGGTGGAATCGCAGGGCGACGGCAAGGAATGGCCGATGGCCTGAAGGGAGACGGTGCAGCGTTCCCGCCGGTTGGCCTCCTGGCAGATGGCGCGCAGGCATTTTTCCATGGCGTCGAGGATGTCGGGATCGAGATCGCGGAACGAGAAATAGAGCTCCGCCCGCCCGGGAATGATCTGCGGGGAATTGGGCTCGAGCGCGATCTTGCCGGTCGTCCATACGCTGCGCGGGCCGCAGACGCGGGGAAATTCGGTGTCGATGGCCGCGAGGACGCGCACGGCGGACAGGCCGGCATCCTTGCGTTCCACCATGGTGGTGCCGCCGGTGTGATCCTGCTTGCCCTCCACGATGATCTTCCATTGGCGGATGCCGACGATGCCGGTGACGACGCCGATGCGCTCGCCGGCGCGCTCGAGCTGCGTGCCCTGCTCGATGTGCATTTCAAAGGCGCCCTTGTAGCGCGCCTGATCGAGCCGCAGGCGCGGAAGGCCATCGAGCCCGACCCGCCTCAGGGCATCGCGCAGGGGGGACCCGTCGTGACGGTTGCGGGCAGCATCCATGTCGTTGTCGTCGAACTCGCCGATGAGGCTGCGCGAGCCGATGAAATCGCCGAAATGGCCCTCTTCGTCGCAATAGGCGCAGACGTCCACGGCCATGCCGGCGCGCGCCAGCGCCAGGGCTGCCGCGACACCGAGCGCGCCGTCGAGCCAGCCGGCGTAGTTCTGCGTCTCCAGGTGGCTGCCGACGAGGACGAAGGGGCCGGGCCCCGGGTTGCGGCCAAGCACATTACCGATGCCGTCGATCGTCGCCTCCAGGCCCACCGCCTCCATCTCGCGCGCGAGCCAGCGGCGCGTCTCCATGTCGTCGTCGCTGAAGGTCGGCCGATGGACGCCGGTGTCGTTGAACCTGCCGATCTGGCGCAGCGTGTCCAGGTCCTGCAAAAAGCGTTCGGTATCAAGTGTCATCGTGTGCGTTTCCATTGCGCCCCCGGACCAAGCGGAGTGCGCATTCGGGGGGTGATGGCCGAGCTCGAACTTGCGCGGGTGCGTGATGCTGGAGGGCCTAGGGGGCGGTCGCCGACAGCAGGTCCAGGCCGGCCTCGTTGTATTTGTGGCACCGGACCATCCGACCGCCGGACATGCGGGCGTGCGGCGTCTCGGCGGTGCAGGTGTCCCAGGCATCGCCGCAGCGGGGCGCAAAGCTGCATCCAGGCGGAAGGGCGGCGAGGTCGGGCGGGGCGCCGACGATGGTTTTCAGACGCGCGCCGCGGGACTGGCCGTGCACGGTGGCGTTCAGAAGGCCCAGCGTATAGGGGTGGCGCGGGGCCTCCATCAGCGCCTCGACCGGCCCCGTTTCGACGAAGCGCCCGGCATACATCACCGCCACCCGGTCCGCGGTCTCGCAGGCCACGCCGAGATCGTGGGTGACGACGATGGTGGCCATGCCCAGCTCCTTCTGAAGCTCGCGCAGCAGCAACAGGATCTGGATCTGCACCGTGGCATCGAGGGCGGTGGTCGGCTCGTCGGCGAGCAGCACCTTGGGGCGGCAGGCGAGGGCCATGGCGATCATCATGCGCTGGCGCAGCCCGCCGGACAGTTCGTGCGGATAGGCCGCCAGCCGGCGCTTGGCCGAGGGCACCTGCACCATCTCCAGCAGCTCCAGTGCCCGCCGGTCGGCCGCGCCGTAGGACACGCCCTCGTGGCAGACCACGGTTTCGGCGATCTGCCGTCCGACGGTGAAGACGGGATCCAGCGCCGTCATCGGCTCCTGGAAGATCATCGCCACGCTCTTGCCCCGCAGGGCGCGCAACCCGGGTTCGTCCAGTGCGAGAACGTCCTGGCCGTCGACGACGATGCGACCCGACAGGTGGGCCGTCTCCGGCAGCAGTCGCATCAAGGCGCGCATGGTGACGCTCTTGCCGGATCCGGATTCGCCCAGGAGGCACAGGGTCTCGTGCGGGTGCAGGGCGAAGGACACGCCGCTGACCACCGGCAGGTCGAGGTCGCGGGACACGAACCGGACGCGCAGGTCGTCCACCAGCACGACCGGGCTCTTGGAGTGGGACGGTTCGCTCGTCACGCTGCGCTCGCCTCGTAGTTCGAGCCGCCATGGCGCGCATGGCACGCCACCAGATGGCCGCCGTGGCTCACCGCCGGCGCGAGGGACGGCTCGCGCTCCGCGCAGATGCGTTTGGCAAGCGGGCATCGGGTGCGAAACCGGCAGCCGCTGGGCGGCGAGATGGGGTTCGGGGGATCGCCAGTGAGAGGCGGCGCACTGCGCCGCAGGCGGGGGTTCTGCGTCGGCCGCGAGGCGAGCAGCGCCTGCGTATAGGGATGGCTTGGCGCGCCGTAGATGTCGGCCACGGGGGCAATCTCGACGATCTTACCCAGATACATGACCAGAACGCGGTCGCTGATGTACTGGACCACGGAGAGGTCGTGCGAGATGAAGATGTAGGTCAGGTTGAGGCTTGTCTTCAGATCCTCCAGAAGATTGAGGATCTGTGCCTCAAGCGACTTGTCCAGCGCCGACACGGATTCATCGAGGATGAGCAGGCGCGGCTCCAGCGCCAGGGCGCGGGCGATGTTGACCCGCTGGCGCTGCCCGCCCGAGAGCTCGTGCGGATAGCGCTGCGCGAACATGGACGGCGTCAGTCCTACCATGTCGAGGCTGCGGCGGGCCTGCGCCTTCGCCGCGGCGTCTGCCACCCCGGCCGCCCGCTGCCCGAAGGCGATGGAATCTTCGATGGTCAGGCGGGGATTGAGCGATGCATGGGAATCCTGGAACACCATCTGCATCCTGCGCCGCACGTCGCGCACGCTGATGCCCTGGCGCTCGCCGATGACCTCACCCTCGAACTCCACCTGCCCGCTGTCCGGGACGATGAGATGCATGAGCAGGCGGGCGGTGGTGGACTTGCCGCAACCGGATTCCCCGACGATGCTCAGCGTCTCGCCGGGAGCCACCGCGAAGTCGATGCCGTCCACCGCCTGGACCCACGCCTGCGGCCGGCCGAGGAGGCCGCCTGCAATGGGAAAATGCTTGCGCAGCGCGCGGACGGCGATAATGGGCCGGCCAGCTCGGCCGGCGTCCTCGCTGGCAGGGCGCGGCAGGTCCCGCCCGTGCGCGGTGGCCATGTCGGAATGAAGGGGCATGGGCGGGCTCTACTGTTTCACGTCCATCGCGGCGCGCAGCCCCTCGCTCATGAGGTTGAAGCACATCGACGTCACGAAGATCATCAGTCCGGGAATGACCGCATTCATCGGGGCCACGTAGATCGCCTGCCGCAGCGCGTTCAGCATCAGTCCCCATTCCGGCTCGGGTGGGGTGATGCCGAGGCCCAGGAAGGACAGGCCCGAGGCCAGCACGATGGAGACGCTGATGAGGCTCGATGCGTAGGAGATGATCGGGCCGGTCACGTTGGGGATGATGTGATGGCGCACCACGCTCCAGTCCGATGCGCCCGTGGCGAGCGCCGCTTCCACATAGTCCTGGTTTCGGATCTGGATGGTGATGCTTTCCGCCACCCGCGCGAGCGACGGCACGAAGACGAGCACAAGCGAGAAGATGGTGTTCCCCACTCCCGCTCCGAGCACGCCCGCGATCGCCACGGCGAGCAGAACGGACGGGAAGGCATAGAAGATGTCGATCACCCGCATGATGACCATGTTCTTGAAGCCGCCGGCATAGCCTGCGACGACACCGAGGAGGCCCCCGACCAGAGTGGCGATCACCACCGGCGCCATGCCCATCACCAGGGACAGGCGGGCGCCGTAGATGAGGCGCGAGAGGATGTCGCGTCCGAGCTCGTCGGTGCCGAGCAGGTGGCCCGGCGCGCCGACGGGAAGCAGGCGCCGCGCCATGCTGGTGCGGTACGGATCCGCCGGCGCCACATAGGGCGCGAAGAGCGCGGCGAGGACGATGGCGAGGATGATCGCCGCGCAGATCATCGTGACGCGATCGCGCACGATGCGGCGCCCCACATTGTTCCAGAAGCTGCGTGAGGGCGGCCGGCGGCCGACGATGGCGATGTCCGCCTTGGTGGTTGCAACGTCGCTCATGTCAGGCGCGCTTGATGCGAGGGTCGAACATCGCCTGGACGATGTCGATGATGAGATTGACGGCGACGAAGATCATCGCGAGCGTGAGAATGGTCCCCTGAAGCACCGGAAGATCGCGGCTGAAGATCGCGTTGTTCAGAAGAAATCCGGTGCCAGGCCACGCGAATACGGTCTCGACCAGGATCGACCCGCCGAGCAGCTGCGCCAGCTGAAGCCCCATGATCGCCAGCACGGAGGGTAGCGCATTGCGCATGATGTGCACGAAGATACGTCCCGGCGGCAGGCCCTTGGCAGTCAGCGTCTGCACGAACTCCTGTTTGCGCACGTCGGCCACCGTTCCGCGCACCGAGCGGGCGATGATGCTGCCGGGGATGACGGCGAGGGTCACCGCCGGAAGGATCATGTGGCGGATGCCCTCCCAGTCGAGACGGAAGCCGTCGGTGCCGCTGCCGCCCATGCCCGTGGCCGGAAGCAGGTTGAGGTTCACCGCGAAGACGATGACGAGGACGATACCGAGCCAATAGTGCGGGATCGAGACGCCGGAGATGGCGGCCGCCGTGACCACCTTGTCCTTGCCGGTGCCTGCGGTGTAGCCGGCCAGAATGCCCATGGCGGTTCCCACCGCGAACCCCAGCAGAACCGCGGCCCCACCGAGGATCAAAGTGTTGGCCGCCGCGGTCATCACTTCATCCAGCACCGGCCGGCGGTTCACGATGGAGATGCCGAAGTCGCCCTGCACCACCAGCGCCAGCCAGCGCAGGTATTGCACGATGAGCGGCTGGTCGAAGCCGTAGGCCTGCCGGACCTGGGCGATCATCTCCGGCGATGCGCCCTCGGGCAGGACAGCGGACAACGGATCGCCCGGCGAGATGTGGATGAGCGCGAAGCAGACGATCGAGACGCCGATGGCGATGGGAACCGTATAGAGGATACGGCGCAAGGTGTAGATGAACATGCGCGGTCTCGTCTTCGCTCTAGTTGACGGTCACCGGCGTGAGGTCCTGATACCAGCTCTGCGCCTGGACGAAGCCCTTGACGCCCGGTGCCAGGGCGCGCGGATTGAGGTCGTGCACCACCCAGATCCACATGGCGTCGTTCACGATGACTTCGTGGAGGCGGGAAAGAAGCGCATCCTGCTTCGCCGGATCGAATTCCTCCTTCGCCGCCTTGCCGAGACGCTCCGCCTCGGGGTTGCGGTAGTTGCCCCAGTTGAACCCGGTGGCCTTCATGAACTCGGTGGACGGGCCGATGAGACCGATGTCCGGGTCCCAGAAGGCCCAGCTGTTGTTGATGCCGCCGCGGCCCTTGTTCTCGGGCGCACCGGCCCCCAGGCGGCGACGGGTGCGCAGGGCCTCCCAGTCCATCACCTCGAACTCGGCGTCGATTCCCACGTCGCGCAGGTTCTCCTTGATGAACTCGTTCATCGGCATGGGCTGCATCTGCCCAGAGCCGGAGGGCGCGATGATGATCTTGACCTTGAGGGGCTTTGCCTCGCTGTAACCGGCCTCCTTGACGAGCGCACGGGCCGCGTCGGGATTGAAGACGATGTCGAACGTGGGCTTGCCGAACCAGGGGTGCCCCTGGTTGACCATGCCCTTCGCCGGCGCCGCCAGCCCGCCCAGCAGCTTGACGAGGCCCTCGCGGTCGATGGCGAGATTCACCGCCTTGCGGATGCGGACATCCTTGAACGGCGAATCGTCCTCGAAGCTCAGCATGTAGGGCCAGACGTGCGGATAGACGTTGGTCAAGATCTGCATCCGGCTCTGCTTCAGCCGCGGGATCGCGTCGGGCGGCGGCGCCTCGACCCAGTCGACCTGTCCCGAGAGCAGCGCGGCGACCCGCGCATTGGCGTCCGGCATCGGCAGCAGCACCAGACGCTCGGATTTCGGCACGCGCGCCTTGTCCCAATAGGTTTCGTTGCGCACCAGCTCCGCGCGCTCGCGCGGCTTGAAGGAGGTGAGCTTCCAAGGCCCGGTGCCGGAGGGCTGCTCGGCGAACTTGCTCCAGCTTTTGCCGACGGCCTCCCATTGGGCGGGGCTGGACATGAACACGTTGGCCAGGCCGTAGGGGAGCACGGAATCCACCACGCGCGTGGTGATCTCGACCGTATAGTCGTCGATCTTGCGCCAGGCCGCGAGACTTCCCGTGTAAAGGCTGCCCTGGCTCGCCTGCGCCGGGTCGAACTGCTGCGCGCTCTTGTTCAGGAGCTTGTCGAAGTTCCAGACGACGGCGTCGGCGGTGAACTCGGACCCGTCGTGGAACTTGACGCCCCGGCGCAGCTTGAAGCGCCACACGCGCTTGTCCTGCGGGTCGATGTCCCAGCTCTCCGCAAGCTCGGGAATGATGCGCGCCGAGGCATCGCTCTTCGAGAGATCCCACCGCGTCAGCCCGCCATAGACGGTGATGCCCATGAAGCGGATGCCTTCGACGCCCTGGCTCGGCTGGCCCGTGGTGAGGGGAATGTCGCCGACGCTCATGGCGACGCGGAGGGTGCTGGGCTTTGGCTGCGCGAAGGCGCTCATGTCGCCGTGCGCGGCAGCGCCAATTCCGAGCGAGCCACTCGCCAACAGCCTCAGGGCAGAGCGCCGGGTTACGCGCATGTTCGGTCTCCTGGAAGGGGATGTTTTTTGACTGCTGCTGACGGCGCGGGTGTCCGTGACGATTGCTTCGTCTTTGCGGAAATGTTTGTGCGTCGCCGTTGGGACTGGATCAGTCCGGGTCGGATTTCTTCAGAAGTTCGAGTTTGGTCTTCTTGTTCTTTATGGCATCGAGCAGGATGCCGATGGCCCAGGCCGAAGCCTTGCCGGCATCGCGGCCCTGCAGGTTCCAGTGGTCTTTCATGATCTGCCACGCCGAGGTGGTGAAGAGCAGGTGGACCACCGCTTCCAGATAGGCCTTCTCCTGCGGGCTCAGGCCCTTGCTGGCGGCCTTCAGGCTCTTGCGGAAGGCGGCTTGGCGGGCGGCGTTGTCCCTGAGGCGGACCTCGCGGCCGGCGACGGACACGTTCAGGGCGTGAACCGTGCCGCTGTTCTTCTCCAGGGCCTCGAACAGATCGGGCGGCAGATCGACGAGGTCGGCCTCGCAGGTCGGCCACACGGGCACGCCCAGCCGCTCGTTGGTGCGCGACAGGAAGGCGTCGAGGAGCTCGTCCTTGTCCTTGAAGTGGCGGAAGATGGTGCGCCGGCCGACACCGGCCTCCTTCGACAGATCGTCGAACGAGAAGGCCGCGTCCGGCTCCCGCTCGAAGATCGCGCCGACCGCCTCAAGAATGCGCTCGCGCGTCACCCGCGCCTGCTCGTCGCGCAGGGATACCCGAGCCTTTTGTGACACCGAAGAGCTACTCATGGCACTATGAGTGTCATATCTATACGCGCGGTGCAAGGCTCTTTGTGCCCGAGCATCGGTGCGCGATCAAAGGGCGTGGCTTCGGCCGGAAATGCGGCTGGCTAGGTTGATTGCGGCAGCCCACAGACCTTCGGGCTCACCGCATGCCCGGCTGAGTCGGCCGGTCGATGCGCGACCGGCCGACGCCGAGGGTGCCTTGGTCCGACGCGGCGAAACCGACGGACGTTTCTCAGGCGCTTTGCGCGCGGAGCGCCCGGCCTTGCCGGCGCAGATGGATGACCTGCGCGGTCACGCCAATGATGAGCATGGCGAGCAGCGTGGCCTGCGCGCCCAGCAGCAGCGGCGCCTTGGGATCGGTCACGATGGGATGGCCGTCGGGCACGCGGCGCAGGATCTCGCTCACGGTCGGGACCATCAACAGGAAGGCCGTCAGGCTCAGGCAGATGGTCTCGATATAGGTCGCGGCGCGTCCGAGCCAGGGCAGCCATCCGATGCCGAAGCCCACCAGCAGCAGCACCAGGGTGGCGGCGCCGATCACGTTGCTGATCGGCTGGTGCGCCACGAGGAATACGGTGAGCGCGCCGATCAGCATGGCCACGAAATAGAAGGCGCCCGGCAGCGACCGCGGCACGATCCGCCCGTGGCGGGCGAACATGTAGATGGCGAAGGGAATGGCCGGGAGGCTCCCCAGCGTATGGACCCAGCCCAGGGGTGAGATGCCAAACATCCTGTGTTCCTTCATGGAGGCACGGCCGGGCGGCCGCGGAGAAATGGGGATGCTGCGCCGCCCGATCTCAGGATCGCGCGCCAACTGCGGGAGGCGACGCGAGCCGCTGGATCATCGGATTGACGATGGCGCCGAAGACGCGGGGATCGCCGTAGGCGCGCGCGGACAGCATGGCGCCGTGCACCGATGCCATGAAGATCTCGGCTTCCGCCTTCGCTTCGCCGGCGAGGTGGAAAATGCCCTGCTGGACCCCGCGCTGAAGCACCTGCGTCAGCCAGCCCGACAGCACATGAAAATAGGCGCGGATCTCCAGCACCAGCGGCTCGGGCAGCACGGGAATCTGGGTCGCCAGCAGCGCGTAAAGACAGAAGGGACGCTGCGCATCGGCGATGCAGGCCTCCCAATAGCCGCTGTAGGCACGAAGCTGCTCCAGCGGGTCGGGGATGGCCTGCTCCAGCGTCGCGAGCCCCTTCGCCGCCTCGGCGCGATAGCGGGACACCAGAGTGCAGACCAGATCCAGCTTGGTGGGAAAATGGTGGTGGATGCTGGCCTTGCGGATGCCGATCACCTCGGCGATGTTGGCATAGCTGAAACCGTTGTATCCCCCCGCGATGATCAGGGCGCGTGCGCAATCGAGGATGTCGGTCGAGGTGCTGGAGCCGCCGGTCATGTTTGATGTCTACCTTCTAGTAGATAGGCTGTCAATTCCGGATGTCTTTTGTCGCGTCCGTCCTGCTAACGTCTGGCATCCGCGCTGGTCGGGGGCGATCGCTCGATGCCCCGCAGGAACGCCTTGGGCCGGACGAGAGCGCCGGATCTTCGCTTGGGTGATTGCTCGACTTGCGTGATGGCCGGTGCACGCCCGGAAAACGCCTGCTTCCCTATGGTAATCGCTTTCTTCATCGTAAATACTTTGGAGCGCCAGATGTGCGCTGCACAAGGCGTCTTGGCCTTGGCGGTCAGAAGTTTCAGCTTGGCCTTAACAGCACTTGTGCAGGGTGTCAGAGGAACTTTTTTCTGCATTTTCGGTTGTTCGTCGTGCTCTTTAACGCCGCCGCACGGGCAGCGGATGGTTGCGCGACAAAGGACAACTCCAATGACCAAAGACAAGACGCTGGAAGACCTCTTCCACGACACGCTCAAGGACATCTATTACGCCGAGCGGAAGATCCTGAAGGCCCTTCCGAAGATGGCGCGGGCCGCGTCTTCGCCGGACCTGAAGGCCGCCTTCGAGAAGCACAAGGGTGAGACCGAAGGCCAGATCGACCGCCTCCAGCAGGTGTTCGAGCTCATGGGCAAGCGCGCCCAGGGCAAGACCTGCGACGCCATCGAGGGCATCGTCGCCGAAGGCGAGGAGATCATCGAGGAGTTCAAGGGTACGCCCGCTATCGACGCCGGTCTCATCTCGGCCGCCCAGGCGGTGGAGCATTATGAGATCGCGCGCTACGGCACGCTGAAGCGCTGGGCTGAAGTTCTCGGCATGACCGAGGCGGCCGCTCTGCTCGATCAGACCCTCGCCGAAGAGTCCATGACGGACACCTCCCTCACGGCTCTGGCCGACGCTTCCGCCAACGAGATGGCGAAGGCGGCCTGATCTTCCGGCCATCGGGCGTTCCGGTGGCCGCACGCTTGGCATCGCAAACTTTCAACAGGAGGCCAAAATGGGCCGAGGCATTCTACTGTGGCTGCTGGGCGTTCCGATTCCGATCATCATCCTTCTCGCGCTGTTCATGCGATAGGGGGAGATGATGGCATCAACCTATCCGGTCGGAGGCGGCGCCGCCGCCTCCGTCGAATCGTCGTCGTCTGCCGTCAGCTGGGGGGCAATCGTTGCCGGCGCCCTTGCCGCGGCGACCCTCACCTTCATCCTCATGATGCTGGGCTCAGGCCTCGGCCTCACCATCGTGTCCCCCTGGGGTCATGAGGGTGCGACCGCGACCACGTTTGCGGTCTCGGCTGCCGTGTGGCTGGTCATCGTGCAGTGGCTGGCCTCGGGCGTCGGCGGTTATCTCACCGGCCGTCTGCGGACCAAGTGGGTTGGCATCCACACCGATGAGACCTTCTTCCGCGACACGGCGCATGGCTTCATGGCCTGGGCCCTGGCGACGCTGCTGATCGTCTTCGTGCTCGGCTCGGCGATGTCATCGGCGATCGGGACGGGCGTTCAGGCTGCCTCGACGGTTGCTTCCGGCGCGGCCATGGGCGCCTCCGCGGGTGCCTCCACCAATGCAGGCTCCGACAGCAGCGGCGCGACGTCCTATTTCGTCGATGCTCTGTTCCGCCCCACGGATCCGGCCCGCCTGACGGCTCCGGGTGCTGAGGGCGACGCGGCTGCTGCGGCTCAGGCCTCGCGCATCCTGGTTGCGAGCGCGGCGGCTGGCGAAGTCTCGCCCGGTGACCGGACCTACCTCGGTCAGCTGGTCGCGGCCCGTACCGGCCTGTCCCAGCAGGACGCGACGGCCCGCGTGGACCAGGTGCTCGCTCAGGTGGACAAGGCGAAGGAGAAGGCCAAGCAGGCGGCCGATACGGCACGCAAGGCGGGCGCAACCTTCGCTCTGCTCGGCGCGCTGTCGCTGGTCATCGGTGCCTTCATTGCCGGCGTGGCGGCCGCCTTCGGTGGTCGCCAGCGGGACGAGGAAGAAACCCTCTATCTCAGCCAGCGCCGTTGATCTGACGTACAAGCCGGCCGGCCTCCCTGCGAGGCCGGCCGGTTTTTTTGCGCCCTGGCGACAGGGCGCGGTCTCACTCTCCGGTCTGGGAATTGGAGGCGGCCAGGGGCTTGGATTCCGGCGAGCCTTCCTGACGCAGGAAGATGGAGAGCACCACCAGGACGGCTGTGGACAGAAATTCCGATTGCCAGTTCTGAAACGACTCGAACCAGAGCTGTGCATCGAAGAGATAGCTGAAGAGCGTTTCCGCCTCGGCGCCATGGCGCGCCGCTTCCGCATTGGCCGCGACCATGCTGAAGGCCCAATGCAGGACGAAGGACGCGACGAACAGCAGCGCCAGCGTCAGTCCGAGGGAATGGGCATACAGCCATCCAAGAAGGGGATATCGCTCGCGCCACGGCAGCGCGTCATCCGGCCGGTGCGGCGTATCGGGATCGCGCGATTCCGAGGATCCGCGCTGGAAGAGCATGGCGGTGAGGACCACGTAGGTGGCCATCTGCAGGAATTCGCTCTCCCAATTCTCGAACAGCGCCGAGAGGAACTCGCCGCTGGCGAGATAGGCAAGCAGGGTCAGCGCAGGCTGGCCGTGCTCGAGCCGTGTGGCGTTGTTGGCCGCTTCCCCGGTGCCCACCATGCCGATGAACGACAGCACAAACATCACTGCGAGCGCGAGGGTAAGCCCGTTGTCGCGCAGGAAGGATCGGTTCGGCTCCGACGGCGCCTTTGCGACCGCCGATGGCGGTCGAGAACGTCGGGGCTGCATGACATCCTCAACCGCCATCTGTCTCTCCCTTAGAGTTTGACGCTCGCCTCGCGAGCCCAGAGCCGCAGCTTGCGGCAGGCGGCGATGAACTTTGCCGCCGCGCCGTTCCGATCGAGACGGATCAGGCCTTCATCGGCATCACTGGCGACGCCCGCCTTGGCGAGCAGCGCAGCCGAACCGGCGGTGAAGCCGATGAACTTGCAGTGGGCGAAGGCATCGGCCACGAAGTCGCGGGCTGCCGCCTCGCCAGCGAGGCGCTCGGCCCCTTCCTCCGACAGGATGAGCGCGACCGCGTCGAACAGCACGGACGGCCCGCCGTCGATCATGTGCTTGGCCACCAGCCGGCTTCCGTCGGCAGCGGTGACCCCCCCGACCTTGGGGGCGATAAGCTCGAGCGTCGCACCTTCCTTCTCCACGGCGGCCTGCAGCTTCTTCAGCACCGCCGTGTCGCAGCCGTTGCTCACCAGCACACCCACCTTGCGGCCGGCGAAGCTCTCGGGGCCGTTCTGAATGATGCTGAGGGCAGGGGAGGCCGGCAGGTCGTCCCGCGGGGCGACGGCGGGATCCGCCGGCGTCGGCAACTGCTCCATGCCGAGCTTGTCGGCGACCGTCGCGCCGAGCGCCTCGTCGATATTGAGCAGGTGCGACACCACCCGCTCGCGGATGACCTCGTTCTCCACCTTGCTCAGTTCGAAGGTCAGCGCCATGGCGATGTGCTTCTGCTCCGGCACCGTCTGGCTGTTGAAGAATTGCCGGGCTTGGCTGTAGTGGTCGGCAAAACTTTCCGCCCGAAGTCGCACCTTCGGCCCCTGAATTTCCTCGCGGAACGAGCGAAAGCCGCGGGCCGGGTCCTCGCGCGGGCCGTCGCCCCGGGAGTTGGGCTCGTAATTGGTGCGCCCCACCGGGTTGCGCATGGCCATGTGGCCGTCCTGCTGGAAATGCGCGAACGGGCACTTGGGCGCGTTCACCGGCAGGTGGGTGAAATTGGTGCTGCCGAGGCGCTTCAGCTGGGTGTCGAGATAGGAGAAGTTGCGGCCCTGGAGCAGCGGATCGTTGGAAAAGTCGATGCCGGGTGGCACGTTCTGCGTCATGAACGCAACCTGCTCGGTCTCGGCGAAGAAATTGTCCGGCATGCGGTCGAGCACCAGGCGCCCCACGGGGACGGGCTTGATGATCTCCTCCGGGATCAGCTTGGTGGGATCGAGCACGTCGAAGTCGAAGCGGTCGGCAAAATCCTGGTCGAAAAGCTGAACGCACAATTCCCATTCCGGGAAATTGCCGGACTGGATGGCCTCCCACAGATCGCGGCGGTGGAAATCGGGATCCGCGCCGTTGATCTTCACCGCCTCGTTCCACACCACCGACTGAAGGCCGAGCTTGGGCTTCCAGATGAACTTGACGAAGGTGGATTCATCCCTCGCGTTGAGGAAGCGGAAGGTGTGAACGCCGAAGCCCTCCATGAAGCGGAACGAGCGCGGAATGCCGCGGTCGGACATGACCCACATGATCATGTGCATGGCTTCGGGGGTCAGAGAGATGAAGTCCCAGAAGTTGTCGTGCGCCGACTGCGCCTGCGGAAACGCCCGGTCCGGCTCTTCCTTGACGGCGTGGATGAGGTCGGGAAAGCGGATGGCATCCTGGATGAAGAAGACCGGGATGTTGTTGCCCACCAGGTCCCAATTGCCTTCCTTGGTATAGATCTTCACCGCGAAGCCGCGGACATCTCGCGCGAGGTCCGCCGATCCCTTGCTGCCGGCCACGGTCGAGAAGCGCACGAAGGCCGGCGTGCGTTCACCCGGCCTCTGGAAGAGGTCGGCACGGGTGTATTGCTCAAGCGACTGGTAGGTTTCGAAGAAGCCGTGGGCGCCATAGCCGCGGGCATGCACCACGCGCTCCGGAATGCGCTCATGGTCGAAATGAAAGATCTTCTCGCGAAAATGGAAATCTTCGAGCGCGGTGGGACCGCGAACGCCGATCTTCAGGGAATTGTGGTCATCGGAAATGGGGGTGCCGTGGGCCGTCGTGAGCACCGGCGTATCGGCGTCCGCAATCTGGTGGAGTTCGCCGCCGGACCCGCGCTGCAGCTTTTGATCGTGGATGGTTGCCTGCTTGTCGATCGGCGAGCCGGCGCTCCCGGTGCCAGTGGTCCTGGCCCCCGTGTTCTTGGCCCTCGTGTTCTTGGCCATGATTGCTGTCCTTTGAGGATGAGCACGCGCGTCGTGCGTGCTCACAATGCCCCTCCTGCCGGGCGGTTCCGCCGCGGGCAGCAATCACCGCGCGTGCGCGGGTGGGTCGCACCCGACGTTCGCCGGGAGGACGAGGAAAGCGCTGGCCATCGAAGAATTGGGTGGGTTGTGCTGCGGCGCGGGAAGCGGCAGGAACTTTGATCTCGAAGGGGGCGTTCCTGAACGCTGCGACATTTCTCAGGATCCCCGAGTCATCGAGCATGCCTTTCAAGGAGTGCTCGACATGTCTTATGGTTCCTCGTCTTCACGATCTTCCAATGTTCAGGTTGCGGTTGCTGCTGCCGTGGCGGCAGGCGTTGCGGCGGCGGTGGCGAATTATTTGATCGCCCGCGACACCGAGCGCAAAAATCCTCCCTCGGGAAAGTTCATCGAGGTGGACGGCGTCAAGCTGCACTATAGGGAGCGCGGCACCGGCGAGCCGCTCGTGATGCTGCATGGCAATGGCGTGTCCATGGAGGATCTTCACTCCAGCGGCCTCGTCGACCTCGCTGCCACAACCCACCGGGTCATCGTGTTCGATCGCCCCGGCTTCGGCCACAGCGCGCGGCCGCGATCGACCATCTGGACCGCCGAGGCGCAGGCCGATCTCTTCCACAAGGCGTTGCGCCGGCTCGGCGTCTCGCGCTTCCTGTTGTTCGGTCATTCCTGGGGCGCCTGCGTCGCCGCGCGGCTTGCGCTCGACCATCCCGAAGCAGTGGGCGGGCTGATCCTCGCGTCGGGCTATTATTACCCGGACGTCCGCCTCGACGTGATCGCGCTTTCGGGGCCGGCGGTCCCGGTCGTGGGCGACGCGATGCGCTACACCGTCTCGCCGCTCCTCGGATGGCTGATGTGGCCGTCGATGCTGCGCAAGATGTTTGGTCCGGCGGCGGTGCCGGCCAAGTTCGCCGCCTTCCCCAAGGCCATGGCACTGCGCCCCTCGCAATTGCGGGCAGCAGCCGCGGAATCGGTTCTGATGATCCCCGCGGCCTATGATGCCAGCGACCGCTACGGCGACTTGAAGATGCCGGTCGTCATCGTCGCCGGCGAGGGCGATCGCATCATCGCCATCGATGAACAGTCCGCCCAGCTGCACGCGGATATCCCCGGCAGCACGTTCATGCGCATCAAGGGCGCCGGCCATATGGTGCATCAAACCGCGACGGCGGAGGTGATGGCCGCAATCAAGTCCGCAGCACGGGGCATGGAAGAGCGTCGCGTGCGCACGCCCGTCATGACCCCGGTGGCCGTGTGAGGCCGCGCCGCTGTGGCGCTGGGGCCGGCGCCGCATCGCAACATTTCCCTTTGCTCGCCCTTGCGGCGGACGGGAAAAGGGGCCATCTACCATCCACACGGATGGTGAGGGGATGGAAAATGGCCGATAAAGTCCACGAGCTGAGATCCCGTCCGCCGGAGAGCGAGAAGATCACCATCAATCTCGGCTACGTGGATCTGGGCCAGATCGACCTGCTGGTGCGGGAGGGGTTCTATTCCAACCGCACCGACTTCATCCGCACCGCCATCCGCAATCAGATCGACCGCCACGATGCGGCGCTGAAGAATTCGCTGGCACGCCACCAGCTCGACCTCGGCCTGCGGCGCTATAGCCGCATGGATCTCGAGGCCGCACAAAAAGCCGGGGAAATGCTCAATATCCAGGTCCTCGGGATGGCTGTCATCGCCGAGGACGTCTCTGCCGAGCTGGCGCGCTCGACCATAGCTTCCCTCCAGGTGCTCGGCGCCCTGCAGGCGAGTGCGCCGGTCAAGGCTGCGTTGGCCGATCGGATCCTCTGACCCTATCGCACATCCCGAGCCCCCCGGCCCGGCCCTCGTTGCAGGGCGGCGCTCAGCGCCGGCCCGACCATTCGACAGGAGCCATTCCAATGGCGTTACGTTCCAAGATCGACCTCATGGAAGCCACGCGCCTCACCCGCCAGGGTCGTCTGGAGGAGGCCATGGCCATCCTGCGCGACGGGCTGTCCGGCGCGCCGTCCGGCGATGCGCCGGAAGACGCAAACCAACGCGGCCGCCCCTTCGTCGATCTGGTGCCCCCCTCGGCCGCCACCGGCGACGCCTGGACCGCGCCGTCCCGCGGTGAGGCCGGGTCAGTCAAGTCTTCCGGGCCCGCCCGTGCGCCAACCGGATCGTGGCTCGACGGCCTGATGGACTTCGCCCGCGACCGCGTGCCGGGCGCCCTGAGCACCATTACCCGCGAGGCGCCCGTGGCGCCCCGCGCGGGGCGCTTCGAGGACCGCAGCTTTTCCAATGCGGCGGGCCGGCGCAGCTACAAGCTCTACATTCCGGCAAGCTTCGACGGGCAGCCCTTGCCGCTCCTCGTGATGCTGCACGGATGCACCCAGTCGCCCGAGGATTTCGCCGCCGGCACGCGCATGAACGCTTTGGCCGAGGAGCATACCTTTCTTGTCGCCTATCCGGCGCAGAGCCGGGAGGCGAACGGCTCGGGCTGCTGGAACTGGTTCAATGCCGCGGACCAGCGGCGCGACCGCGGCGAGCCCTCGCTGATCGCCGGCATCACCCGCGAGATCATGGCGGAATTCCCCGTGGATCCCGCACGGGTGTTCGCCGCCGGGCTCTCCGCCGGAGGCGCGACGGCGGCCATCATGGGCGCGACCTATCCTGATCTCTTCCGCGCGGTGGGGGTGCATTCGGGCCTTGCCTGCGGCGCGGCGCGGGACGTGCAGTCCGCCTTTGCCGCCATGCGCCACGGCAGCCCCGCCGCCCCACGGGGCGACGGGCAGGCGGTCCCCACCATCGTCTTCCACGGCGACCGCGACAACACGGTCCATCCGCTGAATGGCGACCAGGTGGCGGCCCAGGTGGTGGCTCACGTCGCAGGCGAGGCGAAGGCCGAAGGCGGTCTCGACACCAAGGTCACCACCGGCGAGGCGCCGGGCGGCGTCGGCTTCACCCGCAAGGTCCACAGCGATGAGAGTGGGCGGAGCCTGCTGGAGCAGTGGGTGCTCCACGGCGTCGGCCATGCGTGGTCCGGTGGAAGTCCGTCCGGCTCCTACACTGAGCCGCGCGGCCCGGACGCGAGCCGGGAGATGGTGCGGTTCTTCCTGGAGAGCGCGCCGGCCTGAGCGGCGGCGGGCGAACGTCCGGACGCCATCCAAGTCTTCTGCCCGATCCCTCCGAGCCCCGGCTCGGGGGGATTGCGTATTTTGGGCGGCCGCGCTATTGATCATATCTCAATATCAATTGAAACGTTGAGATATGGACGAAACCCAAGCCCTCGCTGCCTTTGCCGGCCTCTCGCAGGAGACGCGCCTGCGCATCGTGCGCCTCCTGGTTCAGGCGGGCCCGGACGGCATGCCCGCGGGCGCCATCGGCGAGGCCATGGGCGGCGCCTCCTCCTCGCGCATGTCGTTCCACCTAGCTCATCTGGAGCAGGCCGGTCTGGTGCGCTCGCGGCGGGACGGGCGGTCCATCATCTACAGCGCCGTCTACGGCGCCCTTTCCGATCTCGTTGCCTTCCTGATGAGGGATTGCTGCAGCGGTCATCCCGAGGTCTGCGCCCCGGCCGTCGCCGCCCTCTCCTGCGGTTGCGCGCCTGACTCTCAAGACACAATGTCCGAGGTCGCCCATGCCTGAGAAAACCAACGGGCACGTCTACAACGTGCTGTTCCTGTGTACCGGCAATTCCGCCCGCTCGATCCTCGCCGAGAGCATTCTGGCGAAGGACGGGGCGGGGCGCTTCCGCGCCTTTTCCGCCGGCAGCGCGCCCAAGGGCGCGGTCAATCCCCTCGCCCTCAACGTGCTGAAAGCCTATGGCTACCCGGCCGACGGCTTCCGCTCCAAGAGCTGGCTGGAATTCGCCGAGCCCAACGCCCCGGTGATGGATTTCGTCTTCACCGTCTGCGACAACGCCGCCGGCGAAACCTGCCCCATCTGGCCCGGCCAGCCCATGACGGCCCATTGGGGCATCGAGGACCCGGCGGCAGTGGAGGGGTCCGAGCTGGAGAAGGAAGCGGCCTTCAACGCCGCCTTCCGCTATCTCAGGAACCGCATCTCGGTCTTCGCCGCCCTGCCGATCGCCCGGCTCGACCAGCTGGCGCTCGGCATGAAGCTGCGCGAGATCGGCCGGATGGATGGCGCCTCGCAGTCCCGTCCGGACGTGGCGTGAGGCCGCCATGGATGTGGTGATCTATCACAACCCGGCGTGCGGCACCTCGCGCAACACGCTGGCCATGATCCGCAATGCCGGCATCGAGCCCAAGGTGGTGGAATATCTGAAGACTCCGCCCGCGCGCGCGGAGCTGAAGGATCTCATCGCCCGCGCCGGCCTTTCGGTGCGCGGCGCCCTCCGGGAGAAGGGCACGCCCTTCTCCGAACTCGGCCTTGCCGACCCGACGCTGAGCGACGATGCCCTGCTCGACGCCATGATGGATCATCCCATCCTCATCAACCGTCCGTTCGTGGTCTCGCCCAAGGGCGTGCGCCTGTGCCGGCCGTCCGAGCTGGTGCTCGACCTGCTGCCACCCCAGCGCGGCGCCTTCACCAAGGAAGACGGCGAGCAGGTGGTTGACGCCGCCGGCCGCCCCATCGCCAACCCTGCAAAGCCAGACGCATGAGCACGTTCGAGCGATACCTCACAGTGTGGGTCGGGCTGTGCATCGTCGCCGGCATCGCCCTTGGCCATCTGGTCCCCGGCGTCTTCCACGCCATCGGCGCCGTCGAGATCGCGCGGGTCAATCTGCCCGTGGCGGCGCTGATCTGGCTGATGATCGTGCCCATGCTGCTCAAGATCGACTTCGCCGCCCTCGGCGAGGTCGGCCGGCACTGGCGCGGCATCGGCGTCACGCTCTTCATCAACTGGGCGGTCAAGCCCTTCTCCATGGCGCTCCTGGGCTGGCTCTTCATCGGCTGGCTGTTCCGCCCGCTCCTGCCGGCCGACCAGATCGACAGCTACATCGCCGGCCTCATCATCCTTGCGGCGGCGCCCTGCACGGCCATGGTCTTCGTCTGGTCCAACCTGACCAAGGGTGAGCCGCACTTCACCCTGTCGCAGGTGGCGCTGAACGACGCCATCATGGTGGTGGCCTTCGCCCCCATCGTCGGCCTGCTGCTGGGGCTCTCCGCCATCACCGTGCCCTGGGGCACCCTGGTGCTGTCGGTGGTGCTCTACATCGTCATTCCGGTGATCGCCGCGCAGCTCCTGCGCCGCCGCGTGCTGGCGCGGGGAGGGCCTGCCGCCTTGGATCGTTTGCTCGGCCGGCTCGGGCCCCTGTCGCTGGTGGCGCTGCTGGCGACGCTGGTGCTGCTGTTCGGCTTCCAGGGCGAACAGATCATCGCCCAGCCCCTCGTCATAGCGCTGCTTGCAGTGCCGATCCTCATCCAGGTCTATTTCAACGCCGGCTTCGCCTATCTGCTCAACCGCATCGCGGGCGAGCAGCACTGCGTCGCCGGGCCGTCCGCCCTGATCGGCGCGTCGAACTTCTTCGAGCTCGCCGTGGCGGCGGCTATCTCTTTGTTCGGCTTCCAGTCGGGGGCGGCTCTGGCCACCGTCGTCGGCGTGCTGATCGAGGTGCCGGTGATGCTCTCCGTGGTCTGGATCGTGAACCGCTCCAAACGCTGGTATGAGGCGGACACGCGGCCCCAGCCTGCGGCGGGCAGCCTGCCGTGAGCGATCCGTCCCTGCCGAATCTGGATGCCTCCCTGCTCGACGTCCCCAGCCTCGACCGGCTTGTCCCGGCGGCGCCGTCGCGCCATCCCCCGCGCATTCTCCTGCTCTACGGCTCGCTGCGGCAGCGCTCCTACTCCCGCTTCCTGACTCTGGAGGCCGAGCGGCTGCTGCAGCGCCTCGGCGCGGAGACGCGGGTCTTCGACGCCGCCGGCCTGCCCCTGCCCGACGATGCGCCGGCCGAGCATCCCAAGGTGCAGGAGCTGCGCGCGCTGTCCCTGTGGTCCGAAGGTCAGGTCTGGTGCAGCCCGGAGCGCCATGGCGCCATGACCGCGGTGATGAAGGCGCAGATCGACTGGATCCCCCTGGCGCTGGGCGCCATCCGCCCCACCCAGGCGCGCACGCTGGCCCTGATGCAGGTCTGCGGCGGGTCCCAGTCCTTCAATGCGGTGAATCAGATGCGCATCCTCGGCCGGTGGATGCGGATGCTCACCATCCCCAATCAATCGTCGGTGGCGAAGGCGTTCGAGGAATTCGACGAGGACGGCCGCATGAAGCCCTCGCCTTATTACGACCGGGTGGTGGACGTGATGGAGGAGCTCATCAAGTTCACCCTCCTCACCCGTGACATCGCCCCCTACCTGACCGACCGCTACAGCGAGCGCAAGGAAGCGGCGGCGGCGCTCGAGGCGCGGCTCTCCATCGGCGCGGCCGCACGGTGACGCCGGGCGCCGCCGCCGCTTCCGCCGCCGAGGGGCGGGGCGCGGACCTGCGGCTCATCTCGGCCCTCGGCATGGTGCAGATCCTCACCTGGGGCTCGTCCTATTATCTGCTGGCGGTCCTCGCCGCGCCCATCGCCGCCGATACCGGATGGTCGCTGCCCTGGATCATGGGCAGCCTCTCCCTCGGGCTGCTGATGGCGGGGCTGGCATCGCCGCGCGTCGGCCTTCTCATCGGCGCCCATGGCGGGCGATGGGTGCTGATGGGCGGCTGCGGGTTCCTTGCGGCGGGGCTGGGCGTGCTCGCCGTCGCGCCAAACCTTGCGATCTTCGCTTTGGGCTGGTGCCTCGCAGGCGTCGGCATGGCGGCGTGCCTCTACGACGCGGCCTTCGCTGCACTCGGCCATCTCTATGGCGCGGCGGCGCGGCGCCCCATCACCCTCCTCACCCTGTGGGGCGGCTTCGCCAGCACGGTGTGCTGGCCGCTCTCGGCCTTCCTCGCCTTGCACCTCGGCTGGCGCGGCGCGTGTCTCGCCTATGCGGCGATCCAGCTTGTCGTCTGCATCCCGCTGCTGGCCTTCTTCCTCCCCGGGGGCGGCCGGGGGGAGGTGGGCGAGGACGCGCCGCGGCGCGCGTCCCGCATCGCCGAGGGAACGACCCTTCACGGGCGGGACCTGACGCGGTTCCTTCTCCTCGCCGGCATCGGCACCTTGTGCGGCACCATTGCCTCGGCCATGTCGGTGCAGGTGCTCGCCCTGCTCCAGTCGCGCGGCTTCAGCCTGGCGGAGGCGGTGACGGTCGGGGCGCTGATCGGCCCTTCGCAGGTGCTCGCGCGGATCGTGGAGCAGCTCAGCGGCGGCCGGCATCATCCCATGTGGACCATGAGCTGGGCGGTGGGGCTGATGGGGCTTGGCCTCATCCTGCTGGCGGCCGGCTTCCCCATCATCGCCGTGGCGCTCGCCGCCTATGGGGCGGGCAACGGCATCTTCTCCATCGCCAAGGGCACGGTGCCCCTCGCCGTGCTCGGGGCGGAGCGCTATCCGGTGCTCGCCGGGCGGCTCGCCCGGCCGGCGCTGCTCGCGCAGGCGCTGGCGCCGCTGGGCGCCGGCTATCTCCTCGCCACGGGCGGGGCCGACGCGGTGCTCGTGATGCTGGTGACGCTGTGGCTCGGCTCGGCGGCCCTCGTCGCCCTGCTGTGGCGGGCGCGCGACGCCTGAGCCTCGCCCGCCCTCTCAGTCGGCCGGCGCGCCATGGCGCTGGAGCTTGGCATAGAGGCTGCTGCGGGAGAGGCCGAGGAGGCGCGCGGCCTCGCGCTTGTTGCCGCCGGAGCGGGCCAGCGCATCGGCAATCATCGACTGCTCCAGCCGCTCCACCGCCTGGGCGAGGTCGCCGGAGGGCGCCTGTTCCGCCGCTGGGGCGAGATCGGACGGCGCCAGAGCCTCCGCCACGTCCCGGGCCTCGATGCGCGGGCCGTCGGTACGGGCATAGATCTGTTCGATGACGTTGGCGAGCTCGCGCACGTTGCCGGGCCAGTCGTGGCCTTCGAGCCGCGCCACCGCCTCGCTGGTCAGCGGCCGCACGCTGGTGCCGAAGGTGGACGCGGTCTGCTCGGAGAAGCGCCGTGCCAGAAGGTCCACATCGCCGGTGCGCTCGCGCAGCGGCGGCAGGCGGATGGAGAGTACGTTCAGGCGGTAATAGAGATCGCTGCGGAAGGTGCCCGCCGCCACCATGGCGGCGAGCGGCCGGCTGGTGGCGGCGATGACGCGCACGTCCACCCGCGCCAATTGGTTCGAGCCCACCGGCTCCACCTCGCCGTCCTGCAGGGTGCGCAGGAGCTTGGCCTGGAGGGCGAGCGGCATGTCGCCGATCTCGTCAAGGAAGAGCGTGCCCTCGTGGGCGATCTGGAACTTGCCCGGCCGGTGCTGGCGGGCGGCGCCGGTGAAGGCGCCGGGCGCGACGCCGAAGAATTCCGCCTCCAGCAGATTTTCCGGCACCGCCGCCACGTTGATGGCGACGAAGGGGCGGCTGACGCGACCGGACGCGGCATGGATGGCGTGGGCCACCATCTCCTTGCCGGTGCCGGTCTCGCCCAGCAGCAGCACCGGCGAGCGCACGTCTCCGGCGCGCCGCACCAGACGGTTGAGCTGGCGCATGGCGGGGCTTGCGCCGAGGATGTGCTGAAGGTTGAAGCGCGAGGTGCGCGTGGTGGAGAGCGCCTGCTCGATGCGGGCGAGGCGCGACTGGAGCTGGTGCACCCGCTCGGCGATGGGCCGCAGATGGGGAATGCTGTTCTTGAGGGCGAAGGCGACGGCGCCGATCACCTCGCCCGCCTCGTCGCGCAGCGGCAGCCGCGTCACCAGCAGCGAGCGCTCGTTGTACTGGATGATGTCGAGGGGATGGGGGCGGCCGGTCTCCACCACCTCGCGCATGCGGCTGTGCGGGATGATGCGCTCGATCTCCCGGCCCACCACGTCGTCCAGGGTAAGGCCGCCCAGCAGGGCAAGCTGACCCTCGCTGAGCCACACGATGCGGGAATGGCGATCCACCAGGGTGGCGCCGTCGATCATCTCCTCCACCATCATGAGCAGCGTCCGCGCGGCGGCGAAGCGCGCGTCGTCGTCGGGCGTGTGCGCGGCCGTCAGGGCGGCGGTCTGCATGGTGGCGCATCCGGGCGGTGTCCAAAGTAGGGACACTATGTCCAAATTTTTGGACCAGCGCCATTGGGGCGTGATTCAGCGATGGGAAGGCATTGGACGCCGACCCAGCGACGATGGGCCCCGCGCCGCTGTCCAGACATTGGGACAGGGTGTCGCCCCGTTTGCGGTCGCACGATCGGCCGGGGCGTTGTGGCGACACGGTTTGCTCGCCCTGCGACGGGCTGGCACGTGGCTTGCTCACGAGAACGACAAGCAAGACGACGCAAGCAAGAGCCCTTGCGTGCCGGACCTCCAAGAGGCCGGCTGAGGGCCGAGGGGACGCCAAATCGAGATGCAGCCAGAAAGGATCGCCTTCGCCGGCGCCGGCCCAATGGGTCGCTCCCGGTCCTGTGCGCCTGTTCAGCGCCTCCGGCCGCGGCGGGCGCGCGCGCCGCATGCTCCCGCCCTCCGCACGCTGCAAACCGACACCCCCGCCACGGCCGCGCCCCGGCTTCGTCCCTAACAGACGCGCCGGTTGCCGCCGCGCACGCGGCCGCCGGTCGCCTTCCCGATCCAGATGCCGGCCGACCCGGCGAAACCCAAGCGAGACAGCAGGACCATGAGAGGACGCAACGCCATCGTCACCGGATCCACCTCGGGGATCGGCCTCGCCATCGCGAAGGCCTTGGCCGCCGAGGGGTGCAACGTGATGCTCAACGGCTTCGGCGATGCCGGCGAGATCGAGGCCAACCGCGCGGCCATCGCTGCGGCGTCCGGCACCAAGGTGGTCTACAGCGGCGCCGACATGAGCCGCCCGCAGGACGTCCGCGCCATGGTGGCGGAGGCCACGGCGACGCTCGGGCCGGTGGATATCCTCGTCAACAATGCCGGCCTCCAGCACGTCTCGGCCCTCGCTGAATTTCCCGAGGAGAAATGGGACCTGCTGCTGGCGGTGAACCTCTCCGCCGCCTTCCACGCCAGCAAGGCGGTCATCGCCTCCATGACGGAGCGGCGCTTCGGTCGCATCGTCAACATCGCCTCGGCGCTGGGGCTCGTGGGCGCGCCGCACAAGCCGGCCTACGTGGCCACCAAGCACGGTCTGATCGGCCTGACCAAATCCATCGCCATCGAGGTGGCGGAGACCGGCGTGACCTGCAATGCGGTCTGCCCCGGCATGGTCATGACGCCCATCATCGAGATGCAGGTCGCCGACCAGGCCAAGGTCACCGGCCTGTCGCCCGATCAAGTGGTGCGCGAGGTCTTCCTTGAGAACCAGCCCATCCGCCGTCCCGTCACGGCGGAGGAAATCGCTGGTGCCGTAGTATTCCTATGCTCGCCGGCCGGTTCCGGCGTGACGGGCACCGCCCTCTCGGTCGACGGCGGCTATGTGGCGCGCTGAAATCGAGGGCACGCAAGAGAATGCCGGGCAGATCCCGGCCGGACGACCGGATCGCACGCGCTCCGGAGCAACGACGATAACAAGCGGGAGAAAACACATGAAAGCTCAGGTTCTGGCCGCCGCGCTGTGTCTTGCTGCGGCGGGGGGCGTCACCGGCGCCTCGGCGCAGGTGTCGGACGGCAAAATCAAGATCGGCGTCCTCTCCGATCTCGCCGGCGTCTATTCGGACATCAACGGCGAAGGCTCCGCACTCGCCGCCCGCCTCGCGGCGGAAGAGTTCGGCAATTCCGTCGCCGGGGTGCCGGTGGAGATCGTGGTCGCCGATCACCAGAACAAGGCGGACGTGGCCGCCAGCGTCGCCCGCAAATGGCTCGACACCGAGCAGGTGGACGTGATCGCCGACGTGCCGAACTCCGCCGCCGCGCTGGCGGTGCAGGGCATCGCCAAGGAACGCAAGCGCATCTTCCTCATGTCCGGCCCCGGCTCGGTGGATCTCACCGGCAAGGCGTGCAGCCCCTACGGCTTCATGTGGACGTGGGATACCCATTCGGTGTCCGCCGCCACCGCCCGCGCCCTCGTGGGCAAGGGTGACAAGAGCTGGTTCTTCATCACTGCCGACTACGCCTTCGGCCATTCGCTGGAGGACGAGGCGTCAAAGACCGTGAAGGCGCTCGGCGGCACGGTGAAGGGCGGCGTGCGCGTGCCGCTCGCCACCTCCGACTTCTCCTCCTTCCTGCTGCAGGCGCAGGCTTCCGGCGCCAAGGTGGTGGCCCTCGCCAATGCCGGCGGCGACACCATCAATTCCGTGAAGCAGGCGACCGAATTCGGCCTGCCCGCCGGCGGCCAGACCCTCGCGGGCCTGCTGCTCAACATCAACGACATCCACGCCCTCACCCTGCCGGTGGCGCAGGGCCTGACCCTGTCCAACTCGTTCTATTGGGACATGAACGACGAGACGCGGGCGTGGTCGAAGAAGTTCGAGGCCAAGACCGGCCGCAAGCCGTCCATGAACCAGGCCGGCGTCTATTCGGCTGTGCGCCACTATCTCCAGGCGGTGAAGGACGTCGGCACCGACGATGCCGACAAGGTGGCGGCCAAGATGCGCGCCACGCCGGTCAACGACATGATGATGAAGAACGCCTCCATCGGCGAGAACGGCCGCGTGTTCAACAACATGTATCTGTTCGAGGTGAAGAAGCCGGCCCAGTCCAAGGGCCCGTGGGATTATCTGACCCTGCTGGAGACCATCCCCGGGCCGGAAGCCTATATTCCGGCGAAGGACAGCGGCTGCCCGCTGGTGAAGTAGGCAGTCGGCATGGGCCGGGCTGCGGCCCGGCCCCTCCGCTGTGGCGGTCCGTGCCTCAGGCGGGGAGCGGATCCGCCGGCCGCAGATACGACGGGAAGGCGAGGGGCTGGCCGCGGGTGGTGCTCTCGAAGCGGCCGAGCCAGCGCTCCACCGCGTCCTGAAGATGGGTCTCGAGGGCGCGCGCGGCGGCCTCGGCCTTGCCGTCGCGCAGCAGCTCGATGATGGCGAGATGCTCGTCCAGCGCCGCCACGATCAGCCGGATGGGGATGCCCAGCAGCGGATCGAACAGATAGCGCGTGGGGCCGAACAGAAGATGCGTGCGCTTCAGCGCGCGCAGGATCTCCGCATTGGGGCAGTGGCTCAGGAGCGTGATGTGGAGGTCGGTCTCCACCTCGTCGAAGCGGGCGCTGCTGATGGGCTTGTCGGCGCGGGTGGAGAGGATGCGCGCGCGCATGGCCTCCAGCGCCGTCTCCGGCACCAGAGGCGCGGCGTGGCGTAGGGCCGCCGGCTCCAGCAGGCAGCGCAGCTCGTAGAGATGGCGGATGCGGTCCGGCGTCATTTTCTCGGCGATCCAGTGGCCGGCGCTGTCCTTGGCGACGAGCCCGACGCCGTGCATGCGGGCGAGCAGGTCGCGCGTCACCGTCCGGCTCACGCCGAAATGCTCGGCGAGGCGCAGTTCGTTGAGTCGCACCGAGCCGAACAGCGTGCGAACGAACAATTCCTGCTCCACCTCCTCATACATGCGCTCCCATTGCCGGGGTGCCGAGAGGTCCACGGGGTCGAGCACGGCAAGGCCGGCACCGTCGCTTTCGGCCGCCCCCGCCACGCGATAGCCGCGGCCGGGCAGTTCCTCCAGGAGGCCGCCCTCGCACAGGCGCGCCAGCGCAAGCCGCGCGGGTGAACGGCTGATGCCGAAGGCGCGCACCACCTCCGCCTCCAGCAGCCGCTCGCCCGGCCGCACCTGCCCGCGCAGGATCATGTCCCGCAATTGCAGATAGGTGCGCTCCTGAAGCGAGGCGCTCGTCTGCGCGCCCTCCGCCGCCTCGCCCGCCCTGACCCCCCTCATGTCATCCCTTCTCCCCTCGCGCATGCGGACCGGGCACGCGCCTATCCGACAGGCCGGCCGCCGCGCAAGAGCACGCTGCCGACCAACCATGGCGGCCCCGCTGCCGCCAGTGAAAGAGCGGCTGCGGGACAGCGCATTTGCCGCCGGCGCGCTTGACATCGACCGGCACTTGGCTTTTAACAGAAACGTACTTTGAATCCAATGTACGTTTTGATCGAAAATCGCAGTTCGGAGCGGCGCCGCCAGACGCACCGCCCTCAGGCAGGCAGACGACAGGACGGCTAACGTGAGCTTCCCGGGTGCCCCCATCACGTCCATCGCGGACCTGCGCGAGCTTGCGCGCCGCCGGGTGCCGCGCATGTTCTACGACTACGTGGACTGCGGCTCCTGGACCGGCGCCACCTATCGCGCCAACGAGGCGGACCTTGGCGCCATCCGCCTGCGGCAGCGGGTTGGCATCGACATTTCGGAGCGCAGCCAGGCGACGCGGCTCCTCGGCGAGCCGGCGGCCATTCCGGTGGCGCTGGCGCCCACCGGCCTCGCCGGCATGCAGTGGGCCGATGGCGAGATCCTCGCCGCCCGCGCCGCCGAGCGCTTCGGCGTGCCCTTCACCCTCTCCACGGTGAGCGTGTGCTCCATCGAGGATGTGGCCGACCACACGAGCCGCCCGTTCTGGTTCCAGCTCTACATGATGAAGGACCGGGCCTTCATGGAGCGCCTGGTCAAGCGGGCGCGCGACGCCGGCTGCTCCGCCTTGGTGCTCACCCTCGATCTGCCGGTGCAGGGCCAGCGCCATCTCGACATCAAGAACGGGCTGTCGACGCCGCCGAAGCCCACCCTGCGCAACATCGTCAATCTCGCGTCCAAGCCGCGCTGGTGCCTCAACATGGCGCGCACGCGGCGGCATACCTTCCGCAACATCGTCGGCCATGTGGAGGGGGTGGAGGACATGTCCTCCCTCGCCCAATGGGTCTCCGGCCAGTTCGACCAGACGCTGAACTGGGACGACGTGCGCTGGCTGCGCCGCATCTGGGACCGCAAGCTGGTGCTGAAAGGCATTCTCGATCCAGAGGACGCCCGCCTCGCCGCGCGCACCGGCGCCGATGCCATCGTGGTGTCCAACCACGGCGGTCGGCAGCTGGATGGCGCCCCCTCCAGCATCAGCATGCTGCCGCGCATCGCCGAGGCGGCCGGCAGCGACATCGAGGTGCTGTTCGACGGCGGCATCCGCTCCGGGCAGGACGTGCTGAAGGCGCTGGGTCTCGGCGCCCGCGGCGTCCTCATCGGCCGTGCCTTCCTCTATGGCCTCGGCGCCATGGGCGAGGCGGGAGTCACCGCCTGCCTCGACATCCTGCGCCGCGAGCTGGACCTCACCATGGCGCTCTGCGGCATCACCGACCCGCGCGACGCGGCGCGGGCTCTGCTCGACACGCCCACGCCCGTCCCGCCCCATCTGCGCGCCGTCGCGCCGGCCTGACGACATCCACGCCGGCCATCCGGCGGCCCGACCACAGGAGAGGACCCATGTTCGGCAATTACAAGATGCATCCCAACAGCGGGGTGAACCCGCCCTATTCGCCGGCCTATCCGGTGGAGTGGGAATGCGCCCTGCGCACGCTGGAGGTGATGACCCGCGTGGACCAGAAGAAGGTCGCGGCGCTCCTGGCCGACACACCGTTCGAGCTGGTCAACGATCGCGTCGCCTTCCGCTTCATGGCCTCGCCCGGCCACACGCTGGCGGTCCATCAGGGGCGCATGTTCGACCTGATGGTGACGGTGGCGGTGCGCTACGAAGATCTGTTCACCCAGACCCACATCTACATGTACTGCTCCGACCCCATGGGCATCGCCGCCGGTCGCGAGATCTTCGGCTATACCAAGAAGGACTGCACCTTCCGCTTCGACGAGGCCGAGAACGGCACCATCGAGAGCGCCGTGATCCGCCGCGGCGTGCCGCTGGCGGAAGTCTCGTTCACGCCCGATCCCGCCGCCCCCGTGGTGCGCCTGGTGGATGAGGCGGAGCAGCCCGGCGGCGAGATCCACGTGCGCCGGCTGCCCCATCCCGAGCGGCTGGAGACGGCCTATGCCGACGTGGTCTACCGGCGCACGCCCATCGCCTATTCCGCGCCGATCGCGGGCCGCGCGATCATGAACCTGCACGAAAGCGCGTTCGATCCCCTGACCGAGCTGGAGCCGGAGATTCTCTCCGCCCAGTTCATGGTGTCCGACGTCTATGGCGGCGGCTTCGCCGTGGAGGACCGCCGGCTCCTCAAGCGGCTCATCCCCTGAGTCGCTGACCCTCACAAGAAAAGCCAAGGGAGGAAATTCATGACCATGCTGTTGTCCCGGCGGACGCTCATTGCCGCCGGCGCGCTCGTTCTCGCCGCGCCCGGCTTCGCCGCCGCGCAGGACCAGAAGACCATCAAGATCGGCGTGCTCTCTGACATGTCGAGCCTCTATGCCGACGTGACGGGCAAGGGCTCGCTGGTGGCGACGCAGATGGCGGTCGAGGACTTCAACGCCGCCGGCAAGCCGCTGAAGGTGGAGGTCATCGCCGCCGATCACCAGAACAAGGCGGACGTCGCCGCGGGCATCGCGCGCAAGTGGTTCGACACCGAAGGCGTCGACATGATCGTCGACGTGCCCAATTCGGCCGTGGCGCTGGCGGTGGCTTCCATCGCCCGGGAGAAGAACAAGGTGATGATCGCCTCCGGCCCGTCCTCCTCGGACCTCACCGGCAAGGCCTGCTCTCCCAATACGGTGCACTGGACCTACGACACCTATGCCCTCGCCACCGGCGCGGCCACGGCGGTGGTGGAATCCGGCGGCAAGAACTGGTTCACCCTCACCGCGGACTACGCCTTCGGCCATGCCATGGAGCAGGACGTGAAGAACGTGGTCGCCCGCACCGGCGGCAAGGTGATCGGCGGGGTGCGCGCGCCGCTGAACACGCAGGACTTCTCCTCCTTCCTGCTCCAGGCCCAGGCCTCGGGCGCGCAGGTGGTGGGCCTCATCAACGCCGGCGGCGACACCATCAATTCCATCAAGCAGGCGGTGGAGTTCGGCATTCCGGCGAGCGGGCAGCGGCTGGTGGCGACGGTGCTCTACATCACCGACGTGCATTCTTTGGGGCTGAAGACGGCGCAGGGCCTCCAGTTCACCGAAGCCTTCTACTGGGATCTCAACGACGGCACCCGCGCCTGGACCAAGCGGTTCGCCCCGCGCAACGACGGACGCTATCCGAGCGCTCTGCATGCCGGCGCCTATGCCTCGACCCTGCATTACCTCAAGGCCGTCTCGGCCGTCGGCAATGCCACGGACGGCGTGGTGGTGGTGGACAAGATGAAGGCCCTGCCGACTGACGATCCCCTGTTCGGCAAGGGCTCGATCCGAATCGACGGGCGCAAGATCCACCCCATGTACCTGTTCCAGGTGAAGACCCCGGCCGAGTCCAAGGCGCCGTGGGACTATTACAACGTGGTCAAGTCCATCCCGCCGGAGCAGGTGTGGCGGCCGCTGTCGGAAGGCGGGTGCTCGCTGGTGAAGTCGTGAGCGTCGCGCTGGTCACCGGCGGGGGCGGCGGCATCGGTCGCGCCATCGCCGTGCGGCTCGCCGAGGCGGGCCACGACGTGGCGGTGGTGGACCGCGACGCGGCGCCGTGCGCCGCGACCGCGGAGCGGGTGGAGGCCGCGGGCCGCCGCGCCCTCGCCCTCACCGCCGATGTGTCGAACGCGGCCGAGGTGGCGGCGTTCGTCGCCGCCGCCGAGGACCGGCTCGGTCCCCTCGATGCCTTCGCCAACAATGCCGGCATCGAGGGGGCGGTGGCGCCCATCTGGGACTACCCCGACGACGCCTTCGACGCCGTGCAGGCGGTGAACGTGCGCGGCGTGTTCCTCGGCCTCAAGCACGTCCTCGCCCGCATGCGGGCGCGGGGCACGGGGGCGGTGGTGAACACCGCCTCTACCTCGGCGGTGCGCGGCCGGGCGGGTCTTGCCGGATACGTGGCGAGCAAGCACGCGGTGCTGGGCCTGACCCGGGTGGCGGCGCTGGACGTGGCGGGCACCGCCATCCGCGTCAACGCGGTGCTGCCCGGCCCCATCGAGACGCGGATGATTCACGCTCTCGATGAGAAGGCGAAGGCCGCGGGCGGCATCCGCCGCGCCGGCGCGGCCGCCTACGGCCGGCCCGAGGACGTGGCCGGCATCGTCGCTTTCCTGCTCTCCCCGCACGCCGCCCACGTCAACGGCGCCGCCTGGACGGTGGATGCCGGCGCCACGGTGGCGTGAGCCCTGTTCCTTTGAAAGCTTGAGGTCACTCTCCCATGAAGCTCTGCCGGTATGGCATGCCCGGCGCGGAAAAGCCGGCCCTGATGGATCGCGACGGCCGCTTGCGCGATCTCTCCGCCGTCCTCGCCGACATCGGCCCGCGCGAGCTCTCGCCCGAAGGCCTCGCGGCCATCGCCGCTCTCGCTCCCGAGACGCTGCCGCTGGTCTCCGGCAGCCCGCGCTTCGGCGTGCCCTACAGCGGCATGAGCAAGTTCATCTGCATCGGGCTCAATTATTCCGACCACGCGGCCGAGGCCGGCATGGCGGTGCCCAGCGAACCCATCATCTTCCTCAAGGCCCTCTCCGCCCTGGCGGGGCCGGACGATGCCATCATCCAGCCGCGCCATTCCACCCGGCTCGACTGGGAGGTGGAACTCGGCGTCGTTATCGGCCGCACCGCCCGCTATGTGGAGGAAGAGGACGCGCTGTCTCATGTGGCCGGCTATTGCGTGGTCAACGACGTGTCGGAGCGCGCCTTCCAGCTCCAGTCCTCGCAATGGGACAAGGGCAAGGGCTGCGACAGCTTCGGCCCGGTGGGTCCGTTCCTCGTCACTGCCGATGAGGTGCCCGATCCCCAGGACCTCGACATGCGGCTCGACGTGAACGGCCGGCGGATGCAGTCCGGCAATACCCGAACCATGATCTTCGGAGTGAAGGAAATCGTCGCCTACTGCAGCCGCTACATGACGCTGCTGCCCGGCGACATCATCGCCACCGGCACGCCGCCCGGCGTGGGCATGGGCATCAAGCCGGAGCCGGTGTGGCTTCATCCCGGCGACGTGGTGGAGCTGGAGATCGCTGGGCTCGGCCGCCAGCGCCAGACGGTGGTGGCGGAGGGCTGAGGGTCCTTACACCGCGGCGAGGATGCGGCGCTTCAGCTCCGCGGCCTCCGCCGTCTCCTCGCGCGGCCGGGGCAGGTCCACGGCCACGTCGAGGGCGATCTCGCCGGCCCGCAGCACGAGCACCCGGTCGGCTAGGGCCACCGCCTCGGCGACATCGTGGGTGATGAGCACGGTGGTGAAGCCGTGCCCGGTCCAGATGCGCTCGGTCAGCCGGTGCATCTCGGTGCGCGTCAGCGCGTCGAGGGCGCCGAAGGGCTCGTCCAGCAGCAGCACGCCGGGGCGCGAGACGAGGGCGCGAGCAAGGGCCACCCGCTGCTTCTGGCCGCCCGACAGGACCGACGGCCAATCGCGTCCGCGATCGGCGAGGCCCACGTCCTTTAGCGCCGCATACGCCTCTTCCCGCCACGCCGGGCCGCGGGCGATGCCCACGTTGGCGAGCACGCGCTGCCAGGGTGCGAGCCTTGGATCCTGGAACAGCAGGCGGACCTGGGGCATCAGGCCGTCCACGCGCCGCTCGCCGATGCGCACCTCGCCAGAGGTCGGCGCATCAAGGCCGCAGAGGAGGCGCATCAGCGTGGTCTTGCCGCCGCCGGAGCGGCCCACCACGGCGAGGAACTGCCCGGCCGGCACATAGAGGTCGAGCCGCCTGAGCACCGGCCGGGCGCCGAAGCTCTTGGTGACGCCGCTGAGGCGGATCGGCTCGCCCGGCCGCCGGGTCTGCGGCGGCGCGGGTGGCCGGGCGAAGGTGGCGCGGATCTCGGCCGCGCGCACGCTGGCAGCCACGTCGGCATCGGTGGCGGCGAAAATCTCCATCACACCCCTCCCGTTCCGGCCTGGTAGGCGGGGTGCCAGGCGAGCGCCCGCTGCTCGATGGCGCGGGTGAGGCTGTCCGCCAGCTTGCCCAGCAGGGCGTAGGCGAGGACGCCCAGCACCACCACGTCGGTCTGGAGAAACTCGCGGGCATTCATGGTCATGTAGCCGATGCCCGCGGAGGAGGAGATGGTCTCCGCGACGATCAGCGTGAGCCACATGATGCCGAGGGCGTAGCGCAGGCCCACCAGAACCGAGGGCAGGGCCCCCGGCAGCACGATGCGCCAGAACAGGGCGACGCTGGACAGGCCGTAGACCCGCGCCATCTCGACAAGGGCGCGGTCCACCGTGCGGATGCCGTGGAACGTGTTGAGATAGAGGGGGAAGGCGACGCCCACCGCGACCAGGAAAACCTTCGCCTCCTCGCCGATGCCGAACCACAGGATGACGAGGGGGATGATGGCGAGATGCGGCACGTTGCGCAGCATCTGCATGGCCGAATCAAACGCGGTCTCGGCCGGGCGGAAGACGCCGGTGAGCACGCCGAGGGCAAAGCCGATCCCGCCGCCGATGGCGAGGCCGCTCAGGGCCCGCCCGGTGGACACCCATATGTTCGCGAGGAGGCTGCCGTCGTTCAGCGTGCGCCAGAAGGCAAGCACCACATCCGTGGGCGCCGGGAGCACGCGGGACGAGATGAGGCCGAGGCTCGCGCCCGCCTGCCAGATGGCCAGCACGGCCAGAGGCAGCGCCCAGGGCAGCAGCGCCCGGCCTAAGGCGCGGGCCTGCGTTGCCGCGAGGGCGCCGATCGCAGCGCCCTCGGCGCGGGGATCGGCATCGGCGGCGGCCACGGGCGGCACGGCGCCGTGGGCGAAGGCCGTGGCCTGCGGCTGTGCGGTGGGGCTCATGGCCGTCTCCCGAGGTCGCCGGCGATCAGGACTTGGGCGCCCGCAGCGCATCGGCGATCCGGATGGGCCGCGGGATGAGGCCGAGGGCGTGGAACGCATCCGCCACCTTCTGCTGCGCCACCGCCACCTCGGGCGTGATGGGCTTCACGTCATATTGCTGGCGGGCGAGAGCGACCTCGAGGATCGGCTCGGGAATGCCGATGAGCGGCGAGAATTCCGCCGCAGCAGCCTTGGGATTGGCCTTCACCCACGCGCCGATTTCGGCGACCCCTGCGAGGACCGCATCCACCACCTGTGGCGCCTGGTCCACGAAGCTGCGGGTGGACAGATAGAACTGGTAGTTTGCAACGATGCCGGTGCCGTCGGTGAGCTGGCGCGCGGCGAGGGTCTTCTCCGCAGCCGCCTGGAACGGGTCCCAGATGGCCCATGCATCCACCGATCCGCGCTCGAAGGCGGCGCGGGCGTCGGCAGGCGTGAGGAAGGCGGTCTTGACGTCGGAATAGGGCACGCCGGCCTGCTCCAGGGCCTTCACCAGCAGATAGTGGACGTTGGAGCCCTTGTTGAGGGCGATCGTCCTGCCCTTGAGATCGGCGAGCGTCTTGAGCGGGCTGTCCTTGGGCACGAGGATCGCCTCGCCCTGGGGCGCCGCCGGTTCGTAGCCCACGTAGACGAGGGGGGCGCCGGCGGCCTGGGCGAAGATGGGCGGTGCTTCGCCGGTGTTGCCGAAGTCGACCGCCCCGGCGTTGACCGCCTCCAGAAGCTGTGGGCCGGCCGGGAACTCGGCCCATTTCACCTGATAGCCGAGCGGCTTCAGCCGCGCCTCCAGGAGCCCCTTGTTCTTCAAGAGGATGAGGGTGCCGTACTTCTGGTAGCCGATGCGCACCACTTTCTCCTGCGCGCGGGCCGGGGCACCGGCGAGAACGAGGCTGCCGGCGATGCCGACGGCAAGGAGAGCGAAGCTGCGGCGGGTGGGGCGGGTGGTCATGGAGGGGCTCCTTCGCGGGGCGGATTAGGTCGGGCGGGGCGGTTCAGAGGGCAAGGCCGCGATAGCCGCCAGCCCAGTAGAGGAGCGGCTCGGCATTTTCGGTGATGCGCGAGGCCACCACCCGGCCGATGACGATGACGTGGGAGTGCCGCTCGATGGCGTCCTCCAGTTCGCAGTCGAAGGCGGCGAGCGCGTCTGCGAGAACCGGCGCGCCGGTGGCGAGTCGGGTCCAGTCGGCATCGGCGTAGCGCGCCGCGCCCTTGATCCCGCCGACGCCGGCGAAGCGGTCCGCCACGCCCTGGTGCGCGGTCCGCAGCACGTTGATGGCGAACACCCGCTCGCTCAGCAACGTGGCGAAGGACGAAGCCGCGCGATTGACGCAGATGACCAGGGTGGGCGGCTCCACGGACAGAGAGGAGACCGAGGTGGCGGTGAGCCCGGTACGCGCTTCGCCCTGGCCGACGGTGAGCACGCTGACCGACCCGGCGAGCTTGCGCATGGCGGCACGGAAAGCGAGCGAGCCGGGGGGCAGCGCCCCATGGGAGGAGGGGGTGGCGGGCGCGGAGGCGGAGGGGACGTGCGCGTTCATGAAACACTGCTTTCGATGCGCGGCCGGCGGGCCGGAGCCGCGCCAGGCGGGTCCGGGAAAGCCCTCGGGGTGGGTCTGAGAAAAAGGATAGACAGGCGGTGCAGCTTGAGTCAATAAATTCTATCAAGTTTATTGACTATGTAATTCGGCGCCGCATTCCCTCGCCGGCGCGCAACCGGAGCCTCCCATGTCCGCCAGTGCAGATCTGCCGAGCGCCGCCCAAAGGCCGGCCGACGCCGCCAATGTCCTGTGGTTCCTTCCGACCCATGGCGACGGCCACTATCTCGGCACGTCGCACAAGGCGCGGGAGGTGAGCCTTCCGTATCTCAGGCAGATCGCGCAGGCCGCGGACCAGCTCGGCTATTACGGCGTCCTCATTCCCACCGGCAGAAGCTGCGAGGACAGCTGGGTCGTGGCCTCGGCTCTCGCGGGGCTCACCGGGCGCCTGCGATTCCTCGTCGCCGTACGTCCGGGCCTGCTCTCGCCGGCGGTGGCGGCGCGCATGACCGCGACCCTCGACCGGCTGTCCAACGGCCGGGCGCTCATCAATGTCGTCACCGGCGGCGATCCGGTGGAGAACAAGGGCGACGGCTTCTTCGCCGATCATGCGGAGCGCTACGAGATCACCGCCGAATTCCTCGACATCTACACCCGCCTCCTGAAGGGGGAGGAGGTCACCTCCGCCGGCAAGCATCTGAAGGTGGAGGGCGGGAAGCTGCTCTATCCGCCGGTGCAGCAGCCGCATCCGCCGCTGTACTTCGGCGGCTCCTCCGCCCCGGCCCATGACGTGGCCGCCCGGCAGGTGCAGAAGTATCTCACCTGGGGCGAGCCACCGGCCCAGGTGGCCGAGAAAATCCGCGACATCCGCACCCGCGCCGCTGCGGTGGGCCGCGAGGTCACGTTCGGCATCCGCCTCCACGTCATCGTGCGCGACACCGCCAAGGCGGCCTGGGCGGCGGCGGAGGACCTCATCCGTTATATCGACGACACGACCATAGCCGAGGCGCAGAAGGTCTTCGCCCGCATGGATTCCGAAGGCCAGCGAAGGATGAGCGCTCTCAACGGCGGCCGGCGCGACAATCTCGAGGTCAGCCCCAATCTGTGGGCCGGGGTGGGCCTGGTGCGGGGCGGCGCGGGAACCGCTCTGGTGGGCGACCCGCAGACCGTGGCGGAGCGCATGAAGGAATACATGGCACTGGGTGTCGATACCTTCGTGCTCTCCGGCTATCCTCACCTGGAGGAAGCCTACCGCTTCGGAGAGAGCGTGCTGCCGCTCCTGCCGCGTGCGGCGGAGACCGGCGCGCCGGTCGTGGCCGCAAATCATCGCGGCCCGTTCGGCGAGATCATCGGCAACGCCATCGTTCCCGAGGTCCGGCGGGTGTCGGCCTCCTGAACCCCCGGCTCGCGAGGAGCATCGTCATGCTGAACGCCTGGGAGCAGCGCAAGTCCATCATCGTCGTCGGCGGCGGTTTCGCCGGCACGCTGTTCGCACTCGCCGCCGCCGCGGCGCCGCGGCTCGACGTGGTGCTGGTGGAGCGCGAGCGGCGGGCGGGGCCGGGCCTCGCCTATGGCGCATGCGCCCCCCAGCACCTGCTCAATGTCCCGGTGGCGCGCATGGAGCTTGGACTGGCGCCGACCTTTGCCCAGTGGCTCATCGCTTCCGGCGCCGACCTGTCGGCGGCCCTCGACGAGGCCGGCGGCGATTTGAACCGGGCCTTCGTACCGCGCGCCTTGTTCGGCGCCTATCTTGCCGAGCGGCTGGAAGCGGCGCTCGACGCGGGCGACGGGCGCCTGCGGCGGGTGCGCGGCGATGTGGTGCGGGTGAGCGACCGGCCCGTGCCCTGCGTCCAGCTGGCCGACGGGCGGCGCATCGAGGGCACCCATGTGGTGCTCGCCACCGGCAACCTGCCGCCCCGGCCGCCGCGCTGCCGCGACGGCGGGGTCTACGACAGCCCCCTGTTCGTGCCCGATCCCTGGCGCTTCGACGCCCTCGACGCTCTTGGCGCGGACGACCCGGTGTTGCTTCTCGGCTCCGGCCTCACCATGGTGGACGTGGCGCTGATGCTCGCCGCGCGCGGGCATCGCGGACCCATCTGGAGCGTCTCGCGTCACGGGCTGCTGCCGCAGACTCATGCGGACGTGCCCGGCCGCAAGGGCGGCTTTGAGGCTTTCCTCGATCCGGCGGAGGCGCGGGACCCCAACCAGGCGCTGCGCATCATCCGCGCGGCGGTGGCGCAGGCGGCGGCGCGCGACGTGCCCTGGCAAAGGGTGATGGATGCGGCCCGGCCCGCCCTCGCCGGGGTCTGGTCCGGCTGGTCGCAGGCGGCGCGGGCGCGCTTCCTGCGCCACGCCCGCACCTATTGGGACGTCCACCGCCATCGCATGGCGCCGCGCATTGCCGCCGGCCTCGAAGCTCTCGTCACATCGGGCCAGCTGCAGGTGATGGCAGGGCGCCTCACCGCCCTGGAGGGGGTGCCCGGCGGCATTGCCGCCACCATCCGGCGCCGCCACTCGGGCCGCGCCGCGGTGCTCCAAGTGGCACGGGTGGTCAATTGCACGGGGCCGCGCTCGGATTTCGCCAGCCTCGCCGCCCCGCCCTTCGAGGCGCTGCGGGAGACGGGGCGCATCCGCGCCGATGCCCTCGGCCTCGGCATCGAAACGCGTGGCTGCGCGGTGCTCGACCGATATGGTCACGCCTCCACCTGGCTGTTCGCCCTCGGCGCGCTGACCCGCCCGGCCTTCTGGGAGGTGACGGCGGTGCCGGAGATCGCCGTGCAGGCGCACCAACTGGCGGACGCACTGTCGCGTGCCGCGATCCCCCATCACCGTCCGGAAGCGCGTCTCATCGCCGATTTCGTCAATCTGGGTGAGGGCATCTGATTGCCCTCCCGCAGCGTCAGGCGCCAGGCGGGCAAGCGGCGATCGCCGTTTCAAGGACCGCGGCCATACGCGCTGCCCATTCCTCTTGCCCGGCCGGATCGGCCAGCAGGTCCTGGCGGATCTCGATGCCCACGTGCCGCAGGCCGCGCGCGCCGCCGTGCACCGGCAAAGTGTAGTCCGTCGCCGCGCTGACGGCGTAAGGCTCGTTGTCACCGATGACGAGGTCGCTGTTCGTGCGCAGCGCCGCCAGCACCGCGCTGGCGAAGGGCACATCATCGCGATAGAGCACGCCGGCATGCCACGGGCGCGCCTCGTCGAGATAGACGGGTGTGAAGCTGTGCATGGCAATGAGCACGGTCGGGCGCGCGGCGGCGGTGCGCCCGTCGATTTCCTCGGCGATCCGCGCGTGGTAGGGCGCGAAGATCTCGTCCAGGCGGGCCTGGCGTTCGAGGGCGCCGAGGTCGCGATTGCCGGGGATGGGCGTGCGCTCGCTCATCATCGGGATGGAGGCGGGGGTGTCCGGCGGCCGGTTGCAGTCGATGATGAGACGCGAGTAATTCTGCTGTATGAGTGTTGCGTCGAGACGTTCCGCCAGCCCGCGGCACACGCCCGCAATGCCGATATCCCAGGCGATGTGACGCGCTTGATCCGCCTCGGTGATGCCGAGCCGGTCCAGGGCGCCGGGAAACACGTTTCCAGCGTGATCTGCGACGATGAGGAACGCGGACGCGCCTTTTGCATTGAGCACGGTGACGGGCGCGATGTCGCCGTCGGCCAGCAAGGCGTGCCGGCTCTGGCCGACGCGGTCAGTTTCGTTGCTGTCCACGAGAAGTCCCGCTGAAGGCGGCACCGGGAACGGCGCCGTTACGATTGAACGCGAGCCATAGCAGACATCCGCGCATTGGGCTCGCGCAAACCCCCAAGAGGTTCGAGATGAGAATTCGCGCGGGCTACGAGATCAGCTACTCCTGTCCCCAGCCCACACCCATGATCCTGACGCTCAGCGTCCACCCCTCGCGGGTCAACGACCTTGAGAGCGTCGACCGCGTGAACTTCAGTCCCGACCTGCCGGCCAACACGTATCACGACAGCTTCGGCAACTTCTGCCACGTCATCCAGGCTCCGGCCGGGCCGGTCACCATGTATGCGGACTTCGTGATCCGCGACAGCGGCGCTCCGGACGAATACGCCCCCGACGCGGTCCAGCATCCGTTGAACGAGCTGCCCGTGGAGGTGCTCATCTTCCTGCTCGGCAGCCGCTATTGCGAGACCGACCGGCTCAGCGACATCGCGTGGTCCATGTTTGGCCATCTGCCCAAGGGCTGGCCGCTGGTGCAGGCGATCTGTGACTTTGTGCACGGCCACATCAAGTTCAACTATGCCGACGCGAGCCACCTGCGCACCGCCTACGACGGCTACAACGAGAAGCGTGGGGTCTGCCGGGACTTCGCCCACCTCGCCATCGCTTTGTGCCGCTGCATGAACATTCCGGCGCGCTACTGCACCGGCTATCTCGGCGACATCGGCGTGCCGAAAGACCCCAACCCGATGGATTTCTCCGCCTGGTTCGAGGTGTTCCTGGGGGGCCGATGGTACACGTTCGATGCCCGGCACAACAAGCCGCGCATCGGCCGCATCCTCATGGCGCGCGGCCGCGATGCCACCGACGTCGCCATCCTCACCTCCTTCGGCCCCTCGATGCTCACCGGCTTCAAGGTGATCACCGAAGAGATCGAGTGAGCGGCAGGATCGCGCCGCGATCCCTGCGTCACTCCGATTCCGGCGCTGGCCCCAGCGCCGCCAGGAGGTCGCGGAAGACGTAGGGCTTGCGCAGCAGGCGGGCATCGGAGGGGATCTCCGGCCCGCCCTCGCCGGTGGCGAAGATCAGCTGCACGTTCGGCTGAAGCGCCCGAACCTGCTCCGCCAGCGCATGGCCGGAGAGCCGCGGCAGGTTGATATCGGTCATCAGGACGTCTATGGGCGTTGAGCCGGCGATGGCGAGGGCCGCCTCCGCGTCGGCCGCCTCGAGCACGGTGCAGCCGGCCTCGCGCAGCATGTCGGCGGCGCTCATGCGAATGAGCAGGTCGTCCTCCACCAGCAGTACGCTGCGGGACGGGCCCGGCTCCGGCGCCGGGGGGACGGGATCGGGCAGGGCTTCCGCCTGGGCCGCCCGCTCGGCAGCCTGGATGCGCTGCTTCTCGTTGCTGATCACGTGCCGTACCTTTCGGGCCAGCGCTTCGCGCGTATAGGGTTTGGACAGCAAGTCGACGCCGCTGTCCAGTCGTCCGCCGTGGACGATGGAGTTCTCCGTATAGCCGGATGTGAACAGCACCGCGATATTCGGCAAGCGCTCCTTGGCGCGGCGCGCAAGCTCGGTGCTCTTCATGGGGCCGGGCATGACCACGTCGGTGAACAGCAGGTCGATGGAGATGCCGCTCTCCACCACGCTGAGGCCGGACTGGGCATCCACCGCTTTGAGCACGCGATAGCCGAGGTCGCCCAGCATCTCCACCACGGTGTTGCGCACCTCCTCGTCGTCCTCCACCACCAGGATGGTTTCCGGCCCACCCGCCACGTCCTGGGCCGTGGTCGCCACTTCGACGTCCTCGCTCGCCATGGCGCGGGGCAGGTAGAGGCGGATGGTCGTTCCGTGGCCGAGCTCGGAATAGACCTTCACGTGACCGCCCGACTGCTTCACGAAGCCGTAGACCATGGAGAGGCCGAGGCCGGAGCCCTTGCCTTCCGCCTTGGTGGAGAAGAAGGGCTCGAACACCTTGTCGACGATGCTGGCGTCAATGCCCGAGCCGGTGTCGGTCACGGCGAGCATCACGTACTGGCCCGGCAGCACCTCGGGATGGACGCGGGCGTAGGCGTCGTCGAGGGTGGCGTTGCCGAGCTCGATGGTGAGCTTGCCCTGCCCGTTCATGGCGTCGCGGGCGTTGATGGCGAGGTTGAGGAGGGCGTTCTCGATCTGGGCCGGGTCGATGAACGTGTTCCATAGCCCGCCGGCGGCGACGGTCTCGATCTCGATGCCCTCGCCGATGGCCCGGCGCAGCATCTCGTCCATCCCGCGCACGAAGCGCGTCACGTTCACCACTTTCGGCTCCAGCGCCTGCCGGCGGCCGAAGGCCAGGAGCTGGGCGGCGAGCTTGGAGCCCCGCGCCACGCCCGCCATGGCGTTGCCCACGCGCCGCTCGGCGCGCTCGTTGCCGGCCACGTCGCGGGCGAGGAGCTGGAGATTGCCCGAGACCACCTGCAGGAGATTGTTGAAGTCGTGCGCAACGCCGCCGGTGAGCTGGCCGATGGTCTCGAGCTTCTTGCTCTGTGCGAGGGCAAGCTCCGCCTGCCGGCGCTCCTCGATGGCGGTGGCGACGCGACTCTCCAGATGCTCGTTGAGCGCGCGCAGCTTGTCTTCCGCGAGCTCTCGGTTGTGGACCTCCTGCTCCAGTTCGCGGGCGCGGTCGCGCAGCGCCTCCTCGGCGTCGCGCTGGTCGGTGATGTCGGTGTGGACGCCGACCCATTCGGTGATGTTGCCCGCATCCGACAGGATGGGTACGGCGCGGATGGCGAAGTGGCGCCATTCCCCATCGCGCCGGCGCACGCGATGCTCGAACACGAAGATGTCCCGATCCGCCACCGCCCGCTGCCAGGCCTCGACGGTGGGCTGCGCGTCTTCTGGGTGAACCGCCTTCGACCAGCCGTAGCCCTGATATTCCGCAAAGCTCTGGCCTGTCAGGGCCTCCCAGCCGGGCTGCGGGCCGGCCATCTCGCCGTCGGCGCTGTTGGTCCAGAGCACGCCGCGCACCGCGGCCATGGCGGCGGCGAAGCGCTTGTTGCTGGCGATCAGCTCGCGCTCCATGTGCACCCGCTGGGTAATCTCCAGCACCGTGCACAGGACGCCGCCGATGACGTCGTCGGCAGTGGGGATGGGCGTATAGAACAGGTCGAAGAACACTTCCTCGGGCGCGCCGCTGCGCCTCAGCGTCATGGACTGGTCGCGGTAGCTCTGGATCTCCCCGCGCATGCCGTTCTCGATGATGCGGCGGTTGAAGTCCCAGATTTCCGGCCAGATCCCCTCCACCGTCCCGCCGAGGGCGCGGGGGTGGTTGCCGCCGGCGATGACGGAATAGCCGTCGTTGTAGATCATCACATGGTCGGGTCCCCACATGAGGACCTTGGGGATGGGCGAGTTGACGATGGCGGAGACGGTGGAGCGAAAGTGCTCGTTCCAGGTGTCGATGGGCCCCAGCGAGGTGGCCGACCAATCATGGGCGGCAATGAGCTCGCCGCACTCGCCCCCCAATTTCAGCCAGTTCGACGGAATCGGCGCGTTCGCATTCACGGCGCTGGCCCCCTGCCACTATGGTGGTCGCACTCGATGTCATGGCGCGGTGTTCTGGCGTGCTGTCGAGACCCGGTTGCCCGCGCCACGCGCTCAAGCTGAGCAGGAGCGCACCGACAGTTCGCGTAAAACGCCGATTCGAGCTAGGGGTTCCGGCAAGCGGATATTTTTTGCAGCGTCCGGCGGGCAGGGGGCGGACTTCATGGCGATTAGGCCGATCGTGAGCTTTCCCGACGCGCGGCTCAAGGTTGTGGCCGCGCCGGTGACGGCTTTCGATGCGGAGCTCGCGCGGCTCGCTGGCGACCTCCTGGACACGATGCGGGCGGCCCCGGGCATCGGCATCACCGCACCCCATGTGGGCGTCCTCCTGCGGGTGAGCGTGCTGGAGCTGACGCGGGGGGAGCCGCCGCGGACCTACGTGAACCCCGCCATCGTGTGGGCGTCGGACGAGCGCATGCGCCACGCTGAGGGCAGCGTCTCCATGCCGGGGGCGACGGAAGAGGTGGAGCGCCACGCCCGGGTGCGGGTGCGCTACCAGGACCTCGCCGGCGGGTTTTTCGAGGAGGAGGCGGAGGGGCTCCTTGCCGTCTGCCACCAGCATGAGATCGACCAGCTCGACGGGGTCTTCTGGTTGCAGCGCCTGTCCAAGCTGAAACGCGATCGGGTCATCCGCCGCTACGAGAAGGCGCGGCGCGCGGCCGGAGTCTGAGGCGTCTCAGGCGCGGGTTTCAGTCGCGGAAATAGGCCGGCCAGCGCTCGCGCAGTTCTGGGGTGTGGGCGAGGGAGTTGGAAAGGTGGCTGCGCAGCGCCTCCTGCGCCGCCGCAGCATCGCCCGAAGCGATGGCCGCCGCGATGGCGCGATGCTCGCGGATAACCCGCTCCGCCTTGCCCGGCATGGGCAGATGCAGGCGGCGGATGCGGTCGATGTGGCCGGAATAGCGGCGCGACATGACCCACAGGCTCTGGATGCCGGTGGCGTCGAACAGGGTGCGGTGGAATTCGCGGTCGGTGGTCTCGAAGCCGGGCAGGTCGCCGCGCGCCAGCAGGGTGGCCTGCACCTCGATCACCGTTTCCAGCCGGCCGGCCACGGCGGCGTGGCCATCGTCGAGGGCGATGGTGCGCACCGCCTCCAGCTCGATGGAGCGGCGGAGGAAATGCGCCTGCCGCGCCAACGCCAGATCGATCGGGCTCACCACCGTGGCGTGCTGGGGAAAGATGTCCACCAGCTGCTCCTCTTGCAGCTTCAGCAGCGCGTCGCGTACCGGGGTCGAGGAGAAGCCGAACAGATCCTGAAGCTCCGCCCGCGAGATCAGCGTCCCCGGCGGCAACTCGAGGGCGATGATGCGTTCGCGCAGATAGTCGAACACCTGCGGTGCGGCATGGCGGGAGGGGTCGCGGGAGGGGCGCGCGGAGGGCGTCGTCGTGTCCATGGCGCAAGGATAGCTTACCTCGCGCTTGACGGCACTAATGCATTAGCGCTTTAGTTGCGCGCGAAAGCACGCTCCGCGGCACGACGGGGCGGCAAGGAGACGGGTCGCCACGCCAAGGGCGCCGGCTCCTCAATCAAGCGCCAGACGCGCCCAGGAGGAAACATGACCCGCCGGAGCTCCCTTGCGATCGCCCTCGTCGCCGCGCTCTGCGCCGCGCCGGCGTTCGGCCAGTCCTATCCGCAGCGACCCGTCACGGTGGTGGTGCCCTTCCCGCCCGGCGGCGCCTCCGACAGCACAGCGCGGCTCATCGCGCCAAAGGCGTCCGAGGCGCTGGGACAGCCGGTGGTCATCGACAACCGGCCGGGGGCCAACGGCGGCACCGGTGCGACCCATGTGAAGGCTTCCCCGGCAGACGGCTATACGCTGCTGGTCGGGTCCATCGGCGTCTTCGCCATCAATCCCGCGCTCAATCCGGCGCTGAGCTACAACCCCAAGACCGACTTCGACCTCGTCACGGTGGCGGTGCGCACTCCCAACGTGCTGGTGGCCAATCCCAATTTCCCAGTCGGTTCGGTCAAGGAGCTGGTGGCGCACCTGAAGAAGACACCCGATAAGGTGACCTTCGCCTCCTCGGGGGTCGGCTCCTCCGATCACCTCACCGCGGCGCTGTTCTGGCAGAAGACCGGCACGAGCGGCATCCACGTGCCGTACAAGGGCGGCGGCCCGGCCATCGCCGATCTCATCGCCGGCCATGCGGACGTGTCGTTCCAGAACCTCGGCGCCGTGGCCAACCAGATCAAGGCCGGCAAGCTGAAAGCCCTCGCGGTGACGGCGGCCGAGCGCAATCCGGTCCTGCCCGACGTGCCCACCATGAAGGAGGCCGGCGTGGACGGCATCGACGTCTATTCCTGGCAGGCCGCGGCGGCGCCCAAGGGCCTGCCCGCGGACGTGAGGGCCAAGGTGGTGGACGCCTTCCGGGCGGGCCTTGCCGACCCGGCGGTGAAGGCCAAGTTCAACGAGCTCGGCTTCGAGGTGGTCGCCAGCACGCCCGCCGACTTCGCCGCCTTCCAGGCCGCAGAGGAACAGCGCTGGCGCGACGTGGTGAAGGCCGGGAATATCGTGACCCAATAAAGGCCCGCCGGACGCCCAGCGGTCCGGCGCCGAGATAGCATTCCATCCACAGGTTCCGATCATGACGCGCACCAAGAGTCTCGACCTGCTGCGCAGTGCCCGGTGGTTCGCCGCCGATGACCTGCGCAGCTTTGGCCACCGCTCCCGCCTCCGCCAGATGGGCTATGCGCCGGAGGACTGGGCGGGCCGGCCGGTCATCGCCATCCTCAACACCTGGTCGGACTTCAATTCCTGCCACGCCCACTTCCGCGAGCGGGTGGCGGACATCAAGCGCGGGGTGTTTCAGGCCGGCGGCTTTCCGCTGGAGGTGCCGGTCCATTCCGTGTCCGAGACCTTCCTGAAGCCCTCGTCCATGCTCTACCGCAACATGCTCGCCATGGAAGTCGAGGAGGTGATCCGCGCGCATCCGGTGGACGGCGCAGTGCTCATGGGCGGTTGCGACAAGAGCACGCCGGCGCTTCTCATGGGCGCCACCAGCGCCGGCGTGCCGGCCATCTACGTCCCGGCCGGCCCCATGCTGCGCGGCAACTGGAACGGCAAGACTCTGGGCTCCGGCTCCGATGCCTGGAAGTTCTGGGACGAGCGCCGCGCCGGCAAAATCGACGAGGCGGCCTGGAACGAGATCGAGGGGGGCATCGCCCGATCCTACGGCCATTGCATGACCATGGGCACCGCCAGCACCATGACCGCCATCGCCGAGGCCATCGGCATGACGCTGCCGGGCGCCTCATCCATCCCGGCGGCCGACGCCGGGCACATCCGCATGTGCGCGGCAGCGGGTCGCCGGATCGTGGAGATGGTGTGGGAGGATCTCGTGCCCGCCCGCATCCAGACCCGCGCGGCCTTCGAGAACGCCATCGTGGTGGCCATGGCCATGGGCTGCTCCACCAACGCCATCATCCATCTCATCGCCCAGGCGCGGCGCGCCGGCTGCGACATCACGCTGGACGATTTCGACGCCGCGAGCCGCCGCGTCCCCGTGCTCGCCAACGTGCGCCCCTCGGGCGACGACTATCTGATGGAGGATTTCTACTTCGCCGGCGGGCTGCCGGCGCTGATGACGCGGCTCGCGGAGGTTCTCCACCTCGACGCCCTCACCGTGTCCGGCCGCAGGCTCGGGGAGGTCATCGCCGGGGCCAAGGTGCACAATGACGACGTCATCCGCCCTCTCGGCAAGCCCATCTATGCGGAGGGGGCGCTCGCGGTGCTACGGGGCAATCTCGCGCCCGAGGGCTGCGTCATCAAGCCGAGCGCCTGCGCCCCCCATCTGCGCGTCCACACCGGTCCGGCCCTTGTCTTCGACGATTATCCGAGCCTGAAGGCGGCCACCGACGACGAAAGCCTGGACGTGACCCCCGATCATGTCCTCGTCCTGCGCAACGCCGGGCCCCTTGGCGGTCCCGGAATGCCCGAATGGGGCATGCTCCCCATCCCCAAGCGGCTGGTGAAGGCGGGCGTTCGCGACATGGTCCGCATCTCCGACGCGCGCATGAGCGGGACCAGCTACGGCGCCTGCATCCTCCATGTCTCGCCGGAGAGCCATGTGGGCGGCCCGCTTGCCTTGCTGCGCACCGGGGATCTCGTAAGCATCGACGTGCCGAACCGGCGCATCGACATGCAGGTGGCGCCGGAGGAGCTGGAGCGCCGCCGGGCCGTGCTGCCCGCGCCCGCGCCGCGCTTCGAGCGCGGCTACGGCTGGATGTATTCGCGCCACGTCAGCCAGGCGCATCTCGGCTGCGACTTCGATTTTCTCGAAACCGCGTTCGGTCCCGGCCCGGGCGAACCCGCCATCTACTGAACAGGGATATCACTCGTGGAATTGCCCAGGAACGCCTTCAAGCACGCCATCCATGGCGGCCGGCAGCAGATCGGCCTGTGGAGCAGCCTCGCCAGCCATGTCACGGTGGAGATCCTCGCCGGCGCGGGCTTTGAATGGCTGCTGCTCGACACCGAGCATTCGGCCAACGAGCTGCCCATGGTGCTGTGCCAGCTCCAGGCCTGCATGGAGCACGACGTTCAGCCCATCGTGCGCCCGCCGCTGAATGACACCGTCGCCATCAAGCGCCTGCTGGACGCCGGGGTTCAGAGCTTCCTCATCCCCATGGTGGAAACCGCCGAGGAGGCGGCGGCCGCGGTGGCGGCGACGCGCTATCCCCCGGACGGCGTGCGCGGCTTCGCCGCCGCCTCCCGTGCCTCCCGGTTCGGCCGGGTGAAGGACTATTACAGGCACGCCCACGAGGAGATCTGCGTGCTGGTGCAGATCGAATCCCGCCGCGGCATGGACAATCTGGAGGCCATCTGCGCCGTGCCCGGCGTCGATGGCGTGTTCATCGGCCCCGGCGACCTGTCCGCCGCCATCGGCCATCTGGGCGACCAGAACAACGAGGCCATCGTCACCCTCATCGAGGGGCTCATCGGCCGCATTTCTGCTGCCGGCAACCGCGCCGGCATCCTCACCGGCGACGAGACGCTGGCGCGGCGCTACATCGCCGCCGGCTGCATCTTCACCGCGGTCGGCTCGGACACGGGCCTCCTCGCCCGCGGTGCCGAGGCTCTGGCCCGCCGCTTCCACACCTAGCGGGAGGAGCCTCTCAGGCGGCCTTGCGAAACAGGCCGACGTGGATGGCGGAGGGCGCGAGGAGGGGCAGGGGCGAGGCCACCATGCGCCGCTTGAGCCCGGCCGAAAGCTGTGCGGCGAAGGCGGCGCGGAAGGCCGCGTCGCGCTCCGGGTCGAGGGCGGCGATCAGCGAGGGGAAGAAGGGCGCACGGAAGAAGCCGAGATGCCCGTCGGCGAGAGCCTCGGCATCCCCGCTGGCCTGATAGGCGGGCCAGAAGGGATCCTGCAGGGCGTAGTCGGCGTCCTCCACCAGCGACAGGCCCTCGAACATCCCCTCCGCGAAGGGGGCGCGCACGTCGTCGGGCGTGCGCTCATAGATGAGAATGGTCATCCGCCCACGCTCGGCCGGCGTGATGACGCCCTCCTCCGCCATCCCCTCCAATTCCGCCTGCGCGAAGCCCATGAGCTCGGGAAAGGTGGACGTCGTGCCCTCCGCCAAGCTCGGCTGCAACACGACGAGCGTGCCGCCGGGCTTCAGCTCGCGGGCCCGGCAGGCGAGGAAGGTCCGCCAGTCGATGGCGGCCTGCGCGGCGAAGCGCGCGGTGACCGCCGGGTTCGCCATGCGCGGCCACAGATGGTCGGCCTCCGCCACCGGCGGGGTGCTGAGCCAGTGGGTGGCGAAGGAGCTCCAGCCGAAATCCACCGATCCCGGAGGCAGGACCTGCTCGTAGAAGCTGCGCCCGACCGCGGCGGCGAAGATGTTGGAATCGTGTCTCAGATAGCTTGCCGGATCGTCGTGCAACAGTCCGAACAGGGTGGCGAAGTCGTTGTCGGGCTGGTCGGTGTGGATCACGGTGACCGGCACGTCGCCGCGTGCGCGGCGCACATGGGTCAGCGCCCGCGCGACCGGAGCGAGGGAATTGCGACCCTGGGCGCAACCATAGTCGGCGATGGTCACCGGCCCGTCGATGGCAAGCAATGCGAAGGCGCGGTCGATCATCGGCAGGCCGTTCACGCCGCCCCCCGCCTGGTGCTGTGCATGCTCGTTGTAGTAGCCCGCTTCCATTGGCGCAGGATGCGCCTCGCCGTGCTCGTCCCGCTCCATGCTCATTCCGCTCCCTGGGCTCTTTACCGGGAGGATGGACGGTAACGCGTGGCCGTTCAATGGCGTCGTCGCCGGGCGGGAGATCATCCGCGGCGGGGGAGGAGGGCCCGGGCGAAAGCCGCGAGCCAGTCCGGCCAGGCGAGGTCGTCCGTCACCTCCTGCTCGAATGCCGCGAAGGCGCGCTGGAGCTTCTGCTCCTGCTGCTGCTTGTCCGCCGCCGGCAGGAAGGATTTTTCGAGGGCGGCGAAGGCGAAACGCTTCAGCCGTCCATAGCCGAGCCCGTGGTCGCGCGCCGCGCGCACATATTCGTTGGTGAGATCGATGCGCGAGACGCCGGCATCGTCGGTGGCGAGCGTCACGTCCACGCCGGCGGAGAGATAGGTGCGGATGGGGTGGTTGCGCCCGCGCACGCCGAGGATCACGTCGCTCGACGTGAGCGCGATTTCCACGGCGACGCCGCGCCGCTTCATCTCGGCGAGAAGCCCGTCCATGTCGCGCTCGAAGCCGATGGCCGTGCCGTGGCCGATGCGCCGCGCGCTGGCCGTCTCGATGGCGTCGCGGATGTGGAAGTCGAGGTCGGGCGGCGGGACGAGGCCGAGCCACAGCTCGCCGGCATGGAGCGCCACCGGCACGTCGGCGGCGAGGAAGCCGATCCACCGCATGTGGGTGCGATAGTCCTGCCGGGCGGCGCGGTAATCCTCCGGCCCCACGTAGTTGAGCCCCGCGACGATGCTGGGCGCGGCGCGCGCGAGGGCGGCGGCAACCGCCGTCTGGGCAAACACCTCGGCCGGCGCGCCGTTGCGGTTCACCTGGGCGATGTAGCGGAACTGCACGCCGCAGCCGGGACGGGTGCGGTCGGCGGCGCAGCCCCGCATCTCGTCCACCCGCGCCACGAGGGCGCGCAGCTCTTCCACCTTCTGGGTCACCACCGCGGTGATGCCGGACTGCTCCAGCGCCGCCAGCATGGCTTTGGGCTCGCGCTCGCTGCCGATGGCCTCGCCGAGCCTGCGGCGGTCCTCGCCTTCGAGCAGCGTGACCATGAACTCTGCATACTGGACGTTTTCGGCCTGGTATTGCCGCAGCTGGTCCACCGTCATCTCGGCGGTGCGCGCCAGCGTGCGCTGCCAGTCCGATCCGCCGGTAGCGGGGTTGAACTTGGAGAAGGTGGAGAAGAACTGGTCGTGGCCGGAAGGCACCGCCGGTGTCGGCAGGAACCAGCGCATGGAAAGGGCGTCGACGAGAAGGTCATAGGTGGTCTGCCCACGCCAGCCCGCCACCGCATCGGCGATGGGCACCACCTTGGCTTCGTCGCCGCACGGCCGCTCCGCCGGGGCGTTCGCGGGCGGGGACAGGATGACCATGGCGGCGGGATCGAGGCACAGGCCATCGGCGATGGCCCAGGCGATCAGCCGCTCGGCATAGACCGCGCCCGACAGATGGGTGTGCAGATCGCCGCCCTTCGGCATGCGGTGGAGGAAGGCCCGCAGCCGGTTCGGCTCCGGCCGCAGCCCCTCGAAATGCGCGCCGGTGAGCTGCGCGGGCAGATCGCGCGTGACCATGACGAGACGCGCGGCGACGACCAGCACCACGGCAAGGCAGAGGACGATGATGAGGCGGCGGCGCACGGCACCCTCCGGGGCGATCGCTCGATGGAAACATCGAGCGTGACCATAAGGCCGGAACGGGCCTTAGTGCATCCATCCGAGAAGGGAAGCGGCCGGCATCACACCGGAATTTGCCGATCGCCCTGTTCCGGTGTCGCTGCGGCAGGCGCCGCACCGCCGGCGGGTACCGCGGTGGGTCCGCCCAACGCCTTGCGGACCGCGGGGGCGACCTTTGTGCCGTAGAGTTCGATGGCGCGTAGCACCTCGCGGTGCGGCGTGGCCCCGACGGCGAGCTGGAGCATGAAGCGGTCGTGGCGGAACAGCTCGTGCTGGTAGAGGATCTTCTCCACCACCTGGTCGGGGGTGCCGAACACCAGATGGTTCTTCAGCGCGGTGCCGCGCTCGAACTGCTCGCGGGTCAACGGCGGCCAGCCCCGCTCACGGCCGATCGTGGTCATGGCCGCGGCATAGGCGGGAAAACAGGCGTCCATGGCGCCGGCGAAGGTCTCCCCCACGAAGCCGTGGCTGTTGATGCTGACTGCGCTGTCCGCACCCGGGGCGGCGGCTTCGCGCACGGCGCGGCGATATAGATCGACGAGGGGGGTGAAGCGCGCAGGCTCGCCGCCGATGATGGCGAGCGCCATGGGGAGGCCGAGGGAGCCCGCCCGCGCGGCCGACTGGGGTGTGCCGCCCACCGCGACCCACACCGGGATGCGCCGCTCGGGGCGCGGATAGACGCCGAGGCCGTCGATGGCGGTGCGATGCCCGCCGGGCCAACTCACCCGCTCGCTCTCGCGGATGCGCAGGAGCAGGGCGAGGTTCTCCGCGAAGAGGGCGTCGTAATCCTTCAAATCGTAGCCGAACAGCGGGAAGGATTCGATGAAGGAGCCGCGCCCCGCCATGATCTCGGCGCGCCCGCTCGACAGGAGGTCGAGGGTGGCGAACTGCTCGTGCACCCGCACCGGATCGTCCGAACTCAGCACGGTGACGGCGCTGGCGAGGATGATGCGTCGGGTGCGCGCGGCGCCGGCGGCCAGCGCCACCGCGGGGGCGGAGACAGCATAGTCCGCCCGGTGGTGCTCGCCGAGCCCGAAAACATCGAGCCCCACAGCGTCGGCGAGCTCCATCTCCTCCATGAGATTGCGCAGCCGCTGGCCGGGCGAGACCATCTCGCCGCTCGACGGATCGCGCCCCACGTCCGCGAAGGTGTAGACGCCGAGTTGCATGGTGGGCTCCTAGGGCAGGTGAGGCCGTGCCCTCGTTGCCCGAGCGGAGCGAAAAGACAAGCGTCGTCCATGTGCGCCGGCGCCACGGCCGCTTGCACCAGCGCCAGCGGGGCGCGGGCGAGGCCGCAAGTGCAGGCAGCCCGCGGTGGCGGCGGGCCGCGCCGGGTCAGCCCTTCTTGAGACCGGCGAGCACCTTGTCGATGCCGGCGATGGCGACCTTCACGTTCACCTGGCGCCCGTCCTGGAGGCGGAAGGAGATGGTGGCCTCCTTGCTGGCACCGAGGTCGTTGGCGAGGGGCTGGTCGTAGGCGAGGCTCGCCTCGCATTCGCTGGCGTTGCACCACTGGTAGGCCAGCTTGCGCGTGTTCTGGCCGATGGCGATGTCGACCCCTTCGCGCACCAGCACGCCGGTGGGCGTCGTTATGGCGATGGTGGGCGCATCCTTGGCGTCGCGGCCGATCTTCCACACCACCACCACGCGCTTCGACTGGCTGTCGGTGACGCGCATGGCGGCAAAGCAGGTGCGCTTGCCGGTTTTGGCGCCCGCGGCGGGGGGCACCTCCTGGCAGGTGAGCACCCAATTGTCGAAGCTGGTGGTCTCGGTCTTCACCGGGCCGGCGGGCTGCGCCGGCGGCTGCGCCTGCTGGGCCTGCTGGCTCGGGGCCGGGCGCGCGGGCTGCGGGCTCTGCGCCACCGCGACGGCGGCGGAGCCGTCCGACAGGAGGACGGCCACAGGCGTGACCGCGATCAGCGCGGCGAGCGCGAGAAAGGGCTTGGCGAGATTCACGGTGGCCGTCTCCGGGATCAGGGATGCCGCCGGCGGCGCGCGCCCCTGCGTTTGAGATGGAACGGGCGGCCCGATGGGGCCGCCCGCGTCACGAGCCGTTCAGCCGAGGCTTACCACTGGTAGCGCACGCCGCCCTTGGCGCTGCCCGCCGTATAGCTCTCGCCGAACTTCACGTCGGCGTTGACGAAGCCGTTCCAGCCGGAGTCCTTGGCGAAGACGTTCATCCCGACGCCGAGCTCGCCGAACAGTCCGTCGAAATTGTCGCCGGTGCTGAAGGGCACGCCCGGATTGAAGATGGTCACCGCATTGTCGCCGAGGAACTCGTACCAGAGCCGGCCGGTCAGGCTGGCCTCGACCCGGTAGGTGGCCGCGTCATACACCTGACCGCCGACCCGGGCGCCGATGGCGCCGCGCAGGCTGTCGTTGTTGCCGAAGTCGACGATGGTGCTGGGCACCAGGGCGAGGTCGGAGATGTTGGTGTTGACGTAGCTGAGGGTGGCCAGGGCATCGACGAAGCCGGTCGCGCCCCAGGTGTAGAAGCGGTAGCCGGTGTCGAGCGCGAAGCCGAGGTTCCGGGCATCCGTGGACTGGCCGAAGTAGCCCACCCCGGCGAGGGACGGGGCATCGTAGTCCATGGAGAGGAAGTCGGCCTTGAACAGGGCGTCGAAGTACCAGTTGCCCGTCAGGTAGGTGGCATAGACGCCCACCGTGCCGCCCGAGTAGGTCGCCGAGGTCGGCGAGCTGTCGAAGGACAGGTCGGATCCCACATACCCGCCGAGGACGCCGAACACCACCGCGTCGTTGCTGGTCGCCACGTTCTCCTTGCCGAAGTCGATACCCGCCATGAAGCCGTAGATGTTCTGGCTGTAGCTGGTGTCGAACCCGTAGACGCTGCCGAGAGCGGAGAAGCTGTTGGAGGCGTCACGCGAGGCCCAGCTGCCGACCACCTTGCCCCAGATGCCGGGGGTGACGGAGGCGGGGGCGCCGGGCACGGCCTTCACACCTTCCTTGGTGACCAGCGGCGTGGTGGTGCCGCGCAGGTAGGTGCGCAGGTCGGCCTGGCGGTCGAGCCACACGCCGGTGGTCTCGTGCCAGATGGCCTGGGCGCCGGTGACGAGCTTGGGCAGCTCGAACACTTCCTGGTCGGGCAGGCCGACGAGGTACTGGTCGTTCCCGATCACCGCGAGGTCGTAGAAGAACAGGCCCTTGTCGATCACGCCGCCGAACTTCGGAGCGTAATTGGCAGAGTTGGGGTCGATGATGAAGCTGCCCGGCAGGGTCGTTCCCGCCGCGCTCTGCACGTCCACCACCAGGATGCCGGCGAGGTTGAAGGCGCCGGGCCCGGCGTTCACGTCGTTGATGAGCAGGCTGGTCTGCCCGGTGGTCACGAGGCCGGCGATCTCGACCCCGTTCACGTCGAGGCCGCCCACCGCCAGCACGTCGGAGGTGGAGCCCGGCGCGCCGAGGAAGCTGTCGATCCCCACCGTGCTGTTGCCCACGCCGTTCCAGGTGCCGCTGACGTAGGTGACGTCGCGGGCGCCGTTGAAGGCGATCTGGCCGGGCACCTCGTCGATCATCGTCAGCAGGCCCGCCTGGAGGAAGAGCGGGTCGCCGTTGTTGAAGGTTTCGAGGCTGTTGAAGGCGGTGGTCTCGGCCACCGCGCCCTGCAGCGCCGTGATGACACGGCCGGAGTTGTTCACCGTGTCGGTGCCGGCGCCGAAGAAGTTGGCGCCGACCGTGACCCAGGTGTTGGACGACAGGTTGTTGAACACGTCGTCATTGTCGGTGAGGCCGATGCGGCCGACGATGGTGCCTTCGTTGGTGATGGTGGTGGCGCCGCCGTCGGTGTCGATGACGATGTCGCTCGCCGCCACGATCAGGCCGGGCAGGTTGTTGCCGCCGGTGTAGCTCCAGGAGCTCACCAGGGCGCCCGAGCCCACGTTGATGGCGGTGGCGTCGTCGCTCTGGATGGAGATCACCGCCTCGGGCCAGCTCTTGCCGGAGCCGATGACCGCGGCATTGGTGCCGACGTTCACCGTGGCGATGTCCGCGGAGAAGATGCGGATGCCGTTGCCGACGCCGTTCGTATCCGCGTCGCCGCGCACGAGGGACGAGGCCCCGGTGGTGATGGTGACGTTGTCCCACCCGCCGGCGCGGATGCCCTTGTCGTTGCCGGAGCTCACGGAGAGGCCGCCGGTGGTGACGGTCACGTCGTTGCCCGGGCCAAAGGCGAAGTTAGTGGCCGTGATGGCATCGTCACCGGCGAAGATGCGGGCGCTGGTGGCGGTGTTCACGAACACGTCGCCGCTGCCGGCGGCCTTGCCCGCGACGACACCGTCGCCGCCCGCCTCGATGAGGCTGTTGATGCCAGTATTGACGGTCACGTCGCCCGAGGTGGCGATGGACTGCGCCTCGATGCCGGTGGTGCCGGCCACGATAATGCTGTCCACGCCGGTGTTCACCGTCGTATTGCCGGTGCCGAAGAAGTGCCCGGCGAAGATGCCGGCGTTGGCGATGATGCCAGTGTTCGTCCCCGTCTGCACCAGCACGTTGCCGTCGCCCAGCGACTTGGTGGCGATGATGGCGAAGTCGGCGGCGGTGATGATCCGGCTGGTGGCGAGCTGAACCGTCACGTCGCCGGTGCCGAGGAGGCTGTTGGCCTCGATGCCGTTTGCGGTGGTGGAGAAGACGCTGTGGTTGGCGTTCACCGCCACCGCGCCGTCGCCGCCCTTCAGGATGAAGATGCCGTTGTCGACGGCGGTGATCTCGGCGTTGTTGGTGACGTTCACGTCGCCGGTGGTGAAGGAGGCCGAGAGCACCTGGATGCCCTCGTCGCCAGCGGAGATGATGCCGTTGGTGACGATGTCGATGTTGCCGCCACCGAGGTGGGCGACCGAGATGCCGTCGTCACCGGCGTTGATGATGCCGTTGGCGGTGGTGGTGATGGCGATGGGGCTCTGGCCGATGGCGATGGCGAGGATGCCGTCGCCGCCAGTGGCCGCCTGGCTCAGGCCGCCGATGGGGCCGTTCACGTCGATGGTGGTCGGTCCGTCGCCAAGCTTGAAGGTGAGGATGCCGATGCCGTCGGACTTGATGGAACCGCCCGCGTTGATGTTCACGTCGATGGCGCCGTTGCCGATGTTGGCTCCGACGATGCCGATGGTGGTCGCCTGGACCTCGGCGTTGACGTTGGCGGTGGCCGTGCCCGAGCCGATGGTGACGGCGGCGCCGCCCACGGCCGGGGGATCGATGATCGCGTTGATGTTCAAGGTGGCGTTGCCCGCGCCGCCGCCGATGGCCGCCGCGCCGATGAGGCCGCCGGGGGCCACCGTGACCTTCTGGTTGACCGTGACATCGACCGCGCCGCCGGTGTTGATGCCGACAACGCCGGCGAGCGCCGCGTTGACCGTGCCGTCGGTCACCACCGTCACCGAAGTGCCGGCACCGATGTTGCCGCCGAACACGCCGATGCCGCTGGCCGAGGTGACCGCCGCGAGGGTGTGCACGTCAACCGTGCCGCCGTTACCGATGGAGAGCGCTCCCACGCCGAGCAGGTCGCCGGTGACCGCCGCATCGGTGAGCACGGTCACCGTATTGTTGTTGCCGAAGGCGAGGCCGGCGACACCGAAGCCGTCCGCCGAGTCCACCGTGGAGAGGGTGTGGATGTCGAGGGAGCCGCCGTTGGCACCGAGGATGCCGCCGACGCCGAGGAGCCGGCCCGCGACCGCCTGGTCGGTGGTGACGGAGACGGCGTTCGGACCCGCGCCGATGGCGCCGCCGAACACGCCGAAGCCGTCCGCCGAGGTCACCGTGTCGAGGGTGTGGACGGTCACCACGTTGGTGTCGCCCAGCGCCAGAGCGCCGACGCCAAGGTAGCGACCGGTGACCGCCTTCTCGGTGGTCACGTCAATGGTGTTCGAGCCGATGCCCAGCGCCGCCACGCCGAAGCCGTTGGCGGAGTTCACGATGTCCTTGGTCTCGACGGTGAGGGTGCCGCCCGTGCCGCCGATGATGCCGCCGACGCCGAGCAGGTCGCCCGAGACTTCCTTCTGGGTGGTGACGCTCACCGTGTTGGCGCCGGTACCGATGGAGCCGCCGAGCACGCCGAAGCCGGAGGCCGAGGTCACCTTGGCCAGCGTTTCAACCGTCACGGTGGTTCCGCCGCCGCCGAGGTTGAGGGCGCCGACGCCGAGGAGATCGCCCTGCACCTCCTGCTCGGTGGTCACCGTCATGGTCTGGGCGGTGCCGATGCCGAGGCCGGCGACGCCGAAGCCGTCGGAGGAGATCACCTTGTCCTGGGTGAGGATGGTCAGCTGCGAGCCGGTGCCGCCGATGAGGCCGCCGACGCCGAGGAAGGCGCCGTTGACCTGCTCGCCGGTGGTGACGTTCACCACCGAATTGTCGCCGATGCCCGCGCCCACCACGCCGGCCCCGCCGGAGGTGATGGCGGCGGTGGTGGTCACGTCCACATTGCCGTTGGCGCCGATGGAGAAGCCGCCGACGCCGAGGATGCCGGCATTGACCGAGGCGGAGGTGGTGACGTCCACGGTGTGGTTGTCGCCGATCCCGCCGCCGAGCACGCCGATGCCGTCGTTGGTGATGGCCGCCTGGTTATTGACCAGAACCGTCTGGGCGATGCCGGTGGTGTTGTCGCCGATCACCACGCCGCCGACGCCGAGGACGCCGCCGGAGATGGCGCCGGTGTTCTTGACGTCCACCTGGCCGTTGTCGCCGATCACGAGGCCGGCGACGCCGACGCCCTGGGTAGTGATCGCGCCGGAATTGGTGAGGCCCAGCGTGCCGCTGTCGCCGCCGATGATGCCGATGACGCCGCCGATGTCGGCGTTGACCGCAGCCTGGTTGTTCACCGTCACGGTGTGGCCGGTGCCGATGCCGATGCCGGCCACGCCGATGCCGGAATTGTTGCCGATGGCGCCGGAATTCTGCACGTCCACCGTGGTGCCAGTGCCCGTGCCGATCGCCACTCCGGCGACGCCGAGGAAGCCGCCGTTGATGGCGCCGGAATTGTCCACCGAGACGTTGGTGCCGAGGCCGGAGCTGTCGAGGTCGATGGCTGCGCCGAGCACGCCGATGCCGCCGGTCTGGATGGCGCCGAGGTTGGTGACGGACACCGTCTCGGTGCCGGTGCCATCGCCGATCACGATGCCGCCGACGCCGAGGACGCCGGCAGAGACGACGCCGAGGTTGTTCACCGTCACGTCGTTGCCGTTACCGACGGCGACGCCGGCCACGCCCACCGCGAAGTCTTCCACCACGCCCTTGTTCTGGACGTTCACGTCGAGGCCGGCGTTGTTGTCGCCCACCTTGACGCCGAGGATGCCGGCGATCGGGGTGGTGCCGACGCTGGATTCCACCGAGGCGTTGTTGTCGATGTCGACCTGGCCGTTGCCCACGTTGAGGGCAAGAATGCCGACGACGTCCGCGTCGATGCTGCCGGAGGTGTTGGTGGCGGCGGTGCCGTTGCCGATGGCGACCGAGGCGACGCCGATCAGCGGCGGGTCGATCACGCCGGAGAAATTGACCGTGGCGTTGCCGTTGTTGGAGATGGCGCCGACGCCCACGAGGCCGCCGGAGGCCACCTGGACCGTGCCGTTGGTGGTCACGGTGGTGTCGCCGCCGGTGTTGAAGCCGAGCACGCCGCCCATGGTGCCGGAGACGCTCTCGGTCTCCACATTCACCGTGCCGCCGGTGCCGATGGAGCCGGCGATCACCGCGAAGCCGCCGGTGGCCTCCACATTGTCGTTGGCCTCGACATTGACCTCGTTGCCGGTGCCGATGCCCACCGCCAGGATGCCGGTGCCGTTGCCGGCGGTCACGTCGTCGTCGGTCTCGACATTGACGGTGGCCTTGCCGGTGCCCACCGCCGAGTTCCAGGTGGAGGGGTCGGTCGGGTTGAAGCCGGAGAGGTCTCCGACGCTGGCGGCCATGGCGAAGATGCCGTTGCCGGACGTGCCTTCCACGTCACCCGACACGTCCACCGTGGTGTTGGCGTTGCCGTTCAGGCTGCCCGAGAGGGCGAAGATGCCGTTCGAGCCGCCGGTGATGTCGGCGCTGCCCTGGACCGTGGTGGTGGCGGTCTTCGGTCCGCCGCCGAGCGGGGCGGTGATGGCCGAGGCGAAGATGCCGTCGCCCGTGCCGCCCATGATGAGGCCGCCGTTGGCGGTGACGGTGGTGGTGGCGTTGGTGCCGTTGCCCGCGAGGCCGATGGAGCTGGCGGTGGCGCTGATACCCGTGTTGCCGCCCTGCACGAAGGTGTTCATGGTGGTCACGTTGGTGACCGCCGGCGTGGCGACCGGCCCCACTGCGAAGCCGACCGAGTTGACCGACATGCCGTTGCCGGTGCCGCCGCTGTAGAAGCCACCCATGGTGGTGACGTTCGCGGTGCCGCCCGTGTTGACGACCAGGCCGTTGGTGCCGCCGCTCACGAAGGCGGTGGGCAGGGAGGAGTAGGTGACGCCCGTCCCGGCCGTCAGGTCGATGCCGTCGCCGGTGCCGCCGCTGGCCGATCCGCTGAAGCCCACCATCGAGATGCTGAGCAGCGAAGTGTAGACGATGCCATTGTTGGAGCCGGTGAAGGTCGCGCCGGTGTTGTTGCTGGTGATGCCCAGCGCGGACGTAATGCTCATGGCGTTGCCGCCGGGCGCGGTCTGCACCGTCGCCCCGAGGGGCGCGTTCACCGTTACGGCGCGCAGGTCGTTCAGCGCGAAGCCGTTGGCATCATCGCCCGAGCAGGTGACCGTGACGGTGAGAATGCCGGCCGACGAGCAGGCCGCATTGGCCTGGCCCGGCTGGATCACGCCTGCGAGTACTGTCGCGAGTGCCGAGCTGAGGAGAAGTGCCTTCATGCGCCCCCGGCTCACCGAAGGATGCACGTGCGTGCCAGACAGGATGGTGCCGCCCGAAAGGACCATCTTCACCCCCAGGTTCAGCAGGAGCCAGGCTCTGCCGCCTCATGTGCTTGCTTCCACTGCGCATGCACGCAGCCGTTTGCCGGGACGCGCATTGGCGCACCTTGCAACTCCGGCGAACTTATCGGGGGGATGCAATCGTCTCTCCGCAGAAGACGAATCTCTGCTGCTCAATAAACGAATTTTGTCACATTCGCGGCAAGTGTGGCGAATTAGCCATATATTGCTGTAATTAAATGATTTCAGAGTGATAGCTGATTTTCGCGGCTGTTTGCCGGTCCATGATACCGCCTTACAGCGCAAAATTGGCCAGTATCAGTGACGGTACTATAATAACTATCATTGCATTTACCGTCTCTTTGCCTTGATCTTTAGTCCGTCAGGGGTGGCGGCGGGCTCTGAGATGCGAGAAAACGACAAGTCTTCGCACTTGCAATATTTCAGTATTGACTGGTCAAGTGCGAAGCCGACTCAAGCTTCGACGGGTCTGCAAAGGCACGAGCACCCTACGCGCGGTGCGGTTGGACAGGTCGATTCGGAGGTCAGCATCATTGCGGCCTCGCTCATGCATATGGCTGTTATTTGTGCAAACGTGCGAGATGCGGGCACGTTGGGTATTGTTGCCGCCGAGGAGGCTTTGATTGTCGCTGCCCGCGCCAGCGAATCCTCCGATGTGGTCTGGGATGGCGGCGCGCCCCGTCAGTTCGGCGCGGGCACCAGCCTGGTGGGAACCCTCGCAGGCCGCGTCGATATCCGCCTGTCGCCCGGTGAGGCGATTTTCGTCGTCGTTCCCCGGCAGGAGGTGGCGCTCACCGGGTCGGATCCGGCGCAAAGCCAGTTCTCAGGGGCGGGGCACCCGGCCCTGGACGTCCTGATGGCTCAGGCGGCGTGCCTCGTCGGCCGCAGCCTGCCGCCGCCCGTCGCGCAGGTGTGCGAAACCGGGCTTGCGGGCCTTCTCGCCGTCGCCATCGAGGGGGGCGACCACGAGAAGGCCCGGCTCGACAGCCGGGAACTGCTCTATCGCGAAATCCTTCTGGACATCGCCGCCAACTGCCGCCGCCATGACTTCGGCGTCAACCAGGTCGCCCAGCGCCACAAGGTGAACGTGCGCACCCTTCAGAAGATGTTCCAGAAACGTGGCACCACCTTGAAGGAGCACATCACCGCCACCCGCCTCCAACTGGCGCGCGGCGCGTTGCTGGATCCCGCCAACGCGGGGAAGAAGGTGTCCGATATCGCGTTCGAGGCCGGCTTCAACGACATTGCCACCTTCAACCGGCTGTTCCGCAAAAGCTTCGGCCGCCCGCCCTCGGCGCTGCGCACCCGCGCCGCGGACCCGCCCGAGGCCCAAAGCGCCTGAACACGGCCGGCTTCAGGGGGTGCCGCCGGCGCACGGCACGTCCGCCGCCTCGGTCGACGAGGCGAACTGCGCCCGATGGCGCTCCACCGCGGCGGCCAGTTCCTCCAGCACCGGGTCGGGAATGCCGTGGCCTTCCAACCCGCGACAGGTGGCGAAGAGATATTCGGCGGCCGAACCGATGGCGCCATGGGCCGTGGCGAGGCGGCGAATGACCTCTTCCGGCGGCAGGCCGCCCGCATATTGGGCGCTGGATCGGTTCGTGGTGAAGGCGATGGCGCTTCCGAATCGCTCGCCGTCCGGGGCATGCACGTCCAGCCATCGGGGCACGTAGGAGCCCGACAGCATCTCCCGCCGCCACAACAACGCCAGCTCCGGCTCCAGTTCCTCCTCGGCGATGCGGAAGGCGACGCCGGTGCAACTCCCCCCTTCGTCGAGGGCGAGGGTGAGGCCGGGATTCTCGCAGGTGCCGCGGCCAACCATCGTCGACAGGCAGAAGGCCCGGTGCCAGCCCTCGATGCGCGCTGTCCGGCATTCCTCGGTGCGGATCATCGGGTTCCAGATGAGCGAGCCGTAGGCGAAGAGCCACACCGGCCCGTCCGGCCGCAACGCGAGTGTCTCGCGCAGGGATTGGGCGCGCTCGGCCTCGGTCAGGACCCGCAGGCTTGGCGCGTCGCGGCGCACCAGCGCGTCGATACCGCCGGCCTCGATGAGTTCACGGGTAAGCTGCTGCGTCTTCATGGTCTGCATGATGTAAGCAGGAAACGCGCCAATTCCGAGCCCTGCAATCGCGTTTGGCTTGGCAGGAACCGGGATGTCATAATTGGGGTTCAACCCAGAACGCGGCCGCTCCTTTCAAGGTCCGGTGCGCGGAGGCAGCCCATCGCCGATCAAACCCGGGGGCGGGGAGATCGTGCGGCAAGCTGCTGCGGTAAGGGGCGCGGCATCCGTCGCGTCGCGGCCCGCGACAGGATGATCGACGAAGCTTCCGCATGAACGAGCCACTCTCCCGTAGCCCCGCCCCCAGGCCTCTGGTCGATCCTACGGCTTGCGATCGCGAGCCCATCCACATCCCCGGCTCCATCCAGCCCCACGGGCTGCTGCTTGTGGCCGATTTGCGCACGATGACGGTGGTCGGCGGCGCCGGCGACCTCGAAGGGCGCCTCTCGCCCGACTGGCTGGGCGCATCGCTCGACGCGCTCCTGGGCGTCGACGCCAGCGCCATCGCGCGCTCCGCTCCGATCCAGGGCTCGGCTCGCATCGGTTTCGTGGCTGGTCGGGGCGAGACCTTCGAGGCTTTGCTGCACGCGATGCCTCAGGGACTGCTGGTGGAGCTCGAGCCGGCCCCCGATGTGTCCCTCGGCGCCTCCGAGGTGCTCGCGGCCCTCGACGCCGCCGCGGTAAGCTTCGAGCGCGCGCCGGACCTTGGCAATCTCTGCGCCGAGGCCGCCGCCGTTTTCCGCAGGCTCACCGGCTTCGACCGGGTGATGATCTACCAGTTCCTGGACGACGATGCGGGCGTCGTGCTCGGCGAGGCGCGGGATCCAGAGATGGGCTCGTTCCTCAACCATCATTTTCCCGGCTCCGACATCCCGCGCCAGGCGCGGGCGCTCTATGTGCGCAACCGGGTGCGGGCCATTCCCGATTCGGTCTACGTGCCCGCGCCTCTGCGCCCCGAGAGCGCGGGGCTGGCCCGGCTGGACCTCAGCGACGTGGCCCTTCGCAGCGTCTCGCCGGTCCATCTGCAATACCTCGCCAACATGGGGGTTGGCGCCTCCGCCTCGGTCTCCATCGTCAAGGATGGCATGCTGTGGGGCCTCGTGGCCTGCCACCACCGCACGCCGCGCTTGCTGCCTTACGAGCTGCGCATGGCCTGCCAGTCCCTGGCGAGCAGCCTGGCGCGGCAGATCCGCGCCCGCGAGGAGGCGATGCAGTATCGCGACCGCATTCGCCTACGGGGCGCGGAAGATACGCTGGCCGACCGACTTTCCGCCGATGCGTCTGTCGAGGACGTGCTGGTCCGCCATGCGGACGATCTGCGCCGTGCCCTGCGCGCCGATGGCTTCGCCGTCGTGCAGGGGTCCACCGTGCATGCGAGCGGACGCTGCCCGGCCTCCGCATCCCTGCACAGGCTCGCGGAGTGGGTGGCGGATCGCTCGCCCGCCCGCGCCTTCAGCACCCATGCCCTCACCGGGGAGTTTCCGCAGGCCAGCGAATTCTCCGCGCTCGCCAGCGGGCTCGCCGCGATCAGCGTGCCCGGCGACGATCCCCTGGTGCTGCTCTGGTTTCGCGCCGAGCACGTGGAGGTGGTGAACTGGGCGGGCAACCCCCACGCCAAGTCGGCGGCGGGCGACGAAAAGATGGAGCTGACGCCGCGCGCCTCGTTCGAGGCGTGGACCCAGACGGTGCGCGGTCGGGCTCGGCCTTGGTCAGTGGCGGAGGTGGAGACGGTGTCCCGCCTCGGCCATGCCGTGCTGCAGGCGCGCCAGCACCGCCGCATCCGCGATCTCAACCGCCAGCTCTCCGCCACCGTGGTGGAGAACGAGCGCCTGCTGCAGCACAAGGACTTCCTCATGCGGGAAGTGAATCACCGCGTGCAGAACAGCCTGCAGCTGGTGTCCTCCTTCCTGCGCCTTCAGTCCCGACGCCTCGGCACCGATGCGGCGTCCGGCGCCCTCGCCGAGGCGGAGCGGCGGGTCGCCGCGGTGGGGCTGGTGCATCGCCAGCTTTATGCCGGCGAGCAGCTGGAATCGGTGGACCTGTCGCGCTACCTCATCGACCTGTCCGCCGAGGTGACGAGCTCGCTGGGCGCCGAGTGGCGCTCCCATATCCACCTCGACCTTGCGCCCGTGCTGCTGGCTGCCGACCGCGCCGTCCGTCTCGGGCTGATCCTGACCGAGCTGGTGTTGAACACCGCCAAATACGCTTATGGCGGCGCGCCCGGTCCGCTGCATCTCAGGCTCGACCAGCACCGCGACCGCTTCCGCCTCGTGGTGGCGGATCGCGGCCGCGGCAAGAGCGGCCAGCGGCAAGGGTTCGGCACCATCATGATCGGCGCCATGGTGCAGGGCCTCGGCGGTACCATCGAGGACGAGGACAACGCCCCCGGCCTCAGGACTACCGTCACAGCGCCCATCTTGCCGGCGTAAGCCGCGTCCGCCTCAGGCTGGCGCGCCATCGGGCGGGAAGGGCGTCGCCCGTCCAGGCTCGAGCACCACCAGCCGTTCGGGGATGCCGAGCGCCGCGAAAGCGGCGGCAAGCTGGGTGGCGCTCTCCTTGAAGTGCACCCATCCCTCGGTATGGGCCGCCACCAGAGTGGCCCCGGGAAAGGCGTTGGCGGTTTCCAAAGCGTCATTGGCGTCCATGGTGAGGTGGAACGCGCCGCGCGGCTCGGCCGACCCGGCGAAGACGATCACCAGCCTTGGCGAGAACCGACGTGCCACCTCGGCTACGCCCGCGTACCAGACGGTGTCGCCGGTGACGTAGATCGCGTCCCCGGGCGTCTCGATGCCGATCAGCAGTCCCGCCACGTCGCCGGTGATGGGCTCGATGCCCGGCGGGCCATGGCGGGCGGGCGCCGCGGTGACGAGCAGCCGGCCGTTGCCCGGCACCGTCAGCTCACGCGTCTCGAACGGCTCGAGGCCCACCGCATTGCCGTCCAGGCGCCCGGCCCCGGCGGGCGTGGTGAAGACGACGCCGGCTTCGGGCAGCAAGGCCCGGCCGGACGCATCGAGATTGTCCAGATGCTGGTCGTGGCTCAGCAGCACCGCGTCCAGCGGCAGAACGGCCTCGACCGGGAGGGCCGGCCCGCTGGTCTTCTCGAAGCGCACCGGCGCGGTGCGGTAGAGGCCGGGGGGATCGAAGGTCGGGTCGGTGAGAAGGCGGAACCCGGCGATCTCGATGAGCACGGTCGGCCCGCCGATCATCGTCAGGGTGATGGGGGCGGGGGCCGCCGCCACGGGAGCGGGTCCTTCAGGCGGGGTCGAATGGGGCGACAGGGTGTTGTGCATGGTGCGGCCTCTCGTTTCGCGGCGAGGATGGCGCCTTCCGGCCTGAGCGAAAATTCCCTATCTTCGCGCAATGGCTGATCGTTCACGCACAGCATTCGACTGGGAGGATGCGCGCTATTTCGCGGCGCTGGCGCGGTACGGCAGTCTGTCCGCGACAGCGCGGGCGCTCGGCGTCAACCATGCCACCGTGGCGCGCCGCATCGCCGGTCTGGAGACGGCGCTGGGCGAGCGCCTGTTCGAGCGTCGCGCCGACGGCTATGTCCTCACCCCGGCCGGCGCGGGCGCGCTGGAGGCGGTGGGCGCCATGGAAGCGGCGGCGGCGCGCCTGAGGGGCAATCCGGCGGATCGCCCGCTCGCCGGGCTGGTGCGCATCCACGCGACGCCGAGCCTCGCCGACGCTTTTCTGGTGCCGCGGCTGGCGCGGCTTACCGCGGAACTTCCCGCCGTCGACATCGAGATCATCGCCGAGCGGCGCGTCGCCAGCCTCGCCCGGCGGGAGGCCGACATCGCTTTGCGTCTCGGCGCGCCCAAGGAGGGCGAGGTGGTAGCGCGCCGCCTCGCCAGCATCGGCTTCGGCTATTATGCGACCCCCGGGCAGGCGCGCCGTCTGGCAGAGGGGGCGGCGCCGGTCTTCGTGGGCTTCGACGAGGCCAACGCCCATCTGCCCGAGGCCGCCCATCTTGCCCGCCATTTTCCCCGCGCCCGGGTGGTGCTGCGGGCCAACAGCCAGGTGACGCAGGCGCTGGCCGCGCGGGAGGGGCTCGGCATCGCCTTGCTGCCGCATTTCATCGGCGGCCAGGACGTGCAGCTCGTAGCCGTGCCGCTCGCACCGGTTGCGCCGACCCGCCCCCTGTTCGCCCTCACCAGCCCGCTGCCCGCGCCCGGCGGCGCGGTTTCGGCGGTGCGCGAGGCGCTGATCGGCCTCTTCGTTGCCGAGGCGCCGCTGTTCGAGGGCACGCCCGCGTAAGTCGCCCGCCCTTTCGCCGGCCGGTCGGCGTGCCTATCTGAGCACCTCGGGGGCTTTACGGGGACAAAAGAGGCAGGCCATGGCCGCGCTTTCCATTCTTGATCTGGTGCGGGTGCGGGAGGGCTATGGGCCCCGACAGGCGCTCGACAATGCCCGCGATCTCGCAGCCCAGGCGGAAGACTGGGGCTATCGCCGCTTCTGGGTGGCCGAGCATCACAACATGCAGGGCATCGCCAGCGCGGCGACATCGGTGGTGATCGCCCATGTGGCGGCGGGCACCACGCGCATCCGCGTCGGCGCAGGCGGCATCATGCTGCCCAATCACGCGCCCATGGTGATCGCCGAGCAGTTCGGCACCCTCGCCCATCTCTTTCCCGGCCGCATCGACCTCGGCCTCGGCCGCGCGCCCGGCACCGACCAGATGACCATGCGGGCGCTGCGCCGCTCGCTCACCAATGCCGATAATTTCCCGCAGGACGTGCTGGAGCTTCAGGCCTATCTCGCCGAGGCGCGCGACGGGCAGGCGCTGCATGCCGTGCCGGCGACGGGCACCAACGTGCCCTTGTGGATCCTCGGCTCCAGCACCTACGGCGCCCAGCTCGCGGCGGCGTTGGGCCTGCCCTACGCCTTTGCGTCCCACTTCGCCCCGGCCGACCTGCTGCCAGCGCTGGAAATTTATCGCGAGCGCTTCAAGCCCTCGGCGCAGCTCGATCGGCCCTATGCCATGGCCGGCCTCAACGTGATCGCGGCGGAGACCGACGCCGAGGCCCGCCGGCTCGCCACCACCCAGCAGATGTCGGTGGCCGACATCTTCCGCGGTGCCCGCGGCCTGTCGAAGCCGCCCATCGACGATATCGAGACGTACTGGTCGCCCATGGAGAAGGCACAGGCCGCGCGCTTCCTCTCGCGCTCGGTGGTGGGCGATCCCGTGCGGGTGGCGGACGGCATTGCCGCTTTCGTGGCCCAGACCGGGGTGGACGAAGTGATGGTGGTGTCCGACGTGTTCGACCACGACCGGCGCCTCGCGTCCTACCGCATGATCGCCGAGGTGGCGGGGGAGGGGGAGGGCGCCTCTGCTCCGGTCAAGGGCGCGGCGGTGCCGGAGCCCGCCACGCCCTGACGCGGCTCAGCCCTCCAGCGTCGCCTCGAGGCTGATGTCGGCGCGGATGACCTTGGAAAGCGGGCAATTGGCCTTGGCCTTGCCCGCCAGTTCCTCGAACTGCTCGGGCGTCGCGCCCGGCACGGTGCCGGTCAGTACCAAGTCCACCTTGGTGATGGCGTAGCCGGCGTCCTGCTTTTCCAGCGAGACCTTCGCGGAGGTGTTGAGGGCGGTGGCGGTGAGCCCGGCCTCGCCGAGGATCAGCGACAGCGCCATGGTGAAGCAGGCGGCGTGGGCGGCGCCGAGCAGTTCCTCGGGGTTGCTGCCGCGCTGGCCCTCGAAGCGGCTGGCGAAGCCGTAGGGATAGGCCGCAAGCGCGCCGCTCTCGGTGGAGATCTTGCCCTTGCCGTCCTTGATGCCGCCGCTCCATTCGGCCGAGCCGGTGCGGATGATCGCCATGATGTCCTCCTTGGGTCGCGCGGCGCCGTGGCGGCCGATGCCGCCGGCGCCCGACCGCAGGCTTAACGGCCAAGGCGGGGAAAGCGTTCAGTGCCACCCGCACTTTTTCCGTGCGCCGGAAACATTCCGTCACGCGTTGAAATCAAAAGTCGCGATGCCGTCCCAATGCCGACACCGGGACCGTGACAATGGCGATCGCCCCATCGAAGCCGCCTCTCCCCCTTGCGTGAGGGTGCCCTGCCGGTGCCGGCGCGCATGACGAAAGGTGAAGCCGTATGATCCCGTCCACCGCGAACCTGCCTTCGGCCCGCGCATGGGAACGACTCGCCGGCCTTGTGCCGCGGCGCCTGCGCGTCCTTTTGGCGGTGCTCCTGACGGCGGGGTTGGTGGCGCTGGGCATCGGGCAGCTGCCCCAGCGCACGCGCGTCGCCTTCGCAGCGGAGGTGGGCGCCCGCCTTGCCTCCTCCCCTGTGCTCGCCATCGGCGATAGCATCGCCTATCAGGCCGCGCCCCGCACCTTGTGCGGCGAGGAGGTGCTGAACGCCGCCGTGCCCGGCGACCGCATCTCGGACCTGCTGGAGCGCGCACCGGCGCTGGCAGCGCATCTCAAGCCGGCGCGCGTGGTGGTGGCGGTGGGTGTGAACGACTCCGCCCTCCCCCATCCGTCCATCGCCGATTGGAAGGCAAGCTATCGCGCGCTGCTCGGCGCGCTCGCCGGAGCCGAGCTGGTGCTGGTGGAGATCAATCCGGTGGATGCCAGCCGCTCGCCTTATGTGGAGCGGCTGGACGCCGGCTTCATCGCCGAGCAGAACGCGGCGATCCGCGAACTCGCCGCCGAAACCGGTGCGGTGGTGGTGCCGGCGCCCCGCGCCGCGGCGACGAACGATGGACTTCACCCCACCCGCGCCGGCGCGGTGCTGTGGCGCGCCCGGCTCTCCGCCGCCGCCTGCCGGTGACGGCGCCGACGCGGCGAGCGCACGATCGCCCTGGGCTGTCTCCCCGATGCTCCGCCGGCCGGCTCAGGCCGGCGGCGCCACGAGGACGGCATTCACCACGAGATCGGCCACATGGGCGCGACGACGGTCCAGCTCCGCCTCGCTGGCGAGGTCGCGGCCGAGGATGACCGACAAAGTGAAGATGTTCGAGAAGTAGAAATACGAGAGCCCGGCGATGGAGATCCACAGCTCCGCCGGATCCTGCCCCGGGCGAAACACGCCGGCCTTCACCCCCTTGTCGAGGATGGTGGAGATCATGCCGATGAGCGGCGAATGCATCTCCTTCACCCGCGCGGATTCCTTCAGATGGCGGGCCTGATGCAGGTTCTCGCTGTTCAGGAGGTTGATGAAGGTGCGGTTGCCGATGAAGGAATTGAAGGTGAAGGTCACGAGCCGCCGGAGCGCATCCTCCGGTGCCAGGCGCTCCAGGTCCAGCTTCAGCTCCGCGGTCCGGGCGCGCTCATAGGCCGCTTCCAGCACCGCCAGCCACAGGCCGCGCTTGGAGCCGAAATAATGGTAGATCATCCGCCGGTTGGCCCCCGAGCGCGAGGCGATGGCGTCGATGCCGGCGCCGGCGAAGCCGCGGGCGGAGAATTCCGCCGTGGCCGCAGCGAGAATGCTCGCCTTGGTCCGCTCGGGGTCGCGGGTGCGGGCGGTCTTCGCCTCGGCTTTCGCCGGATCGGGCGGCGTGTGCGGCACGCGGGCATCGGGCGCTTCGGCCGGCTTCGCGGCGCGGGTGCGGGCTTTCCGCCCCGCGGCCGAAACCATGTCGCCGCCTTCCGCCATGCCCCTTTACTCCAACAGACCCGCTCCCGCGCTTATACGACGGAGCGGTGACGGGTGATACAGGTGGCGAGGACCTCGTCGATGGGCTTCGACCACCAATGGTCCGAGAAGATCTCCACCTCGCAGAAGCCGGCGAAGCCCTGGGCCTCCACCATGGCGCGGATGGCCTTCAGGTCGATGACGCCGTCGCCCATCATGCCACGGTCGTTCAGCATGTCCTTGGTGGGGGTGAGCCAGTCGCAGACGTGGAAGGCGAGGAGCCGGTCGCGTCCCGCGCGGGCGATCTGGGCGGCGAGCTCCGGGTCCCACCACACATGATAGACGTCGACGGCGACACCCAGCATGCCGGTGCGCGTTGGATCCACCCGGTCGCAGATGTCGAGGGACTGGCGAAGGGTATTCACGCAGGCCCGCTCGGCGGCATACATGGGGTGCAGGGGCTCGATGGCGAGGGGCATGCCGGCGGCGCGGGCGTGCTCCATGAGGGCGGCGATGCCGTCCTCCACCATGGCGCGGGCCGCGCCGATGTCCCTGGACGGCGCCGAGCCCGGCCGCGAGAAATGCGGCAGGCCGCCCACCACCAGCACCAGGCAGGGCGCATCCAGGGCGGCCGCCTCGTCCACGGCGCGGCGGTTGTCGTCCATCACCTCGGAAAGGCGGGCCGGATCGGCCGGGAACATGCCACCGCGGCAATAGCCTGAGAGCCTGAGGCCGGTGTCCTTCACCCGCTTCACGGCTTCGTCGAGGCCGATGGCGGCCACCTGGTCCCGCCAGGGGGAGATGGCGGGGATGCCGGCGCGGGCGCAGGCCTCGATGATGGCGGCGAGATCGCCCTGCTTGCGCACCGTGGCTGTGTTCAGGGACAGCAGCCGGTGGTCGGCCGAGAGGTCGCGCAGCGCCGGGGCAAGGGCGGCGGGCGGGATGCGGTCGCCCATGGCTCAGGCGTCCACGCCGCGCACGGCGAGCACGGCCTTCATGCGCTTCGCCGCGAGGTCCGGATCGGCGAGGAGGCCGGCGGCGTCGGCGAGGCGGAACAGCTCGGCGAGGTGCAGGGTCGAGCGCGTGCTCTCCTGCCCGCCCACCATGGTGAAATGGTCCTGGTGGCCGTTGAGATAGGCCATGAAGACCACGCCGGTCTTGTAGAAGCGCGTCGGCGCCCGGAAGATGTGCCGCGACAGGGGCACGGTGGGCCCCAGGATGTCGTGGAAGCGCGCGGCATCGCCCGCCGCCAGCGCGGTCAGCGCGGCGGAGGCGGCCGGGGCGATGGCGTCGAAGATGCCGAGCAAAGCGTGGGAATGGCCCATCGCGTCGCCGGCGATCAGCTCCGCATAGTTGAAGTCGTCGCCGGTATACATGCGCACGGCCGGGTCCAGCCGGCGGCGCATGGCGATCTCCTTGTCCTTGTCGAGGAGGGAGATCTTCACCCCGTCCACGCCGCGGGCGTTGGCGTTGATGATGGCGACCGCGGTGTCCATGGCGGCGTCGAGGTCGCTGGTCCCCCAATAGCCCGCCAGCGCCGGATCGAACATGTCACCGAGCCAGTGGATGATGACCGGCGCCTTCACCTGGGAGAGGATGCGGCCATAGACCTTCTCGTAGTCCGCGGGCGAGCGCGCCACGCGGGCGAGGGCGCGGGATGCCATGAGGATGATGCGGCCGCCCACGGCCTCCACCGCCTCCACCTGCTCCTCATAGGCGCGGATCACGTCGTCGACGGAGCGTGCGTCCTGCGGGGCGAGGTGGTCGGTGCCGGCGCCGGAGAAGACGAGGGCTTCCGGACCGTGCGCCTTGGCGGCCGCGACCGAGCGCCGGATCAGTTCCAGCGAGGTCGGCCAGTAGAGGCCCATGCCGCGCTGGGCGGTGTCCATGGCCTCCGCCACGCCGAGGCCGAGGTCCCACAGGCGGGCGCGGTAGGCGATGGTGCTGTCCCAGTCGATGGCGGCGTCGAGCCAGGGGTCGCACTCCTTCAGCGGGTCGGCCACCACATGGGCGGCGGAGAAGGCGATGCGGTTCATGGGCCCGGCGGCGCGGGCGGGAAAGTCCCGCGGCGCCGAGAGGCGGAAGGTCTCCAGGGCGCCGCCGGCCACCGGCAGGCGCAGGGAGAGGGCGGTGGCGCGGGCGATCTCGTTCATCGCCGCCTCACTCGGCCGCCTGGAGCACGGCCTTCTCGGAGGCCTCCAGCGTCGGCACGTCAATCCAGCGACGCTCCTTCCAGCTTTCCAGCGCGCATTCCACCAGCTGCACCCCCTTGGCGCCCTCGCGCAGGGTGAAGCGATAGGGCGCGTCCTCGGCGATGTGGCGGATGAACATCTCCCACTGGGCCTTGAAGCCGTTGTCGTAGGGGACGGTGTCGGGCACCTTCTGCCAGTCGGCGTAGAAATCCGCCTCGCGCTTCTGGTCCGGGTTCCACACCGGGCGCGGGGTGCCGACGCGGGACTGGAACATGCAGTCCGACAGACCCGCGATGGCCGAGCCCAGCGTTCCGTCCACCTGGAAGGTCACGAGGTCGTCGCGATAGACGCGGGTGCACCAGGACATGTTGATGTGGGCGATGACGCCGTCCTCGAGCTCGAAGGTGGCGTAGGCGGCGTCATCCGCCGTCGCGGTGTAGGCCTTGCCGGCCTCATCCACCCGCTCGGGTATGTGGGTGGCGCCGATGCAGGACACCGATTTCACAGGGCCGAAGACGTTGTCGAGCACGTAGCGCCAGTGGCAGACCATGTCGAGGATCATGCCGCCGCCGTCCTCGGACCGGTAGTTCCAGGAGGGGCGCTGGGCCGGCTGGCCCCAGTCGCCCTCGAACACCCAGTAGCCGAACTCGCCGCGCACCGAGAGCATGCGGCCGAAGAAGCCGGAATCGCGCAGCAGCTTCAGCTTCTGCAGGCCGGGCAGGAACAGCTTGTCCTGGACCACGCCATTCTTCACGCCCTTCTCCTCGGCGAGGCGGCAGATGCGGATGGCCTCCGGCAGGTTGGTGGCGATGGGCTTCTCGCAATAGACGTGCTTGCCGGCGCGGATGGCACGCTCCAGCAGCACCGGCCGGGCCTGGGTGGTGGCGGCGTCGAAGAAGATCTGGTCGTCCGGGTTGGCGAGCGCCGCGTCGAGGTCGGTGGTCCAGCGCGCGATGCCGAATTCCTTCGCCAGCCCCTCCACCTTCTCGGCATTGCGGCCGACGAGGATGGGATCGAGCTGCACGCGCGAGCCGTCGGAGAGCTGAACGCCGCCCTGGGCGCGGATGGCCACCACCGAGCGGATGAGATGCTGGTTGAGCCCCATCCGTCCCGTGATGCCGTTCATGATGAGGCCGAGGCGCCGCTGGCTCATGCGGAGATCTCCTGTAAACGCTGGTCGGTGATGGGGGTGAGGGGAATGGGCGAGAGGCTCGCCCATTCCGGTTCCGCCCGCCGGGCGAAGCCGGGGGCGCGAAGAAGTCCGGCGGTGGGGATCAGTCCCCGCGACACGTCAAGGCCGATGCGGCCGTCGCGCTCGGCGTAAAGCTCGGGGCAGGCAGCGAGAAAAGCGCGCGACTCCGCGTCCGGTGCCGGGCCGAAGCCGTCCACGTAATGGTGGCCGTTGCGCTCGCCGTGGGTGAGGCCCAAAGCGGCGACGAGGGCCGTGTCCTGCTCGATGCCGAGGCCCGCCTGGCAGGTCAGGTCCTCGGCCGAAATCAGGAACGGCCCGCGCGTGCCGCCGGCATTCCAGGCGCTCACCCGCGCTGCGTTGAGGATGGACTTGTAGAGGCCCTTGCACGACTTCGACGAGACGCCGCGATAGCCAAGCGCCGCCGCCCGGGGGAAGCTGTCGAGAGCGTCGTCCGCCTCGTCGATGATGACCGCGAGCCCGTCCAGCGCGGAGGGCAAGGGGGCAGCGAAGGTCTCGCGCCGGTCGAACGGCTGCTCCACATAGAGGAGGCGGTCGCGGAACGCCCTGAGCCGCGGTCGGGCGAGGGCCTGCACGAGCTCCGCCAGCCGGTCGGGGTCGTACTGCTCGTTGGCGTCGAGGGTCGCGGCATAGCCGGGGGCCGCCTCAGCAAGGATGGCGGCGATGGCCTCCAGCCGCGCCACGTCGGCGGCAAGGTCGCCGCCGATCTTGATCTTGAAAAAGGCGAGGCGCGCGGCCGCGATTTCGGTGGCGAGGCCGTGCGGCCCGTCCAGCGCATCGAGCAGTCCCACGGTGTGGCGCAGGGCGACCGCAGGGGCAGGGGTGAGCCCGCGCAGGAAGCCGTCGATCTGGCGGGCGGAGAGATCGGGCGTCAGCCGACCGTCGAGGCCCATGGCATTGTGCTTCAGCCCCTCCGCCAGGGGCAGCTTCATCGCCTGCAGCAGCGCGTCCAGCACCGCCTTGTCGAGGAGAGCGGGTCCGAAATTGGCGGCCAGCGCCGGCACGCCGTCGCGCTGCGCCCACATGGATTGCGGCGCGCGCGCCGCAGCCGACAATCCGAAGGCCGTGCCGGACCCGGCATTGGCATAGACGCGGGCGGCCTGGATGAGGCCGCGGCGCAGATCGTCCACCGTGTCGGCGGGGCTCTTGGCCGGGTTCTTGTCGAACCATTTCGGCATCATCATCTCGGCCGCAAGGCCGGTGGCCCGTCCGAAGCCCTCCACCTCCGCCTCGACCCGCACGAAGGCCTGGGGCGCCGCCTCCACCACCGAGGGGCCGAACCGGAACGCGTGCGCGAACGGCATCATCCGCTCGCCCAGCTCCACACTGTGGATATGGAGGCGCGGTGCGCTCATCGCCTCAGTCCAGATGCCCGCGGGCGTAGAAATGGCCGCGGATGGTCTGGGCCAGCTCGGAAAAGGCGGCGCTGCCCATCATCTCCAGCGCGCGCGGCCGGGGCAGCGGCACGTCGTAGATGGCGGCGATGGAGCCCGGCCGGTCGGTCATGACCACCACCCGGTCGGCGAGGAAGATGGCCTCGGGGATGGAATGGGTGATGAGCAGGATGGTCTTGCGCGTCTCGAAATGGATGCGCTGGAGCTCCAGGTTCATCTTCTCGCGCGTCATGGCGTCGAGGGCGCCGAACGGCTCGTCCATGAGCACGATCTTGGGGTCATGGACGAGCGCCCGGCAGATGGCGGCGCGCTGCTGCATGCCGCCGGAGAGCTGCCAGGGATACTTGTTCTCGAAGCCGGAGAGGCCGGCCGTGGCGAGGAGCTGGCGGGCGCGCTCCAGATGCGTCGCGCGGTCGAGGCGGCGCACCTCCACCGGCATCATCACGTTGCGCAGCACGGTGCGCCAGGCGAGCAGCACCGGGCTCTGGAACACGATGCCCACGTCGTCCGGCGGCTCGGTCACGGTCTTGCCGTCGATGGTGATGGCCCCGCTGGTCGCCGGGATGAGGCCGGCCACCAGCTTGAGCAAAGTGGACTTGCCGCAGCCCGACGGCCCTACCACGGAGATGAACTCGCCTTCCTGGATGTCGAGATCGATGGGCCTGAGAGAAGGCACCTCGCCGTCACGGGTGCGGTAGGTCTTGGTCAGGCCGCGGATCTCGATGAGGCGGCGGCGCACCGCCGTCCCCTCGTCGCGCGCGACCACCCGCAATGTGTTGGACACGGCCATGAGGCTCTCCCTTTCAGCCCGTCGGTCGATCGGCGCCGCGGCTCAGTTGCTTGCGGCGGGCAGGAAATCGCGGGTGTAGTAGGTCTTGGTGTCGGCCTTGGCCGCCGCTTCGAGGCCGCCGTACTCCACCAGCAGGTCGACGGTGGAGGTCATGTTGGCGTCGGTGACCTGGAACGGCGGGCGGCCTTTGGTCTCCTCGGTGCGGTAGAGCGGCGTGGTCAGGGCGAAGCCTTCCAGCAGCGTCTCCTTCTTGCCGGCCTTTGGCAGGTCCACCAGCAGCGCGTCCACCGCGGCGTTGGGGTCCTTCTCGGCGCCGATGAACGCCTTGGTGGTGGCGGACATGAAGCGGCGCACGAGGTCCGGGTTGGACTTGATGAGATCCTTGGAGGTGATGATGCCCGAGGACACCATGTTGATCCCGTAGTCCGCGAACATGATCGGGTAGACGTCCTTGCCGGTGGCGTCCTTGATCTTCATGCTCTGGTCCATAGCGTAGCCCAGCAGCAGGTCGGCGCGGCCGTTGATGACGGCGTTGAGCTTGGTCTGACCGTCGCCGGAGACCACCTGGAAGTCGGACGCCTTGAGGCCGGTCTGCTTCAGGAAGAGCGGCCAGATCTGCGACATGGAATCGCCCGGCGTGGTGGCGACGATCTTGCCCTTGATGTCTTCCGGCTTGCGGATGTTCTTGTCGGCGAAGCCCATCACCGACATGGGGCTCTTCTGCAGCGCGACGCCCACGGCCACCACCGGGGCGCCCTTGGCGGCGGCGCGGATCATGGTGGGCACGTCGGCATAGCCGAACTGGGCGGTGCCGGCCGCCACCGCCTGGATGGTGACCGCCGAGCCGCGGCCTTCCTGGATCTCGAGGTCGATGCCCTCGGCGGCATACAGGCCCTTGGCCTTGCCGTAGAAGAAGGGCGCGTGCTCGCCATAGACGTACCAGTTGAGCAGCAGAGTTACCTTGTCGGCGGCCGCAGCCGGGACGGCGGTCGAGACGGCGAGGGTCGCGGCCAGCGCGACGCCGAGACGGCGGATCATCTTCATGGGGCTTCCTCCTGTGCCGGCCTTGGATGGCGGGTCACGAGCCTGTTTTCGGGGCGAAACAACGGAGAAACGCGACGCTCACGCGGTGACGAACATGTCCTGGCGCTGGCTGGCGTGCCACGGCACCATCAGGCGCTCCACGAGGTCGATGATCCAGAACAGCACGACGCCGATGAGCGCCAGCAGGATCAGCGCCGCGAACATGGTGGGCAGCTCGAAATTGCCGATGGAGCGCTGGAGCACGAAGCCCAGGCCGGAATTGGCGCCGACGAACTCGCCCACCACAGCGCCCACCACCGCGAGCGTCACCGACACCTTGAGGCCGGCGAAGATGGCCGGCATGGCGTGGGGCAGGCTCACCATGGCGAAGGTCTGGAGGCGCGAGGCCTTCATGGAGCGGGCGAGGTCGCGCATGTCGCCCTCCACCGACTTGAAGCCCTGCACGCCCGCCACCACCACCGGGAACACGCCCAGCAGGAAGGCGGAGATCACCTTGGGGATCATGCCGAAGCCGAACCACACCACGAACAGGGGTGCGATGGCGACCTTGGGGATCGACTGGGAGAACACCAGCAGGGGATAGAGATAGGCCTCCACCGTGCGCGAGCCGGCGATCAGCATGGCGAGCGGGATGCCGATGATGGCGGAGAGGGCAAAGCCCGCGAGGGTGGCGATGGTGGTCGGCACCGCCTCCTGGAGCAGCATGCCGCCTTCGTTGCGGAAGGCGAGGATGACGTCGCCGGGGGTGGGGATCAGATAGGGCGGGATGTTGAAGATGCGGACCGCAAGGTCCCACAGGACCACCAGCATGAGGAGCAGGCCGACGGGCTTTGCCCACGGCTGGTCCAGAACGGCGAGCACACGGTTGCGGTGGCGCGGCGACGCCATGGCGGTCTCCTCCCTGTCCCTGTCTCGATGCGCCGGAGCTCTGCGGCTCCGTTAGTAACTAACCGGTGAATTACATGATCGCCTCCGCGGCTTGTCAAGCGCCATCTCCCGCGCCCGACGCGGCGAAGGGGAGGCACTGCGGTAGAGCTGGTGCGCCCCGCGGCGCGCAATTTCGTCCCGCGATGCGGCAAGCGGCTTGAGCGGACGCGCCTTTACCGCTTATCTCCCATGGGAGGCTTGAATGATGCGCCGCAGCAATCGTGACCACAGCCCGCCGGAATCCGTCAGCGCCCGCCTTGGGCGCGCGGGGGACTTTGTGCACAGGAAGGCGCCCGCCGACCGTGCCACGCGGTGCGGAGGCTGACCCATGCGCCTCGTCTGCCTGCCCCACGCCGGCGGCTCCGCCGCCATCTATCGCCCGTGGAAGGCCGCCCTCGCCGGCGTCGCCAGCGTGGACAGCCCGGAATTGCCCGGCCGCGGCACGCGCCAGAGCGCGCCTTTCCCGGCCGGCATCGTCGCCCTCGCCGAGGACCTTGCCGCCCCGCTCGCCGAGCGCTCGGTGCCGCTGGTGCTGTACGGCCATTCCATGGGCGCACTGCTCGCCTTCGAGACGGCGCGGGCCCTGGCCCGGCACGGCGTCACCGTCGCCGGCCTCGTCCTGTCCGGCCGCGCGGCGCCGCATCTGCCGTTCCCCAGCCTCGACCGCCACCAGATGAGCGACGCCCAGCTGATCGCCGAGCTGCGCCGCATCGGCGGCACGTCCGATGCCGTGCTCGCCCAACCCGATCTTCTCGCCGTCATGCTGCCGGCGCTGAAGGCCGACTTCCGCATGGTGGATACCTACGCCTTCGCGCCCGGCCCGAAGCTGGACTGCCCCGCAGTCATTCTCGGCGGGGCCGACGATCTGGCGACGCCGGAGCCGAGCCTCCACGCGTGGCGCGAGCTCGTCGGCGGCCCGCTCGCGGTCGAGATCTGGCCGGGCGGCCATTTCTTCGTGCGGGAGGAGGAAGCGCGCCTCCTCGCCCTGCTCAAGCGCCAGCTTCCGGCGTGGCGTGCGGCCCGCGCGGGTGTGTGAGGTGGTCGCCGGCCCGCTGGAGGCGGCGCGGCTCGCCCCCGGTGCGAGCCTCGTGGCCATCGGCCGCGTGGCAAACCTTGCCGGCCACGACACGTTCGCTTTCGATTTGCCGCAGGACGACGAAGCGCGCATCACCCGTCTGGTGAAGGCCGATGACCGGGCCGACCGGCGCGCCGCCTGGCGCCTGGCACGCCGGCTCGCGGGCATCGCCCTCGCCTGCGATCCCGCCGGCGTGGCGCTGTTCCGCGCCACGAGCGGCCGGCCTTTCCTGCCCGCCGGGTGCGGTCACGACCTCAATGTCGCCCACGCCTCCGGCTGGGTCGCGGTGGGTCTGGCCCGCGCCACCCCGGCGACGGCGGAGCGCAACGACGGGGGCATCATCGGCGTGGACGTGGAGCGCGCGCGGGACCTCGACCTGTGGACCCGCCTCGCCGGCGAATTCATGCATCCCGAGGATATCGACCTCTGGTCGCGCCTTCCCACCGAGCAACGGCCCGCTGCCGCCCTCGCCCAATGGTGCGGCAAGGAAGCGTTGCTGAAGGCCACCGGCGAGGGCCTGTCGGCCGATCCCTGTCGCGTGCGCCTTCCCGCCGCCGGCGGGGTGGTGACGCGCCACGGGCAGAGCTTCCTCACCGGCGCCGGCACGCTGCCGGACGCAGCCTATGCCTTCGCCGTGGACGGGCCCGCGCCCCGCATCTTCCTCGCCACCGCCACCGGATGGGACGAACTGAACCGCTGAGGGCCCGCGCGGTCCTGTCGCGCGGCGGCTGGCCTCGTTGGGGGCGGCGGCGATCCCGTGCTATCGGGAAGGGCGGGCTGCGGCAGCCATGAGCGGGAGATCAGGAGCATCGCAAGCGAGGCCAGCAGCGACCGCGCGCGCCTGTCGCGCTTCCTGGCGGACCGCAAGGCGCCGGCGCGACGCGATCTCGCCAGCGCCTATGGCTTCGCCTTTGCCGCCGGCCTCCTCACCATCGCCCAGGCGGGCCTTGCGGCATCCCTCATCCATCACGTTCTGATCGATCAGGCGCCGCTGATCTCCGGCGGTCGCGGCGCAGGTGCCGAAGGCGAGATCGCGCTGTTTCTGGCCGTCATCCTCGCTCGGGCCCTGTGCGCCTTCGCGGCCGAGCGTTCCGGCTTCGCCGCCGCCGCCATTGTGATGCGGGGGCTGCGCGCCGAGCTCCTCGCCCACGTGGCCCGCCTCGGCCCCATAGGCTTGTCCGGCCTGCGCACGGGGGAGACGGTGGCCGCCGTTTCGTCCGGCGTGCGGGCGGTGGAGCCCTATTACGCGCGCTATCTCCCCGCCTCGGTGATGGCGGTCCTGCTGCCGCTCGCCATCCTCGCTGTGGTGGTCCCGCTCGACTGGGTTTCCGGCCTCATCCTCCTCGTCACCGCGCCGATCATTCCCGGCTTCATGATCCTCATCGGCAAGGGGGCGGAAGCGCAGAACCAGAAGCAGTGGCGCACGCTCGCGCGCCTGTCCGGCCACCTGCTGGACGCGGTGCAGGGGCTCGCGACGCTCAAGGCATTCAACGCGGCGGGACGCATGGCCGGGCAGGTGGCGGAGGCGGCGCAGGCCTATCGGCGCGACACCATGGCGGTGCTGCGCATCGCCTTCCTGTCCTCGCTGGTGCTGGAATTCTTCGCCACCGTCGCCATCGCCATGGCCGCCATCTTCATCGGCTTCCGCCTGCTGTGGGGCGGCATGGACTTCTTCATCGGCCTGTTCGTCCTCTTGCTGGCGCCGGAATTCTTCGCGCCGCTGCGCGCCATGGGCACGGCCTACCATGCCCGCATGGAGGCGATGGGCGCCGCCGAGCGTCTCGTGGCGCTGGCCGATACGCCGTCACCCGCCGAGCCGGGCGGGACCCTGGCGCTCCGCGATCCCGGCCGCATCGAAATCCGCTTTGAGGAGGTCGGCCTCGCCTTCGCCGACGGCCGGCGGGCGCTCGACGGCGTGTCGCTGACGGTGCCGGCGGGCGCGCGGGTGGCGCTGGTGGGGCCGTCGGGGGCCGGCAAGTCCTCGTTGCTTCATCTGGCGCTTGGCTTCGCGCGGCCCACGACCGGCCGGGTGCTGGTGAACGGGGTGCCCCTCGGCGATCTCGACATGGCCGGCTGGCGCTCTCATGTGGCCTATGCCGCCCAGCGCCCGCGCCTGTTCGCAGGAACCCTCGCCGACAACATCGCCCCGGGAGAGGACGCGCCCGCGCCCGGCCGGCTCGCCGCCGCCGTGGAGGCCGCGGGGCTTTCCGGGGTGGTCGCGGGCCGTCCGCAAGGCCTCGCTGCGTCGGTGGGGGAGGGGGGCGCCGGCCTCTCCGGCGGCGAGGCCCACCGCCTCGCCCTCGCCCGTGCCTTCTATCGCGATGCGCCCTTCGTCGCCCTCGACGAGCCGACCGCGCATCTCGATGCCGCGCTGTCGGGCGAGGTCGAGGCCGCCCTCGCGCGCCTGGTGGCGGGGCGTACGGCGCTGTTCGCCGTGCATCGCCTGTCGCAGGCCGAGACGGCGGACCTCATCGTGGTGCTGGACGCGGGGCGGGTGGTGGAGCGTGGCCGCCACGCGGACCTCATGGCGCAGGGCGGTCTCTATGCCCGCCTCGTTGCGGCGGGTGCCGGCCGGGAGGTGGCGCCATGAGGCGGGAGGGCAGCGGGGCACCCGCCTCGGCGGCGTCTACCCCCGGGGCGTGGGCGGTGTTTTTCCGGCTGCTCGCCGCCATGCGCCGGCAGGCCGGGTGGATGGCGCTGGCGGTGCTGCTCTCGGCGGCGGCGAGCCTTGCCCATGTGGGGCTGATGGCGGCCTCCGGCTGGTTCATCAGTGCCATGGCGCTGGCCGGCGTCGCCGGTGCGGCCATGAACCCCTTCACCGCATCCGCTGCGATCCGGGCCTTTGCCCTGCTGCGCACCGTCGCGCGCTACGCCGAGCGCCTGCTGGGCCACGATGCGACGCTGCGCTTCGTTGCCGACCTTCGGCCCTGGTTTTTCCGCCGCCTCGTGCCGCTGGCTCCGGCGGTGCTGGAGGGTGAGCGCTCCGGCGACCTGCTCGCGCGCCTCGCCGGCGACATCGACCGCATGGAATTCGCCTTCCTGCGCATCCTCTCGCCGGCGCTGACGGCCGTCGTGGTGGTGCTGGTGGCGGTGGCCTTCGCCGCTTTGTGGTCCGGCGCCGCGGCGCTGGTGCTGGCGGTGCTCGCGCTCTTGGCGGGCGGACTGATCCCCCTTGCCGTCCATCGGCTGGGGGCGGCCGCCTCGGCGCGGGTTGCCCGCGACACCGGCGCGTTCGAGGCGGCGCTGGTGGACCATCTGGAGGGCCAGGCCGAGCTTCTCGTCTATGACGGCGACGGTCGTCACAGGCGCCGCGTAGAGGCAGCGGGTGACGCGCTGCTCGCCGATGCGCGCCACCTCGCCGGCGTCGCCGCCGCCGGCACGGCCGGGGTGGGATTTGCCGGGCAGGCGGCCTTGCTCGGCGTGCTCCTCGCGGGCGCGCCGGTGGCGCTGGGTGGCGCCCTCGCCGGGCCGGACCTCGTGATGCTGGCGCTGATGGCGCTCGCCCTGTTCGATGCCCTCGCCCCCCTGCCTGCCGCCGTCCAGGCGCTGCCGGCGACGCTCGCCAGCGCCCGCCGCCTGTTCGCCTTGGCCGATCGCGCCCCGCCCGTGGCGGAGGCCGGCGCCGCGGACGTGCCGGCTCAGGGGACGCTGGCGTTCCGCAATGTCTGTCTCACCTATCCCGGCGCCACGCGTCCTGCGCTCGCCGGCATCGACCTTGATCTCGTGCCGGGGCGGCGGGTGGCGGTGGTGGGGCCGAGCGGGTCCGGCAAATCGAGCCTCGTCGCCCTCGCCCTGCGCTTCCGCGCGGCCGATGCGGGCCGCATCACCTTCGCTGGCCGCGACGTGGCGCTGCTCGATGCCGATGCCCTGCGCCGGCGCCTCGCGGTGCTGCAGCAACACGACCACGTCTTCGCTGCGACCGTGGCGGAGAACCTTGCCCTCGCCGACCCCCAGGCGCCGCCTGCCCGCCGCGCTGCGGCCTGCGCCACCGCGGGCATACTCGATGTGATCGACGCCGAGCCGGACGGGTTTGCCACCTTCGTCGGCGCCCACGGCGCGAGCCTCTCGGGCGGGCAGGCGCGGCGGCTCAATCTCGCCCGCACCCTGCTGAAGGATGCACCCCTCTTGATCTTGGACGAGCCGCTGGAGGGCCTCGACACGCAGACCGCCCGCGCCGTCATCGCCGCCGTGCTGGACGAGGCGCGGGACAGGGCCGTCCTGCTCATCACCCACCGGGCTTCGGGGCTCGATCTGATGGACGAGATCGTGCTCATGAACGAGGGGCGGATCGCCGACCGCGGATCTGCGTCAGTGATGCTGCCGAAGATTGCGGCGCTGCGGGCGGATGATGCATCATGAGGCATGACCAGTTCCGCGCCACCCCAGCCGCCGGCTGCCGCAGCTCCTCCCGCAGCTGTCGCTGGCACGCCCCAGATTTCCGCCCCCCCGCGCTGGCGCCGGCCAGCATGGCGGAGCGTCGCTCTGTGGGCCTGGCAGGGGCTCGGCGCCTCGCTGGCAGTGGGAGCCATGGAGATCGCCGCCCATCTCGGCGAGACACCGCTGGCGCTGATCCCCTTCGCCACCTCCATCGTATTGGTGCTGAGCATGCCCGATGCCGAGGCGGCGCAGCCGCGGGCGCTGGTGGGCGGGCATGTGATCTCCACCCTGGTCGGCTTCGCCATGCTGGCCCTGTTCGGCCGCTCCGAACCGGCGGCGGCCGCCGCCGTGGGGCTCGCCGTGGTGGCCATGCGGGCGACCCGCACCCTGCATCCACCGGCGGCGATCAATCCCATCATCGTGGTGATCGAGGGGATGACGGCCGGCTTCCTCATGGTGCCGGTGTTGTCGGGCGCGCTGATGCTGCTGGTCTACGCCTTCGGCTGGCACAACATGTTCGGCGGGCGCAAATGGCCCGTGCGATGGTGGTGAGCCGCGCTCAGCTCGGTCGCCGTTCGCGCTCGTCCCAGCCGCCGATGGCGTCCTCCGCCGGCTCCGGCGGTCGCGGCGTGCCGGCGAGGCGCAAGGTGCGGTCGAGCAGCACCTCGTAGATCGGCTTGCCGCCGAGGGCCTCGGCCACGAGATTGGCGGTGACGCAGGTGAGGATTACCGGCACCAGGATGTCGTAGGCGCCGGTCAGTTCCGCCACCAGGACCATGCCCACCAGGGGCGCCCGCACCGTGGCCGAGAACAGCCCGCCCATGGCCGCTACGCCGAATGCGGCCACCGCCCCCTCCGGCAGCGGGACGAGTGCGCCCAGCAGCGTCGCCACCAGCACGCCCACGGCGGTGGCGAGAGCGAGGATGGGGGCGAAGATGCCGCCGGGAATGCCGGTGGAATAGCTTGCCATGGTCATGACGAAGCGGATGGCCACGATGCCGGCGAGAGTAAGGGCGGAGAGCCCCATGCCCGGCAGCGACACCGCCAGCAATTCCCCGCCGAAGGTCGCTTCCGGCCGCAGCACCAGCAGCGGCCCCACGGCCGCGCCCACCAGCACCGGCAGCAGATAGGGCGAGACCCGCACGGCGAGGCCGCGCGCGGCATCGAGGGACGCCACCAAGGCGGCGTTGAAGGCGATGCCCACGATGCCCAGGACCGCCCCGAGGAGGATGAAGGCCGGCAGCAGCCAGAGGGGCACGGCGGCCACCGTCATCTGCATGTCGGGCCCGGTGCCGCCGATGGCCTCGGCGACGATGGCGCTCGCCACCGAGCAGATGATGACCGCGCTGTAGGTGCGCAGGCCGTAGGGGAACTGGCGCCGGGTCTCCTCGATGACGAAGAGGATGGCGGCCAGCGGCGCGTTGAAGGCAGCGGCGAGGCCGGCCGCCGCGCCGGCGGCGAGCAGGCCGCGGCTGTCGCGCAGGTCGAGGTGAGTGGCCTCCGATATGGCCTTGGCGATGGAGGCGCCCATGTGGATGGTCGGGCCTTCCCTGCCTGCCACCAGCCCGGAGCCGAGGGCCAGCACGCCGCCGGCGAACTTCACCGGCAGCACCCGCTTCCAGCGCACCTCCCTGAGGCCTTCCAGCGCGCCTTCGATCTCCTGCACGCCGGAGCCCGCCGCCTCCGGGGCGAAACGGCGGACCAGGAAGACCGCGAGCGCCACCATCACCGCCGCCCCCGCCGAAAGCGCCGCATAGAGGGCGGGTCCCTGGAAATGGTCGCGCAGCAGCAGCGGCCATTCGCCGGCCTTGGATGTCGCCCAATGAAAGCCGGCGCCCACGCCGCCGCCGAGGAAGCCAACCACCGCGGCGAGGGCGTAATAGACGACGTCGCGGGGCTTCTGGGCGGGCTCGGCGGATGTCACGCGGGACCTCGGGGCGGAACTGGAGGCAGAAGCAGCCTGTCGCGGCAGCTTGGCGCCGTGCAGCAGACTTAGCTGAGGCCACGCGCCCGGCGCAAGAAGCCGAGCGTTGTGCCTTGCTTCCCGACGTCCCTTTTCCCCCCGCGCGTCACATGGAGCGGGTCAGACCGCCCGCAGCGTCGGCGGCTGTGCCGGGCCCAGCGTGCGCGGGGCCTCCTCGCCATGGAGGTGCAGCACCCGGTCGTGCAGATCCACCAGCGTGGCGCGGTGGCCTATGGAGATGAAGGTGGTGTCCTTCAGGCGTTCGCGCAGCAGACGGTAGAGCATGGCCTCGCCCGCTTCGTCGAGCGCGGAAGTGGCCTCGTCCAGCAGCAGCACTTCCGGCTGCTCCAGCAGGGCCCGGGCGATGGAGATGCGCTGCTGCTCGCCGAGGGAAAGCTCGTGCGGCCAGGGCGCTTCCTCGCCGAGGCGGCCGGCCAGCTCGCCGAGGCCCACCGCCGCGAGGGCGTCGGCAAGGGCCTCCCGCGAGACCTCGTCCACCGGCCTTGGATAGGCGAGGGCGACATCGAGCCGCCCCACCGGGACGTAAGGCTTCTGCGGCAGCACCATGAGGCGGTGCTCGTCGCGCCGGTCCACCCGTCCGGTGGCATAGGGCCAGATGCCGGCGATGGCGCGCAGCAGGGTGGTCTTGCCCGCCCCGGACGGGCCGGTGATGAGCACGCATTCGCCGTGCTCGATGTGCAGCTCGTCGGTGGCCAGCAGCGGTGCGCCACCCGGCAGGCGGATGTCGAGCGCCTGGAGGAACAGGGCCTTTCCGTCCGGCAGCGGCCCATCCGCGCCCATCGCCGGCCGGGAAGCACGGGCGGCGGCGATGGAGGCCTCGAAACCGGTGAGGCGCTGCACCACCGAGGTCCATTCGGCGAGGGTCACATAGCTGGTGATGAAGAAGGAGAAGGCGCCCTGGACCGAGGAGAAGGCGCTCGCCGTCTGCATCAGCTGCCCGAGCTGGATCTGCCCGCCGAAATAGGCGGGGGAGACCACCACGTAGGGGAAGATGGTGGAGATCTGATTGTAGCCGGCGGTAAACCAGGTGAGTCGCTTCTGCGCCTTCATCTGCTGGACGAAATTGCCGAAGATGGCGGCGAACCGGCCTTCCAGCTTGCGGCCTTCCGCGCCCGCCCCCTCCAGCAGCGCGATCTGCTCGCCATTTTCGCGGACGCGGACGAGATCGACGCGGAAATCTGCCTCATAGCGCTGCTGCTCGAAATTGAGCCGGATGAGCGGGCGGCCGATGACGTGGGCGATGAGGGTGCCGGCCGCGGCGTAGATGAGCGCCGCCCAGAACAGATAGCCCGGCACGTTCACCTCGTGGCCGAACAGCTCAAAGGACATGGGGCCCGACAGCATCCACAGGATCACGCTGAACGACACCAGCGAGACGATGGTGCCGAGCAACCCGACGCCCACCGAGATGGTACGGTTGATGAACAGCTGCACGTCCTCGGAAATGCGCTGGTCCGGATTGTCCGCCGCATCGCCCGAGAGGCGCAGGCGGTAGTGGACATTGTCTTCCAGCCAGGCGTCGAGATAGCGCCGGGTCAGCCAGCGCCGCCAGCGCACCTCCAGCCATTGCTTGAGGTAGATCTGGTACACCGCCACCGCGATGGCCACGGCGGCGAGGCCGCAGAACACCAGGAGCTGCGTCTTGAAGGCGTCGAAGTCCTTGTCCTGGATGGCGTTGTAGAAGGCGACGTTCCATTCGTTGAGCAGCACGGAGGCGCCGACCCAGGCGAGCTCCAGCGCGATGACGGCGGCGAGGAGGCCGATGGCGCTCCACCGCTCCTCGCTGCGGAAATAGGGCATGGCGAGGCGGCTTATGTCGCCGACGAGGGTCATCAGGGCGCGCACGGGGCACTTCTCCGCAAACTGGGCCGCGCAGCTTTGGCGCTTCGCGCATGGCGGAACCATGGCCGCAGGATGAAGGATTGGAAAGGTGTCGGTGGGGCAGGGACGAGGGGCGGGGAGAGAGAGCAACGGGCGGGGACGAGGGAGAGCATCCGCCTGATCGAGGAGGAGAATAAGGCGGCGAAGGTCCGCTCAAGTCTCGTCTCCACCTTGCGGCGCTCCGGCATTCCGTCCCCGACGAGAGCCCTGTCGCAGGGGCTCGACGCGCTCGAAGAGGCAGGATTGCTGCGCCAGGCCGTGGTGGTGGGGACGGCCGCTTATCAATGCTATTCCGCACCGGTGGGCCACGCGCTGCCCGCCTCTGCCATGATGAGGCAGGGTGCCGATCCTGCTACCGCCAGCCTCGCCATCAGCGCTGCCGATGCGGGCGAGACGATGGAAACCATTCTGAAGCGGGCCGATCCCAGCTTCCGACCCTTGCCCGGCCTCGATCGGGCTGCGCCGCCCTCCCATTTCCGCTCGGCAGCGGGTTTCGTGGTGGACCTTCTCACGCCCCAGTACCGACGCGCCGATCCCAATCCCATGCCGCTGCCTGCGCTCGCGGCCGGGGCGGCGCCTCTTCAACACCTCCCGTGGCTCATCGCCGCGCCCGCAAGCTGGTCATCGCCCAGAAACTGGGAGGCGATACGGCCAAACGCGCCAAGGATCTGGTGCAGGCCGGCGCCCTGATCCAGGCCCTCAAGGCAGCGGATCCGTTCGCCCTGTCCGACGCTTGCGAGGATGCCTGCGCGCAGGGGATCGCCGGCTGGAAGCGCCCCATCGAGCGCTCCCTCAAGGAGCTTCGCCTGACACTGGACGACCTCTGCGCCTGAGGGAGTCGGTGCGCGACCGGTTCGACCTCAGGCCTTCTTCACGAACTCGGTGCGCAGCACGAGCCCCTTCACCTTCTCGACCTTGCAGTCGATCTCCTCCGGGTCGCCGGTGAGGCGGATGCCCTTCACCAGCGTGCCGCGCTTCAAGGTGACGGAGGTGCCCTTGACCTTCAGGTCCTTGATGAGGGTCACGTTGTCACCGTCCTTCAGGGGTGCGCCGTTGGCGTCGCGGACTTCAAGATCGGACACGCATCACACTCCCTTCGCCATCTCGCGCAGGCGGAACTTCTGGATCTTCCCGGTGGAGGTCTTGGGAATCTCGTCGAACACCACGTAGCGTGGGCATTTATAGGCGGCGAGATGGGTGCGGCAATGGGCGATGATGTCCTCGGCCGTGGCACTCATGCCGTCACGCAGCTCAACGAAGGCAACCGGCGTCTCGCCCCATTTGTCGTCGGGCTTCGCCACCACCGCCGCGGCGGCGATGGCGGGATGCTTGTAGAGTGCATCCTCCACCTCGATGGAGGAGATGTTCTCGCCGCCGGAGATGATGATGTCCTTGGAGCGGTCCTTCAGCTGGATGTATCCGTCGGGATGCTTCACCCCGAGGTCGCCGGAGTGGAACCAGCCGCCGGCGAAAGCCTTGTCGGTGGCGCTCGGGTTCTTGAGATAGCCCTTCATCACGACGTTGCCGCGGAACATCACCTCGCCCAGCGTCTCGCCGTCGGACGGGACCGGGACCATGGTCTCGGGGTCCATCACGTCGAGCGCCTCGAGGGCGCTGTAGCGCACCCCCTGGCGGGACTTGCGGATGGCGCGCTCGGTGGCGTCGAGGGCGTCCCACTCGCTGTGCCAGTCATTGACCACGGCGGGGCCGTAGACCTCGGTGAGGCCGTAGACGTGGACCACGTTGAAGCCGGCATCCTGCATGGCGGCGAGAACCGCCTCGGGCGGCGGGGCGGCGGCGGTGATGAACTCCACCTGCCGCGGCAGCGGTCGCTTGTCGTGCTCCGGCGCGTTGAGCAGGGTCGACATGACGATGGGGGCGCCGCACATGTGGGTGACCCCATGGTCGGCGATGGCATCGAAGATGGGCTTTGCCCTCACCTGCCGCAGGCACACATGGGTGCCCGCCACCAAAGTGACCGACCAGGGGAAGCACCAGCCGTTGCAGTGGAACATGGGCAGCGTCCACAGATAGACCGGGTGCTTGCCCAGGCTGCACGTCACCACATTGCCCACCGCCAGCAAATGGGCGCCGCGGTGGTGATAGACCACGCCCTTGGGGTCACCCGTGGTTCCGGACGTGTAGTTGAGGGCGATGGCGTCCCATTCATCCGCCGGCGGCTTCCAGGCGAAGTCCGCATCGCCGGTGGCGAGGAAATCCTCGTACTCCATGGAGCCGATGCGCTCGCCGGCGCCGGTGAATTCCGGGTCGTCATAATCGATGACGATGGGCTTGCGGGTGGCCATGGCGAGGGCCGCCTTCATCACCGGGGAGAATTCGCGGTCGGTGATGAGCACCTTCGCCTCGCCGTGATCGAGGGTGAAGGCGAGGATGGCCGCGTCGAGCCGGGTGTTCAGCGAGTTGAGCACCGCACCCACCATGGGCACGCCGTAGTGCGCCTCAAGCATGGCCGGCACGTTGGGAAGCATCACCGCCACGGTATCGCCGACGCCGACGCCCAGCTTCTCCAGCGCCGAGGCGAGGCGGCGGCTGCGGCCGTAAAAGTCGCGGTAGGTGCGCGTAAGGCGGCCGTGGAGGATGGCGGTGCGGTCCGGGAAGACGCTGGCCGCGCGCTCCAGGAAGCCGAGGGGGGTGAGCGGCTGGAAGTTCGCCGGAGTGCGTTCGAGATGAAGATCGTAGATGCCGGCCATCAGGTCCCCCCTGCCATGAGTGCTGCCGCCGGGATTCCCGGTCGAATTGGGCGGGGAACGTAGCCGAGGCCGCAGCGCCGGCGCAATCGCAGGATGCCGCGACGATAGTCTCAGCCGGCAGACAAGACGTCGGCCGTGCTCAGCGTCGCCGGAGCACGGCGTCGATGGCGCGCGCCACGGCGTCCTCGGCATCGAACGCGACCGGCACGCCGAGGACGCGGGGCCAGAACAGGGGCTCCTTGATGGCGCCGAGGAACTGCGCGGCAGCCAGCTGGGGGTCGCGCGCGCCATCAATCCGCCCGTCGGCGGCGAGCGTGGCGAAATAGGCGGCGAGGCCCATCACCGCCGGTTCCTTGCCGGCGGCAAAATAGGCCTGCGACATCTCGGGGAAGCGCGGTGCCTCGGCGATGACGAGCCGCAGGAGCGGGATGACGTCGGGACGGTCCCAATGGTCCGTCAGGCGCTGGACATAAGAGTGGAGGACCGCTCGGGGATCTCCCGGCGCCTCGCTGGAGAGGAGCGGAGCCCGGGTGAAATGCGACCACGCCTCGTCGATCACCGCGCCGAACAGCTCGGCCTTGCCGGGAAAGTGCTGGTAGAGCGTCCGCTTGGACACCGGCGCCGCCGCCGCCACCGCATCCATGGAGGTGGCGCCATAGCCCTTTTCCAGAAACAGCTTGCGCGCGGCGGAACGGATGCGCTCCGCCGTGTCGCGCCGGCCGCGGCGGGGCGCGGCGGCGGCAGGCCCGCCGGGATCGGGCGGGCGGGCAGCGTGCGGTTTCGCAGGCGGGGTCATTGACATATGTAAACTATACGGTGTAGTTTACTTCTATGGCCAGCGGAAACCTCCCCGGCCTGCCATCCTCTCATCATGAGGTCCCCCATGGACCACCGCTCCCTCGGTCGCTCGGGCCTATCCGTGTCCGCCATCGGCCTCGGCTGCATGGGCATGTCCGAATTCTACGGCCCCACCGACGACGAGCAATCGCTCGCAACCCTAGCAGCGGCGCTCGATCTCGGGATAAATTTCTTCGACACCGCAGACATGTACGGTTCCGGCGCCAACGAACGCCTTCTCGCCCGCTTCCTGAAGGGGCGGCGCGATCAGGTTGTGCTCGCCACCAAGTTTGGCAACGTGCGCGGACCCAACGGCGAGCGCCTCGGCGTGTCGGGCACGCCGGACTACGTGCGCTCGGCCTGCGATGCGAGCCTTGAACGGCTCGGCATCGACACCATCGACCTCTATTACCAGCACCGCGTGGACCCGAACACTCCCATCGAGGACACGGTCGGCGCCATGAGGGAACTGGTGGACGCCGGCAAGGTGCGTTTCCTCGGCCTGTCCGAATGCTCGGTCGCAACGCTGCGGCGCGCCCATGCCGTCCACCCCATCAGCGCCGTGCAGATCGAATATTCGCTATGGAGCCGCGAGCCCGAGCAGGAGATGCTGGACGCCTGTCGTGAGCTGGGCATCGCCTTCGTCGCCTATTCCCCGCTTGGACGCTCCTTCCTGACCGGCGCCGTGACATCGCCGGACAGCCTCGCTCCGGACGACTACCGCCGCGCCAGCCCGCGCTTCACCAGCGAGGCGGTGAAGCAGAACCTCACCATGGTGGAGGCGCTGAAGGACTTCGCCGCCGCCAAGGGCGCAACCAGCGCGCAGATCGCCTTGGCCTGGATCCTCAACAAGCAGGACAACGTCATCCCGATCCCCGGCACGAAGCGGATCAAGTATCTGCAGGAGAACGTGGCGGCCGCCGCCATCCGCCTGAGCGCGGAGGAGGTTGCAGCTCTCGACGCTCTGTTCGCGCCCGAGGGGGTGGCGGGAACGCGCTATCCCGAGGCCGGCATGGCGATGGTGAACCTGTAATGCCGGAGGTCGGGCCGGGCGGAGCCATGCCCGGCCCGATCTTCCTTGTGGGGCACCGCGCGGCCAAGGGTGGTTCACAGGCTGCATTTCACATGCTAGGTATGGATCATGTGATATGACCATTTCACCGAATGTGAAATGTGAAAAGGAGAGCCGCCATGTCCGCCCGTCCCAGCCGCCGCGTCGTTCTTGGCACCGCGCTCGCGGGGGCAGTCGCGGGAATGGCGGGGGCGCTCGGCGCGGCCCCGGCCTTGGCGCAGCAGGGGCCGTCCACCCTGCTCAACGTCTCCTATGACATTTCGCGCGAGCTTTTCACCGCGGTGAATGCCGAGTTCATCCCCTTCTGGAAGGAGAAGACCGGGCAGGCGCTGACGGTGAACCAGAGCCATGCGGGCTCTTCGCGCCAGGCGCGGGCGATCCTCGAAGGGCTGGAAGCCGACGTGGTCACCTTCAACCAGGTGATCGACGTGGATACCCTCGCCAAGGCCGGTTTCGTCGCCAAGGACTGGCAGTCCAAATTCCCCAATGCGGCCTCGCCTTATTATTCGTTCCCGGCCTTCCTGGTGCGCGCCGGAAATCCGAAGAACATCAAGGATTGGTCGGACCTCGTCCGCGACGACGTGAAGGTGATCTTCCCCAATCCGAAGACCTCGGGCAACGCGCGCTACACCTATCTTGCGGCCTATGCCTTCGCCCTGGAGCAGAACAAGGGTGACGCGGCCAAGGCCGACGCCTTCGTGAAGAAGCTGCTCTCCAACGTGCCGGTGTTCGACACCGGCGGCCGCGCTGCCACCACCACCTTCGTGGAGCGTGAGACCGGCGACGTGCTGGTGACGTTCGAGGCCGAGACCCGCGCCATCGAGGGCCTATATCCCGACCGCAAGCTCGCCACCGTCATCCCGTCCATGAGCCTGCTCGCCGAATTCCCGGTGGCCGTGGTGGACAAGGTGGTGGACAAGCGCGGCTCGCGCGCCTCCGCCACCGCCTATCTGGAGTTTTTGTATTCCCCCGCCGGCCAGACCGTCGCGGCGAAAGCCTTCCATCGGGTGGTGGATCCGAAGGTGGCTGAGGCGTTCAAGGCCCAGTTCCCGCCGGTGCGCCTGGTGAAGGTGGAGGACGTGTTCGGCGGCTGGGAAAAGCTCCAGGCCGCCCATTTCGCCTCCGGCGGCAAGCTCGATTCCCTGTTCGTCGCCCGGTAGGACCCAAAAGCCGAGGGCCGGGGGACCGCGGCGTCTCCTCCGCCTTTCGGGGGCATCGCGGCACGGCCGGTGCTGTGTCGCGTTCCCGCCCTGTCGGACCTGGGCGTGCCGGGGCGAACCGCCTTTATCCCGCCGATCGTGAGCGAGAAAACCTCCAAATCTTTGAAGTGTCTCACTTAAATCCAGGGCTGGCTGTCCGGCACGCATTTTGAATGGCTCCAGGAAGGTCCCACGAGCCCGCGAGCTGTCATGTCCGAAGCTGCCGAAAGCGAAGTCCTCGATATCCCGCAGGTCTACACGCACCACGTCTTTTGCTGCTTCACCCAGCGCCCGCCGCAGCATCCGCGCGGCTCCTGCGGCGCCAATGGCGCGGCGCCTCTGTGGGAGCGGCTGGGCAAGAAGCTGGAAGCCTCGGGACGGCGCGACATCGCCATGACCTCCTCCGGCTGCCTCAGCTTCTGCCAGGCCGGGCCGATCATGGTCGTCTACCCGCAGGGCATCTGGTACACGCCCAAGACTACCGAGGACATCGACGAGATCTTCACCTCGCATCTCCTCGGCGGCAAGCCGGTAGAGCGGCTCATCATCGTCCCGCGCATCTGACGCGCGGGGCGGTGGCGGGGCTCAGGCCCCGTCACCTTCCAGCAGGCGGAAGGTGAGGCGGACGCAGGTGCCGCGCGGCCGGGCATCAAACACCGGCTCGCAGCCGAGCTTCATGCACATGGCCCGCACGATGCGGTTGCCGAGTCCCGTGGACGTGGCGGACTTCTCGGCCGAAATGCCGGCGCCGTCGTCCTCGACGGTGAAGTCGATCCGCTGGCCCTGCCGCTTCAGCGCCACTCGCACCGGCCCTTCGCCGTCCGGGTAGGCGTATTTCATGGCGTTGATGACCAGCTCGGTGGCGATGATGCCCACCGCCACGGCCCGGTCCGGATCGATATGGATCGGGTCGGCGTCGAGCGCGATGCTGACGCCGCCGTGCTCGCGCTGGGCCGACACCTGGAGGTCGTCCAGCAGCGAGCCGATATACTGGTCGAGCGCCACGGTCGCGATCTGGTCCGAGGTGTAGAGGCGCCGGTGCACCTGGGCCACCGCTGACACGCGATTGCGGGCCGCGTTGAGCGCTTCCTTCACCCGCGGCTCGTCATTGGCGCTGGCCTGCACGTTGAGCAGCGACACGATGATCTGCAGCGAATTGCCGACGCGATGGTTCATCTCGCGCAACAGCAGGGCCCGCTCGGCCGCAAGAGCCTCGAAGCGGTCGCGGGCCGCGCGAATCTCCGCCTCCGCCGCCTCGTGGGCGCGGCGCATGCGCACCTGCTCCACCGCCGCCACGAAGGCGGCGCGCAGCAGCTCGATGAAGTCGGCCTGCACCTCCTTCACCACATAGTCCGCCGCCCCCGCCTTCAGCGCGGCAACGGCGAGGCGGCCATCCTGCGCGCCGGTGACGTAGACCACCGGCGGTGCGTTCTCCAGTGCGCCGATGGCGGAGAGGGTGGAGATGCCGTCCTGTCCGGGCATGTAATGGTCGAGGGCGACCACGTCGAAGCGCTCGGCGGCGAGGCGGGCGAGGCCCTCCTCCCCCGACCATGCGAGCACCACCTCAAAGCCGAGCCGTCCCAGCTGGCGCTGCACCAGCCGCCCGAGAGCCGGGTCGTCGTCCACATACAGCACGCGCAGGGGCGCGGGTGGCGCGCCCGAGGCGTCCTGCAGCGGTGCCGACGTGTCGGTCACGGCACAATCCATCAATTGGTCTCCGGAACCTGGATGACGGAGAAGAACAGGCCGAGCTGGCGGATCGCGTTGGCGAAATTCTCGTAATTCACCGGCTTCGTCACATAGACGTTGGCGCCGAGGTCGTAGCAGCGCTGGATCTCCACCTTGTCGTCGGTGGTGGTGAGCACGACGACCGGCGAGCGCTTGAGATGCTCGTTCTGCTTGATCCGCCCGAGGATCTCCACGCCGGTCATGTCCGGCAGGTTGAGATCGAGCAGCACCAGCAACGCGCGGCCGATATGATCGCTGCCGCTGCCGTCGGGGCCGAAGAGGAAGTTGACCGCGCTGGTGCCGTCGGTGAAGGCGATGATCTTGTTGCTCACGCCGGCGCGCCGGATGTTCTTCTCGATGAGGCGCGCGTGCCCCTCGTCGTCCTCGACCATGATGATGGTGACGTGCTCAGCCATTGTCCTTGTGTCCGGTTTCCGTTGGGAGGCGGCGCGGCAAGGTCACCCGGAAGGTGGACCCCTCCCCCAGCGCCGACTCAAGAGAGATGAGACCTCCCATCCGTCGCACCAGGGCGCGCACATGGGCAAGTCCGATGCCTTCGCCGGGGCGGTCCTGCCGTCCCGACCGGCGGAACAGCTCGAAGACCCGCCCCTGATCCTTCGCCTCGATCCCGCGCCCGTTGTCCTTCACGACGAAGGTCACGAAGCCGGGCGTATCCACCGCGCTCACCTCGACGCGTGCCGGTACCCCATCACGGCGGTACTTTAGCGCGTTGTCGAGGAGGTTTGTGAAGATCTGTTCCAGCGCCAGCCGATCGGACTGCACCTGGGGCAGCTTTCCGATATGGATTTCGGCATTGGCCTCGGCCAGCTGGTGGGCCATGGAATCGCGGATGCCGGCCACGAGGCGCTCCACGTCGAGGTCCATGGGGACGAATTCCTTCCGCCCCTCCCGCGACAGCGCGAGGATGGCGTGGATCAGCCGGTCCATGCGGTTGATGGAGGTCTTGATGAAGCCGAGGGCCTCGTCGAAGTCGGACGACATCTCGCCATCGGCGGCCGGGTCCTCCCCGGCGGCCTCGCGCAGCCGGGCGAGGCGGTCGAACAATTCGCCGCGCATGGCCTCGATCTCGCTGGTGAAGCCCATGATGTTCACCAAAGGCGAGCGCAGGTCGTGGCTGACGATGTAGGCGAAGCTCTGGATCTCGTCGTTGGCTTCCTTCAGGTCCGCCGTCCGCTCGGCCACGCGCTTCTCAAGGCCCGAATTGGCGGCCTCCAGCTCCTGCTGGGCGGCTTCCAGCGCCAGGATGCCGCGCCGGTTGATGGCGAGGGCGAGGATGCCGAGGCAGAACACCGCCCCAAGCCCGGCGATGCTCACGGCGATGAGCCACACGGAGCTGTCACGCGAGGCTTCCGCGCGCTCGTCGAGGAGGGCCGTCTCGGTGGCTTTCATGTCGACCAGAATCGTGCCCAACCGGCTCATGGCGCCTTCGGTGCGGTCATTGCGGATGTCGGCCAGCGCGCCCTCGGTGTCGCCCGACTTGTGGAGCGCGATGGACTTCTCGTAGGAGGCGAGGCGCGCTTCAAGCAGCTGTCGCGCTTCCGCGATGCGCGCCTGCTGAACCGGATTGTCCTGGGTGAGCTCGGCCAGTTCGTCCAGGGTCGGCCCGGTCTGGGCCTTGGACACCTCATAGAAGCGCAGGAAGCCCGGAGCGCCGGAGATCAGATAGCCCCGCTCGGCACTTTCGGTGCGGCGGATGAGAACCTGGATCTGGGAAATGGCGTTCATCACCCGGAGCGTGTGGGCGACGCGCGTTGCGTCTTCCTGCGACCGATTCACCAGGGACAGCGCAACCGCACTCAGGGCGATGAGGATGGCGAAGCCCAGCAGCAGCAGCAGTGTCGGACGCGGCAGCGAGAGACGCACGCGCGATAGCCGTGGGACCGCGTCGCTGAGGCTCATCGCCATGGGGCCTCCGGGAACTGAGTGGTAGGGGGCGCGGAAGCCGGCGCGCCACGCGCCGTCAGCGGCCGCGGAAGGGTCCGCGTCCGGATTACGGTCGTATTGGTCCGCCGGATCCAAGCTGATCCGACGTCGCAGCCCGCCTCGCCGTGAGGACGAACCACCGATCCTTGCATGTGCGCGCCCGCCTCTGGCGGGGCAGGTACCTGAAAACCTCTTGGTTCCCATCCTGCCCCGGTTCAGGTGTAATAAGTGTCGTCTGGCTTGAAGGTTCCAGGGCTTCGCGCTTGGATACGGCTTGATCGTCGCTTTCTCGATCGTGTTGCAAAGGAGCATCATGCCGGTCACGCTGCCCGGCCGACGACCCGATGAGACGGCGCCCGTTGCGCCGGCCGACGAGGTCGCGGCCTATCTCTCCGCCCACGGCGAGCCTGACGTGGTGGAGGTACTCCTGCCAGATACCTCGGCGGTGCTGCGTGGCAAGTGGATTCCCGGCCACGCCATGGGGAAGATCTGGAAGGACGGCGTGCCCATTCCCCTGTCCATCTTCGGGCTCGACATCTGGGGCTGTGAGGTTGAGGCCACCGAGATCCACCTGGAGACAGGCGACAAGGACGGCCTGTGCTGGCCGGTGGAAGGCACACTCAAGCCGGTGCCGTGGGCGCCGCGACCGACCGCCCAGGTCCTCATCACCATGTTCGAGCCGGACGGCTCGGTCCGCGGCACGCCATGGAAGCTCGATCCGCGCCAGCAGCTTGCCGGCATCGTCGAGCGGTTCGCCGCGCGCGGGCTCGTGCCCTGCGTCGCCTTCGAGCTGGAATTCTATCTGCTGAAGCCATCCGACGTGCCGGGCGCGCCGCCCGAGCCGGTGTTTCCGACCACGGGACAGGCGCGGCAGAACATGTATGCCATGTCCGATCTCGACGCCTTCGCGCCGGTGCTGCACGACATGCGCGCCGCCTGCGCCGCCCAGGGCCTGCCCGCCGACACGGTGATCTCGGAGGCGGCACCCGGCCAGTTCGAGGTCAATCTCTATCACAAGGCCGACCCGCTCTCGGCGGCGGACGACGCCATCCTGCTGCGCCGCCTGATCGACGGCGTGGCGCGCCGCCACGACCTCAGGGCCAGCTTCATGGCGAAGCCGCTGGTGGATTTCGCCGGCAACGGCATGCATGTGCATGTGAGCCTCATGGAGGCCCAGGGCGGCAACCTGTTCGCCCGGCCCGACGGCGTCGGGGATCGGGCGCTGCGGCACGCGGCCGGCGGTCTGCTCGCCACCATGGCCGACTGCACTTTGCTCTTCGTGCCGAGCTACAACGGCTATCGCCGGCTGGTGCCGGGCAGCTACGCGCCGGTGTCAGTGAGCTGGGGCTATGACAACCGCTCGGTGGCGGTGCGGGTGCCCAACGGGCCGCCCGCCGCCCGCCGCCTCGAGCACCGCATCGCCGGGGCGGAGGCCCATCCCCATCTGGTGCTTGCCGGCATTCTGGCGGGAATGCTGGAAGGCCTGGAGCGGGAGATCGAGCCGCCCGCCGCCTTGTCCGGCAACGCCTATGAGCACGCGGCGGAGAAGCTCTCGCCCTCCATGGCCGAGGCGGTGGCGCGCTTCGCCGCGTCGGACTTCATCGGCCGGGCGTTCGGCGAGGACTACCGGCGCATCTATGGCGTGATGAAGCGGGAGGAGCTCGCGGCCTTCAGCCGCGTCATCCTCCCGCTCGAATACGACACCTATTTGTGACGCGGCCCGTTTCCTGTTGAGCGCCGTGCCGCGACGCAATAGCCTTGAACGATCGGGGGCGGGCGAGCGACAGGAACCACCCCGTGCAAGAGGAGAACGGCGGATGCTTCGCCAAACGCTAGCGGCAGTCGTCTTTGCCACGGTGGGCCTCACCGGCGTGGCGGCGGCCCAGGACAAGGTCGTCAACGTCTTCAACTGGTCGGACTATATCGATGAGTCCGTTCTGGAAGATTTCACCAAGGAAACCGGGATCAAGGTCCGCTACGACGTCTTCGACAGCAACGAGGTGCTGGAGACGAAGCTTCTGGCCGGCAAGACCGGCTACGACGTGGTGGTTCCCTCGGGCTCCTTCCTCCAGCGGCAGATCAAGGCCGGCATCTTCCAGGTTCTCGACAAGGCGAAGCTGCCGAACCTGCAATATGCCTGGCCGGAAGTAACCAAGCGCCTCGCCGTCTACGACCCGGACAACGCCCACGCCGTCAACTACATGTGGGGCACCACCGGCATCGGCTACAACGTGGACAAGGTGAAGGAACGGCTCGGCGACATTCCCATGAATACATGGGACATCGTGTTCAAGCCCGAGATCCTTTCCAAGCTCAAGGATTGCGGCGTCTACATGCTGGACGGGCCGGAGGAGGTCATCCCCTCCGCCATGAAGTATCTGGGCCTGGAGCCCGATTCCAAGAATCCGGACGACATCGCCAAGGCCGGCGAGCTTCTGATGAAGGTTCGCCCGTTCATCAAGAAGTTCGATTCGTCCGGCTACATCAACGCGCTGGCGCGCGGCGACATCTGTCTCGCGGTGGGCTGGTCGGGCGACGTCTTCCAGGCCAAGACCCGCGCCGAGGAAGCCGCCAAGAAGACCAAGAAGAAGCCGATCAACGTGGAGTACGTGATCCCGAAGGAAGGCGCGCTCATGTGGTTCGACAACTTCGCCATCCCGAAGGATGCGAAGAATGTGGACAATGCGCTCACCTTCATCAACTACATGATGAAGCCGGAAGTCGCGGCGAAGAATTCCAACTTCATCTCCTACGCCAACGGCAACCTTGAGTCGCAGAAGTACATCGACAAGGCGATCCTCGACAATCCGGCGATCTATCCGACGAAGGAGGTCTTCGACCGCCTCTTCATCGTCACCACCAACGAGCCGGCGGTGCAGCGCGTCATCACCAAGACCTGGACCTCGTTCAAGCGCGGGAAGTGAGGTCGCTCAAAAGCGCCTCATCGGGTGAAAATGAGAAGGGCCGCGGGAGATGTCTCCCGCGGCCCTTTTCGTTGAATTGTTGCAGGCTGGCTTAGCCCTGGAGCCCCCGCTTCACCGCATCCACGATCCGGTCCTGCGTCGCCTCGTCCAGATAGGCGTGCATGGGCAGGGATATGACTTCTTCCGCCAGCATCTCGCACACCGGCAGGATGGCGCCCGCTGAGGGATAGTGGCGGTACGCCGGCTGAAGGTGCATGGGCAGACGATAATAGACCGCGGTGGGCACGCCCTCGGCCTTCAGCGTCTCGGCAAGGCCATCGCGTACCCCGGGGGCGAGGCGGATGGTGTATTGCGCCCACACCGAGGTGGCGCGCGAATCCACCACTGGCACCGTGGCTACGTCCTTCAGCAGCGCGCTGTAGCGCCGCGCCACCTTCTCGCGCGCCGCGATCTCCTCCTCGAAGATGGCGAGCTTTTCGATGAGCACCGCCGCCTGGATGGTGTCGAGGCGCGCGGTCATGCCGATGCGCACGTTCTGGTATTTGTCGACGCCCTGGCCGTGCTCGCGCAGGCTCTTGAGCACCGCCACCAGTTCCGCGTCGTCGGTCAGGATGGCGCCGCCGTCGCCATAGGCACCGAGCGGCTTGGCGGGGAAGAAGGACGTGGCGGTGGCGTCGCCGATAGATCCGGTCCGCTTGTTGTTCCAGGTTGCTCCGAAGCCCTGCGCGGTGTCGCACAGCACCTTGAGGCCGTATTTCTCGGCCACGGGCAGGATGGCGTCATAGTCCGCCGGCTGGCCGAACAGATCCACGGGGATCACCACGCGGGGCTCCAGCCCCTGCTCGATGGCGACCTTGATGGCCTGGTCCAGGCTCTCGGGATCCATGTTGAAGGTGTCTTCCTTCACGTCCACGAACACCGGGGTTGCGCCCACCCACGGCACCACCTCCGCGGTGGCGCAGAAGGTGAAGGCCGGGCAGAACACCGCATCGCCCGCTTTCACGCCCCAGGCCATGAGCAGCAGCGCCAGCGCGTCGGTGCCGCTGGCGCAGGAGATGGCATGCTTGGCGCCGGCGAAGGCGGCGAGCTGCGCCTCGAACTCCGCCACTTCCGGCCCGTTGATATAGCGGCAGGAGGCGAGCACCGCCTGCACCGCGTCGTCGATACGCCGGCCGATGCGGGCGCGCTGGGCGGCGAGGTCGATGAAGGCGATGGGGGCGGGCGAGGTGGTTGCGGCCGTCGCGGGAGACGTCATCACTGATCCCTGTCGGTGGCCCGTGTCGGGCGGGAGGGGCGGCTGCGCACGCGCGCGAAGGAGCGCCGGGCCGGATGGCACGGCGCCAAGAGGCCAGGGCGGAATCAGCCCACCGCGCGGCGCTTCGAAACCTTGGCGGGCGCGGCGCCCGGCAGGCACGACATGGCGATTTCCAGGCTCGCCACGCCCTCCTCGCCGGTCACTTCCGGCGTGCGGCCGGTGCGCACGGAGGAGAGGAAATTCTCCAGCTCGGCCCGCAGCGGCTCGGCATAGGCCACGGGCAGATGGCGGGTGGAATAGGAGCCGTCGGGGCGATAGTCGAAATGCTCTGTCACCTGCCGGGTGAGGAGGTCGCCGATGACATACTTCTTCGAGGTGGCGACGTGCACCGTGCGCGCCTTGAAGGGCGTCAGCCAGTTGGTGTTGATGTGGGCCAGCGCGCCATTGGCGGTGCGGAACTGGAGGAGGGCGATGTCCTCCCGCTCGGCAATCGCGGCGCGGGTCTGCGGCTGCACCTCGAGGATGTCCGAGCCGGTGAACCAGCGGATCAGGTCGATGTCGTGCACCGCGAGGTCGATCACCACGCCCACGTTGGACATGCGCGGCGGGAAGGGACCGACGCGGGTGATGGCGATGGAGAGCAGGTTCTCGTCGCGGATGGCATCCTTGATGGCGCGCACGGCGGGATTGAAGCGCTCCACATGCCCGATCATGAGGGTGACGCCCTTGGCGCGGGCGGCCGCGATGATCTCGCGGCCCTCGTCGGCGGTGGAGGCCACGGGCTTCTCCACCAGGACCGAGCAGCCGGCGGCGATCACGTCGAGGGCAATGGAATGATGCAGGTGGGTCGGCGCCGCCACCACCACCGCGTCGAGCCCGAGGGCGAGCAGATCGTGATGGTCGGCGACGGCCTTGCAGCCGAGGAAGTTGGCCACCCGCTGGGCCTGGGCCTCGTCCGGGTCGGCGACTGCCACCAGCTCGGCGCCGGGGAGTTCGGCGAGGACGCGGGCGTGGTTCGACCCCATGATGCCGATGCCCGTGACGCCGATGCGTACCGGACCTTTCGAGGCGCGCTCCTGATCGGGCGCTGCCGGATGAGCCATTTCAGCCCTCATCTGCCGTTGCACAAAGCGCGCTCTAACACGATCATGATTAAGAAGGCGAGGAGCGGCGTCAAATCGAGCGCCCTGTTGCGTTCAAGAATTGCATCCCCGTGTTACCACCTGGGCGGTCCTGCCCCATTCCGGCACCACCGGCGGCAGGAATCAGCCCTCCGCGCAGCCCGGTAAGGTCGGGTCGCGCATGGCGCCATCGAGATCAGAATTTGTAATTGATGCCGATTCGTGCGGTCTGCGACGTGGTCCCGGCGCTGGCCCCGAGCGTGTCGTAGAATTTCGAGCCGAGGTCGGTGTAGAGATATTCGGTTTTTGCGGTCCAATGCTCGGTCAGGGCGTATTCCAGACCGGCGCCGGCGGTCCAGCCGGTCAGGGTCTTGGACTGGCTCGCGCCAAGCGTGTCCACCGACATGTTGCCGTAGGCGAAGCCCCCAGTGACATAAGGCAGCACCGGCCCGACGGCATAGCCTAGACGTCCGCGCACCGTGCCCAGCGTCCCGAGGGACGCGGACAGGCCGGGCGCGCCGGCGCTCAGGTCGCCGCCCTGGATGTCGGCTTCCAGGCCCGCGACGATGTTGTTGCCGAACTGGTAGTTGAAGCCGAGCTGCCCGCCACCGAAGGCGCCTTTGGGGTCGATGCCGGCGACGCCCAGCGCATCCTCACCCGTGCCCCAGCCGTAGCCCGCATTGCCGCCGATATAGAATCCGGTCCATGAAAATACCGGCTGCGGCACGACCGCCGGCGCGGATGTCTGCGGGCGCGCCATGTCGGCCGCGGCTGCCGGCACGGCAAACCCAGCGGCGGCAAAGGCCGACACGAGGGCGCAGCGGGCGACAAGGCGTATCACGGCGGATCCTCCGCAGGGCTTCAGGTCGGCGAACATCGCGCGCTGACCCGGCCGGGCCATGGCCCAGCTGCGGCGAAGGTGTGGCGCGGGCGACGGCCCCGCTCACTTGCGCGTGTGCGCAGCCATGAAAAAAGGGCTCCCGGCGACGCCGGGAGCCCTTGGCAGATGATGCGGTTCTGAAGGATCAGAACTTGTAGTTCACGCCCACCTTGGCGGTCTGGATGTCGGTGCTGACAGACAGCTGGTCGCCGTTGAAGAAGGTGGTCTTGCTGTCGTTGAAGCCGAGGTAGAGATACTCGGCCTTGACGGTCCAGTTGTTGGTGATGGCGTACTCGATACCGGCGCCGGCGGTCCAGCCCCACTTGGTGCTGTCGTAGGACACGCCGTAGGGGTCGGAATAGTTCAGCTTGGCCCAGGCCGCGCCGCCGGTGATGTACGGCAGGAAGCGGTCCATGGCGTAGCCGAGGCGGGCGCGGATGGTGCCGAAGTAATCCACGTTCTGGGACACCACGGCGCCGCCCACGGGGCCGCCGACGAGGATGGTGTCGGAGCCGAGGTCGGCCCAGTCGAAGTCAGCCTCGACGCCGAGCACCACGTTGTTCACGAACTGGTAGTTGTAGCCCAGCTGCAGACCGCCGAAGAAGCCGTTGGAGCTGCCCAGATCGTAGCTGTAGGTCACCGGCGAGGCGAACGGGGTGTAGTCGTAGGAATTGCTCGCCCAGCCCCAGCCAACGTTGCCGCCGACGTAGAAGCCGGTCCAGGAGAAGACCTGCACGGGAATGGGGCCCGCCTTGACAGGATAACGCGTGGACAGATCTGCCGCAGAGGCAGTACCGGCCAGAAGGACGAGGGCGGAGGCGCCCAGAAGTGCACGCTTCAACATGAGATCTTACCTTTGTTGTATCACCGGCGCATTCGGGGGGTCTCGCCGGAGGATGGATCCTTTTTACAGGCGGAGGCCGATGTCGTCTGTAGCGAACCGGCCACACCAGAAAAATCAAACCCGGCAAAGATGTGGCAGTTTCCTAACTTTCGTTCAGGCCCCTGACACATACGAGCGTAGAACATGGCAGGTTCAAGATTGTTCCCGTGTTCTGCCGCAATTATTGCCGTTGAGACATGCCCCAGGGTCAGAACCGATAGTTCACGCCGGCCCGGAGAATATTCGCGTCGAGCCCGGTAGAAACCGGACCTACGATGGTCGGAAAGGTTGCACTGCCGAGATCTACGTAGAGATACTCAAGCTTTGCGCTCCAATTGCGGTCGAAACCCACCTCGGCGCCGGCGCCGAGGGTCCAGCCGGTCTGGGTGGCGGTGGACGAAAGGCCGAAGAAGTCGGCGCTGCCCTGGCCATAGGCGAAGCCGCCGGTGCCATAGACCAGCACGCGATCGAAGGAGTAGCCGAGGCGGGCGCGCACCGTGCCGAAATAGTCGAGGCTGTAGGAACCGGCCGACATGCCCGAGTACTGGATGTCGGTCTCCACGCCCAGCACGAACGGGCTGCCGAACTGGAAATTGTAGCCGGCCTGGAGGCCGCCGATGAAGCCGCCCGGATCGCTGAAGGAGGAGCTGCCCCAGCCGTATCCGGCGTTGGCGCCCACGTAGAAACCGGTCCAGGTGAAGGCCGCGACGGGCTGCACGTAGGGCGCCGGGTAGCGGCCGGAGAGGTCGGCCGCGCCCGCCGGGGCGGCGAGACCGAGCCCCGCCAGCGCAGCGGCGGAAGCAAGCAGACGGAAACGCATGGATCATCCTCCAGGGGTCGGAGCCGGTGGCGATCCGGCCTGCCTTGCACCCTCGCAAGGGAAACTTGCCCGATCGTGTCCGGTTGCCCCGGGCCGCGCGCATGGCTAATGCTGCATTAATGGGTCAATACATTGAATCTAAAATGAAAAATGGAGGCGAGGCCGGCCGGCTCCCCAGCGGGGGATGGGCCGCCCTTCCGCCATGGTTGAGGGCGGGTAAACGGCGGCGGGCGCAAGAGCGATTCCCTAGGACCGCCGGGCGCATTACATAGGGGCCATGACCGGCCGCCGCCCCATCGACCCGCCCGAGATCGCGCTCCCCCGTCCCGACGCCACGGTTCCGCCGGAGGGACAGGACCTGGACGAGACGGAAGAGCTTGCGTTCGTGGAGATCGAGGCGGCGGACGAGGCCGCCCTGCCGGGCGCCGAAAGCCTGGCCATCGGCCGCGCCGCCATCATCCGGGCGGCGAAGCATGCGCCGCCGGGCCCGGGGGTCTACCGCATGATCGCGGGCGACGGCACGGTGCTTTATGTGGGCAAGGCCAAGAGCATCCGCAAAAGGGTGCTCAGCTACACGCGTCCGGTGGGCCACACCAACCGCATCGCCCGCATGATCGCGGCGACGGCGCAGATGGAGTTCGTCTCCACCCGCACCGAGCCGGAAGCGCTGCTGCTGGAAGCCAACCTCATCAAGCAGTTGAAGCCGCGCTTCAACGTGCTGCTGCGCGACGACAAGTCCTTCCCTTACATCCTCATCACCGCGGACCACGTCTCCCCGCAGATCGTGAAGCACCGCGGCGCGCGCAACCGGCCGGGAGATTATTACGGCCCCTTCGCCAGCGTGTGGGCGGTGGACCGCACCATCAACGCGCTGGAGCGCGCGTTCCTGCTGCGCTCCTGCTCGGACAGCTATTACGAGAACCGCACGCGCCCCTGCCTGCTGTTCCAGATCAAGCGCTGCGCCGGCCCCTGCACCGGCGAGGTGAACCACCAGGACTATGCCGAGCTGGTGCGCGAGGCACGGGCCTTCCTCTCCGGCCGCTCGCGGGCGATCAAGGAGGAACTGGCACGGGAGATGGAAGAGGCGTCCGAGGCGCTGGAATTCGAGCGTGCGGCGCGCCTGCGCGACCGCCTGGCGGCGCTCTCGGCGGTGCAGGGCTCGCAGGGCATCAATCCGCGGGGGGTCGAAGAGGCGGACGTGTTCGCCTTCCACCAGCAGGGCGGGGCGACCTGCGTCGAGGTTTTCTTCTTCCGGACCGGGCAGAACTGGGGCAACCGCGCCTATTATCCCCGTGCCGACCGCTCCCTCTCCGAGGCCGAGGTGCTCGGCGCCTTCCTCGCCCAGTTCTACGAGGACAAACCCTGCCCGCGCCTCATCCTTCTGTCCCACAAGGTGGAGGACCAGGAGCTTCTGGCGCAGGCCCTGTCGGAGAAGGCCGGCTACCGGGTGGAGATCGCGGTGCCCCAGCGCGGCGAGAAGCGCGACCTCGTGGACCATGCCCTCCAGAACGCCCGCGAAGCCCTCGCCCGGACGTTGGCGGAGACCCAGACCCAGACGCGGCTGCTGGAGGGCGTCGCCACCGCCTTCGGCCTCTCGGCGCCGCCGCGCCGCATCGAGGTCTATGACAATTCCCACATCATGGGCACCAATGCGGTGGGCGGCATGATCGTGGCGGGGCCGGAGGGCTTTCGCAAATCGCAATACCGCAAGTTCAACATCAAGTCGGTCGACCTCGTGCCGGGCGACGATTTCGGCATGATGCGCGAGGTCCTCCGCCGCCGCTTCGTCCGCCTGTTGAAGGAAGCCCCGCGCGCAGGCGGCGCGCCCGTTCCCGAGAACGGTGACCCTTTGGCCCCGTCCTCTCCTTTAGGGGAAGACGACGCCGGAGCGATGACTGCCGGGGCCGTCGCGGAAGCCGTGATGCCGGCATCCGCCCCAGGCGGTGAGCTTGGCCAGGCGGACAATCCAGCCGTGCCCCCTCTCCCCCTTCGCGAAAGCGCGGGCGTGGACGATCCATCCGCCTCACCCCCTGGTGATCTCGACATGGAGGACGACGCCGACGAGGCCGATGTCCTGCCCGACAGCACTGAAGCTTCGCCCTGGCCGGATCTCGTGCTCATCGACGGCGGCCTCGGCCAGCTCAATGCGGCGCGACAGGTGCTGGAGGAACTGGGCATCACCGGCGTGCCGCTGGTGGGCATCGCCAAGGGCCTCGACCGCGAGGCAGGGCGCGAGCAGTTCTTCCTGCCCGGGCGCACGGCGTTCCGCATGGAGCCCCGCGACCCGGTGCTCTATTTCATCCAGCGCCTGCGCGACGAGGCCCACCGCTTCGCCATCGGCTCCCACCGCGCGCGGCGCAAGAAGGACATCACCGAGGCCGGTCTCCAGTCCATCCCCGGCGTTGGCCCCACGCGCAAGCGCGCCCTGCTGCGCCACTTCGGCACGCTCAAGGCCATCGAGCGGGCGTCCCTGGCCGATCTGGAGCAGGTGGCCGGCATCAATGCGGGCACCGCCAAGGCGGTCTACGATTATTTCCACGAGCGGCCGTCTTCCTGAACAGACGGCCTTCAGGCTTTCGCCAGCGGTCCTCCCGTCCTAAATAGGGTGGGTGAGCGGAGCGCGCGTTGTGCCCTGCACCGGTAAAGTGATGCTTATGGTTGAAGCGGCGACCCGTTCTCCGGCACCCTCCGCCGCGCCTCCCCGGCGTGGGCGCAGTCATGCCCTGTCGCTGCCCAACCTCCTCACCTATTCGCGCTGCGTGGCGGTGCCGCTGGTCGCCGCGAGCCTGTTCTGGTCCGACATTCTCGAAGGCGGGCTCTGGCTGCGCTGGGTGGCACTGTTCCTTTATGTGGCGGCGGCGATCACCGATTTCTTCGACGGGTACCTTGCCCGCGCCTGGTCGCAGCAATCGGCCATCGGGCGCATGCTCGATCCCATCGCGGACAAATTGCTGGTCTCCACCTGCCTGCTGATGCTGGCCTCCGACGGCACGATCCGCGGCTGGTCCCTGTGGGCGGCCATCGTCATCCTGTGCCGGGAAATCCTGGTTTCGGGCCTGCGCGAATTCCTCGCCGAACTGCGCGTTTCCGTGCCGGTTTCGCGCCTCGCCAAATGGAAGACCACGCTTCAGTTGGTGGCGGTGGGCGTGCTCATCACCGGCCCCGCGGGGGAGGCGGTGCTGCCGGGGGTGAACCTCATTGGCCTGACGCTGCTGTGGATCTCGGCCGTGCTGACGCTCTACACCGGATACGATTATTTCAGCGCCGGTGCTCGCCACCTCGTGGAGGACGAGCGGTGAAGGTCCTCTATTTCGCCTGGCTGCGCGAGCGCGTGGGGACGGCCGAGGAAGAGGTGACCCCGCCCGCCGAGGTTGCAACCGTGGCAGATCTCGCCCGTTGGCTCGCCGGCCGAGACGAGGCCCACGCCCACGCTTTCGAGAATGCCGCCGTGGTCCGCGCCGCCATTGACCGCCGCCATGTGAAGGCCGACGCCGCCATTGCCGGCGCGCGCGAAGTGGCGTTCTTTCCCCCCATGACCGGGGGCTGAGCGCAATGTTCGCCGTGCGCATCCAGGCGGAGCCTTTTGATGCCGTCGCGGAAAGCGCCGCGCTGGGTGCCGGCCGCACGGATGTGGGCGCCATCGTCACCTTCACTGGCCTGTGCCGCGCCGATGCCGGCCCGGACGGGACGGGCCTCGCGGCGTTGACGCTGGAGCACTATCCCGGCATGGCCGAAGAGGAGATCGAGCGGCACGTGGAGGAAGCGCGCCGCCGCTGGCCCCTCACCGGCGCAGTCGTGGTGCACCGCCACGGGCGGCTGGTGCCGGGCGACCCCATCGTGTTCGTCGCCACGGCCTCCTCCCACCGCGCCGCCGCCTTCGCGGCGGCCGAATTCCTCATGGACTGGCTGAAGACGAGCGCTCCCTTCTGGAAGAAGGAGGAGCCGGTGGACGCCGCGCGCCCCGGCGGCTGGGTGGAGGCCAAGGCCAGCGACGACGCCGCGGCCGAGCGCTGGAGCGAATAGCCGAAAGGCGGCAGCGGTCTCGGCAAAGGCCGCGAAGCCGGCATGGGCCCGCCACATGGGCTCTTGCGTGCCGGCGCGGGCCGCGTCTATGAAAAACGGACGCTCGCTCTATAAGGACTGGCCAACGGTCCACGGTTGGCAAGAGAAACGCTTCATGGATTTTCGTGTCTCGCTCGACGGACGCTCCGCGCTGGTGACGGGTGCGTCCGGCGGCCTTGGGGCGTATTTCGCCGAGCGGCTGGCCGCATCGGGCGCGCGGATCGCACTTGCGGCGCGCCGGGCGGACGCCTGCGCGGCGCTGGCGGAGCGCATCGCCGCGGGCGGGGGCAGTGCCATAGCCGTTCCTCTCGACGTCACCGATCCGGCCTCGGCCGCCGCCGCCGTGGAGGCGGTGGAGGGGGCGTTCGGCGGTCTCGACATCCTGGTCAACAATGCCGGCGTTACCGGCACCACGCCGCTTATGGACGAGAGCGCCGAGGATTTCGGCCGCATCGTCGATACAAATCTAAAGGGTTCGTTCCTTGTGGCGCAGGCGGCGGCCCGCGCCATGGCGCGGGCGAAGCGGGGCGGAAGCATCATCAATGTGGCCTCCATCCTCGGCCTTCGGGTGGCCGGGCAGGTGGCGGCCTATGCCGCCTCCAAGGCGGCGCTGGTGCAACTGACCAAGTCCATGGCGCTCGAATGGGCGCGCCATTCCATCCGCGCCAACGCCTTGTGCCCGGGCTATGTGGAGACCGATCTCAACCGCGACTTCTTCGCCACCGAGGCGGGGCAGGCGCTGGTGCGGCGCATTCCCTACCGTCGCCTCGGCAGCCTCGCCGATCTCGAGGGGCCGCTGCTGTTCCTGAGTTCCGATGCGTCCGCTTACGTGACCGGGACGACGCTGGTGGTCGATGGCGGCCACCTCGTGTCCTCCCTCTGATCCCGCCTTTTCCTGCCGAGCCGTGCAGCCGCTTCCGCTCGGCGGGCCAATTCCATAAGTTCATCGAGGCGCCAGCGCCGAGGAGGAAATGATGCGACAGAAGGTATATCCGGACGCGAAAAGTGCGCTGGAGGGGATCGTCTCCGACGGCATGATGGTCATGGCCGGCGGGTTCGGCCTGTGCGGCATCGCCGAGAACCTCATCGCCGCCATCCGCGACCTTGGGCCGAAGAACCTCACCGTCGTGTCCAACAATTGCGGCGTGGACGATTTCGGCCTCGGCATCCTGCTCGCCAACGGCCAGATCAAGAAGATGATCTCGTCCTACGTGGGCGAGAACAAGCTGTTCGAGAAGCTCTACCTCGCGGGCGATCTGGAGCTGGAATTCAACCCGCAGGGGACCCTCGCCGAGCGCATCCGCGCGGGCGGCGCCGGCATCGCCGGCTTCTATACCAAGACCGGCTACGGCACGATCATCGCCGAGGGCAAGCCCACCCGCGAGTTCAACGGCCAGCATTACGTGCTGGAGACCGGGCTCGTCGCCGACCTCTCCATCATCAAGGCGTGGAAGGCGGACAAGGAAGGCAATCTGGTCTACCGGAAGACCGCGCGGAACTTCAATCCGATGATGGCCACCGCCGGCAAGATCACCGTGGTCGAGGTGGAAGAGCTGGTGGAGATCGGCGAGCTCGATCCCGAGAACATCCATACGCCCGGCATCTATGTGGACCGCATCGTGGTCGAAGTGGGCGCCGAGAAGCGCATCGAGAAGGTGACCACCCGCAAGCGCGAAGAGGTGAAGTGATGGCCTGGACCCGTGAGGAGATGGCGGCCCGCGCCGCCCAGCAGATCCGCGACGGCTTCTACGTGAACCTCGGCATCGGCATCCCGACCCTGGTCGCCAACGCCCTGCCGCCGGGAATGACCGTGTCGTTCCAGAGCGAGAACGGCATGCTCGGCATCGGTCCTTTCCCCTACGAGGGCGAGGAGGATCCCGACCTCATCAACGCCGGCAAGCAGACCGTCACCGAGGTGCCGGACACCTCCTATTTCTCCAGCTCCGATTCGTTCGCCATGATCCGCGGCGGGCACATGGACCTGTCCATCCTCGGCTCCATGCAGGTCTCCGAGGAAGGCGACATCGCCAACTGGATGGTGCCCGGCAAGATGGTGAAGGGCATGGGCGGTGCCATGGACCTCGTGGCCGGCGCCAAGGAGGTCATCGTGCTCATGGAGCATGTGGAGAAGTCGGGCGCCCCGAAGCTGGTGACCCGCTGCTCCCTGCCCCTCACCGGCACCCATGTGACCGATTTCGTCATCACCGACCTCGCAGTCTTCGAGTTCACCAAGCGCGGCGGCACGCTCGTACTCAAGGAACTGGCGCCGGGCGTCACCCTCGACGAGGTGAAGGCCAAGACCGAGGCGAAGTTCGAGGTCGGCCTCTCCTGAGCGCCTTCATGTCTCAGAAAATCGGAAAGGCGCCCTGCGGGGCGCCTTTTTCGTTTCGGCTGTCATTGGAGCGTCAGGCGGCCGCCGGGCTTCCGGCGCGGTCCGGCACGGCGAGGCGCACGCCGGTCGCGTCGAGGATCTGCGGCATCAGGGGGCCGTGGAGCACCTCATATTCCACCTCGCGCTGGTGGGTGAGGGGGTCGCGGGCGGTGAGCGGGTCGTCCACCCGGCCGGGATGGACCATCACCAGCCCGCCATCCGGCACGCCGGCGAGGAAGTGGGTCAGCAGCGCCGCAAAGTCGTGGCCGGCCGAGAAATCATAGGCGCCCCCGAAGCCCCGGCTGGTGGCGAGCCCCCGGCCTGCGGCATCTCGCGTGAAGCCGGAGGCGAAGGCGCCGATCAGCCGGCCCTTCAGGTCAAGGCCGTGGAGTGCCGCCGGGGCGGGCGTCACGTCTCGCAGGAAGGCCTGCGGGGCGTGACGGGCGGTGGCATCCAGCACGGCGGTGCGGATCACCGGCAGGACGTGCACATGCTGGTGGCCGTCTACATGCTGGGGCGGATGGCCGAAGGCGTCGTGGAAGGCTGCGAACTGAGCCTCGACCTCCGCCGCCACCGCCTTGGGGTCGAGCCGGCGGGCGAGGGCCGACACCAGAAGGCGCGACAGGGCCGGGAAGGTGCCGGCGGCCGTCGCCATGGCGGGGGTGAGCGGCGCAAAGGTGCCGGTGAAGGTCACGTGGAGGCCGATGCTGGCGCCGGTGCCGGCCGCCGCGGCCTTCAGCGCCTCGGCTTCGGCGCCGAGGCCGTCGAAGACGGTCATCACCGATGTGGCGTTGATGCGTCGCGCGGCGATAAGGCGGCGGATCGCCTCCGAGACGCCGGGGGCGATGGCGTAATCGTCGGCGCAGAGGGTGACGCGCTTCACGGCTCGGCCCGCGAGACCAATGTCGCCGGATGTTGCACCACCTGGCCATGCATCGCATGGGCGCCCACAACCTGCTCACCCACCCCGAAGCCGGCCGCTTCCACCACCGCCCGGGTAAGCACATGGTCGGCCACGTAATAGACTGGGCGTGCCTTGATCTCCGACAGGATGCGGGCGATGTACTCGCCCATCAGTCCCATCACCAGAAGCTGGGTGCCGCCGATGACCATCAGGCCCACCACGATGGAGGGGTAGCCGGGCAGGGGGATGCCCCACACCAGCCGCTCCACCACGATCCACCCGCCATAGAGCAAGGCGAGGCCGGCCAGAGCAGCGCCGAACAACGCGGCAAGCCGCAGCGGGGCGGGGGAGAAGGAGGTCAGCGCCTCCATGGAAAGGCCGAGGAGCCGCAGGAAGCTCCATGAGCTTGAGCCGTGGGCGCGGGGCGCCGGCCGGTAGGGAACAGCGACCTGACGGAAACCGATCCAGCTGGTCAGGCCCTTGAAGAAGCGGTTGCGCTCCGGCATCCGCCGCAGTGCCGCGGCGGCGCGGGGCGAGAGGATGCGGAAATCGGCGGCATCTTCGGGAATACGGGTGGAGGCGCCGAAGTTCAGCAGCTTGTAGAAGATGCGCACGAAAGTGCGCCGGCTCGCCGCCTCGTCGGAACGGTCGGCCTTCACCGCGTAGGCCACGTCCCAGCCGTCGTCCTTCCAAAGGGCAATGAAGGTGGGGACCATCTCGGGCGGATGCTGTCCATCGCCATCCATGAACATGACGGCATCGCCGCGGGCATGGTCGTGGCCCGCCATGAGCGCGGCCTCCTTGCCATAGTTGCGGCTGAGGGCCACCACCTGCACATCGATGCCCCTTGCCGGGAGCTGGGCGGCGATGGCGGCGGAGCCGTCGCGGCTGCCGTCGTCCACATAGACGATCTCGATCCGCATCCCGCGGGCCTCGGCCTCCCCTGCGGCGATGGAGCTGAGGCGGTCGTGAAAGGCGGAAAGGCCGCCGGCCTCGTTGTAGAGGGGTACTACGATGCTCAGGTCAGGTGTCATGTTACTACCGTGGATCCCGCTGCGGGGATAAAGACCATCTAGACTGCCTTCGCCGGAGGAGGCGAAAAATATTTTGAGAAACGCTGGAACCCGTTTCCCGCCGCGGCGTTCACCCTACAGCGCGATCATCCCCCCCAATTGATCGTGCCATTTGACGCGGTCGCCTTTCCCCCAAGGCGACCGCGTCGTCGTTCCCGGCCCAGGTGGTCGCGACGGCCTCTTTGCGGCACATCAAGACCCGAGACTTTAGGCGAGTTTAGGGTAAGGTCGCGTCGTCCAAACGGCCGAACGGGGGCCTTCTCAAATGATTCGCGACATTTTGGTCAATCTCGCCCAAGGGGTGGAGAAGGACGTCGCCTGCGATTTCGCGGCGAGCCTCGCCGCCACCTTCGGTGCCCATCTCACCGGCCTGTCCGTGGCCTATGAGATCGACGTGCCGCCCTTCTACATGGGCGCCCTGCCCACCGACTTCATCGACGCCCAGGTGCTGGAGAACCAGGCCGCCTCGGAAAAGGCGTCCGCCCGCTTCTCCGCCTCCGCTGCCGCCGCCGGCATCTCGCATGAGGTGCGCACCCTCTCCGCCTCCCTCGGCGTCGCCGCCAACAGCTTTGCCGAGATGGCGCGCCTGTTCGACGTCACCGTCGTCTGCCAGCCCGATCCCGACCGCCCCGGCCCCGAAGAGGTGATCTCGGAGACCGTCCTCATGGAATCGGGTCGCGCCGTCCTCATCGTGCCCTACGTCCAGACCAAGCCCTTCACCGCCGAGCGCGCGGTGGTGGCCTGGGACGGCAGCCGTCCCGCCGCCCGCGCGCTGGCGGAGGCGCTGCCCCTGCTGCACAGGACCAAGACTGTGGAAGTCTTCCGCGTGACCCGTGGTGAGGATGACGACGAGGCCGGCGCCGAGGTGGTCCGCCACCTGGCCCGGCATGGCCTGACCGCGGCGGTGCGCAAGCTGCCCGTCGGCTCCGGCGAGTCGGTCGCCTCCGCCATCCTGAACGAGGTGGCGGACCAGGGCGCCGATCTGGTGGTGATGGGCGGCTATGGCCACTCCCGCCTCCGCGAGATGATCATCGGCGGCGTGACGCGCGAAATCCTCTCCACCATGACGGTTCCGGTGCTGATGGCGCACTGAGGTCGCCCTACCGCAACAAAAAAGCCCCGGCAGCGGCCGGGGCTTTTTCGTGTGTGACTGGCGAGGAAGCCGTGCGGCTCAGTCCTCGTAATCCTCTTCCTCATTCTTCTTCGAGCCGCCGAGCTTGGCGAACACGGTTTCGAGGTCGAGGCTCTCGCGGCCCTTCGGCGCATCCTCCTCGGCCGGCTCGGGCGCCGTGGTGACGTCGGCGGGCAGAAGGGTCGCGCCGCGCTCTTCCGGCGCAGCGCCGGCGGGACGGTCCTTAGAGGCGCGCTGCACTTCCAGATCGAGGTCGATCTGGCTGCACAGGCCCAGCGTCACCGGGTCCATGGGGGAGAGCTGCGGCGAGTTCCAGTGAGTGCGGTCGCGGATCGACTGGATGGTGGACTTGGTGGTCCCCACCAGGCGGATGATCTGGGCGTCCTTCAGCTCGGCATGGTTGCGCAGCAGCCAGAGGATGGCGTTGGGCCGGTCGTGGCGGCGGGACACCGGGGTATAGCGCGGGCCGCGGCGCTTCTTCTGCTCCGGCAGGCGCACCTTGGGGTCCAGCAGCTTCAGGCGGCGGTTGGGATCCTTCTCGGCGAGGGTAATCTCGTCGCGGGAAAGCTGGCCGGTGGAGATGGGGTCGAGCCCCTTGATCCCCTGCGCCACCTCGCCGTCGGCGATGCCCTTCACCTCGAGCGGGTGGAGCTTGCAGAAGTCGCCGATCTGCTCGAAGGAGAGCGCCGTATTGTCCACGAGCCAGACGGCGGTGGCCTTGGGCATCAACGGTAAGTTCGACATGACGGCCTCTTGCGGCTTGTTGGTCTCTCGCGTCCGCCGGGTTCAGACGCACCGGTCGCGGCGCATCGGGCTATCTGGCAAACGCGGGTTCGGACATAAGCAGGTTCGGAGATATGCGGGTTCGCAAGGCCACCCCTCCCCAGGGGCGGACCGCGGAATGCATCGCATGTGTCCGGGATAGGGCCAACATAAGCGCCCCGGCAGAAAGTTGCAATTCCCGCGGCGGGGCGATGGGTGAAATCGCCGGCCTGCTTGACACAGACGGCGGGAGACCGCCAATTCGCCCCATGCCCGATCGTGCCCAAGATCGCGACCTTGTCCCGGCCCCCGCACGGCCGGCGCTGAAGGTCCTCCTCGCCGCTCCGCGCGGCTTCTGCGCCGGCGTCGTGCGCGCCATCGACGCTGTGGAACAGGCGCTGAAGCTCTATGGCGCGCCGGTCTACGTGCGGCACGAGATCGTCCATAACAAATATGTCGTGGAAGACCTGAAGCGGAAGGGCGCCATCTTCGTCGAGGAGCTGGAGGAGGTGCCCGACACCACCGCTCCGGTCATCTTCTCCGCCCACGGCGTTCCCAAGGCGGTGCCGGAGGAGGCCTCGGGCCGCAACCTCTTCGCCATCGACGCCACCTGCCCGCTGGTCACGAAGGTGCATCGCGAGGCGCAGGTGCATTTCAAGCGCGGGCGGCACATCCTCCTCATCGGCCACAGGGGCCATCCGGAGGTGGTGGGGACCATCGGCCAATTGCCCGACGGCGCCTTCACCCTGATCGAGACCGCCGAGGACGCCGAGACGGTGTCGCCGCCGGATCCAGACACCCTCGCCTATGTGACACAGACCACGCTCTCCCTCGACGACACCGCCGGGATGATCGCCATCCTGCGCCGGCGCTTTCCCAAGCTCGCCGAGCCGCACAAGGAGGACATCTGCTACGCCACAACCAACCGGCAGGAGGCGGTGAAGCTGATCGCCCCGAAGGTGGAGGCGCTGATCGTGGTGGGCGCGCCCAATTCCTCCAATTCCCAGCGCCTGCGCGAAGCGGCGGAACGGGCCGGCTGCCGCCGCTCGGCCCTGGTCCAGCGGGCCGCCGACATCGACTGGTCGGTGTTCACCGGCATTGCCAGCCTCGGCGTCACCGCCGGCGCCTCGGCGCCTGAGGTGCTGGTGGAGGAGATCATCGACGCCTTCGCCGCGCGCTACGACGTCACCGTCGAGACCGTGACCTCCACCGAGGAGGACGTGTTCTTTCCCCTGCCGCGCGTGCTGCGGCCGGATGCGGCGGCGGAGTGAGGCGTGGCGGTCTATACCGATGTGGCGCCGGCCGAGCTCGAAGCCTTTCTCGCCGGCTATGAGGTGGGTACCCTCACCTCGTTCCACGGCATCGCCGAGGGTGTCGAGAATTCCAACTTCCTGGTGCAGACCACGTCCGGCAGCTACATCCTCACGCTCTACGAGAAAAGGGTGAGGCGGGACGACCTGCCCTTCTTCATTGGGCTGATGCAGCATCTCGCCGCCCGCGGCCTCTCCTGCCCGCAGCCGGTGGCGGCGCGCTCCGGCGCGGTGCTCGGGGAAGTCGCGGGGCGGCCCGCGGCCATGGTCACCTTCCTGCCCGGCGTCTCGGTGCGCCGGCCCAGCGCGCAGCATTGCGCGGAACTGGGGCAGGGGCTCGCCCGGCTCCACCTCGCCGGCGCGGATTTCTCCATGCGCCGCGCCAATGCGCTGTCGGTTGGGGGGTGGCGGCCCCTCTTCGAGGCGGCACGGGCCGAGGCCGACACGGTCGCGCCCGGTCTTTCGGGAGCCATCGCCGCCGAGCTCGGGACGCTGGAGGCCAGCTGGCCGAAGGGGCTGCCCGAGGGCGTCATTCACGCCGACCTCTTCCCGGACAATGCCTTCTTCCTCGATGACCGGCTCTCCGGGATCATCGACTTCTATTTCGCCTGCACCGACTTCCTCGCCTATGACGTGGCGGTCTGCCTCAACGCCTGGTGCTTCGAGCCGGACGGCGCCTTCAACGTCACCAAAGGCCGGGCGCTGCTCGCCGGCTACGGCGCGGCGCGGCCCCTGTCGCAGGAGGAGATCGCCGCATTGCCGAGGCTCGCCCGCGGCGCCGCGCTGCGCTTCCTGCTGACCCGCCTCGTCGACTGGCTGAACGTGCCGCAGGGCGCGCTGGTGCGGCCCAAGGACCCGCTGGAATATCTGAAGAAGCTGCGATTCCACCAGGCGGTGGACAGCGCGCAGGACTACGGCCTCGCCGCATGAAGGCCGTGGAAATCTTCACCGACGGGGCCTGCTCCGGGAATCCCGGCCCCGGTGGCTGGGGCGCGCTGCTGCGCTTCGGCGCCCACGAGAAGCCGCTGTCCGGCGGCGAGGCGATGACCACCAACAACCGCATGGAGCTGATGGGCGCCATCTCGGCCCTGGAGGCGCTGAAGGAGCCGTGCGCCGTCGACCTGCACACCGACAGCGAATATCTGAGGAACGGCGTCACCAAGTGGATGCACGGCTGGAAGCGCAACGGCTGGCGCACCGCCGACAAGAAGCCGGTGAAGAACCAGGACCTGTGGGAGCGGCTGGACGAGGCCCTTAAGCGCCACGAAATCCGCTGGCACTGGGTGAAGGGTCACGCGGGCCACGCCGAAAACGAGCGGGCCGACGAACTGGCCCGCGAAGGCATGGCTCCGTTCAAGCTGCGGGGCCGGCTGGGAGGGTGATCGGCATTACCCGTATCCACGGATATGCGGGAAGGCCGCGCGTGCACGTCAATTCTTCATGCCCAGCTCGGCTTTCTTGCGTTGAATGCAACGCGAGATAAGGCCCGAGCGGTCCGCCTGGCGGCCCGGAGGATTCTCCTCCAGACATTCCGCGCGCAGCTGATCGATCGTTTTAGCCTGCGTCTTCTGAGCGTTTGCGGGTACCGCTCCGGAAAACGCGGCACCCACGGTGACTGCAGTCGCCAAGAGCCATGCCCTGTTCATGCTCCCCCCTATTAAGATTCGATCGCAACTAAGAGTAAGGCCGAGTAAGAACGGCATATTAAGGTTGAGTTCGCCGCTCTGGACAAGCGGATTGTTGCGGCAGGCCTTCAGCCGAAGGCGGCCACAAGCAGCTTCCCTCAGCCCGCGGGCCGCTCTAGGGTCCGCCCACTGTTTCGCCAGACCGCCGGCTGCCAACTCCCCATGTTCCGCAACATCCTCTCCGTCGGCGGCCTGACGCTCCTCTCCCGCCTGGCCGGTTTCGTCCGTGATGTGGTGATGGCCGCCGTGCTCGGCGCCGGCCCGGTGGCGGACGCCTTCCTCATCGCCTTCCGCCTGCCGAACCACTTTCGCGCCATCTTCGCCGAAGGCGCGTTCAACGCCGCCTTCGTGCCGACCTATGCCCGGCTGCGCGAGCAGGACGGCGTGCCGGTGGCGCGCGGCTTCGCCGACGAGATCCTCACCGCCATGACGCTGGTGCACGCCGTGCTGCTGGCGCTGGCGCTGGGATTCACGCCGCAGTTCGTCGGCCTTTTGGCGCCGGGCCTCGCCGACGATCCCGAGCGCTTCGGCCTCGCGGTGACGCTGACGCGCATCACCTTTCCCTATCTCGCCCTGATTTCGGTGGCGACGCTGGTGACGGGCGCCCTCAACGCCTCGGACCGGTTCGCGGTGGCGGCGGCGGCACCGATCCTGCTCAACATCTGCATGGTGAGCACGCTGCTTGCCGCCGCGCTCTTCCCCACCGCCGGTCATGCGGCGGCGTGGGGCGTACTCATCTCAGGCGTCGCGCAATTGTTCGTGGTGGGGCTCGATGCCGAGCGCCATGGCATCGGGCTGCGGTTCGCCCGGCCGAAGCTCGACCCCGGCACGCGGCAGTTCCTCAAGGCCCTCGGACCGGCCATCATCGGCTCGGCGGGCGTGCAGATCGCCCTCTTCGCCGACACCATCATCGCCACCTTCCTGCCAGCGGGCGCGCTGTCGGCGCTCTATTACGCCGACCGCATCAACCAGTTGCCCATCGGCGTCGTGGGCATCGCGGTGGGCACCGTGCTGCTGCCGGAGATGTCGCGGCGCCTCGCAGCGAAAGATGATGCCGGGGCGGCCCATTCCCAGGCCCGGGCCATCGAGCTCGCGACGCTGCTCGCCATTCCCTTCGTCGCGGCCGCCCTTCTGGTGCCGGACCTGACCATGCGCGCGCTTTTCGCCCGCGGCGCCTTCACCGCGGCCGACGCGGCCGACGCGGCGGCGACGCTCCGGGCCTACGGCGTCGGCCTCCTCGCCTTCGTGGTGGTGCGGGCGTTCATTGCGCCGTTCCACGCCCGCGGCGACACCCGCACGCCGATGATCGCCTCGCTCACCGCCGTCGCGCTCAATGTGGCGCTCAAGTTCGCCCTCATGGGCACCCTCGCCCAGGTGGGTCTGGCGCTGGCCACCGCGGTGGGCGGCTGGATCAACGTGAGCCTTCTCGTCCTGTTCGCCATCCGCCGCGGGTATCCGGTGGGCGATGCGGCTCTGGGCCGCCATCTGGCGAAGCTGTTCGTCCTCCTGATTCTGGTGGGCGCGGCCCTCGTTGGCGCGCAGGCCCTCGCCGCCGCGCTCCTGCCACCCTCCCTCTGGGCGCGCGAGGAGATCATGCTTCTCCTGGTCGTGATCGCCGGCGCGGCGGTCTATGGCGGCGGGCTTTTCGTGCTGCTCGGGCGCTCGTTTCTCGCCGGCGTCATGGGGCGCCGCGGGCCGAGGCCTGACAGCATGCCGCGATGACCGTTCGTCAACTAAATCCGGCCCCTCCGGCAGCGTAGCATTTTGCATCGCACCCGCTCTGTGCTATCGAACCGCCGTTTTCCGGTTTCGGCTCATCGGTTGCGGGAGGTGCCGAGCCCTTCCAAGTTCATTCGCGGACGCAAGTCCGACGAGGAGCCGGATATCCATGACGCCTGCCCCCCGCCTTCGTTCCCTCTTTTCCCTGTTCACGCGTGCCGTTCCGGCCGCGCCGCTCGTTGCGTGCGCCGCGCTTGCCCTGTCCCTCGCCGGCTGCGGCCAGCCCTCGGCCCAGCAGCAGGCGGCCCCGCCGCCGCCGACCGTGACGGTGGCGACGCCGCAGACCCGCTCGGTCACGGAACAGGAGGAATATGTCGGCCGCTTCGTCGCCATCGACGAGGTCAATGTTCGCGCCCGCGTTTCCGGATATCTGGACAAGATCGGCTTTGCCGACGGCCAGATCGTGAAGGAAGGCGACATCCTCTTCACCATCGACCAGCGCCCGTTCAAGATCGCGGTGGATCAGGCCCAGGCCAATCTCTCCCAGGCCAAGGCGAATCTCGACTTCACCAAGGCGGACCTGGAGCGCGCCCGCACCCTGCTGGAGGACCGGACCTCCAACGCCATCTCCAAGCAGACCTTCGACCAGCGCACCCAGGCCGAGCGCACCGCCAACGCCGTGGTGCAGTCGCAGGAGGCGCAGCTGCGCTCCGCCCAGCTCGACCTCGGCTTCACCGAGGTGAAGGCCCCCATCACCGGCAAGATCGGCGACCGCCGGGTTTCGGTGGGCAACTACGTCACCGGCGGCACCGCCGGCTCGCCGACCCTTCTGGCGGTGATCGTTTCCACCGATCCGATCCGCTTCGAGTTCACCATGGACGAAGCCGCCCTGCTGCGGATGACGCGCCGCAAGGGCGGCGCCGACATCAAGGGCGATCCGGTGACGCTCAAGCTGATCGACGACAAGGACTTCAGCCATACCGGCAAGCTGGACTTCCTCAACAACGTGATCGACCGTGAGACCGGCACGATCCGCGGCCGGGCGGTGTTCGATAACAAGGACAACCTGTTCCGCCCCGGCATGTTCGCCCGCATCCGCATCGATTCCTCCGCGCCCTACGACGCGCTGGTGGTGCCGGACGTGGCCATCGGCAGCGAGCAGGTGAAGAAGTTCGTCTACGTCGTTGGGCCGGACAACAAGGTGGTGCAGAAGCCGGTCACCCTCGGACCGCTGCAGGGCGACATGCGGGTGATCCGCGAGGGCCTCGGGCCGGACGACAAGGTGGTGGTCAACGGGCTGATGCGGGTGAGGCCCGGCGTCACCGTCAATCCGCAGCCGGCGGGCGCCCAGGCGCCGGCCGGTGCTCCCGCCGCCAGCGCCTCCTCCAAGTAAGGGGAGGGCGACATGCGCTTTTCCCACTTCTTCATCGACCGCCCCATCTTCGCCTCGGTGGTTTCGGTGGTGGTCGTCATCCTCGGCGCGGTGTCCTACCTGCGCCTGCCGGTGGCGCAGTATCCCGAGATCGCGCCGCCGGTCATCACCGTGACCGGCCAGTATCCCGGCGCCTCCGCCGAGATCGTCGCCGAGACCGTGGTCGCGCCCATCGAGCAGCAGATCAACGGCGTGGAGCACATGCTCTACGTCTCGTCCAACTCCACCGCGGACGGCCGCTTCTCCATTTCGGTCACCTTCGACATCGGCACCAACCTGGACATCGCCCAGGTGCAGGTGCAGAACCGTGTCGCCATCGCCGAGCCGCGGCTTCCGTCCGAAGTGCAGCAGGTGGGCGTCGTGACGGCCAAGGCCTCCCCCGACCTTCTGCTGGTTGTCAGCCTCTATTCGCCGGACGGCTCGCGCGATCCGTTGTTCATCTCGAACTTCGCCAATATCGAGATCAAGGACGTGCTCTCGCGCATCGACGGCGTGGGCTCCATCACCGTCTTCGGCTCGCGCGAATACGCCATGCAGGTCTGGCTCGACCCTGACCGCCTGTCCATGCTCAACCTGACCACCACGGACGTGGTGAATGCGTTGAGGGCGCAGAACGTCCAGGTTGCCTCGGGCGTGCTCAACCAGCCGCCGGTGCCGACTCAGCGGGCGTTCCAGATCGCCGTTCGCACCCTCGGGCGCCTGTCCGATCCGGCGACCTTCAGCGACATCGTCATCAAGCAGACCGACGCGGCGCTGGTGCGGCTGAAGGATGTGGGCCGGGTGGAGATCTCGGCGCAGGACTATGCGTCCACGTCCTTCCTCGACAAGGACATCTCCATCAACCTCGGCATCTTCCAGCGCCCGGGCTCCAACGCCCTCGCCACCGGCAATGCGGTGGTGAAGGAGATGGAGCGCATCGGCAAGACCTTCCCCGAGGGCCTGAAGTACGCGATCTATTACAACCCCACCGAGTTCATCCAGCAGTCGGTGGATGCGGTGATCCACACCATCGGCGAGGCCATCGTGCTCGTCGTGCTGGTGGTGATCGTGTTCCTGCAGACCTGGCGGGCGGCGATCATTCCCATCCTCGCCATCCCGATCTCGCTCGTCGGCACCTTCTTCGTGATGACGCTGTTCGGCTTCTCGCTGAACAACCTGTCCCTGTTCGGCCTGGTGCTCGCCATCGGCATCGTGGTGGACGACGCTATCGTCGTGGTGGAGAACGTGGAGCGCAACATCGAGGCGGGCCTCGCCCCGCGCGATGCCGCCTACAAGACCATGGACGAGGTGGGCGGGGCGCTGGTCGCCATCTCCCTCGTGCTGTCGTCGGTGTTCGTGCCCACGGCCTTCATCACCGGCCTGTCGGGCGAGTTCTACCGGCAGTTCGCGCTGACCATTGCCGGCTCGACGCTGATCTCGCTGCTCGTGTCGCTGACCCTCTCGCCGGCCATGTGCGCCATCCTCCTGAAGCCGCACCGCGCGGCCCATGAGAAGCCGGCGTGGTATGCGCGGCCGATCACCGGCTTCTTCCGCATCTTCAACCGCGGCTTCGAGGGGCTTGGAAACGGCTACGCGTGGATGACCGGGCGCCTTGTGCGCGTGGTGGCGCTGGTGCTCATCGTCTACATGGGCATCGTCGCGTTCGGCGGCTGGCTGTTCGTGACGACGCCCCAGGGCTTCATCCCGCAGCAGGACCGCGGCTATCTCATCGTCGTCGCCCAGTTGCCTCCCGGCGCCGCCATGCAGCGCACCGAGGAGGTGATGAAGCGCGCCGGCGAGCTCGTGCTCGGCACCCCGGGCGTCGGCCACATCGTCAACATCGCCGGCTTCTCCGGCGCCACCTTCACCAATGCCCCCAACGCCGGCGCCATGTTCGTCATCCTCGAGCCGTTCGCCAAGCGCGCCGGCCATGCGGACCAGACGGCGGCGGCCATCCAGGGCGTGCTGTTCGGCAAGGTGGCGTCCATCCAGGAAGCCCAGATGATCGTGGTGCAGCCGCCGCCCGTGCAGGGCATCGGCAACGCCGGCGGCTTCCGCATGATGATCGAGGACCGCGCCGGCAACGGCCTCCTCGCGCTGCGCAATGCCACCTACGCCATGATGGGTGCGGCGGCGCAGACGCCGGGGCTGATGCAGGTCTACTCCCTGTTCGAGACCTCGACGCCGCAGCTCTATCTCGACATCGACCGGCAGAAGGCCCAGCTGCTGCAGATCAACATCGCCGACGTCTTCGCCGCGCTCCAGACCTATATCGGGTCGAGCTACGTGAACGACTTCAACCTGTTCGGGCGCACCTTCCGCGTGCAGGCGCAGGCGGACGCTCCCTTCCGGCTCGATCCCAAGGACGTGCTCTCCATCCGCGTGCGGGCGGCCAACGGAGAGACGGTGCCGCTCGGCTCGTTCACCACGGTGCGGGACATCTCGGGCCCCTACCGCGTGCCGCGCTACAACCTCTACCCGGCGTCCGAGCTCGACGGCTCGCCGGCGCCCGGCTACTCGCAGGGTCAGGCGATCAAGATCCTGCAGGATCTAGCGACCAAGGTGCTGCCGCAGGGCTTCTCCTTCGAATGGACGGCGCTCGCCTTCCAGCAGGAGCGCGCCGGCAACACCGCCATCTTCGCCTTCGCGCTGGGCGTGGTGTTCGTCTTCCTGGTGCTGGCGGCGCAGTACGAGAGTTTGACCCTGCCGCTGGCGGTCATCCTCATCGTGCCCATGTGCCTCGTGGCAGCGCTGGTGGGCGTGATCCTGAGGGGTCAGGACAACAACATCCTGACCCAGGTGGGATTCATCGTGCTCATCGGCCTTGCGGCGAAGAACGCGATCCTCATCGTGGAATTCGCCAAGCAGCTGGAGGACCAGGGGCACGGCCGGCGTGAGGCCGCGGTGGAGGCGGCGCGTCTGCGTCTGCGTCCCATCGTCATGACCTCGCTCGCCTTCATCCTTGGCGTGGTCCCGCTGGTGTGGGCCACCGGCGCCGGCGCCGAGCTGCGCCAGGCGCTGGGCACGGCGGTGTTCTCGGGCATGATCGGCGTGACGCTCTTCGGCCTGCTGTTCACGCCGGTGTTCTACGTCTTCGCGCGCTGGATCGCGTCCTTCGGAAGCCGGGAGAAGGCGCCCGCACCGCCTCCGTCGCATCCTGCACCCGCAGAATGAGGCCCGGCCCGCAGCGCCGGAAGGCGAGCGGCACCATAAGAAAAGGCGGCCTCCGGGCCGCCTTTTTCGTGTTGAGGGTGAATGTCGCCGCTCAACGGCGCCGGTCGCGCTGGGCCTTCAGCCACTTGATCCGCTCGAGAACGTGCTGGGGTTGGTAGGGCTTTTCCACCGCCGGCCCGTCCTCGCACAGATCGGTGGCCTGCGTTGCCGCCATGGCCGGGGAGCCGGCGAGCACCACGTCGATATGGGGATGGGTCTCCCTCAGCCAGCGGGCGAGGGCGAAGCCGTCCAGACCGCCGGTGGACGCGGCATCCGCCAGCACCGCCTCGACACGCTCGGCCTCCACCTCGAGGATGATCTGGGCTTCCTCGCCGGATGTCGCCTCCAGCACCTCGTACCCGCAGGACCTGAGATAGTCCGCGAGGACGTGGCGCACGAGGATGTCGGCCTCGACAATGAGAAGGGTCGCAGGAAACTCCGTATCGCCGGCGTTCATATGCCTGATTTCCCCTTGAGCTGGGCTTGGATGAGCTGAAGCACGCTCTCCATCCGGTAAGGCTTGGCGAGAAAGGGTGCGACCACTGCCGCGAGGGTGCGGTCGAAATGACCCGAGGTGAGGATCACCGGGAGATCCGGCCGCTCGGTCCGCAGGCGGCCGGCCAGCTCGTAGCCGTCAAGCGCGCCTTCGGTGCGCACGTCGGTAAAGACCAGGTCCACTTCTAGGCCGGCGAGGATGGCGTCGTAGCCTTCCTGCGCCGACGCCGCTTCCACCACCGTGAGACCGGCGGCGCGCAGCTCTGAGGACGTGACCAGGCGGACGAGTGTGTCGTCCTCGATCAGCAGCACAGTGCGCGCTTGCTCGGTCGCGCTCGGCTGGCGATCCGGATGTGTCATGATTTCCCTGAAAGCTTTAACGGGGCAACGACGGAACGCTGAGGCTACGCTTTGGTTCCCCGTTGTGGGGCCATCAGAAAAGCCGATGCCGGCGATCTCATCTTCCGATTGGCGGGACGGGGCCGGGAGGGCGACTTTCGCCCGAACTCCAACGGCGGGATAGAGCCGGTGCCCCTGACCATTTTCTTCCTCAACGGACCCAACGCAAATCTCTACGGGCTCGACCCCTCCGGCACCTATGGCACGGAGAGCTTCCCCGCCATCCGCGAGCGCTGCCTCGCCCATGCGCAGACGCTCGGGGTGACGCTCGATTTCCGCCAGTCGAACCACGAGGGCGAGATCGTGGACTGGATCCAGGAGGCGCGGGCGAAAGCGGATGCCATCGTCATCAATGCAGCCGGCCTCACCTATACCTCCATCGCCATTCTCGATGCGCTGCTCGCCTTCGACAAGCCGATCATCGAGGCGCACATGAGCAACATCTGGAAGCGCGAGCCCTTCCGACACCATTCCTTTGTGTCGAAGGCAGCCACCGGCGTGGTGGCGGGCCTCGGCGCACTCGGCTACGAACTCGCCATCAGCGCGGCGGCACGGCTCGCCGCCGCGCGCGCGGAGGGCGGGCAGACGTGAGCGGGGCTCTGGTTTTCTACAGCGCGGTGGACAACGGCCCGGAGTGGCAGGCGGCGCTTGCGGCGGCGGCGCCCGGCCTCGATGTGCGCATCGCCGATCCGGCGGATGGCACGGTGGAGGGTGATCCGGCGGACGTGCGCTACGCTCTGGTGTGGAAGCCGCCGCACGGCTTCTTCGCGCGCTTCCCCAATCTCAAGCTCGTCGTCAACCTCGGCGCCGGCGTCGATGCTCTGGTGGCGCGGGACGATTTGCCCGATGTGGCCATCACCCGCCTCTCCGATCCGCACATGGCGCGGATGATGGCGTCCTTCGTCCTGTTCTGCGTGCTGCGCCACGCCCGCGAGATCCCGACCTTCGAAAAGGCGCAGCGGGAGCGCCGCTGGCACTATGTGCACCCGCGCACCGCCGGGGAGATCCGCGTCGGCGTGCTCGGGCTCGGCGAGCTGGGCGCCGCGGCAGCGCAGGAGCTGGCGCGCCAGGGCTTCGACGTGCGCGGCTGGTCGCGGACCGCAAAGAGCCTCGACGGCGTGCAATCCTGCCATGGCATGGACGCCCTCGCCGGCTTCCTCGCCGACACCGAGATCCTCGTGGTGATGCTGCCGCTGACGCCGGAAACCCGCGGCCTGCTGGACGCGGCGCATCTCGCCTTGCTGCCGCGGGGCGCAAAGTTCATCAACGTGGCGCGCGGGGCGGTCGTGGACGAGGCCGCGCTTATCACGGCGCTCGCCTCTGGCCATATCGCAGAGGCAACCCTCGACGTGTTCGCGACCGAGCCTTTGCCGTCGGAAAGCCCGCTCTGGGGCATGGACAACGTGCTGGTGACGCCGCATCTCGCCTCGGTCGCCATCCCCGCAAGCGCCGCCGCCCAGATCGCCGACAACATCCGGCGGGTGGAGGAGGGGCGGGAGGTGCTGAACCGGGTGGACCCCGCGCGGGGCTATTGAGTGGACACGGTGTCCGGAGCTACCCCGTCGGCTCAGCGGCTTTCGATGATGGCGCGGGCACGCTCGTGCGGCGCGAGGGACTCCTCGGTCGCCGCCTCGGCGAAGTCGGTCATTTCGTAGACCGGACGGATCTCGATCTCGCTCGGGCCGGGCATGGGATTGGGACAGCGCTTCACCCAGGCCACCGCCTCCTCCATGTCCTTTACCTCCCAGATCCAGTAGCCGGCGATCAGCTCCTTGGTCTCGGCGAACGGCCCGTCCATGACGATGCGGCTCGGCCCGTCGAAGGCGATGCGCTTGCCGTTGGACGAGGGCTTCAAGCCGTCGCCAGAGAGCATGATGCCGGCCTTGGCGAGTTCCTCGTTGTAGTTGCCCATGGCCTCCATCAGCTCGGCGGACGGCATGGCACCCTGCTCGCTGTCCACCGTCGCCTTCACGATCACCATCACGCGCATCGTCATTCTCCCTGATTCATGAGGCGCAGCTTGGGCCTCCGCGTCCGAGGACGGGCTGCCCGGCCCGGACCCGACATTTTGCGCGGCGCCTTTTTGCTTCTTCGCCCCTCACATGTCCGGCGCGATGGAGCCGGGGGCGAACATGCCGCCTGGCGAGAAGGCATCAGAGAGGAAGCGGGCGAACACCTCCACCGCCGGGCGCATGGGCTGGCGGCGCAGCGACAGGCGCATCACCCGCACCGGCGGAAGCTGCTCCTTCAGCGGGCGCACCGCCACCCGGCTGCCGTCATAGGCCATGGTGGTGCGCGGCGAGGCATTGTGCAGCGTGTAACCGCGCTTCTGGCCCACCAGGCCGCGGATCAGCTCATAGGAGCGCGAGCGGTAGGCGATGCGCGGCGTGATTCCGCAGGCGTCGAACAGGGAGAAGAAATAGTCCCGGGTGTGCGGCAGGTCGTAGAGCAGGAAGGGCTCGTCGGCCACCTCCTTCAGCGATACCACGCGGCGCGCGGCGAGGGGGTGGTCCGCCGCCAGCACCAGTAGCGGCGGCAGATCGGTGAGCAATTCGCCCGCCAGCTCCTCGGGCACGGCATAGCCGTAGGATACCGCAAGCTCCAGCCGGCCGGAGAAGATGCCCTCGAAGATCTCCCGCTGGTCGCCCTCCTCCAGGCGCACCGTGATGCCCGGCTGCACCTCGGCGAAGCGCGCGAGCAGCGCCGGCATGAAGCGCGGCGCGATGGTGAGAAAGCAGCCGAGCGAGATTTCCCCGCGCAGGCTGTCGCCCAGCGACTGGGCGCTCTGGGCGAAGTCTCGGGCGTGGGCGAGCAGGTGGCGCGCCTCGTTCACATAGCGCTGGCCAGCGGAGGTGAGCGAGATGCCGCGGGCGTGGTGGCGCACGAACAGGGGAATGCCGAGTTCCGCCTCGGTCTGGGCGATGGCGGCGGAAATGGACGGCTGGGACACGTTGAGCTGGCGCGACGCCTCGGTGACGTTGCCGCAATCGGCCGCCGCCACCACGTAGCGCAGCGCGCGCAGGGAAATGTTCATCCGCGCGCCCCTCCTGCGAAGAAGCGGATGGGGGGAGCGAGGCGGGAATGGGGACGGGACGCGCGCACGATCGAGGCTCCGGGGAAGGCGCAGTCTGGCGCATTGATCTGGATCAGAAAAGCCGATCTTTTCGCTACAGATAAAATATTTTATCAATCCCGGCACCGGCCCCACTCTCTGCTCCAATCCTGGGCATGACCAATTCTGGAGCAGGCGTGATGATAAGGACCGGTGCCGCCTACAAGGACGGCCTGCGCGATGGCCGCGAGATCTGGATCGACGGCGAGCGCGTGACCGACGTCACCACCCATCCCGCCTTCAAGCCCATCGTCGATATCAAGGCCCGCATGTACGACCTCCACCATGAGGAGGCCACCGCCCCGGCGCTGACCTATGTGGAGGAGAATGCCGTCCACTCCATCTTCCACCAGCCGCCTACCGAGAAGGCCCATTGGGATGCCAAGTGGAAGGGCGTGGACATCCTCCTGAAGGACGTGGGCGGTGTCGTCACCCGCGTCGGCGACGAGACCATCGGCGAGATGTGGTCGCTCCAGGACGGTCGCGACATGCTGGCCGAGATCGACCCGCGCTTCGCCGCCAACATCGACAACCACATCCGCCGCGTGGTGGAAGAGGACCCGTTCCACGTCTCCGCCAACACCGATCCGAAGGGCGACCGCTCCCGCCACATCTCCGAGCGCGACCCGGACATGATGGTGCATGTGACCAAGGAGACGGACGCCGGCATCATCATCCGCGGCGCCAAGTACGAGACCGCCGCGGCCTATGCCGATCAGGCCTATCTGAAGCCCACCGTTGGCGCCTGGACCGACGAGAAGGAAAGCGACTACGCCCTCGGCTGCATCGTGAAGATGGGCGCGCCCGGCGTGAAGCACATCTGCCGCTCCTCCTTCGCCGGCCGCTCCGACCCGAAGGACTATCCCCTCGCCAACCGCTATGACGAGGTGGACACGCTGGTGGTGTTCGACGACGTGCTGATCCCCTGGGAGGACGTCTTCTTCTACCGCTACACCAAGGCCGCCCAGTTCGTGCGCGGCACGCTGCACCGCTATTCCGCCTTTCCCTACGTGCTGCGCCTGCTCTACGTCGCCGACATGATGATCGGCGCCGCCATGTGGAACGCCAAGCAGACCGGTCTCGACAAGCTCCAGTCGGTGCAGGAGAAGCTGGCGGACCTCGCGGTCTATCGCGAGGGCATCAACGCCCACCTCACCGCCTCCATCGCGCTGGCCGAGAAGAGCCCGGCGGGGCTGCTGATGCCCAACCAGTCCATCCTCTATGCCGGCCGCGTGCTCGCCTGCTCGCAGCTGCCGATGATGATGCATGCCACGCGCGAGCTCATCGGCGGGCAGATCTGCGTCACCCCCAACGTCGCCGCCTTCGAGGCGGAGGGCACCGCGGGCTGGCTGAAGAAGTTCTACACCCTCAACGACAATTGGGAGTCCGAGGACCGGCGCAAGCTGCTCGCCTTCGCCCGCGATCTGGTGTCGTCGGACTATGCCGGGCACCGCCTCGCCTTCGTGCAGTTCGCTCAGGCGCCGCACTTCAACCACCTCGCCGCAGTCTACAAGAATTTCGACTTCTCCGGTCCGCTCGACTTCGTGCGCCGGACGGCGGGTCTCTCCGACAACGTCAAGGGGTCGCTGAAATGAGCGCCGCCCAGCCGAGCGCGCCGGTGGACGCGGCACGGTTCCGCGACGCCATGCGGCGCATGGCAGCCGGCGTCTCGGTGATCGCCACCGACGGGCCGGGGGGACGGGCGGGGCTCACCGTCTCGTCCCTCGCCTCGCTGTGCATGGAGCCGCCCTCCCTCATCCTGTGCATCCACGAGGCGAGCGCGGCGCTCAAGGTGATCGAGGCCAACGGCGTCTTCGTCGCCAACGTGCTGGCGCACGATCAGGCGGGCGTGTCCGATGCCTTCGCGGGCCAGGTGCCGCAGTTTCGCGACGACAAGTTCGCCTGCGCCGAATGGCGCGCCGCGGGGAGCGGAGCGCCGGTGCTTGCCGGCGCGCTCATGAGCTTCGACTGCCGCCTCGCCGCGCACCATGCCTACGGCACCCATCGCATCGTCGTAGGCGAGGTCACCGCCATCCACGGTCTCGACGCCGACGCCGAGCCGCTGCTCTACGCCAACCGCGCCTACAGGCGCCTTGCCGCCGCATGAGGGTCGAACCTTTGCCCACCCACACCCGCATCCGCCCGTTCAACACCAAGGACGCCTATCCCGAGCAGTCGCTCGACAACGACGTGTGCATGGCGGTCCGCGCCGGCAACACGGTCTATCTGCGTGGCCAGACCGCCATGGATCTCGACGGCAAGATCGTCGGCGTCGGCGATGCCGCGGCCCAGGCGGAGAACGCCATGGCCTGCGCCAAGGTGCTGCTGGAGGAAGCCGGCGCGCGGCTCGAGGACGTGGTGAAGATCGTCATCTTCATCACCGACCGGGCCTATCGCGAGCCGGTCTATCGCGTGGTCGGCAAGTGGCTGAAGGGGGTCTATCCGGTCTCGACCGGCCTCATCGTCCAGGGTCTCGCGAAGCCGGAATATCTGATGGAGATCGACATCATCGCCGAGATCCCGCCCGAGCGGGCATGAGGGACCGCCCGCTCATGCGGGCGCGATCGAGAGCCGTCTTTTGTCCCCGTGCCCGCAAGGCGCGGGGACTACATGCGTCGGCGAAGTATTGATTCAAGTAACGGTTGAAAAAATACTTCGCAGCGCGAATATTTATGTTCCAGTCTGCGCAGCGATCCGTATATTTACGTAAGTGCTGCGGCGCCCGGTCCGGGCCGGAGGCGCCGCGCGCCAGCCATCAACCGCCGGAAGGGCGGATCCAGAGGAGAGAGTGGAATGAAAGCCAAACTGGTTGCGCTCGGCCTCGCGCTGGCCGCCCTTGCGGCGGGCTCTGCGAGCGTGCCGGCGAACGCCGCTGAGAAGCTGGTGGTGAGCACGTGGGGCGGCAGCTTCCGCGACCTCATCGCCGAGGCCATCGCCTCGAAGTTCACCAAGGATACGGGCGTCGAGGTTGAATACATCACCGGCGGCACCATCGACCGGCTGAACAAGGCGAAGCTCGCCAAGGGCTCGCCCGAGAGCGACATCACCTTCACCACCGCCCACGTGGGCTGGCTCTATGCCAATGACGACCTGTTCGAGCCCCTCGACCTGTCGAAGATCCCGAACGCCGCGAAGCTCGTGCCGCAGGCCAAGGTGAGCCCCTTCCACATCGGCGCCTGGGCCTATGTCTACACCATCGGCTACCGGCCGGACCTGACGCCGAAGGACATCACCTTTGCCTCCTGGGGTGACCTGTGGAATCCCGCGCTGAAGGGCATGCTGGCGGCGCCGGACTTCGACCCCAGCCACATCATCGCCGTGTCGGCGCTGTTGGCCGGCGGCTCCCCGGCCGACTGGCAGAAGGGCGAGCAGAAGCTGCTGGCGCTGAAGCCCAACTTCAAGGCCTTCTACACCAACGACGCCAACTCCCAGCAGCTCATCGCCACGGGCGAGACGCCGGTGCAGATCATGCTGTCCATGAACGCCTATTACATGATCGGGCAGGGCGTTCCGATCAAGCTCGTCATCCCCAAGGAGGGCGGCGTGCTCGGCATCGACACCATGGCCATCATGAAGGGCTCGAAGAAGCAGGAGCTGGCGCAGAAGTTCATCGACACGGCGCTCGATCCCGAGGTGCAGGGCAAGATCGCCGAGTTGAAGAAGGGCTCGCCCACAGTGCTCGGCGCCAAGGTGAGCGCGGAGACGGCGAAGCTGCCGGGCGTCTTCACCACCGCCGAGCAGTGGGAGAAGGAGACCATCATCATCGACCACAAGCTCCGCGCGGAAAAGACCGCCGAATGGCGCAAGTGGTTCTCCGAGAACATGATCGCCAAGTGAGTGTGAAGCGGTGAGTGTGAAGCGCCTCGTGCCCCGGCCGACCGAAGCGAAGCGGAGGGAGAGCCGGGGCAAGCGCAAGGGTTCGCGCACGCGGCCTGATCGGAAGGGGGCGGTGGAGATCGCCGGTTCCGCCGAGCTTTCCTCCAGGCCCCGGATCGGCGCTCCGGCTTTCGCCGTCGCGGGTCCGGGGAGCGCGGGCAAGATGCGTGACACAAGGCAAGAGATATGAACAAGCGTCCCTTCCTCGCCCTGTTCGTCACGCCCGCGGCGCTGGCGGCCCTCGCCTCGGCGGCGGCGCTGGCGGCCATCCTGCAATATGCTTTCCGCGCCTATGTGCCGGGCTCGCTTGATCCCGGCGGGCTCACGTTGGCCAATTTCGAGGCGCTGCTGCGTCCGCTCTACGGCCAGGTGTTCCTGCAGACCGTGTGGATCTGCCTCCTCACGGCGCTCATCACCCTGGTGGTGGCCTATCCGCTCGCCTTCGCGCTGGTGCGCACGCGCAATGCCTTCCTCAAGTCGTTCCTGCTCATCACCGCGGTGACGCCGCTGTTCCTCGGCGAGGTGGTGCGCACCTATTCCTGGATCATCGTGCTGGGCAACACCGGCTTCATCAATTCGGTGCTGAAGGGCCTCGGGCTCATCGACCGGCCGGTGCAGATGATGTTCACCACCTTCGGCGTCGTCACCGCTCTGGTCCACGTGACCCTTCCGGTGATGGTCATCATGCTCGCGGCTGCCCTCTCCCACATCGATCGGGACTATGAGAAGGCCGCCACATCACTCGGCGCCGGGCCGGTGCGGGCGTTTCTCACCGTGACCCTGCCGCTCTCCATGCCGGGGGTGGTGGCGGGTCTCTCCACCGCCTTCGCCTGGACCTTCTCCGCCTTCGCGACGCCGCAGATGATCGGCGGCGGCAAGGTGAGCATGGTGTCCACGCTGGTCTACCAGCTGGGGTTCGCCTCGTTCAATTTCCCCTTCGCGGCGGCGCTCTCCATCACCGGCCTCGCGCTCACATTCGCGGTCCTCGCCATGGCGAAGCAGGCCATCCGGCCGCTCGAGAAGATCGGAGCGCACTGATGCCGCAGAATGCCAAGCGCCTCATCCCCGCACGCGTGGGCGAGCGGCTGCTGAAGGTCGCCGGCTGGACGGTGGTCTGGCTCATCGTCGCCTTCATCATTCTGCCGGCGGTGGTGGTCGGCATCTCGGCCTTCAACGACCGCGCCATCCTCTCCTTCCCGCCGCAGGCGTGGTCGACGCGCTGGTTCCAGCGGGCCTTCTCCTACCGGGATTTCTCGGACGGCTTCAGGAACGGCCTCATCATCACCGCCTTCGCCTCCACCATCGCGCTCGCGGTGGGGGCGGGCTTTGCTTTCGCGCTCGACCGCTACAGGTTTCGCGGCAAGGCGGCGCTGGAGGCGATGCTGACCTCGCCGCTGGTGATCCCGCATTTCACCATCGGCCTCGGCTTCCTCATCCTCGCCGCGCAGATCCACGCGACGCGCACCTTCGCCCTCGTCATCGTCTGCCACGTGGTGCTGGTGCTGCCCTTCGTCATGCGCTCGGTCTATGTCTCGCTGCGCAATCTCGACGCGCGGTTGGAGCTTGCCGCCGCGAGCCTCGGGGCGCGGCCGGGACGCGCACTCTTCACCGTGACCCTTCCGCTGCTGCTGCCGGGCCTGTTCTCCGGCTGGCTGTTCGCGGCCATCCTCTCCTTCAACGAATTCACCGCCTCCCTCTTCGTCACCGCGCAGGCGACGCAGACGCTGCCGGTGGCCATGTACAATTACGTCCGCGAATATGCCGACCCGACTCTGGCGGCGCTCTCGGTGATCTACATTGTGGTGACGGCGCTGCTCCTCACCCTCGCCAATTCCTTCCTCGGCCTCGGAAAGGTGCTGAACGTTGAGCATGCCCGCTGAACGCCTCGATCCGCCGGAGCCCGGCCCCGTGACCGTGCCCGCCACCCGTCCCGTCGGCGTGCAGATCGACGGCGTCACCAAGCGCTTCGGCGATGCCACCGCGCTCCACGAGGCGTGGCTGAAGATCGCCGACGGCGAGTTCATGACACTGCTCGGCCCCTCCGGCTGCGGCAAGACCACGCTGCTCAACCTCATCGCCGGCTTCCTGGAGGCCGACAGCGGCGAGATCTTCGTCGGCGGCCGGCTGATGACCGAGACGCCGCCTTATGATCGCGAGATCGGGGTGGTGTTCCAGAATTACGCGCTGTTCCCGCACATGAACGTGGCGAAGAACGTGGGCTACGGCCTGCGCATGCGCGGCGTGCCGAAGCGCGAGATCGAGGCGCGCGTCGCCGAGGCGCTGGCGCTGGTGAAGCTCTCCCAGTTCGGCGACAGGAAGCCCCGCCAGCTCTCCGGGGGGCAGCAGCAGCGCGTGGCACTGGCGCGCGCCCTCGTCATCCGCCCCAAGGTGCTCCTGCTGGATGAGCCGTTCTCGGCCCTCGACAAGAATCTGCGCGGCGCCATGCAGGTGGAGTTGAAGGAGATCCAGCGCCGGCTCGGCGTCACCACCATCTTCGTGACGCACGACCAGAGCGAGGCGCTCTCCATGTCCGACCGCATCGCGGTGATGGCGGACGGGCGCATCCGCCAGGTGGGTACGCCCGACGAGATCTACCGGCGCCCGGCCGACCCCTTCCTCGCCTCCTTCGTGGGCGACGTGAACGTGCTGCCGGGGCGTCTCGAGCGCCGGTTGGGGGAGGTCGCGAGCGTGCTCGTCGCCGATGGGCGCCTGCAGGTGCGGGCCGACACGCTAGGCGATCTCGCGCCGGGCGCGGCGGTGGACCTGTTCGTCCGGCCCGACGCGGTGCGGGTGGCGGAGGGGGAGGGCCTGCTCTCCGGCACGGTGGCAACCCATGTCTATCAGGGCTCGCACGTGGATGTGCTGGTGGACGTCCCGGCCGCGCGGGGTGGGCGCATCACAGTGCGCGTGCCGGGCTATGAGGCGCCCGTGCGCTGGCCGGCGGGCACGCGCATCGCCCTCGATTTCGCGGCCGGCGATGCGGTGGCCTTCGCCAGCGATGCCGGCTGAGCCGCCTTCAGAAGGCGGGCGCCGCCGCCGGCGTGCGCGCCCGGCTCTCGAACGCGGCCTGTTCGGGCGCATAGCGATCCCACAGGGTGCGCAGGGCGGCGATGGGGGCCTCGTCCCAATCCACCCGCAGGTCAACCACCGGCCAGTCATAGGTGCGCGCCACATGCAGGCCCGCCGAGTGCTCGTCCCCGGTTTCGCCGCCGGCGGCGAGGCCCGCCTCCAGCCCGCGCATGAGGCGTTCGGCGAGGGGCAAGGCCGGCTCGGCGAGGAAGGCGTCGCGCATGGCGGCGGGAATGCGGTCGTCGGCCAAGAGATTGCCGAGCGCGATGCAGCCTTCTCCCTCGGCCGTCGCGGCGATGGGCAAAGCGGCCGCGCCCGAATGCCAGGCCACCTGCCCGTAGCGGTCGATCACGCTCGCCTGCCGATAGGCCGGCTCCGGCGTGCCGGCGAGGAGGGTCGCGAGCACGCCGCCGGCGCCGAGCCCCTGCCGCAGCAGGGCGAGGCCCGCCGGGCCGAGGGCCGGGTCCGTCACGTTCTGCGTGGTGACGAGCCCGAGCGGGCTCACCCACGCGCAGCGGCTGGCGACGCAGATGCTGGACGAGGTGATGGCGATGCCGAAGGCCCCTGTCTGCGGGCAGCGGGCGGCGATGGAATATGTCATTCCCGTCTCCTTTTCTTCGGTTTCTATCGATCGCGGGGAATGGATGCAAGTATCGTCTGAAGAAATACTTGAAAAACTCATTGCGATACCCTCGATCACCGACACGGCGAACGAGGAGATCGTCGCCTGTATCGAGAAGATCGCGGCCCCCTTTGCCCGCGTCCGCCGCCTGCCCGGGGCGCCGGGCGACCGCGCCGCCCTGCTCCTGTCCGTGGGGCCGCACGAGCGCCCCGGGGTGGTGCTCTCGGCCCATACCGACGTGGTGGCGGTGGCCGGACAGCCCTGGAGCAGCGATCCCTTCGTTCTGACCGAGCGGGAGGGGCGGCTCTATGGCCGTGGCACGTCGGACATGAAGGGTTTCGTCGCCTGCGTCCTCGCCGCGCTTCCCGCCTTCGCTGCGGCACGTCTGGAGACGCCGGTGCACGTGGCGCTCTCCTATGACGAGGAGATCGGCTGCAAGGGCGCGGGCGATCTCGTGGCGCTGCTGGCGCGGCTGCCGGCGCCGCCGGCCCTGTGCATCGTGGGCGAGCCTTCGGGCATGAAGGTGATGCGCGCCCACAAGGGGAAGACCGGCTGGCGCGTCACCGCGCGCGGCCGCACCGGCCATTCCGCCTTGCCGCACCGCGCCGCCAACGCGGTCACCGCGCTGGCGCGCCTTGCCGCCCATCTCGCCGACCTTGCCGCTGACCTGAAGGCGGGGGCGCGGGACGAGGCCTTCGACCCGCCTTACGCCACCCTCCACATCGGCTCCCTCCACGGCGGCGCCGCGCTGAACGTGGTGCCGGACGAGGCGGTGATGGAGTTCGAGCTCAGGACCATTCCCGGCACCGACGGCGCCGCGATCCTCCGCCGCATCGAGCACCTCGCTGCGGAGGCCCGCGCCGCGCTGAAGGCGGAGGCGGAGGAGGCGGACCTCGTCGTCGAGGAGCTGTCTTCCTATCCCGCCCTCGCCACGGCAGCGGATACGCCCGAGGCGGCGGCGGTGGCGCGGCTCTGCGGCGACAACGGCCCTCCCGGCACCATCGCCTTCGGCACCGAGGCGGGGCTCTATGACCGGGCGGGCCTTCCCACCCTGGTCTGCGGCCCCGGCGACATCGCCCGCGCCCACAAGGCCGACGAATGGGTGGGACGCGACGAACTCGCCCAATGCGACGCCATGCTGGCGCGCCTCGTGGAAATGTGCCGCCGTCCGGCATCGGAATGGATCACGCGCTGAAAGGACCTGCCATGACCGAGGTTTCGCCCCACACCCGCCCCGCTGCCCGCCTCACCCATGCCGGCGCGCTCGTCGCCCTCGCCGCCGCCGTCGCGCGGGCGGAGGAGATGGGCGTGCCGCAGAACATCTCCATCGTGGATGACGGGGGAAACCTGCTCGCCTTCGTGCGCATGGACGGGGCCAAGCTGCTGTCGCGGGAGACGTCCCTGTCCAAGGCCATCAGCGCCGCCTCCCACCGCCAGCCCACCAGCCGGCTCGATCCGGCGCTGGAAGTGAAGCTCGCCATCGCCTCCGGCGGGCGGCTCACCAATCTGGAGGGGGGATTTCCCATCATCCTCGACGGCGTGTGCGTGGGCGGTATCGGCGTCGGTTCGGGCAAGGGCAGCGAGGATGTGGAGGTGGCGAAGGCCGCCCTTGCCGCGCTGGGCGCGCAAGCCTGAGCGGAGCGCCTCAGGGGCGGACGGCGAGCCCGCCCTTGCCTTGGCCATGAAGCTGCGGCACACGAGGGCGCCATCACCGGGGACTGCTCATGTCGACTTCCGTCTCTCCGCTCGCCCCCACGTCCGTCCCGGAGCTGCTCCCGGTTCCCGGAGTCGTCTTCACCACCGCTGCGGCCGGCATCCGGTACAAGGGGCGGACCGACGTGCTGGTCATGTCGTTCCCGGCGGGCACCACGGTGGCGGGCGTCACCACCCGGTCCTTGTGCCCCTCCGCCCCGGTGGAGTGGTGCCGTGAGGCGCTGAAGAAGGGCAAGGCGCGGGCGCTGGTGGTCAATTCCGGCAATGCCAACGCCTTCACCGGCATGAAGGGCCGCGAGGCGACCAAGATGACCGCGGACCTCGCGGCCGGCATCCTCGGCTGCAAGCCCGGCGAGGTGTTCCTCGCCTCCACCGGCGTCATCGGCGAGCCGCTGGACGCCACCAAGTTCGAGGCCGCGCTGACCGAAGCGGCGACCCGCCTCGTGGACTGGCCGTGGTTGGACGCCGCCCGCGCCATCATGACCACCGACACCTTCCCGAAGGTCGCCACCGCACAGGTACTGCTGGGCGACGTGCCCGTGACCATCAACGGCATCGCCAAGGGCGCCGGCATGATCGCGCCGGACATGGCGACCATGCTCTCCTTCGTCTTCACCGATGCACCCATCGCCGCGGGCGTGCTGCAGGAACTGCTTTCCAAGGCGGTGAAGACCACCTTCAATGCGGTCACCATCGACGGCGACACCTCCACCTCCGACACGCTCCTCCTGTTCGCCACCGGCGCCGCCAAGGCGCGCGGCGCGAAGACGGTGAAGGACGCCAACGACCCCATCCTCGCCCCGTTCCGCCGCGCTCTCACCGAGCTCATGGCTGATCTCGCCGAGCAGGTGGCCCGCGACGGCGAAGGCGCCCGCAAGCTGGTGCGCATCCATGTGACCGGCGCGGTCTCCAAGAAGTCCGCGCGGCGGATCGCCATGTCGATCGCCAATTCGCCGCTGGTGAAGACCGCCGTGGCCGGCGAGGACGCCAACTGGGGCCGGGTGGTGATGGCCGTGGGCAAGGCCGGCGAACCGGCCGACCGCGACAAGCTCACCATTTCGTTCGGGGCCATCCGCGTCGCCCACGAGGGCGCGCGGGATCCGGACTATGACGAGGCCGAGGTCTCGCAATACATGAAGAACGACGTGATCGACCTCACCGTGGACCTCGGCCTCGGCCGCGGCACCGACCGGGTGCTCACATGCGACCTGACCAAGGCGTATGTCGAGATCAACGGAGATTATCGCTCGTGAAGATCACCCTCGTCGCCGCTTGCGCCCTGGTGGACGGCGACGGCCGCGTGCTGGTGGCGCAGCGGCCGGAGGGCAAGGCGCTGGCGGGCCTGTGGGAGTTTCCCGGCGGCAAGGTGGAGGCCGGCGAACGGCCGGAGGAGACGCTCATCCGCGAGCTTCAGGAGGAGCTCGGCATCACGGTGAAGGAGGCGTGCCTCGCGCCCCTCACCTTCGCCAGCCACGCCTATGAGAGCTTCCATCTGCTTATGCCCCTCTGGATTTGCCGGCGCTGGGAGGGCGTGGTCCAGAGGAAGGAGCACCAGGCGCTGCAATGGCTGCGGCCGGCCCGCCTGCGCGACGTTCCCATGCCCCCGGCCGACGAGCCGCTGATCCCGGCCCTCATCGACCTCATCGGCCCCTGACCCGCGCCATGTCGTCCGCTGCCGCGACACGCATCGGCCTGCTGGCCATCCTGCTGTGGGCGACGCTCGCCTTCTTCACGGCGGCGACGGGCAAGGTGCCGCCTTTCCTCCTCACCGCCCTCACCTTCGCCATCGGCGGGGCCGTGGGGCTGGGCGCGGCGCTGGCCGGGCCGGGTCTCGGCGTGCTGAAGCAGCGCCCGCTCGCCTGGGCGCACGGGGTGGGCGGGCTGTTCGGCTATCACTTCCTTTATTTCACCGCCCTGAAGCTGGCGCCGGCGGCCGAGGCCGGGCTGATCGCCTATCTCTGGCCGCTGCTCATCGTGCTGCTCTCCGCCTTCCTGCCGGGCGGCGGCCTGCGGCGGGTGCATGTGATCGGCGCTGTGATGGGCTTTGCCGGGACGGTGGTGCTGCTCGCCGGAAAGGGCGGCTTCTCCGGCGTCGAGATGCGGTTCCTGCCGGGCTATCTGGCCGCCTTCGCCTGCGCCTTCATCTGGTCGACCTATTCGGTGGCCTCGCGCCATTTCGCCGATGTGCCGACGCAGGCGGTGGCCGGCTTCTGCCTCGTCACGGCAGCCCTCGCCGGCCTCTGCCACCTTGCGTGGGAGGAGACGGTCTGGCCGGCCTCGGCCGGGGAATGGGTGGCGGTGGCGCTGCTCGGCATCGGGCCGGTGGGCCTTGCCTTCTATGCCTGGGACATCGGCATGAAGCGCGGCGACGTGCGCCTTCTCGGCGTCGCCTCCTATGCCGCGCCGGTGCTCTCCACCGTGCTGCTGGTGGCGAGCGGATTTGCCGCCGCCACCTGGTCGCTTGCCGTTGCCTGCGTGCTCATCGTCGGCGGCGCTTTCGTCGCCACGAGGCGCTGGCGCGCAAAGTCCCGGAGACTGCCATGACCCATCCCGTGCTTGCCGAAGGAAACGTCGCCGTCGTCACCGGAGGAGCGTCCGGCATCGGCCTTGCCGCGGCGACTCTGCTGGCCCGGAAGGGCCTGAAGGTCGCCATCGCCGACCGGCAGGGCGAGCGGCTCGATGCCGCCGCCGCGGCCCTTTCCGCCGTGGCCAAGGGCGGGGCCGCCGACATCCTCGCCCGCGCCACCGACGTGAGCCGCCCCGAGGACCTCGAAGCGCTGGAGGCGGAGGTGGCGGCCCGCTTCGGCGGCACCGACCTCCTCATGAACAATGCCGGCGTGCAGCCGGGCAGTGCCATCTTCGGCCCCTTCGCCAATTGGGAGACGGTGCTGGGCGTCAACCTCATGGGCGTCATCCACGGCTGCCGCGCGTTCGGCCCGAAGATGATCGCGCGGGGGCGGCCCGGCCTCATCGTCAACACCGGCTCCAAGCAGGGCATCACCACGCCCCCCGGCGATCCGGCCTACAATGTCTCGAAGGCGGGGGTGAAGGTGTTCACCGAGGCGCTGGAGCACGAGCTGCGCAACACGGCGGACTGCAAGGTCTCCGCCCGCCTCTTCATCCCCGGCTTCGTCTTCACCCCGCTGGCGGCAAGCGGGCGCAGCGAGAAGCCGGCCGGCGCCTGGACGGCCGAGCAGACGGTGGACTTCCTGCTGGAGAAGCTGGCGGCAGGCGATTTCTACATCGTCTGCCCCGACAACGACGTCTCCCGCGCCCTGGACGAGAAGCGCATCGCCTGGGCGGCCGGCGACATCATCGAGAACCGTCCGCCGCTGTCGCGCTGGCACAAGGACTACGGGGAAGCCTTCGCCGCCTTCGTCGCGGGAGAATGATGAGCGCCCGCGGCGTGTTCCTCCTTGCCTTCGGAGGGGCGAGGCCGTAGCACTCCGCGCCGAGCCGCCGCCTTCAGGGCGGCCCCAAAAACGGCACGCGCCGCGCATCGAGCAAGACCCGAGGAACCCACCCATGGCCACCCACAAGCTTCTCCTCCTCGCCGGCGACGGCATCGGCCCCGAAGTGATGGCCGAGGTGAAACGGGTGGCGGCCTGGCTGGAGCAGGCGGGTCTCGCCTCCTTCGCCATCGAGGAGGATCTCGTCGGCGGCTGCGCCTATGATGCGCACGGCGCCGCCATCTCCGAGGCGGCCATGGGCCAGGCCAAGGCGGCCGACGCCATCCTTCTGGGCGCGGTCGGCGGCCCGAAGTGGGCCGGCGTGCCCTATGACGCGCGGCCCGAGGCCGGCCTGCTGCGCCTGCGCAAGGATCTCCAGCTGTTCGCCAACCTGCGCCCGGCCATCTGCTATCCGGCGCTGGCGGAAGCTTCGTCCCTCAAGCGTGACGTGGTGGAGGGCCTCGACCTCCTCATCGTGCGAGAGCTCACCGGTGGCGTCTATTTCGGCGAGCCCAAGACCGTCAGCGATCTCGGCAACGGCCAGAAGCGCGCCATCGACACGCAGGTCTACGACACCTACGAGATCGAACGCATCGGCGCCGTGGCCTTCGAGTTGGCCCGCACCCGCCGCAACAAGGTGACCTCCGCCGAGAAGCACAATGTGATGAAGTCCGGCGTGCTCTGGAAGGAGGTCGTCACCGACCTGCACGCCCGCGCCTACAAGGACGTGGAGCTGGAGCACCATCTGGCCGATTCGCTCGCCATGCAGCTGGTGCGCTGGCCCAAGCAGTATGACGTGATCGTCACCGACAACCTCTTCGGCGACATCCTCTCGGATCTGGCCGCCATGCTCACCGGCTCCATCGGCATGCTGCCGTCGGCCTCGCTGGGCGCGGTGGATGCGGCGAGCGGCAAGCGCGCCGCGCTTTACGAGCCGGTGCACGGCTCGGCGCCGGACATTGCCGGCAAAGGCATCGCCAATCCCATCGCCATGATCGGCTCGCTCGCCATGGCGCTGCGCTATTCGTTCGATCAGGGTGCGGTGGCCGACCGCATCGAGCAGGCCATCGCGGGCGTGCTCGCCTCCGGCAAGCGCACCGGCGACATCGCCGCCCCGGGCATGGAGACCATCGGCACCGAGGCGATGGGCAAGGCCATCGTCGCTGAGCTCGACGCCGCCACCGCCTGAACGGCGCACTACGCGATCAACCCTCCGGCCTGGCCGGAGGGTGTGTCGTGCTTGCCGAGAGATGACCTCGAGAGGTGACCAGCGCACGGACGGCCGGCTGCGGCCTGGCGGAGCGGCCCCGTGGCTGTAACCCGCGATCAGCCGCGATCGACGTCGAAACCCGCCTCGCGCCAGCCGAGGATGCCGCCCTTCATGTGCTCCTCATAGGGCAGGCCGGCCTTCTGCGCGGCCGCTGCAGCCTGCTGCGAGCGCTGACCCGAGCGGCATGAGAACACGAGGCGCTTGCCCTGGGGCTCGGGCAAGGCGGAGGGGTCCCACTTGCTCAGGGGGAACGACACTGCTCCCGGGATGCGCTCGGCCTGGATCTCATTCGGCTCGCGCACGTCCACCAGCAGGACCGTGCCGTCGGCGAGGCCCTGACGGACCTCGGCCGGAGAAAGATGCGTGATGGTCCCGCCGAAGGGGTTGCGTTCGCTCATGAATGCCTTGTCCTGAACAGGGTAGCGGTCAGCCGGCGTGAGCCTGCACCGAACGCCAGGGCCGATGCAAGGCCCGAGCCAGCCAACACATGACTCCCGGCGTGGCCGACGCTCCGGCCGAGGAGGAGCCGTCTGTCCCCGGCGGTGCCGCGGAGGCAGACCCAAAGCCAAGCCTGCACGGCGGCCAACGTTCCGCTCATCTGGCGTTCATGTAGGCTTTGCTAGATCAGCATCCGTCGCAGCACGGCATCGCCTCCGGCGGGTCGTGTGGAAAGGAACAAGATGACCATCCGTTCGGGCCTCGCCGCCCTCGCCCTTGTCGCCGCCGCTTCGGCTGGCACGATCGTATCCGCGCAGGCGCAGAACAACACCGCGGCCGGCGCCATCATCGGCGGCACCGCCGGCGCGTTGATCGGCGGCGCGGCCACCGGCTCGGCCGGCGGCGTGGCGGCTGGCGCGATCATCGGCGGCACGACGGGCGCCTTCATCGGATCACAGAGCGATCGCAGAGCCTATTATTACTGGGGCAACAACGGCCGTTGCTACCTGCGCCAGTCGAATGGTGCGGTGGTGCGGGTGTCCCGCGGCTATTGCGGCTGATCCCTTCACGCGATCAAGGACTGTTGATCGGTTCCGTTCCCCCGCACGGTTCCGATCAGTGGGAGAGGCGCCGGCTTTGGCCGGCGCCTTTTTCCGTTTGAGGGGCTGGACGCTTCGCCAGAGCGGACCGCGAAGTTGCCTGCTGCGAAGCGGCAGCTAGATTGGGGGCATGACCTCCGGTCCTGTCCCTCCCGCCGATTCCATCCCGCCGCCGGCACCCGCCCGCCACGCATTGGTGCCCGAGCTTGCCGCGGTCCAGGCGGGCGGCAAGCGCGCAGTGGCGCGCGCCCTCGCCGCCGTGGAGACTGCACGGGGCCAGCCGGCCCTCGTGGCGCTGCTGGACGCGGCGGCCAAGGCCGCAAAGGCCCATGTGCTCGGCCTTACCGGCCCGCCCGGCGTCGGCAAATCCACCCTCACCAACGCGCTGGTGCGCCGCGCCCGCGAGATGGGCCGGACCGTGGCGGTGCTGGCGGTGGATCCCTCCTCCCGCCGCACGGGCGGGGCGCTGCTCGGCGACCGGGCGCGGATGAAGACCGATCCCGACGACCAGGGCGTGTTCGTGCGCTCCATGGCCGCCCGCGACCGGCTGGGCGGCCTCTCGGATGATTCGGTCGCGGCGGTCGTGCTGCTGCGCGCGGTCTACGACCTCGTGATCGTCGAGACGGTGGGGGTCGGCCAATCGGAGGCGGACATCTCGCTGGTGGCCGACACGGTGGTCCTGTGCATCCAGCCCGCATCGGGCGACAGCCTCCAGTTCATGAAGGCGGGGGTGATGGAGTTGCCCGACATCATCGTCGTCACCAAGGCCGATATGGCGGAGGTCGCGCGCCGCGCCGCCTCGGAGGTCGCCGGGGCGCTCTCCTTGTCCGGCTCCGCCGCCGCGGGCTGGACGGTCCCCGTCATCCGTCTCTCCGCCGCCACGGGGGAGGGGCTCGGTGCCTTCGAGGCGGCGGTGGACCGCCACCTGGCTTTTCTAGATGCGGACGGGCGCCGCGCCGCGCTGCGGGCGCGGCAGGAAGAAAAATGGGTGGAGGAGATGGTGCGCGTGCGCTTCGGCACCCATGGGCTCGCCCGCGCCCGCAAGCTGCCCCAGGGCGCCTCATCCCCCTTCGCCCGCGAGGCGGAACTCGCCCGGCAATTAACCTCCGGGCAAGATTGATTGGACAATGCTCTTGCGTGTCGCCGGCCTGCAACGCACCGGCGCCCTATTGGGGACACGAAGCCGCGGCAAGGGCAGGCGCATGCGAATTCGTCAGCTTCGATGGCACAGGGCCGGCCGGGTCACCTCGCCGTTTCTGATCGCCACCGTGTTTGCCCTCGTGACGCCGCACGGCGCCGGGGCCGATGCCACAACCCGCACGCCCGTCTCCGCCTCGCTCGGCGGCATGCTGACGGGCTCGGCGCGGGCGTTGAAGCTCGCCACCCTCGATCTGCCCCAGCCTCTGGGCACCGGCCTGCCGGAGGTCCCGACGGTTTCCGGCCGGGCGGGTCCTTTTGACGCGGCCGGCGTTGCCCCGACCGCCCCCGCTCCCGCTTCCGCACCCCGTGTCGTCGGCCGGACCGGCGCAATCGTGACCGCTTCCCTCGGCGGAGTGGACGTGCCGGACGAGGCGCTGCGCGCCGCCCGCGCCGCCGCCCAGCCGGTACCTGACGAGCGCCAGCTTTCTTCCGGCATCGTCACCAGCGATGCCGATGACGATGCCTTCGCCTTTCCCCCGCCCCTGGTGCTCGACGGCTCGGACGGCGGCATGGCGCAGGAGGCGACGGCCCCGCGCGAGAGCCGGGCGCATCTGGAACTCGCGCTGGACCTGCTGCTGGAACTGCCGCTGATTCATGACGGCGAAGCCGAGGCCCGCGCCGCAGCCGACGCGGCGGACCTCCTCGACGAGCCGGCCGAGGAGGCGCTCGCTGGTCGGGCCCTGCATCATGATCCGGTGGCGGTTTTCAGCCGCGACCCCGGCATGTTTCCGGCGCTCGCCTTTGCCTACGGCGCGCTGGCCGATGAGGGGCTCGTGCCGCAGCCGGCGCCCCATCCGGACGGCGAGGCGGACCTCGCGTCCGCCGATGCCGCGGACGCGCTGGAGACGCCGCCCCACGACGGCATCTGGCCCTCGCCGGCGCAGCGCCTCGACCTTGGCGGCGAGAAGCTGGCGCGGGCGCAGAAGTGTCTCGCGGAGGCGATTTATTTCGAGAGCCGGGGCGAGCCCAAGCGCGGCCAGATCGCGGTGGCGCAGGTCATCGTCAACCGCGTCTTCTCCGGCTACTACCCGTCGGACGTGTGCGGCGCGGTCTACCAGAACGCCCACCGCCATCTCGCCTGCCAGTTCACCTTCGCCTGCGACAATGTGCGCGACGTGGTGCGCGAGCCGGACATGTGGGTGCAGGCGAAGGAGATCGCCGCCGACATGCTGGACGGCAAGCTCTGGCTCACCTCCGTGGGGCGTGCCACCCATTACCATGCCTATTGGGTGCATCCGAGCTGGGTGCGCGAGATGCGCAAGCTCGACCGCATCGGCGTGCACACCTTCTACCGCCCGCGCCGCTGGGGCGACGGCTGAACGTTCTCCGCATGTCCCGCCTCGGCGGGACGGCGGATCAGGCGTGCCCGGCCTCGCTGGAGAGCATGCCGGGATGGATGCCCAGCTTGCGCAGGGCATGGTCGTATTTGGTCTCCACCCCCTCGCCGAAGATCAGGTCGGTGTCGGCCGGGCAATTGAGCCAGCCGTTGGCCTGGATCTCGGTCTCGAGCTGTCCGGGCGCCCAGCCGGCATAGCCGAGGGCGAGCACCGCGCTGCGCGGCCCGCGCCCGCCGGCGATCGCCTTGAGAATATCGAGGGTGGCGGTGAGGCAGATGCCGTCGTCGATGGGCAAGGTGGAATTCTCGACGAAATAGTCGGCCGAATGCAGCACGAAGCCGCGTCCGGTCTCCACCGGCCCGCCGCGCAGCACTTTGACCGTCCCGGCGCTCCGCGGCAGCAGGATGCGCTCGGAGGCGGGGATCACGTCGAGCTGGACGAGGAGATCGGTGAAGTCGATGTGGCTCGCCGGCTGGTTCACCACGATGCCCATGGCGCCTTCGGCCGAGTGGGCGCACAGGTAGACGAGGGTGCGTGCGAACTGCTCGTCGCGCATGGTTGGCATGGCAATAAGCAACTGCCCGTCGAGAAAGCTCGACCCCCCGTCCTGGAAAGTAGGGTTCTGGCTCGCAATCATGGTTGGAAGGGTACCGCGCATCGCGGGGTTTGGAAATGCGCTTTGCGGTGCCAAGGCCCGGTTGCGGGGCGCCGCGGGGGTGCCGACGCGGGGCGAGTCACACGCTTGTGCTCGCGCGGGGCTTTGCGGCGGCGCCGCGAGAGGGTACCCGCTTTGGGTATGAAATGGACCCACGCGCTCCCGCCTGGCCGATCTCTGCTCGGCCTTCCGGCGCTCGCCGCCGTCGCCCTTTCTTTTGCGACATCCCCTGCCGCCGCCCAGGCTTCGGCACCGGCCAAGGTGCCGGGCGCCGAGCTCCAGCTCATCGCCGGTCCGGTGGACGGTGCGAGTGCCGATGCCGGCATTGATCTGCGCCTTTCGCCCGGCTGGAAGACCTACTGGCGCTATCCCGGCGACAGCGGCGTGCCGCCGGCCCTGAACTGGAGCGGGTCCGACAATGTGCTGAAGGTCGAGATGGAATGGCCCGCCCCCAAGCGTTTCGCCGACGGCGGCGGGGGCTATTCCATCGGCTACAAGGGCGCGGTCCTGTTCCCCCTGAAGGTGGAGCTGAAGGAGCCCGGCAAGCCGGCGCGTCTGCAGATCGCCTTCGATTTCGCCGTGTGCGAGGCGCTGTGCATGCCCGCCCGCGCCGAGCTCGCCGTGGCGCTGGACGGCCGCGCCGGCCCGGACGCCTCCCGAATCACGGCGGCCCGGGCGCTCGTGCCGGTGGAGCAGGCGGTGGGCGCGGCCGACGTGCTGGCGGTGGAGAAGGTGGATCTCGACCAGAGCGTCCGGCCCGCGCGCCTCGTCATCGACGTGAAGGCCGCCGGCCCCAAGGCCGATCTGTTCGTCGAAGGGCCGGACGAGCGCTGGGCGCTGCCGCTGCCGCAGAAGACCGCGTTGCCGGATGGCACGGCGCGATTCACCCTTGCCCTCGACGGCGTGCCCTCCGGCGTTGATCCGGCCGGAGCGGCGCTGAAGCTGACCCTGGTGGACGGCGCCCGCGCGGTCTCGACCCAGGTGTCGGTGCCCGGTCCCGCGGCGGCGCGCTGAGCGCCGCGGAGGCTTTCCTCCACGCCGGAAGGACGTATTGTCTGCGGGGGCCGCAGCGGCCCCCTCATGCGGAGAAAACGATGCCCATTTCGGTCGGCGACAAACTGCCCAACGCCACCTTCCGTGTTTCCACCGACGACGGCCCCGTGCCGAAGACCACCGACGAGATCTTCAAGGGCAAGAAGGTGGTGCTCTTCGCGGTGCCGGGCGCCTTCACCCCCACCTGCCACAAGAACCATCTGCCGGGCTATGTCCGGGAGGCGGATGCCATCAAGGCCAAGGGCGTCGATGCCATCGCCGTGGTGTCGGTCAACGATCCCTTCGTCATGGGCGCCTGGGAGAAGGCCTCCGGCTCCGACGGCAAGATCGTGTTCCTGGCGGACGCCGACGCGTCCTTCGCCTCGGCCCTCGACCTCACCTTCGACGGCTCCGCGGCCGGCCTCGGCGTGCGCTCCAAGCGCTATTCCATGGTGGTCGAGGACGGCGTCGTGAAGGCGCTGAACGTGGAAGACGTGCCGTCCAAGGCGGACGTCTCCAGCGCCACCACCATGCTCGGCCAGCTCTGAGCCGGGACAGTCCGGGGCGGCGCGCTTTGGGCGTCGAGCCCGGGGCGTCATGCGCCCGAGCGTGAAGCGGGGGCCTCCTCAGGGGGCTCCGCACCGCCGCCGCACCGGCGATGGAACACTCCTCAAGCGATGATGTCGGGGAAGATCTCGTCCTCGACCTGGCTGATGCGGTCCTTCAGTTGAAGCTTGCGCTTTTTCAGCCGCTGCACCTGCAGGATGTCCGAACCCGAGACCGCCGTGAGCGCCTCGATTGCGGCATCGAGGTCGCGATGCTCCTGCTTCAGCCGTTCCAGAAGGATCTTCAGATCCCGTTCGTCGTCGCTCGTCATTCCGCATCCGTCGCCGGACCGCGCATACGCGGTCCAGCCCGCCTTGCCCCGATCTCGAATGACTATGGCACGCGCATGCCGCGCTGCAAGATGGGAGCTTGCCGGAGGTTCAGAAAGGCGGTCGACTCTTCGTCGGCTCCGTGACAGACTGATGTCGTGTTGCAGACAGGGAGGCGCTCAGAATGTCCATCCAGTCGCACCTTCAGGAGCTGAAGCGGCGTCATGCGGCCATCGAGCAGGAGCTCAGCCGCGAACTCGCCCACCCCGCGTCCGACCCGCTTCGTGTTGCCGAGCTGAAGCGCAAGAAGCTGGTCCTGAAGGACCAAATGTCGAAAATCAACGGCAATTCCACCCTCCATTGATGGCTGACGGCCGTTCGCGTCCGGCGCGGGAGCGTCGGGGCGCGGCGCGGTCCTTTAAGGTCCTGTAGCAGACGGGCCGGGAGGCCGGTCGCGCGGTGCCCTTTGCGTTCCGGCGCGGAGGGCTTTAATCCGGCGGCATGGCTCCTCCCCTCGTTCTCCTCCAGGACATCCATCTGCGCTTCGGCGCGACACCCTTGCTCGACGGGGCGGAGTTGTCCGTTTCCTCCGGCGAGCGGGTGTGCCTCGTCGGCCGCAACGGCTCCGGCAAGTCCACGCTGCTGAAGGTGGCGGCGGGATTGATGGAGCCCGACACCGGCACCCGGTTCTTCCAGCCGGGCGCGACCGTGCGCTATCTGCCGCAGGAGCCCGATTTCTCCGGCCACGCCACCACGCTGTCCTATGTGGAAGCGGGTCTCGGGCCGGGGGACGACGCCTATCGCGCCCAGTATCTGCTGGACGAACTGGGCCTGACGGGGAAGGAAGATCCCGCGCATCTCTCCGGCGGCGAGGCCCGCCGGGCGGCGCTGGCGCGCGTCATCGCGCCCGAGCCGGACGTGCTGCTGCTGGACGAGCCCACCAACCATCTCGACCTGCCCGCCATCGAATGGCTGGAGAGCGAGCTCAGGGGCCTGCGCTCCGCCATCGTCCTCATCAGCCACGACCGCCGGTTCCTGGAGACTCTGTCGCGCGCCACCGTCTGGCTCGATCGCGGCCAGACGCGGCGCCTCGACCAGGGCTTTTCCGCCTTCGAGGCCTGGCGCGACCAGGTGCTGGAGCAGGAGGAGAGCGAGCGCCACAAACTCGACCGCAAGATCGTCGCCGAGCTGGACTGGCTGCGCTACGGCGTCACCGCCCGACGCAAGCGCAACGTGCGGCGCCTCGGCCTGCTGCACTCCATGCGCAAGGACCGCCGCGAGGAGCGCCGCGCTGTCGGCAACGTGAAGCTGGCGGTAAGCGAGGCCGAGACCTCCGGCAAGCTCGTCATAGAGGCCAAGGGCATCGCCAAGTCCTATGAGGGCCGGGCGGTGGTGAAGGATTTCTCCACCCGCATCCTGCGCGGCGACCGGATCGGCATCGTAGGGCCGAACGGCGCCGGAAAGACCACCCTCATCAAGCTCCTGACCGGCGAGATCGCGCCCGACGCCGGCACCGTGAAGCTCGGCACCAATCTGGAGATCGCCAGCCTCGACCAGAAGCGGGCGGCGCTCGATCCCGCCACCACGCTCAAGGACGCGCTCACCGGGGGCGGATCGGACCAGGTGATGGTGGGCGGCCAGCCGAAGCACGTCATGGGCTATCTCAAGGACTTCCTTTTCACCCCCGAGCAGGCCAACGCCCCCCTTGGCGTCCTGTCGGGCGGCGAGCGCGGCCGGCTCATGCTGGCCCGGTCCCTGGCGCTGCCCTCCAACATGCTGGTGCTGGACGAGCCGACCAACGACCTCGACCTCGAAACCCTCGATCTGCTGCAGGAGATGGTGGCCGACTATCCGGGCACCGTGATCCTGGTGAGCCACGACCGCGACTTCCTCGACCGCACGGTATCGAGCGTGATCGTCGCGGAGGGGGAGGGCGTGTTCCGCGAATATGCCGGCGGCTATGCCGACATGGTGGCCCAGCGCGGCCGGGGCGTGGAGGCGCGGGACAAAGCCAGCGAGAAGGCCGCCGCGCCGAAACAGAAGGGTGGGGAGGCGAAATCCGCCGGCACCGAGGAAACCAAGGCGACTGCCCGGCGGAGGCTCTCCTTCCACGAGCAGCACGCGCTGAAGACCTTGCCCAAAACCATGGACGACCTGCGCGCCAGGCTGGAGAAGCTCGGCGCCGAGATCGCCGACCCGAACCTTTATGCCCGCGACCCCGCGCGCTTCGACAAGGCCTCCGCGGCGCTCGCCGAGGCGCAGGCCGCCCTCGATGCCGCGGAGGAGGAATGGCTGCGCCTCGAGATTCTCAAGGAGGAGCTGGAGGGCTGAGCGGCGCCCGTACCGTTCGGGCAGGCGCTCAGGCCGGGCGCTTGGCCACCAGCACCACGCTCTCGAAGTCGATCACCAGATCGCCGTGCTGGTTGGTGCCGGAATTGTAGGCCTTCAGCAGGCCCCATTGGGAGCGGGACTTGCTCGCGATCTTCTCGCGGGCCTCGGTGGCGTAGCTGATGGTGTCGCCGACATAGACCGGCTTCAGCCATTGCAGCTTGCGGAAGCCGGTGGCGGGGCCGAATTGCCCCAGCGCGCCCTCGCCCGCGACACCGGCGGGGGCCGAGGCGTCGGGGTGGGGGACGCCGATGTTGGCCGCGACGAAATACTTCATCCACATGGACGCGGTGTGCCAGCCGGAGGCGACCAGAGCGCCGAAATGGCTGCGTCGCGCGGCCTCCGGGTCCACATGGAAGGGCTGGGGATCATAAAGCCGCGCGAAGGCGACGATCTCCTGCTGCGTGAAGGTATGGCGCCCGAGCAGGGCGGTGTTGCCCACCTCGATGTCCTCGAAATACGTCATGCGAGGCGGGCTCCCGGATTGCGACGGCCGACCATGAGGATGCAGGTCTGGTCGAGGGCGACGCTCTTGTCGGCCTTCATGAGTTCGAAGCGGAAGGTGACAAGGCCCATGTCCGGCTTGCTGCGGGAGGTGCGGCTCTCCAGCACCGTGCGGCGCAGGGTGAGGACATCCTCGGGATGCACGGGGGCGAGCCACTTGTTCTCGGTCACGCCCGGCGAACCCATGCCTGCGGTGCGCAGCAGGAAGCCATCGCAGATCAGCCGCATCATGATGGCGCAGCTGTGCCAGCCGGACGCTGCAAGCCCGCCCAGCAGCGAGGCCTTCCCCGCCGCCTCGTCGAGGTGCATGGGCTGGGGATCGAACTCCGACGCGAAGGCGACGATCTCCTCCCGCGTGACCCTGTGCGAGCCGAACGTCTTCACCTCACCGATGATGAAATCTTCGAAGAAGATGTCGGGCAAGGCGGACCTCCCTGTCGTTGAGCCGCGATCCAAGGCGAGGATGACGCAAACGTCAAGCTGCACCGGATCCCGTCGGCGCTTCTGATGAACAACCCTCAACGCGGGCAAGGCGGCCGCAGGCCACACGAACCTCTTGCGCCTTCATCCTGCCGGGCGGCATTCCCCGCGAAAACAATCGCTTGATGGAGCACGGACGCGCCGGGCCTTAAGGGTCCGGCGACATGTGCCGCAATTCGAAGGCGAGCACCTCGGTGCCGTCCTCCCGACGCGCGCTGTTGCGTCGGTGGTAGATGCTCCAGCCTGGGCGGCTGCCGCTCGCTCGCGCATCCAGCACCTCGGTGGAGAAGATGATGGTATCGCCCGCCCGGACCGGAGCCGGCCATTTCAGGCCGGTCATGCCGAAGCCGATGCCCGCGGGGGCTATGGCCGCCGGATGGTCGCCGGGCAGCGTGCGGGCTCCGGCGTCAAGGGAACGCACGAACAGGCCCATCCAGACGCAGGCGGTGTGCCAGCCGGAGGCGACGAGGGTGCCGAAATGGGCGTCGCGCGCGGCGTCCGCATCCACGTGGAACGGCTGAGGATCATAGGCGCGGGCGAAGCGCACGATCTCCTCCGCCGTGAAGGTGAAGCGGCCGATCTCCACCGGGCCGGCCGCCATCTCCCGTGCCTCGGCCATCGGCGCGCCCTCAGTTGGCGAAGCGGAAGTGCAGTACGTCGCCGTCAGCGACCACGTAATCCTTGCCCTCCAGGCGGAAACGGCCGCCCTCGCGGGCGCCGGCCTCGCCCTTGAACTTCACATAGTCGTCGTAGGCGACCGTCTCGGCGCGGATGAAGCCCTTCTCGAAATCCGTATGGATCACGCCCGCAGCCGCCGGGGCCCGCGTGCCGGCGGTGATGGTCCAGGCGCGGGCCTCCTTCGGCCCGACGGTGAAATAGGTGAGGAGGTGGAGCAGATCGTAGCCGGCGCGGATGACGCGGTTGAGGCCGGGCTCGTCGAGGTCGATGGCCTCCAGATAGTCCTTCTGTTCGTCGGGGGGTAGAACGGCGATCTCGCTCTCGATCTTGGCCGAGACCACCACCGCCTTGGCACCTTCCTCGGCGGCGCGCTTGAACACTTCGGCCGACAGCGCATTGCCCTCCTTGGCCGACGCTTCCTCCACGTTGCACACGTAGAGCACGGGCTTGGCGGAGAGGAGGCCCAGCTGGCTGAACAGCTTCTTCTCTTCCGGCTTCACCTCGGCGAGACGGGCGGGCTTGCCCTCGCGCAGGAGGACGAGGGCGCGCATGACGAGGTCGAGGGTTTCCTTCGCCTCCTTGTCGGTGCCGCCCTTGGCCTTCTTCTCCAGCGCCGTGACGCGCTTCTCCAGGCTTTCGAGGTCGGCGAGCATCAGCTCGGTCTCGATGGTCTCGATGTCGTTGACCGGGGCGATCTTGCCTTCCACGTGGGTCACGTCCCCATCCTCGAAGCAGCGCACCACATGGGCGATGGCGTCGCATTCGCGGATGTTGGCGAGGAACTGGTTGCCGAGCCCCTCGCCCTTGGAGGCGCCGCGCACCAGGCCGGCGATGTCCACGAAGGTGAGGCGGGTGGGGATGATCTGACCCGAGCCGGCGATGTCGGCGAGGATGTCGAGGCGCGGATCGGGCACCGCAACGTCACCCACGTTGGGCTCGATGGTGCAGAAGGGATAGTTCGCCGCCTGCGCCGCCGCGGTCTGGGTGAGCGCGTTGAAGAGGGTGGACTTGCCCACGTTGGGAAGCCCGACGATGCCGCATTTGAAGCCCATGGAACCTTATCCGGCTAGAAGATCATTCGGAGAGACGAGGAAGGGATTGATGATCCGCATATCACCGATGGCATCGCCATGGTGAAGGTCCTCGGAGAGAAAATGGCTGCAGTCGAGGCTTTCGGCCGACGCGAGCAGCATGCAATCGAACCAGGAATAGCGGCGCGCGGCCCGGATGGCCCAGGCCGCCGGCACCGTTTCCGGCAGGGGCAAGGCGGCGCAGAATTCCTGGAGCGCCTCGGCGTCGGCCCGGACATCGCTTTCGGTCAGATGGGACATCTTACGCAGGGCGACGTGGCAATACTCGCTTATGACCTGCACGTTGATCACCGCCAGGCGCCGCGCCACCAGCATCCTCAGCCATGCCGATGCCTGCTCGCGCTTCGCTTGGGCCTTCAGATCCCGGGTGTAGAGGATCACGTTCGTGTCGAGGAAGAAGCGCGTCATCGTAAAGGTCTGCCCGGGCAGGGATCTTGCCCGTTTCATCCGAGAAGGGGGCGAGGGGACCGGCAAGGAAGGCTTCCAGCGCCTCCGCCTGGCTGCGTTTGCGCCCAAGGCGCTGGTCCACCAGCTCGGCGATGAAGCGGGACATGCTCTTGCCTTCCTGCGCCGCGGCGACGCGGGCGCGGGCGAAGACGTCTTCGGGCAAGGTGATGGTCAGGTTCTTCATGGCAGTCCTCGACACGAAAATCGTGTTTCCGTGTCGCCAAGTCAAGGCGGCTGGGCCGCTCCGCCCTTACCCGTTTTCGCCGACCCGCTTCTGCTCGCCGAAGCCTTGGGCCTCCAGGAAGAGGTGGGCGCGGTTCTGGAATTCCTCGGGGCGCTTCTGGACGAGGAGGTCGGCGAAATCGGCGCAGGCGTCGCACACCGCATCCACCCAGCCCTTTTCGGACTTGGCGAAGTCGCCCAGCACGTAGGGCATCACCATGGCCTTGTCGCCGGGATGGCCGATGCCGAGGCGGATGCGGAAATAGTCGTTGCCGCAATGGGCGGTGATGGACCTCAGCCCGTTGTGCCCGGCGTTGCCGCCGCCCTTCTTGATGCGGAGCTTGGCGGGGGGCAGGTCCAGTTCGTCGTGGAAGACGAAGATGTGGTCGAGGGGAATCTTGTAGAAGCGCTGGGCCTCGGAGACGGCCCGGCCGCTCTCGTTCATGTAGGTTTCGGGGAAGAGGGCGATCACCTTCTCGCCGGCGATCTCGCCTTCCGCCGCCATGGACTGGAAGCGCCGCCGCAGCGGGCCGAGGCGGTGGCGCCGGCACAAGGCGTCGAGGGCCATGAAGCCAACGTTATGCCGGTTGCCGGCATATTTCGGGCCGGGATTGCCGAGCCCTGCGAACAGGAACATGAGGCGGATCTCCGGCCCGAAAGCGTCAGACGTTTATCGCGAGGGACCGAAGGCTCAGGCCTTCGGCTCTTCCGCGGCCGCCGGCTCTTCCTCGGCGCCCACGGGGGCGACGATGGTGGCGAGGGTATCGTCGCCCTGGCCCGCCCAGGTCACGCCCGACGGCAGCTTGATGGCCGAGAGGTGGAAGCTGTCACCGAAATCGGCGCCGCTGAGATCGACCTCGATGGATTCGGGGATCGACTCGGCCGGGCATTCGAGCTCGACGGTGTGGGCCACCACGTTGAGGGTGCCGCCGCCCTTGAGGGCTGGGGAGGCTTCCTGCTTCACGAAGTGCACCGGCACTTCCACCGTCACCGACGCGCCCTTGGAGACGCGCAGGAAGTCCACGTGGAGGGGGAAGTCCTTCACCGGATCCAGCTGGTAGTCGCGCGGGATCACGCGGTGCTTCTTGCCGTCCACGTCGATCTCGAACAGCGTGGTGAGGAAGTGGCCGGCATAGATGATCTTGTTGATCTCGCGGTGGTTGAGCGAGATCGTGACCGGCTCCTGCTTCTCGCCGTAGATCACGGCGGGCACGCGCCCGGCGCGGCGCTCGGCACGGGCGGCCCCCTTGCCGGCCCGCGGGCGCGCCACAGCCTTCAGTTCCTTGATGGCAGTCATGGCACTCGTCCTGATTTGGAGGTTCCATCGCTGCGTCCATAGGGACGCGCGATTTCGCCCTGCGGCACGCCTCCAGGGGGGCGCATGCCGAAAGCGAAGGCGCGCTTATAGCGGCGCAGCGGCACCGATGCAAGAAATCAGGGGCGCCAGCCTATTTGGGCGAGCCCGACTGGCAGGCGCCCGGGCGGCCCTGGCCGAACCAGTTGCCGCACTTGTCGCAGCCCGAGACGGCGAGGGCGAGCGCGCAGACGGCGGCGAGACGGATGGCGGCGCGCATGGCTTCTCCTGAGACTGGCCGCAGATTAGGCGATCCGGCGCGGAAGGGAAGGGGCGCCGGATCGCCCGCGCTCAATAGACGATGACGTGCCGCACCACTTCGCCGCGGTCGAGGCGATCGAAATTCTCGTTGATGGTGTCGAGCGGGCCGGTGGAGGAGAGCAGGCGGTTCACCGGCAGCTTGCCGCGCTTGTACAGCGCCATGAAGCGGGGAATGTCGCGCGGCGGCACGCAGCTGCCCATGTAGCTGCCCTTGATGGTGCGCTCCTCGGCGACCAGATGCACCGGCGGCAGGGAGATGCGGGCGTTGGGATTGGCGAGTCCCCCGGTGGTGGTGGTGCCGCCGCGCCGCGTGATCTTGTAGGCGAGTTCGAAGGCGGGGGCGGAGCCGGCCATCTCGATGGCATGGTCGACGCCGCCGCGGGTGGCGGCCTTCACCTGGTCCACGATGTCGGGATCGCTGGCGAGGAAGGTGTCGGTGGCGCCGATCTGGCGGGCAAGGTCGAGCTTGGCGGGGGACAGGTCCAGCGCGACGATCTGCTCCGCGCCCGCGGCAACCGCGCCCATGACGGCGGAGAGGCCGACGCCGCCGAGGCCCACCACCGCGACGCTCTGGCCGGGCCGCACGCCAGCGGTGTTCACCACCGTCCCCACTCCGGTCATCACGGCGCAGCCGAACAGGGCGGCATCCACCAGCGACATCTCCGGGTCGATCTTGATGATGGAGCGCCGCGAGACCACCGCATATTCGCCGAAGCCGGAGACGCCGCATAGATGATAGGCGTCGGTGCCGTCGTCGCAGGACAGCCGGCGGCCGCCGCCGAGCAGGGTGCCCGCGCCGTTGGCCGCCTGGCCCGGACCGCACAGCTGGGCGCGGCCCTCCATGCAGGAGGGGCAGGTGCCGCAGGTGGGCACGAAGCTCATGACCACATGGTCGCCGGGGGCGAGGTCATCGACGCCCGCGCCGGTCTCCACCACCACGCCGGAGGCTTCATGGCCGAGGACCATGGGGGTCTGGCGCGGGCGGTCGCCGTTGATGACGGAAAGATCGGAATGGCACAGGCCCGCCGCCGCCACCTTGATGAGCACTTCGCCGGCCTGGGGCGGCGCCAGCTCCATCGTCTCGATGGAGAGGGGCCGGGTTTCGCCATAGGGCTTGCCGACCGGCGACGTGCGCAGGACGGCGGCGCGAATACGCATCTTGTTCCTCCCGATGCCTTTGCCGCCGTATTGGCCGCGCCGGCCCGGAGCGTCAAGCGCGGGAGATTGCGCAGCGACGAGGCATTGGTCTTGCGCGGCGCACGTCGCGTCTCAGGCGGCTTCCGCCGCCATGCCCGACAGCAGGAGGTCGGCGGTGCGGCCGGCCATGAGGGCGACATTGGGGTCCTTGGTGATCATGGCGGCGACGATTGCGCCGTCGATGAGCACGCCCAATTGGTGCGCGACGCCGTTGGGGTCACGCGCGCCCGCCTCGGCGGCGAGGCCGGCGAGGGTCTCCAGCACCACCTTCTTGTGGGCGAGGGCGATGCGGCGGAGGCGGTCGTCCCTTTTGTCATGCTCCGCCACCGCATTGATGAACGGGCAGCCGAAGAACTGGGCATCGCCGAACCATTCGCGCAGCACGGGGAAGATGCGGCGCAGGCGGGTGAGCGGCGTTGCCTCGCCGTCGAGCAACTGGCCGAGGAACCAGTCGCGCCAGGCCGCGCCCTCCTTCTCCAGCACGATCTCCACCAGTCGTTCCTTGGAGCCGAACGCCTTGTAGAGCGTCGCCTTGGCCGTGGCGGCCTCGGCCACCACAGCGTCCACCCCCACGGCATTGATGCCGTATTGGCAGAACAGGCGCGTCGCCGCCTGAAGGATGCGCTCGCGCGCCCGCGGCTCGCCCTCAAGGGCGGCGGGCTTCGCGCCCAGCGCGTCCTCGGACGGGAGAGCGTGGGGATTGGGCACCGCCTTGGGGCGCATCGCCTTCTCCTGATGCATTGCTTGACGCCAATGTGCCGCTTTCGCGAGCAGTGAGACAGACCTGTCTGTTGGATATAGGCACGAATCGTGCCGCACGTCGCCTTCCTCTTCTCTTGTAACCATCGAATTCGCTTGAGGAAACGCAGTTTATTCCCAATCCGCGAAAGTGCTGGGGAGGAATGGCACGGGGAATGCATGAGACAGAACGGTCTGTCTATATGGCCCAAGGAGATCTGGATGTCTGCGCCCCAAACCGCCCTGACCGGCTGCCTTGCCCCCATCGACAAGGAAGGTCTGGAGAAGCTGATCGTCGCCGGCAAGGCCGACCCCAAGGTCATCAAGACCCTGAAGTGCAAGACGGTCGCCGAGGGCCGGTTCCGCCACGCCAACTACATCCGCAACCTCGCCCCTTACATTGTCGACGAGCCGCCGGGCCTGCTCGGGGACGACACTGCGCCCAACCCCTCCGAGGCCTCCCTTGCCGCGCTCGGCTCCTGCCTCGCGGTCGGCCTCCACGCCAATGCGGTGCATCGCGGCTGGACCGTGCGCAAGCTGGAGCTGCAGTTGGAAGGTGATCTCAACATCACCGCCGTGTGGGGCACGGGCGACGTCAGCGAGAAGCCCGTCGGCTTCACCGACGTGCGGGTGAAGGTGGAGATGGAGTGCGACGGCGTGCCGAAGGAAGAGGTGGACGCCCTGATCGCCCACGTCACCAAATGGTCTCCCGTGGCCAACACCTTCGTGCGCCCGGTCAATCTGGAGGTGGCGCAGGCCTGATCCTGCCGCGCCCGCGCATGCCCGGTTCGCCGGGCATGTTCCCCCTTCTCCGAGCCGAGGCTCCCCATGTCCCTGACCGTGCCTGTGACCGCCCTGTCGCCGCATGAACTGCACGCCACCGACCTCGATCCCGCGGTCGCTCTCGCCGAGATCGGACGGATCGCGGTCACGGACCTGTCGGCCTGGACCCGAGCCATCGACGAAGGCACCTACCCGGCGACGCTGATGCACCGCTTCGCCGACGCCGGCGCCTTCCGCCTGCATCTCGGCGGGGGTCACGCCCTCGGCGGCGCCATCGAGGGGATGGCGCGCATCTCGGAGGTGTGCGCCTCCACCGGCTTCATGGCGTGGTGCCAGAACACGCTGGTCTGGTACCTCATCAACTCCGAGAACGAGGCTGCCCGCGCCAAGTATCTTGCCGCGGCCGCCACCGGCCATGTGCTCGGCGGCACGGCGCTGTCCAATCCCATGAAGTCCTTCTTCGGCATCGAGACGCTGAAGCTGAAGGGCACCCGGGTCGAGGGCGGCTACCGGGTGAAGGGCGTGCTGCCCTGGGTGTCCAACCTCGGCCCCGACCATTTCTTCGGCTGCATCTTCGCGGTCGAGGGCGCGGCGCCGGTGATGGCGCTGGTGGATTGCGCGGATCCGGCGGTAACGCTGAAGCCTTGCGAACCCTTTCTCGCCATGGATGGCACCGGCACCTACGGCGTGCAGATGCGCGATCTGTTCGTGCCGGACGACATGGTGCTGGCGCACGATGCCATGCCGTTCGTGAAGAAGATGCGGGCCGGCTTCATCCTGCTCCAGGCGGGCATGGCCATCGGCCTTATCCGCGACTGCATCGCCCTGATGCGCGAGGTGGAAGAGCCCCTCGGCCATGTGAACCGCTATCTGGAGGTCCAGCCCGAGCAGATGTCGGAGACCCTCGCCGCCTTGGAGGCGGAGGTGGGCGCGCTCGCCGCGACGCCCTACGACGACAGCCGCGACTATTGGCGCCGCGTTGTCGCCGCTCGCCTCCTCGCCGGGGAGAAGAGCGTCGAGGCCGCGCACAACGCCATGCTCCATTGCGGCGCCCGCGGCTACGTGCGCGCCTCGCGCTGCCAGCGTCGCCTGCGCGAGGCCTATTTCGTGGCCATCGTCACCCCGGCCACCAAGCAATTGAAGCTGATGCTGGACCAAATGCCGGCGTAAGCGCGCGCGGCCCTGTCAAGACGAGGGGCGCCAAGCCCCCGGGAAGCCTTCCGTTTCATCTCGTCGTCCACCCTTCGAGAGGGGATCACCATGAGCGCAATCCTGATTTCGCCGCCTGATCTTTCGACGCTGATCCTGTCCGAGCCCACAGTCGTCATCGACACCCGCGATCCCGCGAGCTACGCCGCCGGCCACATCCCCGGCGCGGTGAACCTGCACGAGATCTTCACCTATCTCGCCACCTCCACCCCCGAGGGCTATGCCGAGCTGCGGGCAAAGTTCGCCGATGCCTTCGGCAAGGCCGGGCTTTCCGGCGCCGAGACGGCGGTGATCTACGAGCAGTCCATGAACACCGGCTTCGGCCAGTCCTGCCGCGGCTATTTCCTGCTCACTTTCCTCGGCTATCCCAAGGTGAAGGTGCTGCATGGCGGCTTCGCCGCGTGGGAGGCGGCCGGCCTTCCGGTCTCCACAGACGTCCCGGCGCCCAAGTCCGCCACCTTCCCGGTGGACGAGGGGGCGGGCGCCGTCATCATCGATGCCGCCGCCATGCTGGCCGCGGTGGAGGATCCGGCGGTGGCGAAGCTCGACGTGCGTGATGTGGACGAGTGGATCGGCGAGAGCTCGTCCCCCTATGGCAAGGACTTCTGCCCGCGCAAGGGCCGCATCCCCGGTGCCAAATGGATCGAGTGGTACCGCATGATGAAGCCGACGGCCGAGGGGCCGCGCTTCAAGTCCGCGCCGGAAATCCTCGCGGAATGCGCGACCGTGGGCATCTCCGCCGACACCCCCGTCTATCTCTACTGCTTCAAAGGGGCGCGGGCCTCCAACACCTTCCTCGCGCTGAAAGAGGCGGGGGTGAAGGACGTGAAGATGTATTTTGGCTCCTGGAACGAGTGGTCGCGCGATCCGTCCCTGCCCATCGAGGAGGGCCATCCGGCGGCGGCCCTCGGCTGAACCTGTTTCAAGGAGCCCGCCGTGCCCGAGATCACCTGTTACTTCAGCCCCCAGTCCGGCTATGCCTATCTGGGGCACGGCCGCCTCGTCGCCATGGCGCACGCGGCGGGCGCCAGCATCCTCTGGCGGCCCGTCGATATCCTGAAGGTCTTCGCCGAGGGCGGCTCTACCGCCCCGGCGAAGCAGTCGCCCCAGCGCAATGCCTATCGCAAGCAGGACATCGTGCGCTGGGCCAAGCTCGCGGGCATCCCCATCAACACCGAGCCGAAGTTCTGGCCCACCGACACGCTGCCCGCCTGCCGCATCATCGCCGCCGCGCAGCTGGAGGGGCTCGACCCCGTCGGCCTCATCGGTGCCTGCCTTGCGGCCGTGTGGGCGCGGGACATCCAGATTTCCGAGCGGGCCAATCTGGTGCTGCTCGCCAATGAGGTGGGCCTCGACGGCGAAAAGCTCGCGACCCTGTCGGAGAGCGTCGAGGCCGCCGAGCGCATCGCCCGCAACACCGCCGAGGCCGTGGAGGCGGGCGTGTTCGGCTCGCCCACCTATTTCGTGAACGGCGAGATGTATTTCGGCCAGGACCGGCTGCAGTTCGTCGCGGCGGCCCTGAAGGGGACGGCGCAATGAGCGCGCCGCTCGTCATCATCGGCGCGGGGCAGGCGGCGGCGCAGGCCGTCACCTCCCTGAAGGCCGAGGGCTACGGGCATCCCATCGTCGTCATCGGCGACGAGCCCTATCCGCCCTACCAGCGCCCGCCGCTCTCCAAGGCCTATCTCGGCGACGAGATGACCGAGGACCGCCTGGAGCTCAAGGCGCCCCATCTCTATGCGGAAGCGGGCGCGCAGATGCGCCTGTCCACCCGGGTCGTCCGCCTCCTGCCTGCCGACAAGGCGGTGGAGCTGAGCGACGGCACACGCCTCGACTACGGGTCCGTCCTGATTGCCACCGGCACCCGGGCGCGTCCCCTGCCGGTGCCGGGCGCGGACCTGCCCGGCGTCTTCTCAATCCGCTCCATCGACGACGTGAAGCACTTCCGCGCCGCCGCCGTGCCGGGGGCGAAGCTGGTCATCATCGGGGGCGGCTATATCGGGCTGGAAGTGGCGGCCAAGGCCCGCAAGCTCGGTCTCGACGTGATTGTGGTGGAAGGCCAGCCGCGCCTGCTCGCCCGCGTGGCCTGCAGCACCATCTCGGATTTCGCTTTGGCGCTGCACGAGGGCCACGGCGTCGGCGTGCTCACCGGCATGGGCGTGACGCGGGTGCTGGGCGCCGACCGGGTGAGCGGTGTGGAACTCGCCGATGGACGGGTCTTGCCCGCCGACCTCGTGCTCTCCGCCGTGGGCGCGGTGCCCAACGCGGAGCTCGCCGCCGCGGCCGGCCTCGCCCTGGACAACGGGATCAGGGTGGACGAGGCCATGCGCACCAGCCTGCCCGACATTTTCGCGGTGGGTGACGTCGCCTCTTTTCCGAGCAGGTTATATGGCCGGCGGGTCCGCCTGGAATCTGTGCAGAATGCCATCGATCAGGCCAAGGCTGCCGCAAAGGCGATCAGCGGGGGCGCGGTTGCATACGATCCCATCCCCTGGTTCTGGTCGGACCAGTATGACGTGAAGCTGCAGATCGCCGGCCTGCTGGAAGGCTTCGACCGCACCGAGACGGAGGGCGACGTGGCGGCCGGACGCTTTAGCGTGCGGTACTTCGCGGGGGATCGCCTCCTTGCCGTCTGCTCCGTCAACGATCCCAAGAGCCACATGATGGCGCGCAAGGCGCTGGCATCTCCCGTCCCCGCGACCGTGCCCGGCTGACCGTGGCACGGGCATTGCCCTGCCCGAGCGGCAGGTTTGCCGAACGTCCTTCCGCTTTCACGGAGAGTCCGAGATGTCCATGTTCACCAACCCGTTCTCGCTGAAGTCCACGCTGCGCCGCTGCCTGTGCGGACGCCATGCGAGCGCCGAGGAGCATGCGGCGGCGGAACGGGCGGCATCCCTCTCGGACGAGCAGCGCTATACGGAGGTGGTGGCCTCCGGCCTGATGCGGGCGCTGTTCCCCAACGACCTGAAGCGCCGCGCCTTCCTGAAGGCGGTGGGCACCACCTCCGCGGCCGCGGCGCTCAGCGCCTTCTTCCCCCTCGGCACCGCGACGGAAGTCTTCGCCCAGGCAGGCAAGCCGGAGAAGACCGACCTCAAGGTGGGCTTCATCCCCATCACCTGCGCCACCCCCATCATCATGGCCCACCCCATGGGCTTCTATAAGAAGCACGGCCTCGACGTGGAGGTGGTGAAGACCGCCGGCTGGGCGGTGGTGCGCGACAAGACCATCAACAAGGAATACGACGCCGCCCACATGCTGGCGCCCATGCCGCTCGCCATCTCCCAGGGGCTGGGCTCGAACCCCATCCCGTTCGTGGCGGCGGCGATCGAGAACATCAACGGCCAGTCCTTCACGCTGGGCATCAAGCACAAGGACAAGATGGACGTGAAGTCGTGGAAGGGGCTGAAGTTTGCCATTCCCTACGACTTCTCCATGCACAACTACCTGCTGCGCTACCTGCTGGCGGAGAACGGCATCGATCCCGACACCGACGTGCAGCTGCGCGTGGTGCCGCCGCCGGAGATGGTGGCAAACCTGCGCGCCGAGAACATCGACGGCTTCCTCGCCCCCGACAACGTGGCCCAGCGCGCAGTGTTCGACGGCGTCGGCTTCATCCACTCCCTGTCGAAGACCATGTGGGACGGACATCCCTGCTGCTCGTTCGCGGCCAGCAAGGAGTTCATCTCCACCATGCCCAACACCTATGCGGCGCTGCTGCGGGCCATTGTCGACGCCACCGGCTATGCCTCCAAGGCGGAGAACCGCAAGGCCATCGCCGAGGCCATCGCGCCGGCGGCCTATCTCAACGCGCCGCCCATCGTGCTGGAGCAGGTGCTGGTGGGCAAATATGCGGACGGCCTCGGCAACATCAAGGATGACCCCAAGCGCGTCGATTTCGATCCCTTCCCGTGGGACAGCTTCGCCGTGTGGATGCTGACCCAGATGAAGCGCTGGGGCCAGATCAAGGGCGACGTGGACTATGCCAAGGTGGCCAACGAGGTGTTCCTCGCCACCGACGCGGCCAAGGTGATGAAGGAGATGGGCCTCACCCCGCCCGCCACCACCTCCAAGTCCTTCTCGGTCATGGGCAAGGTGTTCGATCCGGCGAAGCCCGCCGAGTACGTCAGCTCCTTCGCCATCAAGCGGAGCTGAGCGCCATGAAGAGCCTCGGCCTGCGGGCCGGCCTCCTCTCGGTGTTGCTGTTCATCGCTTTCTGCGCCCTCTGGCAGATCGCCGTCACCCCGAGCGCGAGCTCGGGGCCGGCGCTCGACCCGGAATATGCGAAGCTCATGGGCATCACCACCGCGGGCTCCCAATCCGCCATGCCGGGCCCGCTCGATGTGGCGCAGAAGCTGTGGGACAACCTGAAGCGGCCGTTCTACGACAACGGGCCGAACGACAAGGGGCTGGGCCTCCAGCTCCTCTATTCCATCGGCCGCGTGTTCCTCGGCTATGCGCTGGCGGTGCTGGTGGCGGTGCCCACGGGCTTCCTCATCGGCATGTCGCCTTTGGCCTACCGGGCGCTCGATCCGTTCATCCAGGTGCTGAAGCCCATCTCGCCTTTGGCCTGGATGCCGCTCGCCCTCTACACCATCAAGGATTCCTCCCTCTCGGCCATCTTCGTCATCTTCATCTGCTCCGTGTGGCCCATGCTCATCAACACCGCCTTCGGCGTGGGGGCGGTGCGCAAGGAGTGGCTGAACGTGGCGCGGACGCTGGAGGTGGGGCCGTGGCGGCGGGCCTTCACGGTGATCCTGCCGGCGGCGGCGCCCACCATCCTCACCGGCATGCGCATCTCCATCGGCATCGCCTGGCTGGTGATCGTGGCGGCGGAGATGCTCGTGGGCGGCACCGGCATCGGCTACTTCGTCTGGAACGAGTGGAACAACCTGTCCATCGCCAACGTGATCGTCGGCATCCTCCTCATCGGCGTGGTCGGCATGGTGCTCGACCTCGTCCTCGCGCGCCTGCAGCGGCGCGTGACCTTCCCGGAGTGAGCGCCATGGCGGAAGCCGCGACCGATCCCCGCTTCATCTCCATCGAGGGCATCGCCCGGCGCTATCCGGCGGCGGGCGGCGGGTCCACCACCATCTTCGAGAACCTCTGGCTGCAGGTGCCGCGCGGCGAGTTCGTCTGCATCATCGGCCATTCGGGCTGCGGCAAGACCTCCGTGCTCAACATCCTCGCCGGTCTGGAGGCGCCCTCCGACGGCGTGGTGGTGGTGGACGGGCAGGGCATCGCCGGACCGAGCCTCGACCGCGCCGTCATCTTCCAGGGCCATGCCTTGCTGCCGTGGAAGAGCGTGCTCGCCAACGTGGCCTATGCGGTCTCCTCTCGCTGGCGCAAGGCGAAGCGGGCGGAGGTGGAGGAGCGGGCGCGCCGCTTCATCGAGCTGGTGGGGCTCAAGGGCAACGAGCTGAAGCGGCCGGCGGAGCTCTCCGGCGGCATGCGCCAGCGCGTCGGCATCGCCCGGGCGCTCTCCATCGAGCCCAAGATCATGCTCATGGACGAGCCCTTCTCGGCCCTCGACGCGCTCACCCGCGGCACGCTGCAGGACGAGGTGCGGCGCATCTGCAAGTCCACCGGCCAGACCGTGGTGATGATCACCCACGACGTGGACGAGGCCATCTACCTCGCCGACAAGATCGTGCTCATGACCAACGGTCCCGAGGCCATGATCGCCGAGGTGGTGGAGAACCCTCTGCCCATGGAGCGGGCGCGCGACACCATCCATCGCGAGCCGGACTATTACACCGTCCGCAACCATCTGGTGGACTTCCTGGTGGCGCGCAGCCGCACCTTCCGCGCCGAGATGCCCGCCGGCTACGACCCGCGTCATCCGCCGGTGGTGCGACTGAAGGCACCGCCCGAGCCGCCGCCGGACAACACCATTCCCTTCCCCGCCGTGGCCCATTCCGCCCTCGGCAAGGGGCGCGACTAGCCCCCGCCGCGGCCTTGGCCCGCCAGACGAACAAGAGTGGAGAGCAAAAGACCATGAAGCGCGAGCAACTCACCGAGAAGATCCTCGACATCAAGCGCGAGAAGGGGTGGACCTGGAAATACATCTGCGACGAGATCGGCGGCATGTCGCCGGTGCTGGTGGTGGGCGCGCTGCTGGGCCAGATGAAGCTGGTGAAGCCGCTGGCGAAGAAGGCGGCGGAGCTGTTCTCCCTTTCCGACGTGGAAGAGCGCATGCTCAACGAGGTGCCCATGCGCGGCGCCGGCACCCCCATGCCCCCCACCGACCCGCTAATCTATCGCTTCTACGAACTGGTGATGGTGAACGGCCCGGCCTGGAAGGCGCTGATCGAGGAGGAGTTCGGCGACGGCATCATGTCGGCCATCGACTTCAACATGGAGATGGTGCGCGAACCCAACCCCAAGGGCGACCGGGTGCAGATCACCATGTCCGGCAAGTTCCTGCCCTATAAGTATTACGGCAACGAGCAGGGCATCCCCGACTACGGCTTCAAGGAAAGCTGAGACGCTTCGCCCCCCAGGCGGGCGCCAAAAGAAAACCCCGCCGGTCGCCCGGCGGGGTTTTTCATGACGGACGGCGCTGGCGCCTATTCGTTGAACAGGGCCGGCTGCTCGGGGGCCGGGGCCTCGGCGGCGCCTTCGGTGGCACCCTCTTCGGTCGCCCGGGTGCGGAAGCGGCGGCGGCGGCCGCGCCGGGCGTCGGTACCCTCGGTTGCCTCGGCCGTCTCTTCGCGCGGAGCTTCCGGGGCCTCGACCGGGGGCGCCTCGACGCGGGGTGCCTCGCTGCGGGGGGCTTCCGAGCGGGGGGCTTCCGTGCGTTCCTTGGTGATGGCCGGCGCACCGGTGATGAAGGAGGGGAGGCCCAGATCCTGCTCCTCCTCGCGCGGCGCGCGGGCGGGGCGGGGTGCCTCGGCGTCCTCGCCGCGGGTGGCACGGGCGGCGCGGGGCGTAAAGCCCTCGCCATTCTCGTCCCGGTTGCGGCGGCGGAATTCGCGCGGCTCGCGCTGTTCCCTCGGCTCGCGCGTCTCGCGTGGCTCACGGGTCTCCCGCTGCTCGCGGGGCTCGCGCGCTTCCCTCGGCTCGCGCGTCTCGCGCACGTCGCGGGCTTCGCGCGGCTGGTAGCTCTCGCCGGTCTCTTCATCGCGGTTGCGGCGGAAATTGCCCTGCCGGCTCTCGCGCGGACCGCGATCGTCGCGCGGTGCGCGGTCCTCTCGGGGCCCGCGGTCGTCCCGCAGGGAGCGCTCCTCGCGCTGGCCACGGTCATCGCGCATGCCGCGATCATCGCGTTGGCCACGGTCGTCCCGCTGGCCGCGATCGTCACGCTGGCCCCGGTCGTCGCGCATGCCACGGTCATCCCGCTGGCCGCGATCGTCCCGCATGCCGCGGTCGTCGCGATTGTCGCGCGGCTGGTAGCCCTGGTCGCCCCGGGCGAAGGAGGGCTGCGGCGCGTCGAGGGCGGACACGTCGTCCATGTCCTCGTCGTCCATGTCGTCGTCCCGGCCGAAGCCGTTGGCCGGCGCGAACTGGCCCTGGAGCGAGGCGATCAGGCGAAGGTAATGCTCCGCATGCTGGAAATAATTCTCAGCCGCCACGTGGTCGCCGGACGACTGGGCGTCGCGGGCGAGCTGCTGGTATTTTTCCGCGATGTGGTGGGCCGTTCCACGCACCTTCACGTCCGGCCCGTTCGATTCGTACACCCGCGTCAGAGGGTTCGAGCTGCGGCGGTTGTTGTTGCGGCCGCGCATGCGCTTCTGCTGACCATTTCTCATATGGATCGTTCTCTACTCGCCCGGCGTTCACGCCGCCGTCTGCGCCCGGTCGCCGTGCGCCGGTTGAACCCGAAACCGCCGGGCCTGTTGCCCCTGCCGCGCGGACCTCAAGGTCCGTTTGCTCGCTCCGCAGGGAATGAATGCCAGCCGCGCGAGAGCCGCCTGCGTCGGCGCCTGCCGTGCTGGTCCGTAAAAGAAGTCCGTCAAGAAGTCTGGATCAGTTCGATCATCGCGCCCTGTCCCGTGCCCCCCAGCACGGCCGTCACACGAGACGCCGAGGCGCACGGCCCCCAAGCGTTCAACACCGTGAAACGATCGAACCGCGGGATCACGGCGCGAGCGCCGCCATCGCGCGCTCTGCGTTGTCGCATCCCCAGCACCCGAAACATCCGTTTGAGATTTCGGAAGCCCGCATCGGCCCTCTGGACCAGCGCTCCGGTTCGATTCCTGCAAACGACAGTAGCCATTTCCCACTAAGGTTCCAAGCGTTTTTTATCGCCCGCCCAAGGTCGCGCCTGATCCCCGATCAGGGTCGGCGGGCGCACAGCGCGCGCGCGACACCCCCAAGGTCCGCCCGGGCCGGCCCGAGGAGCGTCAATCCCGCCCCCTCAACCAGCGCGGCAACCTGAGGTTCCTGCCCGGCCCCAAGTTCCAGCACAGCGATGCCGCCGGGGGCGAGGAGGCGCGGCAGATCGGCGCTGATGGCGCGATAGGCTGCAAGTCCGTCGTCGCCCGCCACCAGAGCGAGCGGGGGGTCATGCAGGCGCACCTCCGGGGCGAGGGCGGCCATCTCGTCGGCGCGGATATAGGGCGGGTTGGACACCACCAGATCGAAGCCGCCGCCAAGGGCGGTGCCCCAATCGCCCACCGCGATCATCCCGCGCCCGGCAAGGCCGTGGCGGGCGAGATTGTCGCGGGCGGCGCGGGCGGCATCCTCCGAGCGGTCGATCCCGATGCCGGTGGCGGCGGGAAATTCTACCAGGAGGGCGGCGAGGAGGGCGCCGGTGCCGGTGCCGAGGTCGAGCAGGCGCAGGGCCCGGCCGCGCTCTGGCAGGAGGGCGAGGGCCGCCTCCACCAGCGTCTCGGTGTCCGGGCGGGGCTCCAGCGTGTGGGGCGAGAGGCGGAACGACAGGCTCCAGAACTCCCGCTCGCCCAGGATACGGCCCACCGGCTCGCCGCCGATGCGCCGGGCGAGAAGGGCATGCGCCGCAGCGGACGCGGCCTCGGGAACGGCGCTGTCGCTGCGGCCGAGCAGATCCCCCGGGGCGCAGCCGAGGGCGAAGGCCAGCAGCAGCCGCGCGTCCAGCTCGGGGCTATCCACGCCGGCCGCCGCCAGCGCCGCCGTCATCTGCCGGCGCAGGGCACCGAGAGTGGGCGCCTCAGCCACGGGCCGGCCGCGGGCGCCGGGGCATCCTCACGCCTCCTCGGCGGCGGCGAGCAGCGCCGCCTGATGCTCGGTGAGGAGGGGGCCGATGATGTCGTCGAGGGCGGTGCCCGCGATGACCTCCTCCAGCCGGTAGAGGGTGAGGTTGATGCGGTGGTCGGTGACGCGCCCCTGCGGGAAATTGTAGGTGCGGATGCGCTCGGAGCGGTCGCCCGAGCCCACCTGCCCCTTGCGGTCGGCGGCGCGGCCGGCCTCCTTGCGCTGGCGCTCGTCGTCCAGCAGGCGGGCGCGCAGCAGGTCCATGGCGCGGGCCTTGTTGCGGTGCTGGGAGCGCTCGTCCTGCACCGCCACCACCGTGTTGGTGGGCAGGTGGGTGATGCGCACCGCGCTCTCGGTCTTGTTCACATGCTGGCCGCCGGCGCCCTGGGCGCGGTAGACGTCGATGCGCAGGTCCGCCTCGTTGATGTCCACGTCCACGTCCTCCGCCTCGGGGAGGACCGCGACGGTGGCGGCCGAGGTGTGGATGCGCCCGCCGGCCTCGGTGGCCGGCACCCGCTGCACCCGGTGGACGCCGCTCTCGAACTTCAGCCGGGCATAGGCGCCCTTGCCGTGGACGGCGGCGATGATCTCCTTGTAGCCGCCCATGGTGCCTTCACTCTCCGAGAGCACCTCGACGCTCCAGCCTTTGTCGGCGGCGTAGCGCGCATACATGCGGTAGAGGTCGCCGGCGAACAGGGCGGCCTCGTCGCCGCCGGTCCCGGCTCGCACCTCCAGGATGACGCCGCGCTCGTCCATGGCGTCCTTGGGCAGCAAAGCGAGGCGGACCGCGGTGACCAAGTCCCCGATCTCGGCCTCCAGCCGCTCCACCTCCGCCTCGGCGAGACTGCGCATCTCGGCGTCGCCGGCGGAGTCCGCCAGCAGTTCGCGTGCGCCGGACAGGTCGCGCTCGGCGCCGCGCAGCGCGCGCACCTGCTCCACCACGGGCGAGAGGTCGGAGAATTCCCGCCCAAGCCGGACGAACTCCTCGCCTTCCGCCCCGCGCGACAGGGCGGCCTCGATCTCCGCGTGACGCGCGACCAATTGGTCCAGTTTGGCGAGGGGCAAGGCGGTCATGGGTCCGGACGGATTGGAGAAAAGGGACGGCCGAAGGCGGCAGGCGAAGACCGTCCGCTAAAGCGGCAGGCCGCAGTCGCGGGCAAACCCCGTGAGGGCGGCGCGCGGATCGGCGGTGCCGGTGCGGTCCTCCAGCAGCGGCATCAGCACCTTGCGGGCGGCCGAGACGTCCACTTCCAGCAGCATGGCCTTCACCGGGCCGATGGCGGCCGGCGACACGGAGAGGGCACGGTATCCCAATGCGGCGAGCGCGATGGCTTCCAGCGGCCGCGACGCCAGCTCGCCGCACAAAGTCACCGGCTTGCCGTGGCGCGCGCCGGCCTCGGCCACCATGCGGAAGGCGCGCAGGGCGGGCGGCGAGAGCGGATCGAAGCGGTCGGCGACCCGCACGTTGGCCCGGTCGGCGGCGTAGAGGAACTGCACGAGGTCGTTCGAGCCCACCGAGAGGAAGTCGGCGCGCGCCAGGATCTCGTCCAGCTGGAAGAGCAGGGAGGGCACCTCCACCATGGCGCCCACATAGACCTTTTCGGGCAGGCCATGGCCGTGCCGGCGCAGATGGGTCAACTCGCGCTCCACCATGGCCCGGGCGCGGTCGAACTCGTCCACCGCCGCCACCATGGGAAACATGACGCGCAGTTCCCGCCCCGCGCCGGCGCGCAGCAGCGCCCGCATCTGGCTGCGCAGCAGGCCCGGCCGGTCGAGCCCGAGGCGGATGGCGCGCCAGCCGAGCGCCGGATTCTCCTCCTCCACCGCCCGCATGTAGGGCAGCACCTTGTCGCCGCCGATGTCGAGGGTGCGGAAGGTGACGGGCCGCTCGCCCGCGGCATCCAGCACCGCGCGGTAGAGCTTCAGCTGCTCGGAGATGCGGGGGAAGGCCGAGGCGATCATGAACTGCAGCTCGGTGCGGAACAAGCCGATGCCCGCCGCCCCGGTCTCGGCGATGTGGGGCAGGTCCACCAGCAGGCCGGCGTTGAGGTGCAGGTCCACGTGCACCCCGTCCTTGGTGACGGAGGGGCGGGTGCGCAGCGCGGCATACTGGGCCTGCCGTCGGGCGCGGTAGCGCACCTTCTCGGCATAGGCCTCCTCGACGTCGCCGGGCGGGCGCAGGTGCACCTCGCCGGCCTGGCCGTCGACGATCACCGGGTCGCCCTGGTCGGCAAGGCCCGCGGCGTTCTCCACCTGGCCCACGGCGGCGATGCCGAGCGCGCGGGCGACGATGGTGACGTGACTGGTGGTGCCGCCTTCCTCCAGAACGAGGCCGCGGATGCGGGTGCGGTCGTAGTCGAGCAGGGCCGCCGGGCTCATGTTGCGGGCGACGAGGATGGCATTCTCCGGCAGCGCCTCCCGCTCGGGGCGGGCACGGCCGGTGAGCTCGCGCAGCAGGCGGTTGGCGAGATCGTCCAGGTCGTGCAGGCGCTCGCGCAGATAGGGGTCCGAGGCGCGCATCATGCGGGCGCGGGTATCCGACTGCACCCGCTCCACCGCGCCCTCGGCGGTGAGGCCGGACAGCACCGCCTCACGCATCTTGTGCATCCAGCCGCGGTCGTGGGCGAACATGCGGTAGGCTTCGAGGATGTCGCGGTGCTCGCCGGCCTTGGAGAGGCCGTCGTCCTCCAGCATCAGGTCGATGGAATGGCGCAGCTTGCCGATGGCGGCGTCGAGCCGGGCGGTCTCCTTCACCACGTCGTCGGCGATGACGTTGGTCACCTTGATGCGCGGCTCGTGCAGCACCACGTGGCCGAGGCCGAGGCCGTCCGCCAGCGCCACGCCCTTCAGGTGAAGCGGCCGGCGCACCGCCGGCTCGGCGCCGGGCTTGGCGAGGGCGGTGAGTTCGCCGGAGGCGATCATCTCCGCCAGCACCATGGCGGTGGTCTGGAGCGCCTCGATCTCCTCTTCCGTATAGGTGCGGCGGGCGCGGTTCTGCACCACCAGCACGCCCAGCGTGTTGCCGCCGCGCAGGATGGGCACGCCGAGGAAGGAATTGTAGATTTCTTCGCCCGTCTCCGGACGGTAGGCGAATTCGGGATGGCCCTGGGCGTCGGACAAGGCGAGGGATTCGGCCTCGCGCGCCACATGGCCGACGAGGCCCTCGTCCACGCTCATGACGGTCAAATGAACCGCATCGCGGTTCAGGCCTTCCGTCGCGTACAGCTCAAGGGTCTGATCGACGCGGAGCACGTAGACCGAGCAGACTTCCGCCACCATATTGGCGGCGATCAGCACCACGATCCTGTCGAGGCGGTCCTGCGCGCTGACCGGCTCCGCCATCACCTCGCGGAGGCGCCGGAGCAGCACGCGCGGACCGCCGAGCGCGCCACGCATCGGCCGCATCCTCAAGAATGAGCGGGTTCAGATCCCGCGGGGCTATCGGTTGAACGGCGCGCCCCCGCGGGTCCGTCCTCAGCTGTCCAGCCCGTATAGCGAATGGAGAGTCCGAACCGCAAGTTCGGTATAGGCCGCGTCGATCAGGAAGGAGATCTTGATCTCCGACGTGGTGATGGCGCGGATGTTGATGCCCCGTCCCGCCAGCGCCTCGAAGGCCTTGGCCGCGACGCCCGCGTGGGAGCGCATGCCGATGCCGATCACCGAGACCTTGGTGACGTCGCCGTTGCCTTCCAGCGCCTGGTAGGCGATGGCGTCCCGCGCCTTCTCGATCACCGCCTTGGCCCGCTCGAAATCGGCGGTGGGTACGGTGAAGGTGATGTCGGTGAAGCCATCGGCCGACACGTTCTGGACGATCATGTCCACATTGATGTGGGCCTCCGCCAGCGGGCCGAACACGGCGGCGGCGATGCCGGGCTTGTCCGCCACCCGGCGGATGGACACCTGCGCCTCGTCCTTGGAGAAGGCGATGCCGGTGACCACCTGCGTTTCCATCTGGCTTGCCACGATCTCCTCCTCGTCGCAGATCAGCGTTCCCGCCTTCTCGACCTCGCGCATCTCCGGCGCGTCCGGGTCCACAAGGCTGGAGCGCACGAAGGTGCGCACATTGTGCACCATGGCGAGCTCCACCGAGCGCACCTGAAGCACCTTGGCGCCCAGCGACGCCATCTCAAGCATCTCCTCGAAGGCGATGCGGTCGAGGCGCCGGGCGCGGGGCACCACGCGCGGGTCGGTGGTGTAGACCCCGTCCACGTCGGTATAGATGTCGCACCGCTCGGCCTTGAGCGCCGCCGCCACCGCCACCGCCGAGGTGTCCGAGCCGCCGCGGCCGAGGGTGGTGAGGCGGCCGGTGGGCAGATGGATGCCCTGGAAGCCGGCGATCACCGCCACCTCGCCGCCGTCCACCGCGGCGCCGAGCCGCTCTCCGTCGATCTCCAGGATGCGAGCGGACCCATGGGCGTCGTCGGTGGAGATGGGCACCTGCCAGCCCTGCCAGGAGCGGGCGGAAAGCCCCATCTCCTGCAAGGCGATGGCGAGAAGGCCGCTGGTCACCTGCTCGCCCGAGGCGACGACGGCGTCATATTCACGCGAATCATAGAGTGCCGAGGCGTCCTTGCACCAGGCCACCAGCTCATTGGTCTTGCCGGACATGGCGGAGACGACGACGGCCACCTTGTGGCCGGCCTCCACCTCGCGCTTCACATGGCGCGCCACATTGCGGATGCGGTCGATATTGGCGACCGAGGTGCCGCCGAACTTCATCACCAGCCGAGCCATCGCTCGTGCCTTTCTTCGCCTTGAGATCCTCGGGAGAACGGGTGCGGCCGGCGTCCGGCCCTTGCCGCGGCTTCAGCCCGGCGTCATTTTCGCCGGCGCGCCGGGCCAAGGCGCGGCAGCGCGCGCGATACGAGGCGGATCATGGTGGCCGAGCGGAACATCCCGAAAGTCCTGCCACGCGGGTTGAAAGGCTGTCGCGCGGCTTTGGGGGGCCTCCATAGCGGCAACCGCGGACGGGAGCAACCGGCCCCGCGCAAATGCCGCGCGCCCTCGCCGGCCAGCGGCGCCTGCGCCATGAGGCGCTTCCTCCTTCCGGGTGCCGCAGCGTGACCGATCCCCTTCCTGTCGATGAAGCCGGCTTCAGCCTGGACCCGCGCCTCGTGGCGGATGGGCCGGCCGCCGGCGACCTGCCGCTCTGTCACCTGCGCCTCGTGGAGGATGCCCGCTTCTTCTGGGTCGTTCTGGTGCCGCGCCGGGCGGGGCGGGTGGAGATCATCGACCTCGTCGCCGCCGACCGCCTGTGCCTCATGGAGGAGATCGCGGCGGTGTCGCAGGTGGTGAAGGCGGCCTCCGGCTGCGCCAAGCTGAACGTGGCGGCGCTGGGCAATATGGTGCCGCAGCTGCATGTGCATGTGGTGGCGCGCAGCCCGGGCGACGCGGCGTGGCCGGGGCCGGTGTTCGGCGCCGGGACCCGCCAGCCGCTGGATGCGGCGGAGCGCACGGCCAGGCTTTGCGCCCTGCGGGACGGCCTCGATCTCGCCTGAGGTGCAGCCTTGCCTCCGTGCCGGCCGCGTGCGACGGTCCGTCCCAAGGCTGCGCGCTCAGCCCGCCGTTCTGCCGGGGTTCTCCGTCGTCCATGTCCCCTTTGTCCCGGTCCCTGATCGCCCCTCCCGACCTCGGCCCGTGGCCGGCCCTCGGCTATGTGGACAGCCCGCTCGACCGGGCCTGCCATCTGCGCGGCGAGGCCGACGCCCTCCTGGGCCATAAGGAAGCGGGCTTCTATCTCCTCGGCGGCGAGCTGGTGGCGCTGAAGGGGGAGGGGCCGGTCTTCGATCCCCTGTTCGATCGCGCTGCGGCCGAGGCCCAGGGGCGCGGCGCGCCGCTCTTCCTCGGACTTGCGCCCGGCGGGGCGCCGCGATTCGCCATGGGGTTCGATCCCGGCCGGCGGGAAGCCCTCGAAGGCGAGGGGCTGACGGTGACGGACCTGCGGTCCATCGCCGTGGGCGGGCTGGTGGAGGCGCGCCATCTCGGGCCCATCGCCTGCGGCAAGGCGCTTTATGCCTGGCACGGCCGGCACGGCTTCTGCGCCAATTGCGGCACCGCTTCGCACATCATCGACGGCGGCTGGCGGCGGGACTGCCCGTCCTGCGGGGCGCAGCATTTCCCGCGCACCGATCCGGTGGTCATCATGCTGACGACGGCCGGCGACCAGTGCCTGCTGGGGCGGCAGCCGCATTTCGCGCCGGGCATGTGGTCGGCCCTCGCCGGCTTCGTGGAGCCGGGCGAGACCATCGAGGAGGCGGTGCGGCGCGAGACGCTGGAGGAGGCGGGCATCGCCACCGGGGCGGTGCGCTATCTCGCCAGCCAGCCCTGGCCGTTCCCCATGTCGCTGATGATCGGCTGCCTCGCAGAGGCGGCCGGCCGCGACATCGTGGTGGACCGCAACGAGCTGGAGGATGCGCGCTGGTTCCACCGGGACGAGGTGGCGCTGATGCTGGCCCGCACCCATCCCGACGGCCTGTTCGTGCCGCCCCCCATTGCCATTGCGCACCATCTCGTCCGGTCCTTCGTCGAGACGGCGGATGCCTGAGAAGCATCGGTCCAGAGCGGGCACCCGGCTGCTTGGCCTCCCCGGGGTCGATCGCGTGCTGAAGATGCTGCTGCCGCCGCCCGACCGCGGGATGCGGGTGGAGCGCCGGCCGCCGTCCCTCGTCTATGGCCTCGACGACGTTGTGCCGGCGGGCGCGCTGATTCCGCTCGCCGCCCAGCACGCCATGCTGGCTGTGACCTTCCTGATCTATCCCGTGCTGGCCGCCACCGAGGCCCGGCTGCCGGCGGACCAGACCTCCTCCATGCTCTCGGCCTGCGCCATGAGCATCGGCATCGCCACCATCATCCAGTGCCTGCGCACCCGGATCGGCTCCGGCTATCTCGCCGTGCACATTCCCGCGCCCGGCGCCATCCCCCTCGCGGTGCAGGCGCTGAGCCTCGGCGGCATCGGCCTGATGGCGATGACGACCCTGCTCATCGGCATCAGCCAATTGTTCATCGCCCGCCTGGTGCGCCCGCTGCGCGCGCTGCTGCCGCCGGAGGTGTGCGGGGTGGCGGTGAGCATGCTCGGCGTCTCGCTGGCGAGCCCGGCGCTGCGGCGCGCCCTCGGCCTCGACCACGGCGCCCTGGTGGAAGAGAACGCGACGCTCGCGAGCCTCGCCACCGTGGGCATCATCGTCGCCATCACCGTGTTCGCGCCCCGCCGGCTGAAGCTGTTCGCGGTCTTCGCCGGGGCGAGCATCGGCTGGATCGTGGCGCTGCTGCTCGGGGCGGGCCATCCGGGCGCGCAGGAGGCCATCGCAGCCGCGCCGGTCATCGCCTGGCCGGCGCTGACGCTGCCCTCCTTCCAGTTCGCCCCGGCGCTGTTTCCCCTCATGGCGCTGCTGGTGGTGATGAACCTCGTGGACGTGCTGTCGGTCACGGTCTCGCTGGAGAAGATGAACGACGCCGACTGGCGCCGCGCCCACATGCCGGCGGCGCAGCGGGCGGTGACCACCTGCGGCATCGGCAACATCCTCAACGGCCTCACCTCGGGGTTCCAATCGGGACTCTCGTCCTCCTCAGTGGGGCTCGCCTTCGCCACCCAGTCCACCGCGCGGATCATCGGCGTGGTGGCGGGCATCATGATCTTCGCCATCGCTTTCCTGCCCAAGGCGATCGTGGCGCTGACCCTCATCCCCTCGCCGGTGATCGGCGGCATCCTCATGTATACCGCCGCCTATCTGGTGGTGGCGGGCATGGACCTCGTCACCTCACGCCGGCTCAGCGAGCGGCGGGTGTTCGTGGTGGGGCTGTCGGTGCTGGCGGGCCTCTCCATCGCGCTCCTGCCCCTCACCCGGCAGCTGCCGCTGGTGCTCCAGCCCCTGTTCTCGACGCCGCTGACGGTGGGCGCGCTGAGCGCCATCGTGCTCAACCTGCTGTTCCGCATCGGCATCGCCCAGGAAGCCGGCGCCACGGTGCCGGACGGCGCCCACGCCTTTCCCTTCGCCCGCGACTTTCTGGAGAATCAGGGCGACGAATGGGGCGCGCGGCGCGACGTGATCGCCGCCGCCATCCCCACCGTCGCGCAGGCGCTGGAGCTGGTGGCGGACAGCGGCATCGCCGAAGGCCCCATCGAGCTGCGCGCGCGCTTCGACGAGACCCATCTGGACGTATCCGTCGTCTATGACGGCGAGGTCATGGAGGCGCCGAAGGAGCGGCCCTCGCCGGAGGCGCTCCTGGGCGACGCCCGCGAGCAGGCGTCTTTCGCCGCCTACATGCTCACCCATCTCTCCGACCACGTCAGCTTCGGCCGCGCCGGCGGGCGCGCCCGCATCCTGCTGCGCTTCGACCACTGAGGCGCCCGGGCATCGCTCCCGGTCAGATGCCCGGATCGCCGGCGCCGAACTTCGCCCGGTAGGGGTGGGCGGGATAGACGCCGAGGATGCGCATCTCCCGCGAGAAGAAGGCGAGCTCCTCCAGCGCCAGCTTCACCGGCCGGTCGTCGGGATGGCCCTCCACGTCGGCATAGAACTGGGTCGCCGTGAACTGCCCGTCCATCTGGTAGGATTCGAGCTTCGTCATGTTGACGCCGTTGGTGGCGAAGCCGCCCATGGCCTTGTAGAGCGCGGCCGGCACGTTGCGCACCCGGAAGACGAAGGTGGTGATGACCGGCCCGCGTCCCGCCGGCGCCCAGTCCGCGCCGCGCGAGAGGATGATGAAGCGGGTGGTGTTGTGGGCCTCGTCCTCGATGTTCTCGGCGAGGATGTCGAGGCCGTAGATCTCGGCCGCGAGACGCGAGGCGATGGCGGCGCGGGTCGGGTCATTCGCCTCGGCGATCTCGCGGGCGGAGCCGGCGGTATCGGCGCCGATCACCGGCGTGAGCGACAGGGTGCGGATCGCCTTGCGGCACTGGCCGAGGGCCATGATGTGGCTCTGCACGCTCTTCAAAGAGGAGAGCGTCGCTCCCTTCACAGCCATGAGCTGGTGCGACAGCGGCAGGAAGTGCTCGCCGACGATGGAGAGCGAGGAGTGCGGCATGAGATGGTGGATGTCCGCCACCCGGCCCGCCACCGAATTCTCGATGGGGATCATGGCATAGGAGGCCGCGCCGTTCTCCACCTGGGCGAAGGCGTCCTCGAAGGTGGCGCAGGGCACCGCCTCGAAATCGGGGAAGACCTCGCGGCAGGCGATGTGCGAGTTGGCGCCCGGCTCGCCCTGGAAGGTGATGCGGCGGATCATGATCTCTTCAATGCTCCTGCGGGCCCGCTCAAAGGCCCGGCTCTGCGGCGAGGAAAGCGCGCGCGCGCTCCAGATGGGACGGGGTGTCCACCCCGAGCGGCACGGCGTCAACCACAGCCACGTCGATGCGCATGCCAGCCTCCAGCGCCCGCAACTGCTCCAGCCGTTCGCGCCGCTCCAGCGGGGAAGGCGGCAAGGCGACGAAGCGGGCGAGGGCGGCGCGGCGATAAGCGTAGAGCCCGATGTGGTGATAGAGCGGGCCATCGCCGAAAGGCGCCGTGGCGCGGGTGAAATAGAGCGCGCGCAGGAGATCGGCGGAGCGGGGCGAGCCCACCACCTTGACCACGTTGGGGTCGGTGCGCTCCTCGTCCACGGTGATCTCGGCCGCCAGCGTGGCGATGTCCACCGCCGGGTCGGCGAGGGGCGCGAGGGCGCGGCGGATGGTGGCCGGAGCGATGGTGGGCAGGTCGCCCTGCACGTTCACCACGACCTCCACCCGGCCCTCGCCATCGAGGACGCCCAGCGCCTCGAAGATGCGGTCGGAGCCCGAGGGGTGGTCGTCCCGCGTCATCACCGCCGCATAGCCCGCGGCCTCCACCGCGGCGGCGATCTCGGCGGAATCGGTTGCCACCGCCACCCGGCCGATGCCGGCTGCGACCGCGCGCCGCGCCACTTCCACGATCATTGGCCGGCCGCCCACGTCGGCCAGCGGCTTGCCCGGCAGGCGGGTCGCGGCCATCCGCGCGGGAATGAGCACGAGCACTCGCTCGGCGGGCGTGTCGGCGGCGGGCGGAGGCGCGGACATGGGCCGGGAACGTTCCTCGCGGGCGCGCCGGCGGACGGCGCGGGAGTGGCATTGGGGCGCGCCTTATACGGGTTGCTTAGCAAGGTTCAAAGTGCTTAGTGTCCCCGTCGGTGCGCGGGCCAGCCTGCGCGCCGCTCATCGACATGATTGCAAGCCCGGCCGAACCGCACTTTTGCTGAGCCGCGGAGGGCGGGATCAAGGGCTCCGAGGGGCGAAGCGCCGATGGACAGTTTTGAATTGAACAAGATCGCGGGTGCGGTGCTGGGCACGCTGACGCTCACCCTCGGCCTTGGGATCGTGTCTGAAATCCTGTTCACGCCCGAAGCCCCCGCCAAGCCCGGCTTCGACATCGTGGTGCAGGAAGGCGCGAGCGCCGGCGGCGGCCCGGCCAAGGCGGCCGAGGTTCCGATCGAGCAGCTGTTCGCCACCGCCTCTATCGAGAAGGGCGCCGCCGCTGCCAAGAAGTGCGCGGCCTGCCACAATTTCCAGGAAGGCGCCGGCGCCAAGGTCGGCCCGGACCTCTACGGCATCGTCGGCCGCGCCGTCGCCTCCGCCCCCGGCTTCGGCTATTCGGCCGCGCTGAAGGCCAAAGGCGGTGACTGGACCCCCCAGGCGCTCAACACCTTCTTGACCAACCCCAAGGCTGCCGTGCCCGGCACCGCCATGGCCTTCGCCGGCATCGGCAAGGAGGCCGAGCGCGCCGACCTGATCGCCTATCTCAACAGCCTCTCCCACGATCCCAAGCCGCTGCCCACCGCCGCGGCTGCGGCTCCGGCTGCTGCGGCGGCGCCTGCCGCCCCCGCTCCCGCCGGCCACAAGTGAGCTGAGCCTCCCCACGTGCGTCATGGCCGGGTCTGACCCGGCCATCCACGGGGACCGGCCGGGACGGCATCGGCCGCATGATCGAGCTGGGTGACGCAGAGACCCGAGACGAGCCCGGGGGCCGCGCTCTGCCGCCGTGCCCACCGGAATGAAATGGGCCAGGCATGGCCCTCAGGCGAACGGCCTCCTGGTCGCGGGCCGCCGGCGAGGCGCTCCCACCGGTCTCCCACATCTTTCACGCCATTGTCATCCGCCCGCATCGTCGTGCGCCTGCACAGTCGGTCCCGCACGTATCCGCCTTTTTTGATGCGCGCAGGGCTTCCTGACGGGAAGGGGAGGCGGCTGCCGCGCACCCGTCGGGCTGCCCGACGTGTCCCTGCCTTGTTTCTGCCGTCGCGGGCAGTGCCATAATCGGCTATTCCGGATCGGTCCCGGTCCCTGCTGGAGAAGTCGATGCTGCTGCCCGTCGTCCGCCGCCTTGCCCTCGCCGCCGCGCTGGTCGCATCCTTCGCAGCGTCTGGCCGCACCGCGGAAGAGGCGAAACCGACGGGGGAGGCGCCCGCCTTCCGGCACGGCCTGTCGCTGATGGGCGAGCCGAAATATCCGGCCGGCTTTCCCCATTTCGATTATGTGAATCCCGCCGCGCCCAAGGGCGGCCAGGTGCGCCTCGCCGAGGACGGCACCTACGACACCTTCAATTTCGTCGTTCCGCGCGGCACGCCCGTTGCCGGCATCACCCTGGTCTACGATACGCTCATGGTGTCGGCCTTTGACGAGGTGGCGAGCGAATACGGGCTGATCGCCGAGGGGGTGAGCCATCCGGCCGATTTCTCCTCCGTCACCTATCGCCTGCGCGCCGAGGCCCGCTGGCATGACGGCACGCCCATCACACCGGAGGACGTGGTCTTCTCGTTCGAATCGCTGACCAAGAACAACCCGAACCAGCGCTTCTATTACAGCCACGTCACAAAGGCGGAGAAGACCGGCCCGCGCGAGGTCACCTTCACCTTCGACCAGGCCGGCAACCGCGAGCTGCCGCAGATCGTCGGCCAGCTCACCATCCTGCCCAAGCACTGGTGGACCGGCACCGATGCCAATGGCAAGCCGCGCGACATCGCCCAGGGCACGCTGGAAGTGCCGCTCGGCTCCGGCGGCTATCGCATCAAGAGCTTCATCGCCGGGCGCTCCATCACCTACGAACGGGTGAAGGACTATTGGGGCAAGGATCTCAACGTCAACGTCGGCAAGGATAATTTCGATGAGATCCGCTACGAGTACTTCCGCGACGACACGGTGATGCTCGAAGCCTTCAAGGCCGACCAGTATGACTTCCGCGTGGAATCCTCGGCCAAGAACTGGGCGACCGCCTACGACTTTCCCGCCCGCGCCGATGGCCGCGTCGTGCTGGAGATGTTCGAGAACCGCGCCTCGGGGGTGATGCAGGCCTTCATCCCCAATCTGCGGCGCGACAAGTTCAAGGACCCGCGGGTGCGCCGGGCCCTCAATTACGCGCTCGATTTCGAGGGCATGAACCACACCCTCTTCTTCGGCCAGTACAAGCGCATCGGCTCGTTCTTCTCCGGCACAGAGCTCGCCTCCTCCGGCCTGCCGCAGGGCCGGGAGCTGGAGATCCTGAACACGGTGAAGGGCAAGGTGCCGGCGGAGGTCTTCACCACCGCCTTCACCAATCCCGAGAGCGGCTCGGAGGAGGCGCGGCGCGCCAACCTGCGCGAGGCCGCGCGCCTGTTCAAGGAGGCCGGCTACGAGGTGAAGAACCGCAAGCTGGTGGACGCCAAGGGCGAGCCCTTCAGCATCGAGTTCCTCATCTCCAGCCCCGCCATGGAGCGGGTGGCGGTGTTCTACAAGCCGGCGCTGGAGCGCCTCGGCATCCAGGTGTCCATCCGCCTCGTGGACACCTCGCAATACATCAACCGGGTGCGCTCGCGCGATTACGACATCATCGTCTCCGGCTGGGGGCAGTCCCTCTCGCCGGGCAATGAGCAGCGCGAATATTGGGGATCGGAGGCGGCCGACCGGGACGGCTCGCGCAACCTCGCCGGCATCAAGGACCCGGCGGTGGATGCCCTGATCGAGAAGGTGATCTACGCCACCGACCGGGCCGACCTCGTGGCCGCCACCCATGCCCTCGACCGGGTGCTGCTGTGGAACGAGTACGTCATCCCCGCCTGGACGCTGAACTACACGCGCACCGCCCGCTGGGACCGCTTCGCCCATCCCCCGCAATTGCCGGCCTATTCCTACGCCTTTCCGGACATCTGGTGGTTTGATGCGAACCGGGCGGCGAAGCTGTCGGGCGGGGGGAGCGGCCGATGAGCCTGTCCCGTCGCGCCTTCCTCGCCGGCGCCTCCTCCGCGGCGCTGGTTCCCGCGCTCGCCCACGGGCAGGGCGCCAGCGATGCCGCATCCAGCGAGGGCGGCGCATCCGCCGCGGCGGTGGAGCGGCACGGCCTCTCCTTCTTCGGCGACCTGCGCTATCCGGCGAACTTCCCCCATTTCGCCTATGTGAACCCGGATGCGCCCAAGGGCGGGCCGTTCTCCCAGATGGGCCGCTCCACCTATTACAATCAGGCGCTGACCACCTTCGACACGCTCAACCCCTACAATCAGCGCGGCAACGGCGCCCAGGGCATCGAGCTCATCTACGATACGCTGATGACCGCCGCCGGCGACGAGAAGAGCGCCATGTACGGACGGCTCGCCGCCTCGGTGGTGATTGCCGACGACGGCCTCACCTACCGCTTCAAGCTGCGCCGGGAGGCGCGCTTCCACGACGGCACGCCCCTCACCTCGGCGGACGTGGTGGCCTCGTTCGAGGCCTTCAAGGCGGAGGGCTACGAGACCATCCGCATGGCGCTGCGCGACCTCGCGGCAGTGGAGGCGGACGGGCCGCAGGAGGTGGTGATGCGCTTTCGCCCCGGCCGGGCGCGCGACGTGCCGCTCACCTGCGCCGGCCTGCCCATCTTCTCCAAGGCCTTCCTCGCCACCCACCCGTTCGGCCAGTCCTCGCTGGAGGTACCGCTGGGGTCCGGGCCCTACAAGATCACCCGCTTCGAGCAGGGCCGCTACATCGAGTATCAGCGCGTCGCCGACTACTGGGGCCGCGACCTGCCGGTGATGAAGGGGCGGTTCAATTTCGATACGGTCCGTTACGAATATTTCCGCGACCGCATCGCCGGCCTCGAGGGCTTCAAGGGCCAGGCGTATCTCTTCCGCGAGGAATTCACTGCGCGCGAGTGGGCGACGGCCTACGACTTCCCCGCGGTGCGCGAGGGGCGGGTGAAGGTGGAGACGCTCCCGGACGAGAGCTTCTCGGGCGTCCAGGGCTGGTTCTTGAACACCCGGCGGCCCAAGTTCTTCGATCGCAGGGTGCGCGAGGCGATCGGGCTCCTGTTCGATTTCGACTGGACCCGCAAGAACCTGATGTACGACAGCTACACCCGCACCGTCTCCTTCTTCCAGAATTCGGAGATGATGGCGCAGGGCCTGCCCTCGCCGGCGGAGCTGAAGCTCTTGGACCCGTTCCGCGATCGCCTGCCGGAGGAGGTCTTCGGCGAGCCCTACGTGCCGCCCCAGTCCGACGGCTCGGGCGAGGACCGGAACCTGCGGCGCCAGGCCCTCGCCCTCCTGAAGGAGGCCGGCTACACGGTGCAGCAGGGCAAGCTGGTGGACGCCAAGGGCGAGGCCTTCACCATGGAGTTCCTCGACGACGACGGCTCCATGGAGCGCCACACCTCGCGCTTCATCGGTCATCTCAAGAAGGTCGGCATCGATGCCACCTTCCGCATCGTGGACCCGGCCCAGTTCCAGCAGCGCCTGCAGAATTTCGACTTCGACCTCGTGGTCCGCCGCTACAGCTTCGCGCCTTATCCCGGCGATGAGCTGCGCGCCTATTTCTCCACCGAGGCGGCGCGCACCCGCGGCTCCTACAACGTGGCGGGGATCGCCGATCCGGCGGTGGACGGCCTGATCAATGCGGCGCTGGGGGCGGCGGACGCGGCGGCGCTCGTCACCGCCTGCCGCGCCCTCGACCGAATTCTGAGGGCCGGGCGCTACTGGATCCCGCAATGGTATTCCGGCACGCACCGCATCGCCTATTGGAACCAGTTCGCGCGCCCGCCGCTGAAGCCGCGCTACGACCTCGGTGCGCTGGACACCTGGTGGAGCACCGGCACCGAGCCGGCGCGCGCCGGCTGAGGCACGTGAAAAAGGCCGCGCGGCGGGACCGCGCGGCCTTCCTTAAGCAAAGGCGAGGGCCTTACGCCGCGATGATCGTGACGATCTTGTAGGTGGTGGGCTGGACGATCACGATCCGCCCATCGGCCAGAACGAAGAACCGGTAGCCCCGGTACTGCGGCACGACCTCGATGACGCTCGCGGGCAGGGCACGGAGCTCCACCGTCCGCGGCACCTCGACACCGACGTTGATGGAGAAGTTCACGTCGCGCACCGGCGCAATGCGCTCGCGCGTGATGCTCTGGTGGATGGTGGTGCGCTTCTCGGCGGTGATATCCACGCTGCCGGTGGTCTCCAAGTCGCCGCGCTTGCCGGCGCGCTGCTCGGCCGGCTTGTCGCCGTCGCGCTGCTGCTGGGCGTTGCGGTTGGGCGTGGCGGACGGGTTCTGCGCGTCACGGGCGGTGCCCGGTTCGCGCTGGCCTTCCGCATTGCGGTTGCCGGCGGCGCCGCCGGCCGGCATGTCCTGGGCGCGGGGCGAAGCAGCGCCCGGAGTCGCGTCCGGCTTGGTGGCGCGCTCGGCGCCGCTCTCGGCACCGGTGGCGGGCTTGGTGCCGCGCATCTCGCCCGACGGTGCAGTCCCGCTCTGGGCGCCCTGGGGGGTGGCACCACCCTGTGGGCCGGGGGTCTGGGCGACCACCGCGGTGGTGGCCAGAAGGGCGAACGTCATCCCGGTGCAAGCAAGTAGAGCCTTGCGCATCCTATCCTCCTCGATTGCTGTGTCCGATCGCCGAAAGGTGTCGGATGACCCTCGCGGTCTGAACCTCGGCGGCGTGCGCCTCGGTTCCGGCGCAGGACAGCAATGCTCAAACAGGCGAATAGTTCCGCTGTGGCATAGCTCAAGTTGATAGAGAAGAGACGACTGAGGTATTCTTTTCCGTTGAGTATCCATATCAAGTCAAAAGTGCGGCAGACTGACGAACACTGTGGCGTCCCGACACGCAATAGTTGGGGAGGGCGGCAGTTTCTCCCGACCCGCTCCGGGCAAGCAGGGAAAGCGCGACATCGCTCGGCATGCGCATATCGCCTTGAAGTGATGAACGGTGCCGCGGTCGCCTTCCCCTCACCACAGAGCAATGCGATGGCGGGCACAGGTGCGGCGCGGGCGGGTGGGCCGAGGAGCAGTTCGTTCCGACCGATGGCGCGACATTGCCCCGGCTTTTGCTTGACGGCCGCGGGATCGGTCATGAACATCGCGGCAACCTGAGAAACGAAAGGGACGCCATTTGCTCCACGTCCGCCTCGCACCGGCCCCTGCCATCGGCGGCCGCCGCCCGGGATCCACCCTTGCGGCGCTTCGTCGGGAGGCCGCGCGACGCAGCGCCGCCGCTCGCTCAGCGCCCGCGGGGCGCGGGGGCGGGCCGAGAGCACCACGCATTTCGAGCCTGCCGGGTTCGCGCCGGCCCGCCACGGCGCCGGCGGGCCTCCGGTAAGCGCCCGCACAACCTCCCGTTTCGAGAGACCTGATGCTCGCTTATATCGTCCGCCGCATCGCCCTGATGGTCCCCACCATCCTCGGCATCATGCTGGTGTCGTTCGTGGTCATCCAGTTCGCGCCCGGCGGCCCGGTGGAGCGGGTGATCGCCCAGCTGACCGGCGAGGACGTGTCGGCCACCTCGCGGGTGTCGGGGGGCGGCGGCGACTTCTCCGGTGCCGGCGCGGCGGCCCAGGCCGGGGCGGCGGCGGATGCCTCCTCGAAATATCGCGGGGCGCAGGGCCTCGACCCCACCTTCATCAAGGAGCTGGAGAAGCAGTTCGGCTTCGACAAGCCGCCGGCGGAACGCTTCCTGAAGATGATAACCGATTATGCCACCTTCAATTTCGGCCGCTCCTATTTCCGCGACATCACCGTCATCGACCTGATCGCCGAGAAGATGCCCGTCTCCATCTCCCTCGGCCTGTGGATGACGCTCATCACCTACCTCATCTCCATCCCGCTCGGCATCGCCAAGGCCATGCGCGACGGCTCGCGCTTCGACGTGTGGACCTCGGCGGTCATCATCGTCGGCTACGCCATTCCCTCCTTCCTGTTCGCCATCCTGCTCATCATCCTGTTCGCCGGTGGCTCCTTCCTCGATCTCTTCCCTCTGCGCGGCCTCACCTCGGAGAATTTCTGGCAGATGAGCTGGCCCGAGCGCATCGTGGACTACGCCTGGCATCTGACGCTGCCGCTCACCTCCATGGTGCTCGGCGCCTTCGCCACCATGACGCTGCTGACCAAGAATTCCTTCCTGGAGGAGATCCGCAAGCAATACGTCACCACGGCGCGGATGAAGGGGCTCAGCGAGCGGAAGGTGCTCTACGGCCACGTCTTCCGCAATGCCATGCTCATCGTCATCGCCGGCTTTCCCAGCGCCTTCATCTCGGCCTTCTTCTCCGGCGCGCTGCTCATCGAGACCATCTTCTCCCTCGACGGGCTCGGCCTGCTCGGCTTCGAGAGCGTGCTCAACCGCGACTATCCCGTGGTGTTCGCCACCCTCTACATCTTCTCTCTCGCGGGGCTGATCGTCGGCCTCATCTCCGACCTCACCTACATGCTGGTCGATCCGCGCATCGACTTCGAGACGCGGGAGGTCTGAGGATGGATGCGCCCGTGACCGCCCCTCCCGGCGTGCCGCCCGGTCCGCCTGCCGTGACGCCCGGCGCCCCCGCACCGACGCCGCCCGCGCCGATCCGCCCCAGCCGGCTCTCCCCGCTCAACCAGCGGCGGCTGGCGAACTTCCGCGCCAACGGGCGCGGCTACTGGTCGTTCGTGGTCTTCATGGTGCTGTTCGTCATCAGCCTCGGCGCCGAGTTCATCGCCAACGACAAGCCGATCCTCGTCGCCTATGACGGGGGCTATTATTTCCCCGTGGTGCGGGCCTATCCCGAGACGGCGTTCGGCGGTGACTTCGAGACCGATGCGGACTATCGCGATCCCTATCTGCAGAAGCTGATCGCAGAGAAGGGCGGCTGGATGGTGTGGCCGCTGATCCGCTTCTCCTATTCCACCCACAATCTCGACCTTCCGACCCCCGCCCCCTCGCCGCCCACCTGGATGCTCACCGAGGCCCAGTGCAAGGCGGCGGCGGAAAAGAAGGGCGTGTCCGGCTGTTCCGGCCTCGAGATGAACTGGCTCGGCACCGACGACCAGGGCCGCGACGTGGTGGCCCGCCTCATCTACGGATTCCGCATCTCGGTGCTGTTCGGCCTGGCGCTCACCCTCGTCTCATCGGTGATCGGGGTGGCGGCCGGCGCGGTGCAGGGCTATTTCGGTGGCTGGGTGGACCTGCTGTTCCAGCGCTTCATCGAGATCTGGACGGCGATTCCGGCGCTCTATTTGCTGCTCATCATATCGTCGGTGCTGGTGCCGGGCTTCTGGGTGCTGCTCGGCATCCTGCTGCTGTTTTCCTGGGTCAATCTGGTGGGGCTGGTGCGGGCGGAATTCCTGCGTGCGCGCAATTTCGAATATGTGCAGGCGGCGCGGGCGCTGGGCGTCGGCAACCTAACCATCATGACGCGGCACATGCTGCCCAACGCCATGGTGGCGACGCTGACCATGCTGCCCTTCATCCTGTCCTCCTCGGTCATGACGCTGACCGCCCTCGATTTCCTCGGCTTCGGCCTGCCCCCCGGTTCGCCCTCGCTGGGCGAGTTGCTGTCCCAGGGCAAGAACAACATCCAGGCGCCGTGGCTGGGCCTGACCGGCTTCTTCACCGTGGCCGTCATGCTGAGCCTGCTGATCTTCGTGGGCGAGGCGGTGCGCGACGCGTTCGATCCGCGCAAGACGTTCGGGTGAGGGATAGACGATGACCGCTGATCCCCTCCTTTCCGTCCGCGACCTTTCCGTCGCCTTCCGCCGCCCCGGGGGCGAGGCGCCGGCGCTTGCGGTGAAGCATGTGTCGTTCGACCTCGCCAAGGGCGAGACGCTGGCCCTCGTGGGCGAGAGTGGATCGGGCAAGTCCGTCACCGCCCTTTCGGTGCTGAAGCTTCTGCCCTATCCCGCGGCGAGCCACCCCACCGGGCAGATCCTGTTCGAGGGCCGCGACCTCCTCACGGTCTCGGAGCGCGAGCTGAGGGGCATCCGCGGCAACCGCATCACCATGGTGTTCCAGGAGCCCATGAGCTCCCTGAACCCGCTCCACACCATCGAGCGGCAGGTGGGGGAGATGCTCATCCTCCACCGGGGGCTCTCCGCCAATGCCGCCCGCGCCCGCACGCTGGAACTGCTGCATGAGGTGGGCATCCCGCAGCCGGAGGACCGGCTCAACGCCTATCCGCACCAATTGTCCGGGGGCCAGCGCCAGCGCGTGATGATCGCCATGGCCCTCGCCAACGAGCCGGACCTGCTCATCGCCGACGAGCCGACCACGGCGCTCGACGTCACCGTGCAGGCGCAGATCCTCAAGCTTCTGAAAGAGCTTCAGACGCGCATGGGCATGGCCATGCTGTTCATCACCCACGACCTCGGCATCGTGCGCAAGATCGCCGACCGGGTGTGCGTCATGCAGAAGGGCGAGGTGGTGGAGCAGGGCGGGGCGGAGGAAACCTTCCTCCATCCGCGCCATCCCTATACTCAGGCCTTGTTGAAGGCCGAGCCGAAGCCGGACCCCGCGCCGGTGTCGGACGGCGCGCCCATCGTGGTGGAGGCCAACGACCTCAAGGTCCATTTTCCCATCAAGCGCGGCATCCTGCGCAAGACCGTGGGGTATGTGAAGGCGGTGGACGGCGTCTCCATCGCCATCCGTCGCGGCGAGACGCTGGGGGTTGTGGGCGAATCGGGCTCCGGCAAGACCACGCTCGGCCTTGCCCTGCTGCGCCTCATCTCCAGCAAGGGGCCTATCGCCTTCCTCGGCCAGCCCATCGACGGCCTGTCGTTCAAGGCCATGCGGCCGCTGCGCTCGGACATGCAGATCGTGTTCCAGGACCCCTATGGCGCCCTGTCGCCGCGCATGTCCGTGGCGGAGATCGTGGGGGAGGGGCTGCTGGTGCACCAGCGCCAGCTCTCCGCCGCCGAGCGGGACGCCCGCGTCATCGCCGCCCTTGCCGACGTGGGGCTCGACCCCGAGAGCCGGCACCGCTACCCGCACGAATTCTCCGGCGGCCAACGCCAGCGCATCTCCATCGCCCGCGCCATGGCTCTGGAGCCGTCCTTCGTGGTGCTGGACGAGCCGACCAGCGCCCTCGACATGATCGTGCAGGCGCAGATCGTCGACCTGCTGCGGGCGCTGCAGAAGAAGCGCGACCTCACCTTCATGTTCATCTCCCACGATCTGCGCGTGGTGTCGGCGCTGGCGAGCCGCATCCTCGTCATGCGCAACGGCAAGATGGTGGAGGAGGGGCCGGCCCGCGAGGTGTTCGACCATCCGAAGGAGGACTACACCCGCGCCCTGTTCGCCGCCGCCTTCAATCTCGACACGGCAGGCCAGGGGGTGGTGCGGCAGTGACCGCCGAGCCCATGGAGGACCGCCCCGCCCGTGTCGAGGTGGAGGGCCCCGAGCTTTTGGCCAAGGCCTTCCGGCCCTACGAGCGCTACCGCCTCGTGCTCCACCATGACGACGGCAGCCGCGACTCGCAGGTGCGCGACATCGTCCGTGGCGGGCGGGTGGTGGGCTTGCTCGGCTATGATCCCGCCCGGGATCTCGTGGTGCTGATCCGCCAGTTCCGCCTCAGCGCCCACCTGTCCGCCGACCGCGGCAATCTGGTGGAGATCGTCGCCGGCCTGGTGGAGGCGGGCGAGAGCGAGGAGGCCGCGGCCCGGCGCGAATGCCTGGAGGAAACGGGCGTCGCCCCAAGGGCGATCCTGCCCATGTTGCGCTTCACCCCCACCCCCGGCCTCACCGATGAGATGGCCACCCTCTTCCTCGGCATCGTCGACGCGGACGCCCTCCCCGAGCGGGCCGGGGCGCGGCATGAGACCGAGATGACCCAGCCGTTCGCGGTCCCGGTGGATGCGGCGCTGGCCGCCATCGCCGAGGGCCGCTGCATCAACGGCTTCCTCATCCTCGCCCTCCAATGGCTGGCTTTGAACCGCGCCCGCCTGCCCCAGCTGATCGCCGCCGTCGGGTAGGCGTCACGCGTGGGGGTCGAGCCGGGAGAGGTCGAAGGCGGACACGTCCTTCAGCAGCTCCACGAAGGCGCGCGAGCCGTATTCCGCCGCGGCCTCGCCCTTGAGCGCGGTGGCGCCGCTGGAGTCGCCCATGGCGCCGTCGGGGCTCAGATCCTCGGCCAGCCAGCCGAAGCCGACGGGATGGTTGGCCCGAAGCCGGCTGAACTCGCTTTCCATGGCGACCGAATATGGGGTGAACGGGCCTGAATGGCTCATGTCTACCAGTTCGGGTCGGAAGGCCAGCATGAGGGAGGTCTCGATCTCGCCGCCATGGATGCCGTGGGCGCGCTCGGCGTCCGAGAACAGGCCGACGGGATAGCCGAAGCGGTGCATGGAGCAGGTCACCGCCAGCATGCGGTGCTCGACCCGAAGCGTGCGGGCGACGAGGTCGATCACCGGCACGTTGCCCCCGTGGGTGTTCATCAGGATGAGCCGGCGCACCCCCGCCCGGGCAAGGCTGCGGCCGATGTCGACCCAGGCCGCGAGGGCGGTTGCGGGCGAGAGGGTGAGGGTGCCGGCGAAGGAGATGTGCTCGTCCGACTTGCCCACCGCCTGCGCCGGCAGGAACACCGCATCGATTTCGCGCGGGACCATGAAGGCGATGCGTTCCACATAGCCTTCGGCGATGCACAGGTCGGTGCCCAGCGGCAGATGAGGACCGTGCTGTTCCACGGCGGCGAGCGGAAGAACCGCGACCATCCGGCTCTTGTCCAGCGCGGCGAGCGCCGGGGACGAGAGTTCAGCCCACTTCAGAAACACCCGGAACCTCCCTGCTGCTGTCGGCTTGTAATCCGGTGCGGCGTCTTGACCATGGGGCCGAATAGCCGCGTGAAGTCAAGGGCCTGTCGACACCCGTCCCGGTTGACGCAGGGTCGGGCGGGGCAAAGCTCGGCGGAGCGGGGCCCTGATTCGGTGCTGGAGCGTTGCCGCGGTGTTCCTTCCTGTCCCGATCCGGGACATCCAGCCGCGCGGGGCCCGATGCGATTCGGTCCGGTTTCGTTCGCGAGAGGTACCCTTGCCCCTTTCGCCACGGCCCACCTGACCCGATATGATACGTGCTCCCCCCTCGAAGCGGATTGCGCCTGAGCCGATGGATGACGTGACCCAGTGGGCCGTGCTGCCGCGCAACGTGAGGGCGCGGGGCGTGAGCGCGGTTCTCGGCCCGACCAATACGGGCAAGACTCACCTCGCCATCGAGCGGATGCTGGGCCATGAGAGCGGCATCATCGGTCTGCCGCTACGCCTGCTCGCCCGCGAGGTCTACCAGCGCATCGTGGAGCGGGTCGGGGCCTCGAAGGTCGCCCTGATCACGGGCGAGGAGCGCATCAAGCCCAAGGATCCGCGCTATTGGGTAGCGACGGTGGAGGCGATGCCTCGAGACCTGGACGTGGCCTTCGTGGCGGTGGACGAGATCCAGCTCGCCACCGACCTCGACCGTGGCCATGTGTTCACCGATCGCCTGCTCAACCGGCGCGGCCGGCACGAGACGCTGCTGCTCGGCTCGGCCACCATGCGTCCGCTTGTGGAAAAGCTCCTGCCCGGGGTGAACGTGGTGGTGCGGCCGCGCCTCTCCACCCTCACGTTCGCCGGCGAACGCAAGATCTCGCGCCTGCCGCGGCGCTCGGCCATCGTCGCCTTCTCGGCGGAGGAGGTCTACGCCATCGCCGAATTCATTCGGCGCCAGCGCGGCGGAGCGGCGGTGGTGATGGGCGCCCTTTCGCCGCGCACCCGCAACGCGCAGGTGGAGCTTTACCAGTCCGGCGACGTGGATTATCTCGTCGCCACCGACGCCATCGGCATGGGCCTCAATCTCGACGTGGACCACGTGGCCTTCGCCTCGGACCGCAAGTTCGACGGCTGGCAGTTCCGCAAGCTCAACGCCTCCGAAATGGCGCAGATCGCCGGCCGCGCCGGCCGGGCCACCCGCGACGGCACCTTCGGCACGACCGGGCGCTGTCCACCGTTCGACGAGGAGCTGGTCGGCCGCCTCGAGGAACATGTGTTCGACACTGCGAAGGTGTTGCAATGGCGCAACGCCGTCCCGGATTTCCAGTCGGCGGCGGCGCTGCTGGCGAGCCTGTCGCGGCTTCCGCGGGAGGAGGGGCTGACCCGCGCTCCCATCGCGGACGACGTGGCGGTGCTGGAAATCATGAGCCGCGACATGGAGGTGACCCGCCGTCTCACATCGCCCGCGGCGGTGGAGCGGCTGTGGGACGCGTGCCAGGTCCCGGACTATCGGAAGGTGTCGCCTGCCGCCCATGCGGAGCTGGTAGGGACGCTTTTCGGCTACGTTGGCGGGGGAGGACGCATCCCCGATGAGTGGTTCGCGCGTCAAATCGCCTTGACCGATCGCGCAGAAGGCGACATCGACACGTTGTCGAACCGGATCGCTCAGGTGAGGACCCTCACCTTCGTCGCGAACCGGCCCGACTGGCTCAGGGATCCGGAGCACTGGCAAGGCGTCACGAGAGGGGTCGAAGACAAGCTGTCGGACGCACTGCACGAAAGGCTGGCACAGCGTTTCGTGGATCGGCGGACCAGCGTGCTCATGCGACGCCTGCGAGAGAACAAGATGCTCGAAACTGAAATCAGCAAGACCGGTGACGTTACCGTCGAAGGCCATGTCATCGGCCACCTCCACGGCTTCCAGTTCGCTCCCGACCCCGCCGCCGCGGGCTCCGAGGAGGCGAAAGCGCTGCGCGCCGCCGCCCAGAAGGCTCTGGCGGGCGAGATCGAGCAGCGCGCCCAGCGCCTGGCGCAGGCGGTGGACGAAGCTTTCGTGCTCACCTTCGATGGCACGATCCGCTGGACCGGCGAGGCGGTGGCCAAGCTGATCCCCGGCGACGAGGTGCTCAAGCCGCGCTTCAAGATCATCGCCGACGAGCACCTCACGGGCCCGGCCCGCGATCAGGTGGAGGCCCGCCTCACCCTGTGGGTCAGCGCCCACATCGAGAAGCTGCTCGGTTCGCTGATGAAGCTCGGCACCGCCGAGGACATCACCGGCATCGCCCGCGGAATCGCCTTCCAGATCGTCGAGAGCCTGGGCGTGCTGGAGCGCGCCCGCGTCGCCGACGAGGTGAAGGGCCTGGACCAGGCCGCCCGCGCCACCCTGCGGGGCTATGGCGTGCGCTTCGGCGCCCATCACATCTATCTGCCGGCGCTGCTGAAGCCCGCCCCGCGCTCGCTGGCCGCGGAGCTCTATGCGCTCAAGCACGGCGGCCTCGCCCAGAAGGGGCTCGACGAGCTGCCTCACCTCGCCGCGTCGGGCCGCACCTCCATCCCCGTGGATCACGAGATCCAGAAGGGACTCTACCGTGCTGTCGGCTTCCGCGTGTGCGGCGAGCGCGCGGTGCGGGTGGACATCCTTGAGCGGCTTGCCGACCTGATCCGTCCAGCGCTGGCGTGGCGGCCCAATTCCCCTGGCCCCAAGCCTGCGGGCGCGGTGGACGGTCGCGGCTTCACCGTCACCGTCGGCATGACCTCGTTGGCCGGCTGCTCGGGGGAGGATTTCGCCTCCATCCTGAAGTCGCTGGGCTACCGCATGGAGCGCCGGCCGCCCCCGCCGCCTGAGCCGGAGGCGCCCGCTGCCGCGGAGCCGGTGGCGCTCGCGCCGCTGCCCGAAGGCGCCATCGAGGCCGATCTGCTGTTCGATGCCCCGTCCGCCGATGCGGTGGCGCAGGACGCGCCTGCGGAAGAGGTGGGTGCAGAAGCTGCGCCGGCCAATGAGACGCCAGGCACTGCCGAGGCGCCCGAGGCCGTGGAGACCCCAGAGGACGCCGATGGCGCCGAGCCGGCCGATGTGAGCGCGGAGCCCGCCGAGGAGGCGGATGCGGTGCTGGCGGATGAGGCCGAGACGGTGGCCGCCAGCGACGGAGCGGGTGATCCTACGGCCGCGGAAGTCGCGGCCGAGGTGGGTGTTGCCGCCGCGCCGGGCGGCTCCGAGGCTGCTGAAGGCGCACCGGCCGAGCCCGAGATGATCGAGGTCTGGCGCCCCGGCCGTCCGCCGGGTGCACCGCGCCGCGAGCGTCAGCCTGGTGAGGGGCGCCGCTTCGGTGATCGTCGGGAGGGCGGCGAGCGCAAGGAGGGCGAGCGGCCCGGCGGGGATCGCCGTGGCGACCGCCGGGACGGTCGTCCGCCCCATCGCCGTCCTGACCAGGCTCCGGCCGAGGCCGGAGTGCCCGCCGCCGAGGGCGAGCGCGGGCCGCGTCCGCCTCGGGGCGACCGTCCGTTCCGCGGGCCGCGGGAAGGCGATGCCAATCGCGGGCCGCGTCCCGAGCACCGGGCAGACCAGCGGCCGGCGCAGCATCAGGAGCGCCGCCGCGACAAGCCGGTGGACCCGGACAGCCCCTTCGCCGCCCTTGCCGCCCTCAAGGCGCGCATGGAGGCGGAGAAGAAAGGCAATTGAGGCGTGGCCGGCCCGGTGGCCGATCCGGCCGAGCGCCAGAGGATCGACCGCTGGATCTGGCATGCCCGCGTGGTTCGTAGCCGCGAGGCGGCCGCCGATCTGATACGCTCGGGCCATGTGCGCATCGACGGATTGCGGGTAACGAGCCCCGGCCACGCCGTGAAGGCGGGCCAGGTGCTCACCATCGCCCTCGACCGGCAGGTTCGGGTGCTGCGGGTGGTCGGCTTTGCGGAGCGGCGGGGAGATGCTACATCGGCCTCTGCGCTTTTTGAGGAAATAACAGAGGTGTGACGGGTATTTCGGCCCGCGGTCCAGCGGGCGCTTGCACGGCGCACGCGCCTGCGCTACCCGAGCCCCTCGAAAGGGATCGTCCATGACCTACGTCGTCACCGAGAACTGCATCCGCTGCAAATACATGGACTGCGTGTCCGTGTGCCCGGTGGACTGCTTCTACGAGGGCGAGAACATGCTCGTCATCCACCCGGATGAGTGCATCGACTGCGGCGTCTGCGAGCCGGAATGCCCGGCCGAGGCCATCAAGCCGGATGCTGAGCCGGGCCTGGAGAAATGGCTGGCCCTGAACGCCGAATACGCCAAGGCGTGGCCCAACATCACGCTGAAGCGGGATGCCCCGCCCGACGCCAAGGAATGGGACGGCAAGCCCGGCAAGGAAGAGCTGTTCTCCCCGGAACCCGGCCAGGGCGACTGAGCCGCCCGCAGGCGGTCAGCGTGACACTGGCCAAAGGCGCGGTGGGCGGGCCAGACCCTTCGGTAGGGGCCCAGTGAGATCGAGCCGCAGTCCCTGCGGCGCCATGCGCACGGCACCTCTGCGGTGCCCGCTCTCGAAAGCAGCGAAGTGCTCGGCGGCGCGGCGATCCTTGAAGACGCCTCCCATCAGCCCCTGCTCGTCCCGCACCAGCCAGCGGCCGCTAAGGTCCTGGCCGACGATGAAGCACGGCAGATGGCACGGGAAGAGATCGGCGCCCACGTCCTCTCCCGCCGGCAACAAGTGATCGTGGATGCGGCTTCGCTGTCCGTCGCAGGGATGCGGTTCGAGCGGGTCGAGGGACGGCGCGGATCGTAGCGCGGACGCGGACATCTCAAAGCTCCTGAGTACCGCGCGGCAGTCGCGCGCCCCTTGACGGCGCGGCTCAACGCCGCCGGTGGGAGTGGAATTCGGGGGGCAGCTCAGCCGAGGAAGGCGACCGCGCGCAGGCCAACGGCGAGGGTCGCCATGGCCGCGAGGACCGCGATCTCCGCAATCCCGCAGCGCCAAACCCTCACGACGGGGCGCGAGGTGCGGTTGGTCCGGCCACGTGGGATGGAAGAGGGGGCAAGCGTTGGGTGGATCATGGGCGCAAGGTCCGCGTGGTGCCGTGAGGCAGAGCAAACCTAGCGGTGCCGAGATAAGTATTCGATGGGATCCGAAGCCCTGCGCGATAAGAAAATTATAAAGATGCGCGCGGCGGACGGCGCCGGACGCGGCGCATCAGGGCAGGTTTTCCAGCGGATAGTATTGCGACGAGGCGACCTTGCCTTCCGCGTCCAGATAGGCGCGGCCGAACTTGGCATTCTTCAGCGTCGCCACCTGCTGGTAGATGATGCCGCCCAGGGGCGGGTCGGCCCCCGGCTTGGCGCAGGGGACGCCCACCTCCACTTTCTGGCCCACGCTGAAAGCGGTGCCCCGTTCCACGGTCCGCACCGTCCCGCTCACGGTGCAGGTGCCGAACAGGCGCTGCGTGACCGCGACGTCGTCCACGGCGATCACGATCACGCTCTTCGCCTCGTTGCGCGCGCTCTCATACACATAGGGCGGCATCAGTGCCTGGGCCGGGCCGCAGGCAAGGACCAGCACGGCCATGGCGAGAAGGAAGCCCTGTGGGCGGCGGGGCGGATGGGTCTCGCGCATGGGCGTCATCTCCCGTGATTCTTCTCCGCCCGTCTGGGGCGCGGGCGTGCCGCGAGCGTTGCGCCAGCCCGGTCGCACGGTCAAGAGCGGCATTCCACGCCCCGCGATTTGTCATTATAAGGCGCCATGCTCGACCAGACGCCCGACGCCGCCCTTGCGGACCTGCCCGATTTTGCCCGCCGGCGCACCTTCGCCATCATCTCCCATCCCGACGCCGGCAAGACCACGCTGACGGAGAAGCTGCTGCTCGCGTCCGGCGCCATCCGCATGGCCGGCCATGTGAAGGCGCGCGGCGAGCGCCGCCGCACCCGCTCGGACTGGATGGAGATCGAGCAGCAGCGCGGCATTTCCGTCACCTCCTCGGTGATGACGTTCGAGCGCGACGGCATCGTCTTCAACCTGCTCGACACGCCCGGCCACTCGGACTTCTCGGAAGACACCTACCGCACGCTTTCGGCCGTGGACGCGGCGGTGATGGTGATCGACGCCGCCAAGGGCATCGAGAGCCAGACCCGCAAATTGTTCGAGGTCTGCCGGCTGCGCGACATCCCCATCTTCACCTTCGTCAACAAGGTGGACCGGGAAAGCCTCGATCCCATCGCGCTGATGGACGAGGTGTCCTCCACCCTCGCGCTGGATCTCACCCCGCTCACCTGGCCCATCGGCATGGGCGTGGACTTTCGCGGCCTCATCGACATCGCGAACAAGCGCGCGCTGCTCGCCACCGAGCGCGGCGGGCCGCTGGTGCGCGAGGTGCCATTTAACGAACCCGAAGACCTCATCGGCCTCGACGGCGTGGAGGAGCGCATCCTCAACGAGGCGGTGGAGAGCCTGACGCTGGCGCTGGGCGTGCTGCCGCCGTTCGATCTCGCGGCCTTCCGCGAGGGCCATCTCTCGCCGGTCTTCTTCGGCTCGGCGCTGAAGGAGGCGGGCGTCGCCGAACTGCTGTTCGGCCTCGGCGCGGTCGGCCCGAGCCCGCTGCCACGCACCGCCGCCGGCGCGCGCACCGTGGAGCCGGCGGAGGATCTCGTCTCCGGCTTCGTCTTCAAGGTGCAGGCCAACATGGACCCGAACCACCGGGACCGCGTGGCCTTCGTGCGCCTGTGCTCCGGCCGCTTCAAGCGCGGCATGAAGCTTTTCAACCCGCGCGAGAAGCGCAACATGGCCATCGCCAATCCCATCTTCTTCTTCGCCCAGGAGCGCGAGACGGTGGACGAGGCGGTGGCGGGCGACATCATCGGCATTCCCAACCACGGCATGCTGCGCGTGGGCGACACCCTCTCCGAGGGCGAGAGCATCAAGTTCGAGGGCCTGCCGGACTTCGCTCCCGAGATCCTGCGCCGCGTGCTGCTCTCCGACCCCATGAAGGCCAAGCAGCTGCAGAAGGCGCTGCAGGACATGGCGGAGGAGGGCGTGGTGCAGGTGCTGAAGCCCGTCTCCGATCCCGCCCCCATCGTCGGCGTGGTCGGCACCCTCCAGCTCGACGTGCTCGCAGCGCGGCTGGAGAAGGAATACGGCGTGCCCATCCGCTACGAGACCACATCCTACGTCACCGCCCGCTGGATCATCGGCGAGCGGGCCGAGGTGGACCGCTTCCTCGAATCCAACCGCTCCTCCACCGCGCGCGACCGCGACGAGGCGCCGGTCTATCTCGCCCGCAGCCAGTGGGTGCTGGACCGCGCCATCGAGGAATGGCCCAAGCTGAAGTTCGTGGCCGTCAAGGAACGCGGCTGACCCCATCCCTTTCGCATGCCCAAAGCCCCGGGGCGCGCCCGTCGCGGCCCCCGGACGGCCGTCCAACCGGAGGAAATGAGATGCCCGACGCCGCCCGCCTGTCCGCGCTTGCCGCGACCATCGACGACGCCTTCGAGAAGCGCGCCGAGATCGGCTTTGCCACCACCGGCGCCGTGCGCGAGGCGGTGAACGAGGCGCTCCTCCTCCTCGACAGCGGTGCCGCGCGCGTCGCCGAGCAGGCCGGCAACGGCCAGTGGACGGTGAACCAGTGGCTGAAGAAGGCGGTGCTGCTCTCCTTCCGCCTCAACGACATGGGAGCCATCCCCGGTGGCCCCGGCGGCGCCCACTGGTGGGACAAGGTGCCCTCCAAGTTCCTGGGCTGGAGCGAGGCGGAGTTCCGCGCCGCCGGCTTCCGCGCCGTGCCCGGCGCCATCGTGCGCCGCTCCGCCTTCATCGCCCCCAACGTGGTGCTGATGCCGTCCTTCGTGAACCTCGGCGCCCATGTGGGCGAGGGCACCATGGTGGACACCTGGGCGACGGTCGGGTCGTGCGCGCAGATCGGAAAGAACGTGCATCTCTCCGGCGGCGTGGGCATCGGCGGCGTGCTGGAGCCCTTGCAGGCGGGGCCGGTCATCATCGAGGACGACTGCTTCATCGGCGCCCGCTCCGAGGTTGTGGAGGGCGTGGTGGTGCGCACGGGCGCGGTGCTCTCCATGGGCGTGTTCATCAGCGCCACGACCAAGATCATCGACCGGCAGACCGGCGAGGTCTTCATGGGCGAGGTTCCGGCCTATTCGGTGGTGGTGCCCGGCGCGCTTCCCGGCAAGCCGCTGCCCGACGGCACGCCCGGCCCCTCGCTTTATTGCGCGGTGATCGTGAAGCGGGTGGACGCGCAGACCCGTTCCAAGACCTCCATCAACGACCTGCTGCGCGACTAAACGGGAAGCGCGGCGCTTGGGGCGCGGGCGGGGCGAGAATCCGGCTTGCCAGACGGGCGCGAGCCGCTATATTCCGCCGCCTCGCCAGGACGCGGCCCTTCGGGCGCCGCGCGTTTTCCGAACCCCATTGGAGACGGCCAGGCGGCTCCCCGTCGGCGCCCCTTTGCGTCGTGGGGGCGGGAAGGACAGGCTCCGGGCGTTTCAACCAGCCCTTTGCGCATGCCCCTCCCGCAATGTTCTGCGTACGCCATGGCGCGTGCGGTGGGAGAGGTGGCCGAGTGGTTGAAGGCGCACAGAACGCCTTCGGCGGTCGTCTCTCCGGTGAAGGTTCTGCGTGCGCCTTGGCGCGTGCGGCGGGAGAGGTGGCCGAGTGGTTGAAGGCGCACAGACCGCCTTCGGCGGTCGTCTCTTCGGTGAAGGTTCTGCGTGCGCCTTGGCGTATGCGGTGGGAGAGGTGGCCGAGTGGTTGAAGGCGCACGCCTGGAACGCGTGTATACGGGAAACCGTATCGAGGGTTCGAATCCCTCTCTCTCCGCCAGACCTTAAGTCGCCCACAGTCACTGACGGTCGAAAACCCCTTTGACATCAACGAAAATCTGCCGTCTGCTAGGCGCTGACGGTCGCAGCTAGTCGCCCAAAGGCGCGTTTCGCGCTGGGGCAGATGCTGGGGCCGCTGGGGCAAGCAGATGGGTCGCGAGACAAAAAGGCTGACCGCGCGCACGGTCGCGACGCTCACCACGCCGGGCCGCCACGCGGACGGCGGCAACCTCTATCTGTCCATCTCCACGAACGGCGGGCGCCGCTGGATCTTCCTCTACCGTTGGGGCGGGAAGCAGCTTGAGATGGGGTTGGGCTCCGCTCGCGACGTGTCGCTCGCGCGCGCCCGTGAATTGGCGGACGCAGCTCGTGCGCAGCTTGCCGAGGGGGTTAGCCCGCTGTCGCTCCGTCGGGCCGAGCAAGTGGTCCCCACCTTCGGCGAGGCTGCGGACGCCCTGGTGGATGACATCGCGCCTGGCTTCCGGAATGCAAAGCACATCGAACAGTGGCGCATGACCCTCAAGGAGTACGCGGCCTCGCTCCGAGACAAGTCAGTTGCCGACATTGCGACCGATGACGTTCTGGCGGTCCTGAAACCCCTTTGGGCGACGAAGCAGGAGACGGCCTCCCGCCTGCGCGGGCGCATCGAGCGCGTCCTTGACGCCGCCAAGGCAAAGGGGCTCCGCACCGGCGAGAACCCGGCCCGGTGGCGTGGCCATCTCGACGCGCTGCTGCCGAAGCGCCAGAAGCTCCAGCGCGGGCACCATGCAGCGATGCCCTATTCAGACGTCCCGGCTTTCGTGAAGCGCCTCCGCGCGCTCAAGGGCGCTACTGCCCTAGCACTGGAATTCCTGATCCTCACGGCCGCTCGCACCGGCGAGGTGCGGGGCGCTACTTGGGCGGAAATCGACCTTGAAGCCAAGGTATGGACGGTACCGGCTTCGCGCATGAAGGCGGGCAAGGTGCATCGCGTGCCGCTCACTGCAGTGATGCTCGATGCCCTGGAGCGCGCCAAGAACCTTCAGCCCGATCCCGGCCGAGACAAATTCATCTTCCCCGGCGGGCGCCGTGGCCAGCCGCTTTCCGTCATGGCGCTCGACATGCAGTTGCGCCGGCTGGAGGTGGATGTGACCGTCCACGGCTTCCGTTCCTCATTCCGGGATTGGGCGGGGGAGGAGACCAGCTTTCCTCGCGAAGTCGCAGAGGCGTCGCTGGCCCATGCTGTGGGCGATGCGACGGAGCGCGCCTACCGCCGGGCCGATGCGCTCGAAAAGCGGCGTCAGATGATGGAAGCATGGATGCGGTTCGTCGAGGGCGGCGGCGGTGCCAACGTGGTGTCGCTCCGCGCCGCCGCGGAGGGATAGGAATTGCGCTGTCCAGATTGGACGGGCTTCGTGAAGCGTGGGGCTAGGCCGGCCAGCCGAAAGCCGAGAGCGCACCCTCGGTGCCCCACGCGCCATATGGTGCAAAAAGGCGGTGCGCGCCGTGACGAGAAGACCGAGAATTGTGCCTCCCGGCATGTGGCTCATCGCCGATGCAGAAGCTTGGGTCGGCGAGCGGATGTTCGGGAAGGACTGGTTTCCGCCGTGGGCGCTCCCTAACCGCTGGATCATCCCGCCCCTTGGATCGAGCGCCGACAATTTGAGCGCGCGAACGCTGGCGGTTGAATATATGGACTACCGGCGCAACTTCGACCGGCACTTCCTGGTGCACGCCGAGGAATATGGCCTGCGCCCCCCTATGCTGGTTCGGGATCAGAACGACAGCTCGGCCGCGGACTTCTCCGAAGATCCTGACGACGCGGACGAAAGCATGAAGCTTGTCCGGATAGCCGTCCCGGATAGCCAGTACCGCGCAGCTCTCCGCCTCAACGCCGACGTAGCTAACCACTGGCAGCGAGTGGCGCAGGTGCGAGAAAGCCTGGTTCGCAATTTCGCGAGCGGTGCAATCCACACGTTTGTCCGCCCGGAGCACGGTGGGCAGCCAGTTCCGTTCGACGCGGGCAACTGGCATCTGGAATATTGGGACCCGAGGTTCGATACCCGGCGTGTGGATCTGAGCGAGCCATTCCCGCCCCGCCCCGTCGAGGCGGACTTGAGACCCGATGAGGACCTGGGGCGGTGGCTGGGGAAGCTCTATATGGGTCCCATTCGCCCCGCCCGTCCGCCGAGCAATGGCCATTGGATCTTCGTCGATATCGAAAGCCTTTATCGCGCCTATAACGTGCCGATGAAGACGGGCTCGGACGGCAATCCGCCCCCGGATCTGCCTGGGCTTCAGCCCGAGGATATCGCCTTGCCGGGCCTGCCCTACTCGACGCTGCAAGAGGCGGTGTCGGCGGCTCTAAAGGAGATCCCAGCGCAAGCCGACACGACCCGCCGAGCATTACAGGCTATTCAGGTCCTAGGATGGACGGCGTGGCCCAGTGGCTCATCGAAGAAAATATATCCAATGATCCGAAGCAAAATGGGACTTCAGAAGGGGGAAAACGTCTCCGATACCCTCCGCAGAATGGTTCGCGCTTATCTCCTAAATGAGTACCGGTAATAGGTAAGTGATACATCCGTACTTCGGCCATTCATCCCGGTGCACGAATCGCGATATATTCGCACCTTCTCGCTCGCTGGAGGTGCAGATGATCGACGGTCTTTACAAGGTGGAGTTCGGTACGCAGTTGGGTTCCGGCACGGGGGTGGTCCACTTGAGGGATGGGCACGTCTGGGGCGGCGATATGAGCCTCTACTACGTTGGCACCTACACTCTCGACGGTGACAGGTTTGCTGCGGAGGTGCGAACCGACAAGCACACGTCCGTACCCGGAATCGCTTCCGTCTTCGGCATCGACCGGGTGAATATCCGCCTCAACGGAAGTGTCGCGGGGCACTCCATTCGCACCAACGGAACCGCGGCTGAAGCTCCTGGCGTGAGCTTTCAGGCTCACCTGACTCGCCTTGCTGATTGAGGGGCCGTCGCTAGGGAGCCGAGAGAGCGGAGACGGCGCGCCATGACAGTGGCAGACGAGGTTGATGCGCTTGTGGTGCCAAGGCCTGCCCTCACCGCGGAACAAAGCTCATGAGCCGGCCGAGAGCGCATCACTTCGTGCCGCAGTTCCTTCTCCGGCGATGGGCGGACGCTGATGGTCGCGTGCAGGCCTGGCGATGGGATGGTGATCAAGTCCGAAGCTTTCGCGTCCGCCCATCGGAAACCGCGCACGTGCGGAACCTCTATGCTCGCGAACTCGTCCCGCCTGACGAGCAGCACAATGTCGAGCGGTTCCTTAGTGTCCTAGAAGCCAGGGCTGCAGTAGCGATCGATGCGGCGGTGAGCGGGGATTTCAAGCGGCTTCCGGACGAGCATTTGCATGCACTTGCGGTGTTCATGATCGCCAGCCATGTGCGGCTTCCCCACCACGTCGATCACATGCGGGCACAAGGGCGCCGTGTGGTCGAGGAGGCCTTGTCCAGGCCCGATCCGGACTTCGAGCGGCTGAACACGACTCCCGCGCGTAACTTGTTGGAGTGGACCCAACAGCATAATCCTGCCCGGATAGCGAATTTCGGAATTGATACCTTGCCGGGCGTGGTACTTCGGGGCGGATCTCTGGATAAGCTCATTAAAATGCAGTGGATGCTGGCAGATTTCAAATCTACGCCGTTCGAAGCGCTCATATCTGATCGGCCACTGGTGCTCTACGGCGGGATCGATCACCCTCAGCATTTGCAGGCGTTCGCGATTGGGCCTCGCCATGTTATCTTTGCCGCCCCTAGCGGCGAAACACTCAACCGCATCACAAGGTGGATGCCCCGCGATGTACTGCGGTCATTTAATCAGGCCGTGGTAGGGCAGTGCACTCGGTTCGCCTACGGGCGCGCCGAAGCGCGCTTCATCGAGAAGTACCTGCCGCGCTCCCCGCCCGCGTCACGCTTCCCTATTGAGCCCAATAGTGGTGCGCCCTTGCGACAGCAAGAGCCGGGCGCACATGCGGGGGAATGGCGCCCGGCTCTGGGTCTGGCCGAATGAAGGTCGGGGCAGACGTCTTGTTCTAACAGGAAATTGGCATTGGGCTACCCCCAAATAAGGGATGAGCCGGGCGATTGGGGGGGGCCGACCGCCCGGCTCCCGTCCGCCCCGGTCAGGGCTTGGAGCAGACGCGCAAAGCTACCACGGCCGCCTTGGGCGGCCTTTTCTTTTCTCAACCCATCGACAGGTGATCCATGGATCGCGCGACCTGCAGTCGGCGCTGAACGCGCGCGGCTGGACGCCTCCCCCCCCCGCTTGCCCTTGATGGCGAGTGGGGGCCGGCGACCGACAAGGCTGTCTCTGGCCTCCTCTCCGAAGCGGGCATTGCATGGGAGGAATGGCGGTCGAACCGCCGCGCGCTGGCGGCCAAGCAGGATACCGCCGCTGGTGCGCCCGCATCTCAGATTGGCCGGTTTGGGGAATGAACTTCAAGCTTGTCCATGGGTCGGCAGACACGGTGAGGGCCCTTAGCGGGCGGCCTCCTTTCGGCGATGTGGCCTTTTTTCCAAGCAGTCCTATGCTCCTCCACCATCTTGAGCGCAGCGATAAAAAGGGGAGAAGACCATGCAATTGAACGACGTGAACCCTGTCGCGGCGGTCGATACAGAGGCCGGGCCGCGGCCGGGGGTCACTATGGTGAGCTTGCCGCATCGCGTGCCGATCTTCACCGTGACGATGCCTACTCGCGACGGTGCCGAACATGTCCGCGAATTCCTACTGGATGTGATCAAGGCCGGAGGCCAATTTCGTTAGCCGATTGTTCCACTTATCCGCCCCATCTGAAGCGCCCGGCGTCAATATGACGTTACGGCTGGGTCATCGCGGCCAAGGTTTGTCCGAGGGCGAGTTTGGGTTGCCTGTAGCGCCGTCTTGGTCCACGGCTTTAGTCGAATAGCCCTAGTTGCTATTCCACAGGTGGGTGGGCATGTTCCTTTCGGGAAGGCGTCAGGGAAGCCAGAGGGCCGGATAGAATGAGTATGCGGCGGCTCATTGCTGGCGGGTACGTGCCGCTGATCGTGGGCGGGCTCGTCGCGGTCATTATCGCAGCACAGGCCCTGACGCTGTGGCGTTCCTACCAGGCCACTTGGCAGCTCGCGCTGCGCTCGGGCGAAAATGCACTTAACACGCTCTCGTCGAGCATCAGCCGAAACCTTAGCCTGCTCGACCTCTCTCTGCGCGGGGCGGAGGAGGCGGTGGCGACCTCGGGTCTAAGCGATATTTCTCCTGAACTCCGCCAGATGGTGTTGTTCGATCGGGCAGCCGGCGCGCAGTTCCTCGGATCCATGCTCGTGCTCAACCGAGACGGGTCCATCGTCTATGATTCCGGCTCGGTGCCGCCGCGGGTCGGCAACTTCGCTGATCGTGATTACTTTACCGCGCAGATGGACGGGTCACGCGGCACCTATGTGAGCGCCCCGTTCGAAAGCCGCTTGCGGGCGGGCGACCCCAGCATTGCTTTGAGCCGTAGAATTTCCGGGCCGGGGGGCAGCTTCGATGGCGTGGTCATCGCCGCGCTGCGCATCGCGTTTTTTCAACTGCTGCTGGACAATGTGGATCTCGGGTCCAGGAGCGTCATTGCGCTCACGCGCAGCGACGGCACAGTCATTCTCCGGCATCCGTCGACGGACGGGAAGGGAAACACGGGCGTGAGCGTTGCCGCGTCGCCGGTCTTCCAGCGCATGATGACGAGGCCTGGCGAGCCTTTCTCGGACCGATCGGTCTTTGATGGCGAGAACCGCTACTATTTGCAAACGCAGATCGCAGGCTTCCCCCTTCTTTTGTCGGTCGGAATCTCGACCCAAGCGGCTATGGGCGAATGGATTGAAAGCGCGATGACCTCGTCGGCGCTGACGCTGGGCATGTGCGTTCTCCTGATCCTGCTGGTCCGGGCGCTTCGACTGGCATTGATGCACAGCCAGGAGATGGAGGCGCAACTCGAGGTTCTGTCCGTCACAGATCAGTTGACAGGCGTGCCAAACCGCCGGGCCTTCGACCTTGCCGCCGCGACCGAGATGCGTCGTGCCGCCCGCAATCGGGAATGCCTCGCGATCCTGCTCGTCGATATCGATCACTTCAAGAAGGTGAACGACCGATATGGGCATAGCGTTGGCGACGAAGTTATTGCGCGAATTGCGAAACAGATCGTCCGCTCCGTGCGGCGGCCGGGCGATTTCGTAGCCCGGTACGGAGGTGAAGAGTTTATCGTGATCCTGCCTGCTACGGACGGCGCCGGGGCGACGTTCATCGCGGAGCGAATACGTTCCGCGGTCGCCTCGATGGTTCCGAGCCCAGCGGAGGCGGCATTGACACAGGTCACCGTCAGCATTGGTGCCGCAGTGGCCGAAGTAGAGCCGTCCTCCTCCCTCGCCGAGCTCGTCAACCGTGCAGATCGCGCACTCTATGAGGCAAAGGGGGGTGGGCGTAATCGGATGTTCATTGATCCCGAGGATCAAGGCCAGCCCGCCGCCGGGGGATAGCGCAGCGCAACCCAACTTCGCTAGCGGGCCAAACTTCGACGAGCACCCGCTATCAGCTCAATAACCAGCCGGCCACGTGCAGCTTCCAGCGCGGCCCGCTCGCGCCCATGCTCCCGCCCGGAAAGGCAAGCGCAGCGGCCACGTCCAGGCGCAGCGGCGTGGTGGGCGTGATTTCGTCTCTGCTCGGGGCGCGTTGTTTCCTCATCGTGGATCCCTCTGGACCTCAGTCTCGGACCAGCGCCGACGAACGCAGCCGCTGGACTGCCGCATGGGTCGCGGTGGCGCGTCCCGGCGCTCCGCCGCCAAGGTGTGCCGGGAGCTGACCGTCTTTAGCCTGGGCAATGAGCCGCAGTGCGGCTTCGGCGCTTTGCCGCAGCGCTTGGCTCAGCTTGCCCGCCTCTGGTCTTAGCTGCTTCCCTGGCCGCCTTCTCTCTTCGCCAAACCTCCCAGGGATCATCTTCATTCACCACCACCGGCTGCTGCAGCCCGCTCGCCTTGTCGAGGGCGGCGTCCAGCGCCTTCCGGTCCCATCGCTTTGTGCCTGGTATCGGTCCAGGCACCAACCCCTGCTTCTGCCATGCGGCGAAGCCGCCGGGCGTGAGGGCGCAGTAATCCGCGGCCTGCTGAAGCGTCAGGCAGCGCGGTTCGATGATGGGAGCGGGCTTATCCTTGTTGCGGGCCATGGGGCTCCGTCCTTGTTCAACGCGTGCCCCTGAGGATAGCGAGGATCATTGCCGGCGTCGCCTTTCCCTGCCTGTCCATCGGGATCAGGCTCGCATTCCGGCCGAGGAGTGCGACATGCAACTGCGGTGGGCAGCCAGGGGCGCGAGGGCGGCGGCGATGGCGCTCTCGGATTAAGGGGGAACGTCAGGCGGTAACGAATTCGACGGTCGCAAAGCGCGGCGGGACTGGTCTATTTCCACCTTGACGCGAAGCGCCTGGAATTCGCCGGAATTGGCCGCTCGGCGCCAACGGCGAAAAGAAGCTATCCGAACAGCTTGGACCTCTAAATCGCCGCCCACGGACCTCTCACGCGATTGGCGCGACAAATCCTTGACTTGGGGAGGGGATTATGGGAGCGTGACAGTAGAGAGGGAATCTCTCCATAGAAAAACCGAGGCCCGGCAAGGCCTCGGTTTCTATGATCCGCAACTGCCTACGAAGCCTTGCGGAAGGTCGTGTTCACAGGCGCAATCATGCGCATTCGCGCCCTTTTGTCAAGCTTCGTAGGCCTCTTTAAAGAGGTTTAAAATGAAGGCTGACCCTCGCGGCCCCTCCCCGAAACTCACGTTTGAAGACGCGGTGCGCATTTGGCCTCGCCATTGGAGAGGCGAATTTCAGAACCGCATCGCGTCCGATTTCGACGTCAATCCCGGCCGCGTCAACGAAGTGCTCAAAGAGCGCAAGTTCCTGGGCAGCAAGGAAGAGGCGCTGAAGCGCTTCGGAATGCCTTCCTGATATAACCAAGAATAGTGGAGAAGCCCGGCTTAGGCCGGGCTTTTTTGGTTTAAGGTCTTCGTCCCAGCTGGAAACCAGCGCAATTCAGTCGATCCCAGTGCTTCTTTATCCCAGACGAACCACGCATAGGCTACGGTGCCCGAGCCGGCCTGTGGGGCACCTTTCGGGTAAAACGTGATCCGCTCGGAAAATACCCACACCCTTGTCGGCGGAGTTGTCGCGAAGAGTGACCGATGGCGCGCGCCCCCCTCCAGGAACGCAAGCCGGAGGAGTAGGCAAACCTTTCTGCTAGCTTGATCAAGCCCCCGAGAAGCGAAGCCCTCGGCGCTGTGGTAGGGCGGGTTCGTCACGATGTTGGAAGCGCGCCTGTTGGCTGTTAGGAAATCGATGCCAACCGAGCCATAACCGCGGTCTACGAGGTCGGAGCTGCTCACCTCGCATCCGGTTTCCGCCAACACCTCCGACATTGCGCCATCGCCGCAGGCCGGTTCCCAAATATCGCCGACAAACGCCTCGTTCCGTATTAGCGCGCGGGTCGCCCACGCAGGCGTCGGATAGAAATCAGGCCCGTCCAGATCTACGCGACGTTTCATTGTCGGCTGCGCTGTGCGGCTCAAGCTATACGTCACATCCATGGTCGCTCTCTACTCTAAATTCCCAAGCAGGGGCGCATTCTCAGATCATCTCGTTCATTGTTTTCGATCTTGCCTTAGCCTCACCCCGGCCGCTCGCCGTTCAACGGGACTATGAACTGTCGGCTACGTGCGGGGCCACCCTCCGTGGCTTAACGGTCCCTGCCTAGTCGCCGAAACCGACCTAGCGCTTCCTGGTACGCCTTCTCAATCCTGCGCTCGCTCAACGACTTGTAATCGTTGTTCGGGTTCGAATAGCGTGCCGGGCGAGGCTTCTCCGTGCGTTCTTCGATCCATTTCCGCAGAGCGCTTTCGCAGAACGTCCACGAGCCGCCAATCTTGGCCGCTCCCGGAAGTTCCCCGCGCAGGGCCATCGCTTGGACAGTACGGGAGCTAATGCCAAGGATCGAAGCAGCCTTCTCAACCCGGATGCGTTCTGGCTGAATTCGTTCGGCGCCCATTGTGCGTCTCCATCGATAGGAGAGGACAGCGTGTGCGGCAATCGTGGCCGTCGAGCGACAAGCGCAATCGGGACGTGGAAGATCAGTTCATGTGGCTATTTTGGCTTCCGACCTTTGAGCCGGGCCTCCTTCTGCTCCTTCCTTATTTCCGCCGCCCGCCGGGCGCCTACGATAAAGGAGTTTTCCTCTTGTGTGCCTGCTGGCCGCGGCGCGAGCGAACCCAGCGCCAGTTCCACCGATGTCCAGCGCCAACGGACGCAACCGCTCGATAGCCGGAGTGGGCGGAGCAGCACATTATGTCGAGCTCCCGCGCTAGCGTGGAGCGGCTGACATATGCGGGCGGCCCGCTGCTGAGGCATGGCTAAATCTTTGCTTTTCTTCGAGCCAGAGCGCGCAGCAGACCCCTATCCGGTCGGCGCTGCCGTACAGCCGCGGAGACTGCGTCAGCGGGAGAACTGGGCGCCGTGGTCGGAACCGCCTTCACCGACTGACGGCGCTCATACTCCTCGACTGCCGCGGCAGGAATCCTGAGCAGTCTCTCGCCGACACGAAAATGGCCGAGTTGGCCGTTCGAGATCAGGTTTCGGACGTGGCGTTCCGAGCATCCCCAGCGCTCCGCCACCTGCCGGGGGATGAGGGGGCGGTCTTCATGCAGGGTTTCGGCTGTGAGGCTCATTTGGATTTCCGCTCTCTTTGACGCCGCTTAGAATATCGCGCCGTACGGCTCTTCACCCCTCAGGCTTGGCCTTCCTCAAACGTACTCCAGGCTGCCCATGGTTCAGGAACTCGATGCCGGCTTTTTCGAGAGCGCGCATCACGGCGGCGACGTTGTTCGCCATGCCGGAGGCTTGCCCCTCGCTGGCTTCCATTCTCCTCAACGTCGGGACTGAGATTTGCGCCGAGGCGGCAAGGTCCGCCTGGGAAATTCCAGCGAGCGTCCGAGCTGCTGCAATCTGACGGCCCGTCGGATGATATTTTTCGCTCACCGTGAGTTAATCCTATTGAAACCGGTTAACATGAGCGATATATATCACTTCAGACGAAATCGCTCAATGCGAGACGCCGCACATGCTGAACAAATCCCTCCTGATGCGCCGCGCCTGGTCGCTCCTGCGCCAGTCAATGGCGCCCTACAGCCGGCCCGCCTTCGCCGCCCACCTGCGGCAGGCGTGGCACGAGGCCCGCAATGCCCCCGTGACGGACTGGGCGGTGCTCCAGCGCTATATCGCAGTATCGCGCGGTGCCCACCGGGCCGAGGTCATCCGGAAACTGGAGAACGCCCTCGCCGAGGCCCGTTCCCGGTCGGCCAAGTACAGCCGGGCCGGCGCGCCGGCGTCGTGGACCGCCGGCAAGCACCGCTCCAGCGACCTGATGCGCGTCGCCAATGTCGAGGCCATCCTGCGCGCCGAGAAGGCCGCGGCCGGCATAACCGCCACCTACACCGCGAAGCGCGACAGCGCCGGCTTCGTCCTAAAGCGCAACGGCGTCGAGTTCGGCCGGCTTATCGGCCCCGCCGACCGGCTCGCCTTCACCAGCACCGACGCCACCCTCGCCGAGAAGGTGCGCACCGCCGTCGTTCCGTGGGGCGGTGTCCCCGCGGCCCTCGCCAAGGTCCGCGCGGCTGACGAAGCCCTGCGCCTCGCCCGCATCGCCTGACCCCAAGGCGGCCCACCGCCTCCCTTCCTTCACGTCTCACATCCCGGAGCCTACCCATGCCGAAGCCCATCGCGGCGGCAAACGCCGCCCCTATGCCTGCATCCACCCGGCGTTCCTTCCTCAAGGCCAGCGCCGCCCTCGGCACCGTCGCGGCGCTGGCCGTTCCGGTGGCAGTGCTGCCGAAGGCGGAAGCGGCCGTCTCCGATCCCATTTTCGCGCTGATCGCCGAGCAGCGGCGCATCTACGAAGAATTCGGCGAGGTGTTGACGGGCTTTTCTGAGGCCTATGATGCCGGAAGGTGCCTCGGACCAGAGGCGAAGGCCGAAGAAGCCGAATGGCTGGCGAAATGGGAGCAAGCCTGCTTCGCCACCCTTTCCACGGTTCCGGCGACGGCCGCCGGCCTTTTGGCGCTCATCGACGTGGTGGATGAGCCGCATGGGTACGGCGATTGCGTCCTGACCCAGGAACAGGTGGATAGGCTTTGTGCCACGGTGCGGGCGTTCGCGGCACGGGAGGCGGCCCATGCCTGACCCTCGCCCCTCTCGTCGCGCCCTGCTGAAGGGCACCGCCATGACCGGCGCTGCGGCCGCGCTTCTCGCCATGCCGGCAGCCGCACTGCAGCCCGATCCGGTGTTCGCCGCCATCGCGGCCCACGGCAGCGCCCACAAGCGCATAATGGCCATGGACAGCACGGACGCCGGCTTCGACGCCCTGATGGATGAAGAAGACGGCCTGTGGAAGGCCTTCTGCGCCTGCCGGCCGACAACGCCCGAAGGTCTGGCGGCATATGCGGCGCACGCCGCTGCCTATCCTGACCTCGATGTTCTGCCGGGCTCCTGTGGCCTCTCGCATGTCATCACCAACATCGCCGAGGCTCTGCGCACCCTCGGCGTGGGAGGCGCCCATGTCTGAGCGTCGTTCTCCTTCTCGGCGCGGCATCCTCAAGGGTGCTGTTGCTGGCGCGGTCGTGGCCGGCCTTGGCGCCACCGCCGAGGCTGCTCCCGCCGACGCGGAATTGCTCGCCATGGGGCGCGAGCTGGAAGCTCTGCAAGCGCAGGAGCGGGTGGCGGATGAAACCTCAGATCGGCTCTATGACGAGGCGACAAGGGCCTGCCCCGCGCCGTCTGCCGCCTTGCTCGCCTATTCCTGGCAGGGCGAACCGCTGTTCCTCAGCTCTGGCGAAGGCTACCGGCTCAATGGCGAGCCATACGGCGCCCTTCTCCAGCGGGTGCAGTTCTGGCGGGACCAGGGCGTTTCCGGGGACCGTTATCCCGAGGCGCCGCTGATCGCGGATCTCAAGCGGTGGGAAGATGGGCGGCGCGCGGCGTGTGATGCGAACGGCTGCACGGCCGCGATGAAGGAGCTGGACCGGCTCGCCCTCATCGGCCACGCGCTTTGCGTGAACATCGCCACCACGCCAGCAACGACACCGGCCGGGCTCCGGGTAAAGCTTCAAGCTCTTGCGCACTGCCACCGCGGCGAGCCGGGCGACGGAGCGGAGTGGATCTCTGAGGTCATCAAGAACAATCCAGTATGCGGTCGCGGGTTTACCACCGACGAGCGGCTGGTGTTCAGCGTCGTTCGCGATGTCGGCGCCGTCCTCACGACGGGAACCACGTCATGACGCGTCGCACGTCAGCCGGCCGGCCCGGCCGCGCCCTCGCCACTGTGCCCCAGATCCCGGCTGTCCAATTTGAGCACCAGCCCGAGTTGCGCGCCCTGATGATCCTCCCGACGCTTCCGCCGGGCCACATGACGTTCCCGGTGAAGGATGACGCGTTCTATCCGCACCTTCGCCGCGGCGAGTTCGCGGTGGTGGACCTCGCCGACCACCTGCCGGCGCAAGGTGAGCTGTTCCTGATCGCCTACCGTGATCCGCGGATCGAGTGCGGCCGCACCTTCGCCCTCTGCCAGATGATGGGGCGGACCCGCTTCCGACGGCCAGGCGGGGGGTGGGTGCAGCAGCCGGAGGCGGGCGCCGATCCAACCACCTGCTGGATGGCTCGGCATTGGATCCCGCCGGCCGATCCGCGCGACCCCGAGGCGGCCCTGCGATCCGGGCGCGTCGGCGCGAGCGAAGGGCCGTTCACCACCGAGCACGCGGCCGAGAAGCTGGTCGGGCGCGTCGTGGGGGTGTGGGAGCCGGGGTGATTTGGGGCATGATTCCTTATGCGGCGTCGTCACGGCCCCGAAAGGGCCGCAAGTCTCGTCGCGAAAGCCGCAAGTCGGGCCGCAGGTGCGACCGCGAGCGACCGGATTAGAGCCGCATCTATCTCGCATGCGGCGCAAGTCATCTCGCATGCGGCGCAAGTCTTCTCCCGGCGTCTTCCAAGTTCATTCGGTGGCCGACACCATTTGCGCCATCACACGCCGTTGTGCGCCCAATCGGCGCCAGCGGGCCAAATAGCGAGGATGCGATGGCCGCCAGCACGAATACCGGTTTCGCCACCACCGAGGCCGGCAACAGCAAGTCGAGCGATCCGGGCTTTGGGGCGCTCGGTATCCGGGACGCCGCGACCTATCTCGGCATCGGGGAAACCAAGCTCAAGGAGGAAATCCGCGAGAAGCGCCTGGAGGCGCGGAAGTTCGGAACCCGCACCCTCATCCTGCGCGAGGCTCTCGACGCGTGGCGCCTGAGGCTTCCGGTCCGTGCCGCCTGAAATCGAAAACGCCCCGATGCCGGCGAGCAACGGGGCGCTGATTTCGTTGGTCTGACGCCTCTCTTCCGGAAAAGCATCATGGATAATCCCATACCCCACGTCCGCCGTCCGAGCAAGCGTCCGCCGCCCACAAGCAGCGCGAAGCCGGCGACTTCGATCCTCCCGGACACCCTTCACCTCGCGGCCCATCGCCTCGCATCCGCGCTCGGCGTGCCGTTCGGCGTCGCCCTTGCGCATGCCGAAGCCGCCGGCCTTGGACGGGAGGCGCGTCATGGCTGAGGTGATCCGCGTCACCTTCCGCCTCGATGCAGAGGGGCCGACTTTCACTGTGAAAGGCCGCATGGCCTGGGCACTGCACGAGCTCGTCCATGCTGGCGAGCGAGGATGCACGCCCATTGATCGGCCCGCGCCACGATGGAGCGATTACATCCACAAGCTCCGCAAGGCGGGGTTGGCCATCGAGACGCTCGATGAAGCCCACGGTGGCGCCTACAGCGGCTCCCATGGCCGCTACGTGCTTCGCTCGCCGGTTCAGGTGATCGAGGAGGCGCGGCGATGAGCAACGTCGTCCACCTCCATCCAGAGCCCCACGTGATCCTCGAAGCGGGCACCGTCGCCCGCAGCAAAAATCCGCGGGACATCGGCCGGCGCCGCTATTTCCTCCACCTCTGCGAGGGCGGCACCCGTTCCTGCGTCTGGAGCGGCGATGACCAAACTGCCGCCCTGGATACTCTCTCCCGCTGGCGCCAAGACGGGCTGCTCGGGTTCGACAGGACCGCACCGTCGGCGTCGGAGGTCCGGGGATGAACGAACACGCCATCAAGCGCCGCGTCGAGCGCCTGACCGCCAAGAACACATCCACGACCAACGCGGACGAACGCTTCTTCGCCCGCTTTCCTGACCGCCGCCACCGCGTCCGTCTGGCGTCCACCCACGAAGTGGAAATCTTCCGCCTCATCGGCAATCCGCCGCCGGTGGCAGAAGGCTGGCGGGTCTATGCGGTGCTCCGGACCATCGGCGGAGCCCGGATGCGTGGGTTCCTCGTCCTTCCCGCTGCGGCCGCCGCTCAGGTGGATAGCCTTACCGAGGCCGACTGCGCCGAGACCTTCGATTGGTTCCTCCGGCTGCATCCGCAAATGGGCGCGGTGGAAGCTGAGGTACGCAGCACCTTCGCAAAGGGAAGCGCGGCATGAGCAGCGTCGTCAGCTTCCCCCCTTCGGCGATCCATTCGCACGAGCGCGCCAGCGCCGAGACGACATTTGCCGTCGAGCATGACGGCGGCCCGTGGTGGGTGGTGCAGCGCCTCGCCAGCAGCAGCTGGCTCATCCGCCGCATCTCCTGCGCCACGGAGCGCGAGGCGCGCGCCCTGGCGAGACGTCTGAGATCCGGTGAAGAGCCGGTACCGGATGGCGAGACCCTGACTGCCTCCCACGAGGGTCTGGACGACTGGGGAGGCGCGGAATGACACCTCTCGACCACGCCCTCGACTATGCCCGCCGCGGCTGGAGGGTGTTCCCCTGCAATCCAACGCCCCGGCGTGGCTTTTCCAAGGTGCCACTGATCGGGTGCGACAAGGACGACACCGGGAAGGACATTAAGGACACCGGGTGGAAGTTGAAGGCCACCACGGACGAAGCGCAAATTCGGGAGTGGTGGGCGAGGTGGCCGGGCGCGCTCATCGGCGTCCCCATGGGGCGTGAGAGCGGCGTCTGGGCCATCGATCCCGACGGTGTGAAGGAGGAAGGCGATCCCGACGGCATGGCCGCATGGGAGGGCATCGCCAGCCAGCACCCGCCTATCCGGACCCACACGCATCTCACACCCAACGGCGGGCGCCATATCCTCTTCCGGTGGCGCGACGATCGGCCCATGACAAACACAGAGCGCGGGTTCCGCGCTCATGGAGCGCGCGGCATCAACGTGCGCGGTGAAGGGGGCTATGTCATTGCGCCAGGCTCCCGGCTTTCAGACGGCCGCAGCTACGCGATGGAAGATCCCATGGACTTCTTCCATTTCGCGGAGGCGCCGGACTGGCTCTATGCGATGTTCGATCCGCCAACTGCATCCTCGTCGCCCCAGCGCTCCGCGAATGTGGTGGACTTTCGCGGCCAGCGGCAGGCGCCGCCGGACCGGTACGTGCAGACGGCCATTGCCGGCGAATGCTGGGCCCTGGCGCAGAGCGGGCGCGGCGAGCGCAACAACCGGCTCAACGCCGCCGCCTTCAGCCTGGGGCAGCTCGTGGGCGCCGGCCTCGTGGACGAGGACACGGTGCGCGGCTCGCTTCTGCAGGCGGCCGGCAACTGCGGCCTCATCGCCGACGACGGCGAGCGGCCGGTGCTGGCCACCATCGAGAGCGGGTTGGCCGCAGGCCGGCTGAAGCCCCGCGACGTCCCGGACAGGCAGGAGCACCGCCACGAGATGCGCGGCACCGGCACTGACGGCCCGGCTCCGGCGCCGCAATCGATGCGGCGGGATAGACAACAGATGGCCGAACCGCTGGAGGTGGTATGCGCGGCCGATCTTGCCGGGAAGCCAATCCCGCCCCGGCAGGAGCACGTCGAAGGCATGATCCCGACCGGGAACGTGACGCTGCTCTATGGTGACGGTGGCACAGGAAAAAGCCTCCTCGCGCTCCAGCTTGCCGTCGCCACTGCCGCGGGCTCGCAATGGATCGGCCTCCCGGTGGCGCGCGGCTCCACCCTCTTCCTCACGGCGGAAGACGAGGTTGACGAGGTACATCGTCGCCTTGCCTCGATCTGTGCCCTTGAGGGGCTGGAATTGGCTGAGATGTCCGACCTCGACATCACCAGCCTTGCGGGAAAGGACGCGGTGCTTTCGGTTGCGGATAGCCGCGCCGGAACGATGAAGGAGACGCCGCTCTTCGCCGAGCTTGAGCGGTGGATAGAGGGTCACGGCAATTATACCCTGATCGTCCTCGACACCCTTGCGGACCTGTTCGGCGGCGAAGAGAACGCCCGCGCTCATGCGCGCCAGTTCATCGGGCAATTGCGGGGCCTCGCCATCCGGCGGCGCGCGACAATCGTTCTCCTGGCACACCCCAGCCTATCCGGGATGGCCAGCGGCACGGGCACCAGCGGCAACACGGCATGGTCCAACAGCGTGCGTTCCCGGCTCTATCTGGAGCGGGTCACGATGCGCGACGGCGACCGGGTGACAGAGCCGGATCCGGACGTGCGTGTGCTGGCCACCAAGAAGGTGAACTACGGCCGTGTCGGCGGCGAAGTCCGGGTGAGGTGGACGGAGGGCGTGTTCGTGCCCTGCGGACAGCCCGGCATAGGCAACAGCGCAGCCCTGGAGGCCATCCGTGCCGAACGGGTGTTCCTCGACCTCCTCGGCTCCTACACGGCGCAAGGGCGCTACGTCTCATCCTCCCCGTCGAGCACGTTCGCGCCGTCCGTCTTCTGCCGCGACGCCAAGGCTGAAGGCGTCACCAAGTCGGGCTTCCTCACCGCGATGAACAACCTCTTCGCCGAAGGCCGGATCGTGAATGAGGTGTTCGGTCCGCCATCCAAACCGAGGCACCGCATCGCCCTAAAAAGGGACAATGGCGATGCTTCCGACTGACTTCCAACGCTATTCCGACGCCCTTCCAACGGTCTTGAAGGGCTGGGGGAGACACACCCCCTATAACCCCCAGGGGCGTTGGAAGCGCCCCCACGTTGGAACGTGGGGCTCAACGCCCGGAGGTGGGTGGCAGGTGCACCAAGGGGAAGAGGTTCTCCCATTCCCCCATGACGACAAATGACGATCCCTGCCGCACTGGAGGACGATGCATGGCGACGCTCGATATCGAGAAGCTCCGCAAGGCCCCTAATGGCGACGACCCCAGGCGCATCCAGCATTTGAAAAACTAATCAACGGAAATCAAACCATAAACCCCGCTCCATGCACGTTGGAATGCAGCAATCGGCAGCGTTCCCGGCGGGTTTGAGGTGAGTAATGCCGAATAAGCAAAAATCTCTTTTTGAAATCCTCCTACGCACGCTTGCGGATTGGATGGAAATGCGTCGATGTAGCCCCAATCGCACCGCCCGCTCCGAACGCCGCCGCCGGTATCGCCAGCGTCTCAGGGATCGGGCTGCTCTGGCGGATTTCTTCCGGGATCGCTGCCAGGACCTCGGCGGCCAGGTGGAGGCCCTCCAGCAACTCGTGGCCGGGCTGAACGTCGATCGCGACCGACTGCGCCAGCAAATCCAGATCCACCACGAGTGCATGGACGACCTCGGCCGGCGGAACGCCTACCTGCTCGACCAGTGCGCCATGTCGCAGCACGAGGCCGAACACTGGAAGCGCTTCGTGGAAGACGAGCGGGCGCGGGAGGCCGAGATTGCGCGGAAGCTTCAATTAAATTGATGATGCGACCGCTCCTGACCTCCTGTGACCTTTTAGACTCTCCGATCCATCAATATAAATCGCAATATTACAAACTTAATAGACTGTACCATGGGCCGATCTGGAGATTTGCAGATGGCCGGCTCTCTTACCGAAATCATGAACATCCGCGGGCCTCAGGGCTTCAACGCCGCGATTACCGAGGCCGCGAACCGCGAGAGCATCACACAGGCAGAATTCGCGCGCCGCGCCATCCTCGAGCGCATCGAGCGCGCCGGCGTGACGCCGCCGGCCGTGAAGCCGCTCCCGAAGCAGGAGGGCTGACAGATGGCCTGGGATGTCCCGAGCTTCTACATTCCGGTCCAGCCCAATCAGGGCGCGCAGATTGCGGGATATGCGGACAGGCTGCTGGGAGCCTTCGATCAAGGCCAGGCATCCCGGCGCCAGCAGGACGTGTTGGACAGCCGGAAGGCCCTCGGTGCCGAGATGGCAGCCAACCCGACGGCGACGCCGAACTACCAGAGCTATGCGACGCGGCTTCTCGGCAACGGTGATCTGGAGGGCGCGAACACCTTCATGAGGCTCGGACAGCAGGCGACGCAGAACGACTTCGAGCGGCAGAAGATCGAAATCATGCGGCAGCGGGCCGGGAAGGCCGAACAGCCGACCTACGGCCTCAACCCGGTGTGGGGAACGGACGCCAACGGCAATCCGACCATCATCCAGCTGGGAAAGGACGGGAACCCGATCCAGCCGAAGCTGCCCGCCGGGGTCACGGTCGCCAAAGACCCGATCAAGGTCGACGCCGGCACCCACTTCGTGCTGCTCGATCCGCAGACGCGCCAGCCCATCACCACGATCCCGAAGAATGTGGCTGGCGTTGCGCAGCAGAGCGCCGTGGGCAAGGCGGCCGGCGAAGCACAGGCGCAGCTTCCCGGAGCGGAGGGCATGGCGGGGCAGATCACCAAGCAAATCGAGGATCTGGCGACCGATCCCTACCTGCCGAGTATGCTCGGGCCGCTGGCCTCCAGCCTGCCGAACGTGTCGGCCGACGCGGCGCGCGTTCAGGCTCGCATGGATCAGCTCAAGGGCGGCGTGTTCCTCCAAGGGTACAACATGCTGAAGGGCGGCGGCGCCATCACGGAGGCGGAGGGCCTCAAGGCTGAGAACGCCATGGCCCGCCTCAACACCGCGCAGAACCTTCAGGATTACAAGGCGGCGCTCGGCGAGTTCAAGGACGCGTTGACGACGGGCCTCGCCAAGCTGCGCGCACAGGCTGCCATGGTGCCGGGCGGTCAGCAGGGGCAGGCACCTACTGGAGGCGCGACCCAGCCCGGAGGCGCAAGTGTTCCGGGTGTAGGCACCGTCGCTCCGGCCGCGGGCGATCCTCTCGGCCAAGCCCGTGCCGCCATCGCGCGCGGGGCGAGCCGCGATGCTGTGATCCAGCGTCTCCAGCAGATGGGCGTGAACCCCGCGGGGCTTTGACCATGCAGAACGCCTTTCAAGACCTCGTGCCCCTTCCGCCCGCCAACCCCAACGCCGCGAGCCTCGCGGAGCGCCTGATGGGCCAATCCCCGCGCGTCACGACCTATTCCCCTCAGCGCGGCGGCGACCGGATGGAAGGTGGCTATGCATCATCTCGGCCCGGCCCGGATGGGCAGGCCATGGTGCGCACGCTGGAGGACTTCCGCACCGGTCAGGCGCCCTATGTGACCATCGCCGGCAACCCGGCGCTCTACGGGCGCGAGTACACCATCCCCAAAGTGACCTATCAGGCCGGCGGGCAGCGCCATGTACTGAACAACGTGCCCGTCGTGGTGCACGACACCGGTGGCGCATTCCGCAACGCTCCGGAAGGCCGGTTCGACGTGCCGGTGGGGCGCGACATGGGTCCGGCCGACACCAATCAGGGGCTTTCCGGGGTGCAGTTCGTGCCGCGACAGGGGGGACCCATGGCCTACACGGCGGAACAGCCGCGCCCGGCCGGTGTGCAGGCCATCGAAGGCGCCATCCGCCCTGTGCCCGGCGCCGATCCGATCCCGCCCAGGCCGACGGGCATTCCCGGGCAGGCCCACCCGTGGCAGGACGGCGCGGTGCAGAGCATGCCGGCGCCGCCGGTGGGGCAGCAGGCTCAGGCGGGGCTCTTTGACGATCTGATCCCGTCGGCGCCCCAGCAGCAGGCGGGAGCCGGCTTGTTCGACGACCTCATTCCGAACTCGCCCCCGCAGCCCGCCCAGCCCGCTCCGCCGTCCGGCATGTGGAACAACCTTACGGCCGGCGCCAATGAGGCGATCTATTCGACCTTGGGCGCACCGGTGGACGCGGCGACGTGGCTCACGAACAAGGCCGTGCAGGGCATCAACGCCGTGACCGGTGCCGAACTGCCGCAGGCTCGCCCCAACCTGCCGGGCTCCAGCCAATGGCTCGCCGGTGTCGGCGAGACTGTTGGCGTGAACGACCCTGCCAAGGTGCAGGCCGGCAGCATGGGCGACAAGCTCGCGCGGGCTGCAGGCGCCGGTGCGGGTGGCATGCTTGCGCCTGAGGCGGTACTGGGCGGCTTGAACCGTGCCGGTGTGGTCGGCGAAGGCGCCATGAACACGCTCGGGCAGGTCTTCGGCCGCTCGGCCTCGGCTGGCGATGCCGCAGTGAACGCCGGTGTCGGCGCTGCGGCGGGTGTCGGCGGGCAGATGGCGGGGCAGGTTGTCCCGGATCAATGGAAGCCGCTTGCAGAGACGGTCGGCGGCATGGCCGGGGCGGGCGTGGGTGTCGGTGCGGTGGCGGCCGGGCGCGGCGTGGCCGGCCTGCCGCAGGCGTGGCGCGACTTCCGCCTGTCCAATCCGGCGACACAGGAACGCGTGGCCGGCGAGCGCCTTCAGCAGTGGGCGACCGATCCTGCTGCGGTGCGCGACACGCTGGACGCGGCTGCGGCATCGAAACAGGTGGGCCTGCCGACCGAACCGGGCGCCGTGGCGCGCAATCTGGTGGCCGGCTCCGAGCCCACGACCTTCCAGCTGACGGGAGACATGGGCCTTGGCGCCCTGGAGCGCGCGAGCGCGGCGCAGAACCCGGCCGAGTTCATGATGCGCCGGGCAGACCAGAATACGGCCCGCGTCGGCGCGCTGGAGGCGATCCAGCCCAAGGGCGCGCCGGAGCAGGTGGTCGGCGTGCTGCGCCAGAACCTCGCCGCGCTCGACCAGCAGACCGGGCAGGCCCTGGAAGCTGCGACCACCACGGCCCGACAGGCTACGGGCAGGCTGGGCGGCGAGGGTGCGCCGGAGGCCTATGGCGGCGCGATCCGGCAGAGCATCATGGACGCCCGCAGTGTGGCCAAGGCGCGCGAGCGCGCCCTGTGGCAGGCCGTCGACCCGGCTGGAGACCTGAACCTGCCGGCGACCGGCGTGCGCGACACGGCTCGGACCATCGTGAAGGGGTTGGAGAAGTCCGCCGCGCCGCTGGCCGGCGAGGAGCGCGCCACCATCGTCACCGCCCTGAAGTATCCCGATGTGGTGCCGTTCCGCGAGATGACGGCGCTCCGCAGCCGGGTATCGGACGCCATGCGTCAGGAGATGATGACGAACGGGCAGACTCGCGTGTATGCTCGCCTGTCGCAGCTTCGCGGTGCCATCGAGCGTGACATTGAGAACGCCGTGGCCGCGAAAGCGGAGATGGAACAGCAGGCGGTGCAGGCCGGCACGATGTCCGAAGAGGACACGATGGCGGCGATGCTCGAGAAGCAGCGCCGTGAAACCCAGGCTTGGTATGAGCGGCGCGCGAAAACCGTATCAATGGGGGACAGCGCTGCAGCAAGTGCTGGCGGAAATGCCTCCGTCGGACCGGGCCGAGTTTCTCCAGTGGTCGGAGGCCAAGGCTCGCCGGGAAGGGGATCTGGAGCAGCTCCGCGAGATCAAAGCGTACAAGGCTCTGGCTTCCTCCCCAACGACCTCCAGCCCAATTTCGACGCCGGAGCCGCAGGACGACTGAAGGCCGCCAGCGAGGCGACCAAGCAACGCGCGCAGACGTTCGACGCCGGACGGGTGGGCGGCGCGATCCAGCGCAGCGGCGCGTCCGGTCCATTCCAGATGGAAGCCTCTGTCGTGCCCGGCCGGTTCTTCGTGCCCGGCCCGCGCGGTTATGAGGCCATGCAGGCGCTGCGCAACGCGGCACCCAACGCCGTGGCGCAGGTCCGCGAATATGCCCTCTCCACCCTGCGCAAGACCGCGCAGAGCCCCGTAGACGGCACGCTCGACCCCGCCAAGGTGCAGGCGTGGCGGCAGAAGCACGCCGACGCCCTGCGGGCCATGCCTGAGATCGAGCAGATGCTCGCCAACCCGGTGGCGGCGTCGGAGACGCTTGCGCGGCTCGCCACGTCCCGCAAGGAGCAGATGGACGCCTTCCAGCAAGGCGCCGTCGCCCGGCTCCTGAACGTGGAAGACCCGGCCGACGTGTCCAAGATCATCGGCGGCATCTTCTCGCGTCAGGACGCAGTGCAGCAGATGACGCGCCTCGCCCGCGAGACCGCCGGCAATGAGGAGGCACGCAACGGCCTGCGCAAGGCGGTTGCCGATTACGTCAACCTGCGCTTCGTCGGGAACACCGAGGGCGCGGCGTCCGGCACCGACATGATGCGCTCGGACGCCTTCCAGCAGTTCCTGCGCCAGAACACGCCGGCCCTGCGTCAGGTGCTTTCCGGTCCTGAGATCATGACCCTGCAGGCCATCGCGGCCGACCTCAAGCGGTCCAACCGCTCAATTGCGGCGGTGAAGCTGCCCGGCGGCTCCAACACGGCGCAGGATCTGAACGGCATCTCCAAGGTGAACAGCGGCGAAAGCTGGCTCTCCCGCATCCTGTCGCCCGGAGCCCTCGCCAGCGCCGGCGCGGCGGCGGGGAGCGTGGCGGGTGGTGGCATCGGCGCGGCGGCGGGGGCCGGCGGCGGCGCCCAACTCGGCCGCGTCATCCAGGCCATGCGGCAGGCCGGCCTTCAGAGCGTGGACCAGATCGTCACCGACGCGATGCTCAATCCCGAACGTGCCCGCGCCCTGCTGGCGCAGGTGAAGGGCGAACCCACCACGGGACAGGCCCTCAGCCTTGCCAGGGTCTACATGCGCGCCGCCGTGGCGCCGGACGGCAATTGAGCCGAGCGAAATGGGAGGGTGCTTAGGTGAGGAACGAAGTGGTCAACATGCGCCGTGCCCGAGGCGTTGCCGCTATTAATCTACGACGCCTCAGTGGCCACGAGCCGAGCAACGAGGAGCTTGAAGAGGCCGCGCAGGCGCTCGTCGTCGATATCGTCGCTCATCGTCATCAGACCGCTCGCGAACTTTTCGAGCTTCGCATCCGCCTTGGGAAGGTCCGGATAAATGGCCGCGAACAGCTCGATGGTGAACATATTCATGAAGTCGATAAAGTCATCGGCTGATATTGGGTCGCTCATTCTCTTCCCCCTCGTCATGAACCGCGGGAACGCTACCACCAGCTCAATCTGAGGTGGAGTCGATCAAAAGAAGGAGCGAGCCATGGCCCCACTTCGCAACGGCCGGCGCGAGCGGTTCGCCCAACTCGTGGCCGAAGGGAATGCGGCGGCCGAGGCCTATGCTGAAGCTGGCTTCCGGGCGGATCGGAAGAACGCCCACCGGCTGGCGAGCGAGCCGGCCGTGCGTGCCCGGATCACCGAATTGCAGGAGAGAGGCGCCATGCGCGCGGAAATCACCTTGGCTGACGTGACCGCCAACCTGAAGCGCATCGCGGAGGCCGCCGAGGAGGAAGGTGGAGCGCCTGGCCTCTCGGTAGCCCGCGCGGCTTGGATGGACGTGGCGAAGCTGAACGGGCTCGTGGTGGACAAGAGCGAGAACGTGAACATTCACCACGAGATCAGCGACAAGCCCATGTCGGAAGACGACTGGACTGCGGAGTATGGGGCCAGTGACGGCTCGGCATGCTGAAGGCGACAGCTCCGTCTATACACGCCTCATGAGCCAAAAAGGCAGAGCCGGACACATTTCACCGATACTCGCCAAGTAGGAAGCCATTGCGTATCGTCGATGCCCTTCGACGAGGAGATATGCCCCAGGATAAAATCCAGGCTCGATATCGTCGACTATGTGGAGATCCCGGTTATCGACTATGATTGGTGGGGACGGGAAAGTCCCGGTTTCAACGAGATAGCTACTTAGATAGGTAGGCCAGCGTTGATGGTGCTCTTCAATTAGGAAGCGACCATGCGAGACGGCCGGTTCGTGGTCCTCAGCGAAATTATTGAAGTTCCACCGGATCGAGCGGAGATCGGCGCTATCCCAATCTATCAGATCGAACCGGTGCTCCGCGGACCTGAGAAAAGCGAACGGGGAGTGGCGCCAATGACGGTGAAGCCATTCGCGGGCGACCTCCTCGGGAACATTTGGAAAGGACGCTGCGACCCGCGCCCACCATTCGGGGAAAGGCGTCGCAACCCCGCCTCCCTCGTCGAAATCTGGTGCCAGGTGGTCCGGGTAGCCGTCCATCGCCCAAACTTCCTCGCCTATGTGCGCAACTCGGCAATCTCGTTGCCGCGTCAGAATAACTTAGCCATTCCGGCTCGGTCACCACCGGTCGCTGCAAGTCGCGTCAACTGCTGGGGCAAATGCTGGGGCAGGCAATTTAGGAAGCGTAAAATATCTATGAATTACAATTAGTTGACGATTCTGTTTGCCGGTCTCTCTCTCCGCCAGTTTCCCCTAACGCATTGCAATCCTTGTTTGATGCGAAAGATCAAGAGCTTAGGAAGTCGCCTGCTACACACGCCTGCTACACAAGGCGGCGAAATGGCAAGGGACAGCAGGCTCTTCAAACGGGCGGGAAAGTGGACGTTTCGCGTTCGGGTTCCGGCGGACGTCCAAGGCAAAATCGGCAAGAAGGAAATTTGGAAGGCGCTCGGGGACGTCCCCCACGCTGAGGCACGCCGCTTGGCGCGTGTCGAAAGCGTGAAAGCCGATGCCCTGTTCGCCGAGGCTCGCTCGCCCGCTTCGAACCTCGTGTGTTTCGGCATGGAAGATTGACCCCGTTGTGAGGGGGATCGGCGTGTAATTTTGACCCCCCTCTTGGCTCATGGTCCGTCGTTTTGTTGCGACGGGCGGGCTGGGGATGAAGGGCGTGGATACG